>NZ_LYBM01000010.1 GCF_001707825.1 Veronia pacifica | reverse complement strand
CCCTTTGGCGACAGATGTTGTGCTTTCTTTGAGAATGGCCTTCTGCGATGCTCACATACGCTTGTATGCTGCGCGTCTCAAAGCCAATTCCCTTTGAAACCACGGCCATCAGTCTGCCAAAAAGGACTCAAAAAAGAGCCTTGAATGTGTCGAGAACACCAAACAGCTTTCCGGAATTGATTATTTCGCTTTATCTTGGTTAAGACCAAAGGTAGCGCAGAAATAAAGTGTGATAGCAAGAAAGAGGTTGAAGCTTGCAAGGGAGTTTACTGAAGTAAATGACCGAGCAAACGAGGCTTCTGACGCAGCTAGCAGGCTTTATAGCAAGCGGAATAACACCAAATTCGCTTGGCGACCATAGCGTTGTGGACCCACCTGACTCCATGCCGAACTCAGTAGTGAAACGCAACAGCGCCGATGGTAGTGTGGGGCCTCCCCATGTGAGAGTAGGACATCGCCAGGCTTTGAATTCTCCATCCCTGAGATGGATTGCACAGTAAAGCAATGTATTGTAAGACTTTAATGTGTGAAAATTTGCTGATATAGCTCAGTCGGTAGAGCGCACCCTTGGTAAGGGTGAGGTCCCCAGTTCAAATCTGGGTATCAGCACCAGAACAAAATTTTTCTGGCAGCCACAGCGCAATGGCACCACCTGAACCCATGCCGAACTCAGAAGTGAAACGTTGCTGCGCCGATGGTAGTGTGGGGTCTCCCCATGTGAGAGTAGGTCACTGCCAGATACCCTTCTAAGCCCATAGCGGAAACGCTGTGGGCTTTTTTCATTTCAATTTTGAGACACCTCTTTATTTTTCTCTTGCAGCTAAATCATACATAATATAGGTTAACTAGATATCTGGACGTCTATACATCTTAACGTAGGGAGTAAATTAAGATGCCTATTAAAATTCCTGATCAGTTACCCGCAGTAAACATTCTTCGTCAGGAAAATATCTTTGTGATGCCGGAGTCGCGTGCAGAGAGTCAGAACATTCGTCCGTTGAAAGTATTGCTACTCAACCTAATGCCAAAGAAGATTGAGACAGAAACACAATTTATGCGTTTGTTGTCGAATAGCCCTCTTCAGGTTGATGTAGAGCTATTACGTATTGATAACAGGCCAAGTAAAAATACACCAACAGAACACCTTGATACCTTCTACCGACAGTTTGAAGCAGTCAGTACCCGGAACTTCGATGGACTCATTGTCACCGGTGCACCGTTGGGCCTTGTTCAATTTGAAGATGTGATTTACTGGGAGCATTTCCAAAGCATTATGAGTTGGGCAGAGAAACATGTTACATCAACCATGTACGTCTGTTGGGCTGCGCAGGCGGGATTAAAAATGCTCTATGATCTGCCAAAACGAACCAGAAAAGACAAGCTGTCGGGCGTGTATTGGCACCAGACTAACAAGGCGCATAACCACCATCCTCTTCTTAGAGGGTTCGATGATAGTTTCCTTGCTCCACACTCCAGATATGCTGATTTCTCCCCAGAGTATCTTATCGAACACACTGACCTCGATATTCTCGCCACATCGGCGACTGCAGGAACCTATTTGGCTGCAACCAAAGACAAGCGTAACGTTTTTGTCACGGGACACCCTGAATATGATTCCCATACCCTTCATAGCGAGTATGTAAGGGATTTCAACGAGGGAATGGAACCTATCGTTCCAAGTAACTACTATCCAGATGACGATCCGAGTCAGGAGCCCTACGTCAGCTGGAGGAGTCACGGTCACATGCTGTTTGCCAACTGGTTAAATTACTGTGTGTACCAGCAAACACCCTTCGATTTGGAACACTTCTCAGAGTCTGCATTCACTATCGACGAGGAATAGCAGACACAAAAAAGGCCTGCATTTGCAGGCCTTTTTGATTCCCTTTTACTTATTCAGCAATAGGTTTAGTGTTATCTATGTTCTGCTGTGAGCTTGCTTCTTCTCCATCCATCAGCTTCTGTTCGGCATTGGCTTTTTCAACCATGTTCGTCACCATAGATCCCTGAACAAGAATTGAGAAGACCACGACTGCGTAAGTCATTACCAAGATGATTTCTTTTACATCTATATTTTTTTCCGGAATCACCATATACCCAGCAGGAACAGCCATGGCCATTGCCAGTGCCAAGCCTCCACGCAGGCCGCCGACAGTCAGTAATTTGATTGTCATAGGGTTGTAAGTACGGTAGCGGTTAAATACCAAGAAGCAGCCTTTCACACTCAGGTATCTTGCTGCAAGAACAACAGGTACCGCAATAACCATTAATAGCCAGTCTTCCTGATGGAAAGTGAATTGCAGCATGCTCAAACCAATCAGCAGGAACAGAACACCATTTAGGAACTCATCTACCAGTTCCCAGAAGTGATCGAGGTGTGTCTCGCTGTCTTTTGAAAAACCGATGTGACGGGTCCAGTTACCAATCATGATACCGCAGACTACCATCGCCAGAGGGCCTGAAACGCCAATAAGGTCGGCCAGCACGTAACCTGCTGTTGGGATAGCAAGCGTCAGCAAAAGCTCCATAGAGTGGTCGTCAGTCGCGCAAATGAGGAAGTGAAAAACGAGACCAAGTACAAAGCCGTAGAGAATACCACCAACAGCTTCATGCAGAAAAAGCTCTATGACACCGCCAACGGTTGGCGCCTCTGTCCCAAAAGCAATCGCGAACAGGGAGACGAAAATAACCAAGCCAAATCCATCATTGAACAGGGACTCACCTTCGATTTGGGTGGAGACACGCTTTGGGGCATTTAGCTTTTTAACAATCGCAAGTACTGCGATGGGATCGGTAGGGGAAATTAATGAGCCAAACAGCAGGCAATAGATCAAATCAAGCTGGATACCCAGAAGTTGCAGGATATACCAGATTGAGCCACCGATAATAGCGGTGGAGACCAGCGTACCCACCAAGGCAAGACCAGTAATCTCCCACTTCTGATCTTTTAGGTTTGGCAATTTCACACCCAGCGCACCAGCGAAGAGGAGGAAACCAAGCACACCCTTGAGAAGAAATTCATCAAAACTGATCGCGTTGAGGGTGTCCGCAGCGATATCTTTGAGGTTGAACCAGTTGTTCTGACCAGCAACAACAATAATCAGCGACATAGCAACAGCACCAGCCGTGATAGCAATAGTTGTTTGCATGTTACCGATTTTACTATTAATAAAGGAAATGGCTATGGCAGCCGCAGCAAGAAAGCAAAGCGTAGTATAGACGGTCATTCACGAACCTGTTTAGGTGTAGTTTTTAAAAGTAAGAAAATTGTTTCGAAATATAAATCCGAGGGCGTAAGAAAACTACAGAAAAGTTGAGCAATTTTCAACCTGTTTGACCTACATCATTTTTAAATGGCCGTCTAGATTTCCATTTGCTCTGTGGTACTATGGAATTACAAGCAAAATAAGTAAGGGAATGATGTGGCTGTAAGTAGTAAGGATAAATTGCATCAGGTGTTGTCTGACAGGATCCTCATAATCGATGGCGGTATGGGAACCATGATCCAGAGTTACAAACTGGAGGAGGACGATTATCGTGGGACACGTTTTGCCGACTGGCCGTCCGATCTGAAAGGTAACAACGACCTACTGGTGCTCACCCGGCCGCAACTGATCAAAGAGATTCATAACCAGTACCTTGAAGCTGGTGCAGACATTCTTGAGACGAATACTTTTAACGCCACAACGATTGCCATGGCCGACTATGACATGCAATCGCTCAGTGCAGAAATTAACCGCGAGGCTGCTAGGCTGGCCCGTGATGCTGCCGATGCCTGGACGGCCAAAACACCGGACAAACCCCGCTTTGTAGCAGGTGTACTGGGCCCAACAAACCGAACCTGTAGTATCTCGCCAGACGTTAATGATCCGGGTTACCGCAACGTGAGTTTTGATGAGTTGGTTGAAGCCTACTCTGAGTCTACTCATGCTCTCATCGAAGGCGGTGCCGATATCATCATGATAGAAACCATCTTCGATACCCTGAACGCGAAAGCCTGTGCATTTGCCGTCGATACTGTATTTGAAGAGCTTGGCTATCAACTGCCGGTCATGATATCCGGTACTATCACAGATGCCTCAGGACGGACGCTGTCCGGTCAAACGACTGAAGCCTTCTATAACTCCCTTCGTCATGTGAACCCCCTGTCATTTGGCCTTAATTGTGCACTTGGGCCTGACGAGTTACGTCCTTACGTTGAGGAAATATCTCGGATCTCAGAGACGTTTGTCTCTGCTCACCCGAATGCGGGCTTACCCAATGCGTTTGGCGAATATGACCTGTCGCCGGAAGATATGGCTGCGCATGTAAAAGAATGGGCAGAAAGTGGTTTCCTGAACTTTATTGGGGGCTGTTGTGGTACTACCCCTGAGCATATACGCCAAATGCATCAGGTTACCAAAGATCTCGCTCCACGTTCACTTCCTGATATTTCAGTCGCCTGTCGACTGTCAGGTCTTGAACCTCTGACCATTGAAAAAGACACCCTGTTCGTAAACGTAGGCGAGCGGACCAATGTTACTGGCTCGGCGCGCTTTAAGCGCCTTATCAAAGAAGAGCTGTACGATGAAGCGCTGGAAGTGGCGCGTCAGCAGGTGGAGAACGGGGCACAGATCATTGATATCAACATGGACGAAGGAATGCTGGATGCAGAAGCCTGCATGGTGCGTTTCCTCAATCTGTGTGCGTCAGAGCCTGAGATCTCAAAAGTGCCCATCATGGTCGACTCCTCTAAGTGGGAAGTCATTGAGGCTGGCCTGAAGTGTATTCAGGGCAAGGGTATTGTTAATTCCATCTCGCTGAAAGAAGGCAAAGAGAAGTTCATTGAGCAAGCCAAACTGATTCGTCGTTATGGCGCAGCTGTTATTGTCATGGCATTTGATGAAGTTGGGCAGGCAGATACGCGCGAGCGGAAACTGGAGATCTGTACCAATGCGTATCGTGTCTTGGTAGACGAAGTCGGTTTTCCGCCAGAGGACATCATTTTTGATCCGAATATCTTTGCGGTCGCAACAGGTATTGAGGAACACAACAATTATGCGGTCGACTTTATTGATGCTGTTGCTGATATTAAGCGAGACCTGCCACATGCCATGATCTCTGGCGGTGTATCCAATGTTTCTTTCTCTTTCCGCGGCAACAACTATGTGCGTGAAGCCATTCATGCCGTTTTCCTCTACCACTGTTTTAAAAACGGTATGGACATGGGGATCGTTAATGCCGGACAGCTTGAGATCTACGACAATGTTCCTGAAAAGCTGAGGGAAGCGGTTGAGGATGTGGTGCTGAACCGTCGCGATGACTCGACTGAGCGCTTGCTGGATATTGCTGCTGAATATGCCAATAAAGGTGTTGGCAAAGAAGAGGATGCGTCAGCACTGGAATGGCGTACATGGCCAGTGAAAAAGCGCCTTGAACATGCGCTGGTAAAAGGTATTACAGAGTTTATTGTCGAAGATACCGAAGAAGCACGCCAGGACGCATCCAAGCCATTGGAGGTCATCGAAGGGCCACTGATGGATGGTATGAACGTCGTTGGTGATCTGTTCGGTGAAGGAAAAATGTTCCTGCCACAGGTGGTAAAATCTGCCCGAGTGATGAAGCAGGCAGTGGCCTACCTTGAACCTTTTATCAACGCAGAAAAACAGGCGGGCTCATCGAACGGTAAGATCTTGCTGGCGACAGTAAAAGGTGATGTTCACGATATCGGTAAGAATATTGTCGGTGTTGTTCTGCAGTGTAATAACTACGAGATCATAGATCTGGGCGTGATGGTGCCTTGTGAGAAGATCCTCAAGGTAGCTAAAGAAGAAAATGTCGACATCATTGGGCTTTCTGGCCTTATTACACCTTCACTGGATGAAATGGTCCATGTCGCTAAAGAAATGGAGCGTCTGGACTTTAATTTGCCATTGTTGATTGGTGGGGCGACGACCTCGAAAGCACATACTGCGGTCAAGATTGAGCAGAATTACAAGAACCCAGTAGTTTACGTAAACAATGCATCCCGTGCCGTGGGTGTCTGTACCTCTTTGTTATCTGACGAGCTGCGTCCGGCGTTTGTCGAAAAGCTCGACGCTGATTATATCCGTGTCCGCGATCAGCATAACCGTAAAAAACCACGTACTAAACCTGTTACGCTGGAAAAAGCGCGTGCGAATAAGGTTGATATTGACTGGCAGAACTATACACCACCCGCTCCTGCCAAGCCCGGTATACATGTCGTTGATGACGTAACGGTATCGACTCTGCGGGACTATATCGACTGGACTCCATTCTTTATGACCTGGTCTTTGGTCGGCAAGTATCCCAAGATATTTGATCACGAAGAAGTGGGTGAAGAGGCCAAGCGGTTATTTAAGGATGCTAACGACCTGTTGGATCGTGTTGAAAGAGAGGGCTTGCTGAAAGTACGTGGGATGTGCGCCATGTTACCCGCAGCCAGTGTCGATGACGACATTGAGGTGTACACCGACGAATCTCGGACTGAAGTGGCTAAAGTACTGTTTAACCTTCGTCAGCAGACAGAAAAACCGAAAGGGTTTAACTATTGCTTGTCTGACTATATCGCACCGAAGGATAGTGGTAAGAAAGACTGGATTGGTGCTTTTGCGGTAACAGGCGGTATTGGTGAGCGAGAGCTTGCTGATGAGTATAAGGCACAGGGCGATGATTATAACGCAATCATGATTCAGGCAGTGGCTGATCGTCTGGCTGAAGCATTTGCTGAATACCTTCACGCACGTGTCCGTAAAGAGATTTGGGGTTATTCTCCAGACGAGGATTTATCAAACGATGATCTTATCCGTGAAAAGTATCAGGGGATCCGTCCTGCCCCGGGTTACCCTGCTTGTCCTGAGCACACAGAAAAAGGTTCTCTCTGGGAGCTTCTGAATGTAGAGAAAACTATAGGTATGTCGCTGACTACTAGTTACGCCATGTGGCCGGGAGCGTCAGTTTCAGGCTGGTATTTCTCTCATCCGGATTCTCGATATTTTGCGGTGGCGCAAATTCAAGAGGATCAACGTGACAGCTATGCTGATCGCAAGGGTTGGGATCTGCTTGAAGCTGAAAAATGGTTGGGACCAAATCTCAATTAATGGGTCTCCAAATAAAAGAAAGGGCACTGAACAGTGCCCTTTTTTAGATCAATACAGACTAACTACTTATTCAAACAGTCTCTCGTGCAGCGCTTGAATCACGGGCTTTGAGTCCTCTTCATTAACCAGAAAACACATGTTATGGTCACTGGCACCTGAGCAGATCAGACGAACATTAAATTGGTCCATTGCACCGAATATCTTTGAGGCTGTGCCTCGGGTCTCTCCCATGTGGTTGCCAATCAAAGCAACCAGAGACAAGCCGTGTTCCACTTTGACTGTACAAAGCGCTGAAAGCTCTTCCAGTGCTGCGTCCGGCAGGGTAGGCGCACCACCGCCGGTATCGGTTTGATCAAGTGTCAGCGACACACTGACTTCAGAGGTACTAATAAGATCGACTGAGATCTGATGCCGCGCTAGTACATTAAATACTTCTGCCAAAAAGCCGTAAGCGTGGAACATATTAAGACTGTTCAGGGTAACCATGGTCTGGTTTGATCGCAGAGCAAGGGCGCGTAAAAGCGGCGATCGCTGCGCTGTCTTGCGGATCCAGGTGCCACCTTGCTGAGGGGCTTTCGACGATCCGACGAAGACCGGGATCTCCTGACGCATTGCGGGTAACAATGTCGAGGGATGAAGGATCTTGGCGCCAAAGTTGGCCATTTCAGATGCTTCACTAAAACTTATCTCTGAGATCGGTTTTGCATTGGGTGCGACACGGGGATCCGTGGTGTAAATGCCGGGTACGTCAGTCCAAATTTCCAATGTATCGGCATGTAAGGCCTCTGCCAATAGAGCTGCACTGTAGTCACTGCCACCACGGCCGAGTGTCGTCGTATTTCCTTTATCATCAGCGCCTATAAAGCCCTGCGTCACAACGACTTGCCGTTCGCAAAGAGGCCTCAGTTTTTCGTTAACAAGGCTGGATGTTTCAACGAGCTGAGGCGTTGCTTTACCGAACAGGCTATTTGTTCTGAGCGCTTCTCTGGCATCAAAACGTACAGCAGAAATGCCCTGTGTGTTGAGCAAGTGAGTGAAAAGATGCGTGGACAGCAACTCACCACAGGCGACCAGAGAGTCTGTTAATTGTGTTGATGGAGAAGTCGCTGCCGCCTCAGCAAGTGTGGCTATGTCGTCAATAAGGGCGTTTACAGCTTGCGCAACAGATGTATTTTCTGGCAGTTTTGCCAATACTTCATCGTGTATTACTGCTAATGTTGTCAGCCTCTCCTGACGAATAGTCTCCTGATGAATTCCATTTGCCAACTCTACCAGCAAATTAGTAACGCCTGAGCAGGCGCTGATAACTACTAACCGGGTATTGTCGTTTCCTTTTATTACCGATGCACAACGACGCATAGCGTCAAAATCGGTCACACTTGTGCCGCCAAATTTAGCGACAGTTAGTTTTTCCACTTCTCCTCACCTCCAAAAAATAATAAAAACGTATGAAAGAGCAAAATATACAACAAGAGGGTAAAAAACTGCAGGAAAGGAGCGAGGGTTATTCATAACCAGAAGCACTCCACCCACCTTGGGTGACAATCCGAAGGACTCAACCTTCAAGACCGACAAACCGGATCCCCTTTTTCCGGTCCACCTCGGCGATTTATCCCCTGATCAGCACACATTGGAGTGGGGCTCCGAGTACTGACTGCCTGATAATCGCGCCTCTTCTGACATCGCACAATAAGATTCACATTGTGCAGCAATCATCTTATTGATAAGGTTTTGTAATAAGAATGTCAATGTAAAGATAAAGTGTATTGAGATGCTTTTCGCATCTTTTTTTGAGGGTGAACGATAAAGTTGCTGCTAGATAACACCATGATACTTTTATAATCAATTGCTTAGGTTATTTAATAAACAAAATATCTTCATGGTGCGAATGGATTTATAAAACGGAGTATAACTATGACTTTTTCCCGCTTTGTACCACCGAGGAGAACGCTGATGGGACCGGGCCGTCTGATATCTCTCCCCGTGTATTACAGGCACTTGCGCAACCGACTATTGGTCACCTCGACCCTCTGTTCATCGGTATGATGGACGAAGTTAAGGCTTTGTTGCAATACGCTTTTCAAACCGAAAACCCCTTCACCATTGCCGTCTCAGCACCGGGAAGTGCTGGTATGGAAACCTGTTTTGTCAATCTGGTAGAGCCGGGTGATACTGTGGTGGTATGCCGCAACGGTGTATTTGGCGACCGGATGAGAGAAAATGTGGAACGCCTCGGAGCGACAGCCATTATGGTTGACGATGACTGGGGTAAAGCAGTCGATCCTGAAAAAGTGGAAGCCGCACTGAAAGCTCATCCAGAGGCGTCAATACTGGCATTTGTCCACGCTGAAACGTCAACAGGTGTCATGTCAGATGCAGAGACACTGGCTGCTCTGGCTCGACAATACGATTGCCTGACCATCGTTGACACAGTGACCTCTCTGGTGGGTGTTCCATTGAAAGTTGATGAGTGGCAGTTGGATGCCGTTTACTCAGGCAGTCAGAAATGTCTCTCATGTGTCCCGGGGCTATCTCCTGTGACGCTTTCTCAAAAGGCGATTGATAAGATTCAGAAGCGTGGAAGCAGCGTGCAGAGCTGGTTCCTCGACCAGAGTCTGGTATTAGGTTACTGGAGCGGTAATGGCAAGCGCAGCTATCACCATACCGCCCCGGTAAACAGCCTCTATGCTCTTCACGAATCCTTAGTGATGGTGCATGAGGAAGGTCTTGAAAAGACCTGGCAACGACATCGCGATATGCATGAGCTGCTCAAAGCGGGTCTCAATAACCTGGGTATCGAGTTTTTAGTGGATGAATCGGTTAGGTTGCCTCAATTGAATGCTGTAGCAATACCTGATGGCGTTGATGATGCCGCAGTGCGCTCTCAGTTGCTCAATGAGTTCAATCTGGAAATAGGCGCGGGTCTTGGTGCACTCGCTGGCAAGGCATGGCGTATTGGCTTGATGGGCCACGCAGCGAAGCGGGAAAATGTCAGCCTGTGTCTCGGCGCGTTGGAAGACGTGCTCCGTTAACCCACTCAGCTATTGACGTAATATATGTCGCCTCAGTGCTCATTGTGGCGGCATAATTTCTTTTCGTTCTCAACAATATCTTAGGTCAGCAACTAACGTTTCGGCTCGAAGTGATGAGCTGGAAACAGCATTATTGCCTCTTTTTGCAATTGAAGCGCGTGCTGCTCACGACCAAGCATCATAGTGAGATCAATGATTTCCTGATAGCCCTTTGCATCCGGAAACCGGGCGACGTGATTGAGCTTAAACTGCAAGTAATGCTCAATTTTCTTACCGTTATCTTCCGCAACGTCATTGATGAACTGTCGCCTTTCCTGCTCCTGTACCATGTAATCTTGCCACCATGGGTGAATACGAAAAATATTCAGCGCTCTGTCTGACAATGCGCCCGGGCGAACAGCCTGCTCAGCAATTAACACCGAGCTGATAACTAACATAAAGCAAGCCGTCATAGCGGTTGCAGAAAACCAGACCATAGGACGGGTTTTTGCCACTTTCACTTTCTTGTATCGGCCTGTCAGTTGGTCAAACCAGAACATCACGATGATCAGCAGTAAGGTTAACGCAGGGTTAGCGGCACTGTAGCTGGTGGTCAGCATGGCGATAAGCGACGGTGCAATAATGGTTGCCAGAATCAGTCGGGTTCCCTTGGGAGCACTGATTAAGCGAAAGCCGGTGGCGACAATAACAATGATCATTGCCACTAAAACACTGACCCCTCCTGTTGCTACCCATGCTATTGCCCAGCCGGGAAACAGCGGCGGTATTGTCAGAACCTGACCATTTTCCAGCCCGAACAGCAGCATGCTCTGCGTCAGCATTCCGTCGCCGGTGCCTTGAAACGGGTAGGCCTCAATCAATAACAAAATCTGGGCAAAGAGCTGATTTTGTTCTTGGCTCAGGATAGGCGCGAGTAGCGCATCATCCGGTAACCAGCCGGCAAGACCTGAGAACCAAAAGCCCCATAAAACTGAAAGATTCCAGAGACCTTGATGTATTTTTCTGGCATACCGGAAAAGAAATGGCTGAACCAGCATCACGGCGGCAAGAGCTGCTGTGACCAGCCATGGCTGACGCATTGCCATCAGTGCACAAACCGTGATCATCGGGATCAGAATCAGCGTAAAGTGCAGCAGGGTTAACGTACGCTTGTAGGCATGTGTTCTCGCCATCAGATAGGCTGAAAGGGGAAGACTGGTAAGAAGTACGGTCGAAGAGGCATGGTGCGCCAGTTGTGGCATCACTATACTTTCAGGTATCAGGTTGAGAACCGGAGACAGGCTTTCAAACCAGTGTGTGTTCAGCCAGCCAGAATTTTCAAGTTGCACCGCTGTATCACTGAGTTTACCAACTGCTGATGGAGCAAGTAGAGGCACAGCTAATAGTCCCGCACCCAGTAAAGGCAACCAGAGTAACAGTTGTCGCTGGCTGTGGCTGAAGCTGAACTGTTGCAATGCAACGAAAAATAGCAGGCAACCTGTACTATTTAGTAAAACCTGCCACGATGTCGACGTATCACCATGCACATAAAGCAGCGGTAAGTTAGCCATCACCAGAGCACCGACTAACCATGATGTCAGTGGTGAATAACGGAATGTATGCTGTCTGCTTATTTCAAGTAAGCCGCTTGTGATGGCCACTACGGCCACCATTATAGTGAATGCAAAAGCAGGATGATGCAGACCGCTCACTGCCAGCTCTGCCTCATTGAGAGGCAAACAAAACAAAAACATCGCGGCCACCGACAGTAGCAGGGGTTTCGTCAGTGGCTTGCGGACAATAGTTGCTTTACGAAGCTGCAGTGTATTTAGCAAGTTATCCTCTGGCTAGCAGTGGCTTAAGGAAGCGTCCTGTATGTGACGCCTCAGATTCTGCGACCTTTTCCGGTGTACCCTCAGCAATGATCATACCGCCGCCACTGCCTCCTTCCGGACCCAGATCAACAATCCAGTCCGCCGTTTTTACCACATCCAGATTGTGTTCGATAACCACAATCGTATTTCCGTGATCACGCAAACGGTGAAGTACCGTCAGTAACTGCTGTATATCATGGAAATGTAGTCCGGTCGTCGGCTCATCCAAAATGTACAAGGTTTTACCCGTATCGCGCTTTGAAAGCTCTCTCGCGAGTTTGACCCTCTGCGCCTCACCACCTGATAGTGTGGTCGCCGCCTGGCCGAGTCGGATATAAGATAAACCAACATCCATCAGAGTTTGCAGCTTGCGCGCAATTGCCGGAACAGGATCAAAAAATTCACGGGCATCTTCCACTGTCATACTCAGTACTTCATCAATGGTTTTGCCTTTATAGCGTATTTCTAATGTTTCCCGGTTGTAGCGTTTACCCTTACAGACATCACAGGGCACATACACATCAGGTAAGAAGTGCATCTCTACTTTGATAACACCGTCGCCCTGACATGCCTCACAGCGTCCGCCTTTAACATTGAAACTGAAGCGTCCCACTTTATAGCCACGGGAACGCGATTCTTGAGTGCCTGCAAACAACTCCCTTATCGGCGTGAAGATCCCTGTGTATGTTGCTGGGTTCGAACGCGGTGTCCGGCCTATCGGACTCTGGTCAATGTCGATCACCTTGTCGAAATGAGCGAGGCCCTCAATATCCAGATAAGGAGCTGGCTCACCAGTTGTTGCACCATTTAATTGCTGATGGGCAATTTTGTAGAAGGTGTCGTTAATCAGCGTTGATTTACCTGAGCCGGATACACCAGTAACACAGGTAAACAGACCAACAGGAAGAGTTAAATTAACCTTCTTCAGGTTATTACCCTTGGCACCGAGCAGTTTCACCACCTTTTTTTTGTCGAAGGTGTGTCGTTTCTCAGGGATAGAAATTTCTTTTTTGCCACTAAGGTACTGACCTGTCAGGGAGTCTGGATTACTCAGAATATCCTCAATTACGCCGCTGGCAATCACTTCACCACCGTGAACGCCTGCCCCTGGACCGATATCAATAATATGGTCTGCTGCCCGAATAGCATCTTCATCGTGTTCAACTACCAGCACTGTGTTCCCCAGATCCCGGAGATGTTCCAGTGTTTTTAGCAGCCTTTCATTGTCACGCTGGTGGAGACCAATGGAGGGCTCATCCAGAACATACATAACGCCAACCAGACCAGCACCAATCTGACTTGCCAGTCTGATCCGCTGTGCCTCACCGCCAGAAAGGGTGTCTGCGCTGCGCGATAAGTTAAGGTAATTTAAGCCAACATTGACCAGAAAATTCAATCTATCGCGAATCTCTTTCATCACTTTGTCGGCTATCTGAGCGCGCTGACCTGACAACTTCAGATCACTGAAGAAGTTTAAAGCGTCATGGATGCTCATTTCGCATACTGCGGGAAGGTTGGTATCTCCGATAAACACATGGCGCGCTTCCCGGCGTAGTCTGGAGCCGCCGCAAGAGGCACAAGGTTTGGTTGCAATGTATTTAGCGAGATCCTCTCTTACCGCATTGGACTCTGTGTCACGATACCGGCGGTTAAGGTTATTGAGAATGCCTTCGAATGGATGTTTACGCACGGTAATATCACCGCGATCGTTAACGTATTTAAACGCGACCTCAGTTCGACCTGAACCATTCAGGACGATGTCTTTAATTCTTTTCGGCAGCGATTGCCAAGGCGCTTCGATATCGAAGTCATAGTGTTCCGCTAATGAGCTCAGCATCTGGAAGTAATAAAAGTTACGACGGTCCCAGCCGCGAATTGCTCCACCTGCCAGGCTGACCGCTTCGTTCTGCACAATTCGTGATTCGTCGAAATATTGCTGAACGCCGAGCCCATCACAAGTGCCACAGGCACCGGCAGGGTTGTTGAATGAGAACAGACGGGGCTCCAGCTCTTGCATGCTGTAGCCGCAATGCGGGCAGGCAAAGTTAGCAGAGAATACCAACTCTTCCTGATTGGCATCATCCATACTGCCGACCACGGCAGTGCCACCTGTCAGTTCCAGCGCGGTTTCGAAAGACTCAGCCAGACGTTGCTGTAAGTCATTACGTACCTTAAATCGGTCGACTACCACTTCTATGGTGTGCTTTTTGTGTAATTCCAGTGTAGGTGGATCAGAAAGATCGCAAACTTCTCCGTCGATCCTTGCTCTTATAAAGCCCTGAGCAACAAGGTTTTCAAGTGTCTTGACGTGCTCGCCTTTTCGCTCTTTAACGACAGGAGCCAACAACATGAGTTTACTGCCCTCCGGGTGGGACAGCACTTTGTCGACCATTTGGCTGACTGTCTGAGCTTCCAGAGTTACATCATGCACCGGACAGCGAGGATCGCCGACACGGGCGAACAAAAGACGCAGATAATCATATACCTCAGTGATGGTACCGACCGTTGAACGGGGGTTATGAGACGTTGACTTCTGTTCAATGGATATAGCAGGCGACAGGCCATCGATGTGGTCGACGTCTGGTTTTTCCATCAGTGAAAGGAACTGACGTGCATAAGCAGACAAGGATTCAACATAACGTCGTTGCCCCTCTGCATAGAGGGTATCAAATGCCAGAGATGACTTTCCTGAGCCGGATAAACCTGTAATAACAATGAGTTTATCGCGAGGAATTGTCAGATTGATATTTTTGAGGTTATGGGTGCGTGCCCCTCTGACGTCAATAGTTTCCATGTCCACCTTACCTGAATGCGTCGCTGAATTGCTGGATATTGGATAGAGATTAGTGTCTGAGTATCGCACAGTGCACCTCAATCAAAAAGTAAAAGTATGTATAAATGAACAGTATTTGAGGCGCAGTGAGCAACAGTATGCTAGCAGATGCAATGGGCGTTATCTGTTAGATATGAAGAAGTTCAGATGTCTTTGTCGATGGCAAAATTATTTTTATAACAGTAGTTTGTCGCAGAAATAAAGCCCTCGACCGTGCCGCAGTCAAAGCGTAACCCCTCAAATTTACAGGCCAGTACGCTTGTTGTTTGGGTTTGGCTCAATAGAGCATCGGTTAACTGGATCTCACCATTTTTACCCGCTGGTGTGGATGCCAGAATCTCAAAAATATCCGGTGTCAGGATGTAACGGCCGACCACAGCAAGACGGCTGGGTGCCTCGTTTGGTTGAGGTTTTTCAATCAGGTTATCGATTTTAATCAGTCCTTTTCGAATCTCCCTACCCTCAATAATGCCGTACTTATGGGTGTCTTCAGCGGGCACTTCTTCAACCGCAATAACACTGCAGTGAAATTCCTCGTACGCTGCTATCAGTTGCGAAAGCACACCCTGATCTTTTCCCACACAGAGGTCGTCTGCGAGAATAAGCGCAAAGGGCTCATCGCCTATCATTTCTCTACCAGTTAAGACGGCATGTCCAAGACCTAACATATCTGACTGACGGGTGAAGGTATAAGACGCTGCACCTATGGTATGTCGGAGGTCATCAAGCAAGGCTTCTTTTTTTGTTCCCGCAATCTGATGTTCAAGCTCGAAACTCTTATCAAAGTGATCCATGAGTGCATGCTTACCCCGTCCAGTCACAATACACATACTGCTAATACCCGCAGCGAGCGCTTCCTCTACGCCATACTGGATCAGCGGTTTATTCACTACCGGCATCATTTCTTTGGGCATAGCTTTGGTGGCAGGTAAAAAACGGGTGCCATATCCAGCCGCAGGAAAAAGACATTTATTGATCATCATTTTTCTCTCTGCAATTTTTTTATCGCGCAGCGAACATCAGATTCAAATTCGACAACTGCGCATCAGTAATAGAAAAAGTATGGGCTGGAAAATACCAGGCGGCCAGCCAGTAAGAGGCTGACCGTTGAAAGAAATAGTTAGATAGGTTTAGCGGCGTATCGACGATGAAATGCATCGAGAAAAGTGCTCAGTTGACTGGCGGGTAGGGCATTGATTCCCGCTGCTGCTTGTCGACCACCGCCTGTGGGGAATGCCGAGGCAAGTTCATTTGCGCCAGTTCGATTTTTGAGTGGGGCGCGAATACTGACAAGATAGTCGCCGTCAGCCCGCTCTGTTAACACTGCATGAGCCAGTGTAGGCTCCTGATTGGTAAGCTGATTGGAGAAAACGCCACTTACCCGGCGCGACCAGGCTTGGTCCGGTAGAATATATGCCCGTGACCCCGGTTGCTTTGAGTAGATCTCAGTGGCTGCGGCCTTTGCATTGTCATCAATGTAGCCCTGCTCGAGTGCTTGATAAATATCTGGACGTGCCTGAATAAAATCAAAGGGTGATCGGTATGGAACCATTGCCTGATACAAAGAGACAGGATTGAAATGAAGGTCAGGTTCGCTCGCCCCATAGCCGTTATAGTTCACATAATTACCGAGCTGAGTGAGGCGCTCACCCTGCTCGGGTGACAATCCTGATTTGCGGAGCAGTGCGTTTGCTGACGATATCATATTATCGCCATAAGCCCCTACCAGTGCCCATTCACGGTGTGCACCGTTTAACAGCTTATCGACAATCAAGCTGGTGCAAGTGTTTGAGGCGGTATTGATGTGGTGTGTTAAAGAAGGATGATCTGGGATCTCACCCGGGTCATGATGATCTACGTAGGTGATATGACTGCCAAGCTCTAGCTGTGTCATCATTGCATCGCGGTTTTTTGCCATAGACACATCGAGTACTGTGATGTCCGCAGCTGTTGTATCAGGCACTTTTTTAAGCAAGGCAATATCACGCTTAACGCCAGAAATAATTGTCGTTTCAGCGGGTTGGTCGAGTCTGAGCTGAATCAGGGCACAAATGCCATCAGCATCGCCATTAAATACATCAAAGCGATTCCTTGCCATTATTCTTCCTTTATCCCGCCATCAATGGCAGATCATTATTATATGTGCTTTCCATCTCAGGCGAGTTGCTGAGTTGATTGATAACGATACCGTCAATGCCGATATCATGATGCTTTAGGCAATCAATGACCTCAGGCAGTATTTGTGGGCCTTTTGAACCAGCTTTGTTGACCAAAAGGAGCCCACCGGCCAATTTCCCAAGGTGCAAACTGTCATTAACGGAATGTAAAGGTGGCGTATCAATGACTATTTTGTCATAGCGTCGCTGAAGCACATTGATAAGATGAGTAAAAGCGGTCGAGGTAATGAGGCTAGAAGGCATTTCGCTCAGTCGTCCAGCAGGAAGCAGATCCAGGTTTGGTTTCAGGGTCGGTTGTATCAGTTCATCATCAGACCTCTCTGATAGAAGCACTTCCGTTAAGCCGGGTGCCTGATGACGGAGCCCAAATCGCATTCCCAGTGTCGACATACGCAAGTCCGCATCAATAAGCAGAGTTTTTTCCGATTCGGACAGAGACTGTGCCAGCGTCATTGCTGTTGTCGACTTCCCCTCAGAAGGACGTGCAGAGGTCACAGCAATCACTTTTCTTCTGTGAGCTGTAAGGTGGCACTCCAGCTTCGCGGCAATCGTCCTGATTGCACTGATAAATCCGACATCATCTTCCCTGCTAAACAGCGTGTGATCTATGGGACGGTTGGTGAAGGTTGGGCCAGTAATTTTGGGGAGAACGCCAAGATGAAACACGCGACACACTTCCTTATGCACTTCCGAGTGTTCCATCATAGTGCGTCATCTAACATTCATAAATGATCTAATCGTTCTCAGATATAAACAGATATCGTTACAGATCACATTTAAGGTAATTAACTGTAAAATATGATTTATTTGTAAATGGCATGTAATGAGCTTGGGGGTGTTTCTATTTGGGGCAGTGGAAGAACAGCCTCTGTTCTCTTAGTTTTCACTATCACTTTTAATGGTTCTCTATGCACAGGAATCAAAAGAAACTTCGAATGTTCTCCCATTAACGGTGACAAGCAATGAATTTGACGGTTGAGGCCGAAATTAGCAGTTAATATACAATAAGTACGGAAACGTCTTGTAAACGGAGTGGGCGTAAAGCCATCGAATCAGTTTAGGCTTTCTGATATTATGCCCGTTTGATTTTAGCCGCTGAGATAAGGTCTCAACGGTCAATGTTTAGGTTTGGGAGTGAATTATGGCCAGCCGTGGCGTAAACAAAGTTATCTTGGTCGGTAACCTGGGTAATGATCCAGAGATCCGATACCTTCCTAATGGTGGCGCGGTTGCTAACCTGACTGTTGCAACCTCTGAAACCTGGCGTGATAAAAACACGGGTGAAAACAAAGAGCAGACCGAATGGCATCGCATAGTCATGTATCGTCGTCTGGCTGAGATTGCTGGTGAGTACCTGAAAAAAGGATCAAAAGTTTATCTCGAAGGCCGTCTGCAAACCCGTAAATGGCAAGGTCAGGATGGTCAGGATCGTTACACGACTGAGATCGTTGCTAACGAAATGCAAATGCTTGATAGCCGAGGTGCAGGCCAGGCTATGGGCGGTGCGCCACAAGGTCAGCCAATGGGCCAGCAGCAAGGTGGTTGGGGTGAACCTCAGCAGCCTGCTTATCAGCCGCAGCAACAACAACAGCAGCAGCAACAACGTGCGCCTCAACAGCAAAGCGCACCACAGCAGCAGCCTCAGCAGCAGTATAACGATCTGCCTGATTTCGACGACGATATCCCGTTCTAATACGTCTTATCGTATGTTGTGAAAAACCCTGCTATGCAGGGTTTTTTTATGCCTGATAACAGGGTTCGGGTTGTACAGACCGAAGCACACAGCGCACCTAACTCAGCGTTACGCATTAATGCTTTTGGCTTTTTCTTTGATGAAATTGATAAACAACTTGGTTTTGGTGTGGTTGAACTCAAGTTTCGGATAATACGCGTAGGCCGAGGCCTGTGGCAGTTTGAGTTCAGGTAACACAGGAACCAGCAAGCCTTGATCCAGCTCTTTGCGAATAGTGCCCGCCCCAACCAGAATGATCCCCATTCCGGTGACTGCCGCAGTGACCAGCGCCTCCATGTTGGGAGAAACAAAATTTCCCTGAAGCCTGAGACTCCTGCCATGCTCAAACTCATGATCCTGATGTTGAAGCTCTGTGCCATAAAGCAGGCAGTTGTGGTGTAACAATTGTTCTGGCTCAACAATAGGGGGATGCTGCGCCAGATAAGCTGGAGAAGCAAATAGCCGCGAGTGAAAGTCAAAGAGCTTGGTAGCAATAAAGCTTGAGGAGTTGAAGTCGGCCAATTCACGGGTGATAACAACATCGAGGCTCGGGTCAGGTAACTCGCCCGGAGCCAGAGTGTGCAATTCAACCTGAATATTGGGGTAAGTGTCGAGAAATTCAGCGATATAGTTTACAAGCAGCCTGCTACCAGTGGCCAGTGGCGCACCAATTCGCAGCACACCACTGACTTCACCGTATGTTGAGGTCGTTTCTGAAACCAATTGATTCCAGTCGTACAAAATCCGCTTACCACGCTGATAGAACAATCGTCCCGCATCTGTCAGCGTCAGGGTGCGCGTGGTACGTTTTAGAAGCTGTACCCCAAGTTGTGATTCCAGCCATGCCAGACGTTTTGACACAGCTGAACTTGATGTATTGAGTCGGTTCGCTGCCTGAGCCAGCGAGCCCATTTCAACCACCATGTTATAGCTTTTAACACAGGTTATCAGATCCATTGCAGTGTATATTTCCTGTCAATTAGCACGCTTGCATTCACTTTCGTCTACATAGACACGATAATACACCAAACTCGAGAGGTAAGGGTGTAACCACGCCCTGCAATACCTACACTTTTTCCTGTACCTGAAACGCTGATCTTGAACGGACTGAACGATGAGAAAAATAGCAGCAATGAAGCTGACGAACCGGCTGGTTGCATTTGTTACCCTGATGCTGACAGCCGCAATCTTTGTCCTGTTCATCGGCGGTTCCGTCAGCTTTCGAAAGCTTGGCAATGATTTCATCTCTCACTACCTCAGTCAGGTTGTTTATGAGATTGATCGTGCGATTGCAGAACCCAGTGAAAATGATTCTCTCAATCTCTGGCTACCTAAACTGCTAAAGGCCAGCGATGTGGTCGAACTGGAGATCCTCAGTGATACTGGCATGCTTTACCGCTATCAGCAGGTGCAGCATGTTGGTGATCAGTATGACCTGCTTGAAAATAGATACACACTTCCGAGCAATCCGGGCTTTTACGTCAACGTAAAGTCAGTGGCTCCCTACGCTGAATTCGCTTACTCCATTGGCGGTATGTTATCTCTGACGATGTCTGTGCTGGTGATTGTGTTGGCACTCGCATGGGGTATTCGCTGGTTACGGTTGCAGTTAGAGGGTGCAGAGCTGTTGGAAGAGCGCGGTAAGCTTATTTTGGCGGGCCGTACCGACGAGGTGGCAAGGAGCGATGAGCGGGAATGGCCAGTGACCGCCAGTGTTGCACTGGATAGGCTGATATCAAGGCTGAAGGATGCAAGGCAGGAGCGAAGCCGCTTTGATACTTTTCTTAGAAGCAATACGTTCCTCGACCAGCTTACGGGCATGGCAAACCGAGTCATGTTCGACAATCGTTTACATGCCTTAGTACAGGAACAGGGTAGTCATGGCGCAGTCATGATGATCAAAGTGAACGACCTAGAAGAACTCGTACTGCAAACAGATAGAAAAGTTGCTGACGAGTGGATTAAAGAAGTGGGAGTCGTGTTGTCCAATGCGATCCAACGCTATCCGGATGCCATTCTCGCTCGCTATTTCGATGCAAAGTTCACCATATTATTAGTTCAGCAATCTGAAAAAGAGACGGAGTTGTTTGCGGGTCAGCTGATGAGAGCACTTGAGCGGCTTGATCCGCCGCAAGGGTTGGACAACAGTAACTGGTGCCATCTTGGCGCAGTGATGTTTACCTTTGGTGAAAGCCGGGGCCGCCTGATGGATGAGGTTGAAGAGGCAGTGAGAAGTGCTGAACTTCAGGAAGTGAACAGTTGGTCACTGTTTAGAAAGAGTGTCGCGACACCGGAAACCCGGGGCAGTGTTCGCTGGCGTACCCTGCTCAATAATGTGTTTGAAAAAGATGAACTCGAACTGTATACCCAGGTGGTTAAAAATCGCGAGGGTGAACTGCTCTACACTGAGGTGCTGGCGAGAAT
This sequence comes from Veronia pacifica, assembly GCF_001707825.1. GTDB lineage: Bacteria > Pseudomonadota > Gammaproteobacteria > Enterobacterales > Vibrionaceae > Veronia > Veronia pacifica. The sequence continues at coordinate 96,639 of NZ_LYBM01000010.1, read as the reverse complement.
AAATGATGAGCAAGGCCGACTTCTTAAAGCGTCGCGTTTTATAAGAGGGGTTGAGCTGGTCGGGATGACAGTGAGGCTCGACTGCACTGTGGTGTCTAAAGTGATCGCCAGACTACAAAAGGGTCAGATTATCACGCCAGTTTCCATTAATCTCAGCGTCTATTCATTGAAAAATCGACATTTCCAAATCTGGCTTCGAAATGAGTTAATGCAAATGACAGCCGAGCGTCGTGGGCGAATCTTATTTGAAGTGGCGGAAGGGCCGCTGGTCACCAATTTTGATGCCGTTTTCCCCACCCTACGTCTATTGTCCGGTTTGGGATGTCGGCTGGTGGTCGATCAGGCTGGAAGGACAGTGGTCAGTACCCACTATGTGAAAGATATACAGCCTGAGTTCGTAAAGCTGCACCGCAGTCTTGTCCGTGACATTCACCAGCGGCCCGAGAATCAGCTTTATATCCGAAGTATGTTAGGTACATGCGAACCCACCTCGACGGGTGTGGTCGCCGTGGGTGTCGAGACGCGTCAGGAGTGGAAACTGTTACTTACACTTGGTGTTTACGGCGGGCAGGGACGACTTCTGGGACAAGAACTTTCTGAAAAACCTATAAAACCGACTCAGCGCCGTCGCCAGCGTTGGCGTAGAAAGTAACACTAAAAGTAAGGTTTCCGCCGCAAGTTGGGTGAAATAGCGTCAATTATTTTTCCTTGATAGCGATGTAGATCTAGTCATTCTGAAAATTTTTGATATATTCATCACTCAATTCCTGTTTTTCAAACTAGCGTTTCATTTTAGAGTGACGTAAAACAATCAATGCTAAGTTTCTCCCTCGTTAAACGTTTGCTGGCTCGCAGTGAGCGCCAACAGGTCTCACTCGCCGTATTCGGCGATCAGGTTTTGTTAGCCCAGACGGGCAAAGTAACAACGCACCTCGATAAGGAAGAAATCTCTGGAGGAGATGCGTTTGCTGCTCTGTCCCGACTGATTGAGCGAAACGACCTGCACAAGGCGGATGTCTCTGTTGTGCTTGGCCGTAGCCATTATCATGCAATCCTGATTGATGATCCGGGTCTGGCATCTGAAGACCTGTATTCAGCGTTGCCATTTAAACTGAAAGACTTTATTTCGGAGTCACCTCTCGATGTGGTGGCAGATGGCTTTGAGTCGCCGTTATCTGGTCGATTTCAGGCAATGGCAGCGTCAAAGTCGTTGCTTGCTGACATTGACAGCCTGTTGCAGCGCCGTCGTTGTAAGCTGAAACTGGTCACCGTTGAAGATCTTCAGTTGGCACGGTGGACGGATGAGCAGAGCACCGAGATGGTGGTCAGTAATATCATCAGCGGCGGTGTCCAGTTGACCGTGCTCAGTGAAGGAAAGCTGTGTTTCCAGCGTCAGGTCAGAGGCATTAATTTCCAGCCTGGCCAGCGATTCTCTGAGCAAGGCATTGATGAATTGGCCTTGGAGGTACAACGTTCTGTTGACTATCTGAGTTCTCAGATGCGTCATACCCAAATAAGAGGGATCATTCTCGATCTTGACAGTGAGTGTGACCAGACACTGGCGTTATCCTTATCATCACGACTCACAGTAAGTGTTCGTATCCCTGATTTTGAGGTTTCCCTGAATCACAGGGAGAGGCTGGTGGTATCTCTATTAGCAGACGTTGAGCCGCTGATAAATTTACACCGTGTTGGCATGGGACAAAAACCGCCTTGGCTGACATTCGAGAAAATGCTGGCGATATGGGCAGTGACGATGTTTCTGTTGTCTGTTGTATTTGCTTACCAGCAATGGGAGTTAACCGACGCCAGTCGTAGCCTGTTAGCTCGGGCTGAACAGCTCAAAGATCTGCAAACGACGTCGCAGGATTTAACCTCTAAGCTCTCTCTCAGAGCACCTTCAGAGGAAAAGCAGCGGCAGCTGGCGCAGTTAAAACGTGAGATGGCAGACAGTGAACAAACATTAGATGCTGTTGCCAGCCACGATAAGGCGTCCCTGGAAGGGTTTGCCGGACTGTTTCGTGATTTATCGGCGGCAGTCAGAAAAGATATTTCAGTACAGGAAGTACATGTGGCACCAGACAGTCTGGATATTAAAGGGCTGGCCTCGTCTCCTGATGCTGTGCCTGCCTGGGTGACTGAATTTCAGACTCACCGTTACCTGTCCCAACGGGCATTTGAATCTATGACACTGGATCGCAAGTCAGATCAATTACTTGAGTTTTCCTTGAAAACGCAGCGTGATGTCAACAAGGTGGCTGGGAAATGACGTTTATTCAAACGCTTAAAATCCGTTTTGACTCTCTGACGCGCCGAGAGCAGTGGATGATTGCGCTCTGTGGCTGGATTTGTATGTTGTCAATCGGCGTGTTCAATTTTATTGAGCCTGCCTACCAGCAAATGATCGTTAAAGAGCAACAAAAGAAAGCGACGGCCATCAATATTAATGCCTTGATGACGTTGAATAATCAGCAACTTGAACTGTTGAAGAAAGACCCCAACTCTGATTTGGATCAGGCTCTTTCTGCACAACAGAAGCAAAACCTAAAACTGGCCGAAGAGATTCAGAAGCAGGTCGCCGGTTATATCAGCAGTGCCCAGATGTCATCGCTGATGGAAAAGGTATTAAAGCAATCCGGCACACTCAGTCTGGTATCCATGCGGTCGTTGCCTTCAGCACTACTGACTCAGAACAAAGATGCGGGCTACTACCTGCATCCGATTGAGATGACATTACGGGGACGTTTCACTGATATTGTTGAGTACCTGACAGACTTGGAAGACCTACCGGTGAAGTACTTCTGGCGAAAGGTTGACTATCGTGTTGTTGATTATCCGACAGCGGAAGTGGTGATTCAGATTTATACCCTGGGCGACAGCAAACGCTTTATTGGAGGCTAACCGAATGCGAAACGTTATCAGCATTATTCTCTGCCTTGCAGCGTTATATACGGCGACGGCGACAGCAGAAACAACACTGCCTGATCCGACCGCACCGTTGGGTTATCAGCCAAAGGTTGTGGTACCAGAGAAAAAAGCACCTATCAAAATGGTAAAGAAAAAAGCACCTCGCCGCGTTTCTCTTCCGCGTTTGGATGCGGTGATGTGTCAGTCAGATCAGGCATGTGTTGCCATCCTCAACGGCGAAATGGTCGAAGAGGGCAAGCCTTACAAAGGATTTAACGTGGTAAAAGTGACTAACGATAAGGCTGTACTCAGCAAACAGCGTAAAAAGTGGACGCTGACACTCTACAGCGAACAGGTAGTGAACTAATGATAAGTAAAAAAGGATTGACTCAACCTGTATTGGCTGTGCTGGTCACTATAAGTCTTTCAGCCTGTTCTAGTGTGTCCCGTCAAATGCCGGAAGAAATACACGCCACATTGGATCAGGCGTATCAGCAAAGCAGCGCGCAGGCACTGAAAAACATTCCAGACGCGGTCAATCAGGATCTTATGGCGTTCGATGAGGTCGACGCGCCTAAAACCTTGGACGAGAAGCGGGTGCGTGTAACAGCCCGAGATGTGCCCGCTAAAGCGTTTTTCGCCAGTTTACTCAAAGGCAGTGACTGGAATCTGGTTATGCATCCGAACGTAGCTGGCAGCATATCGCTATCCCTAAAGGACGTGACTGTGAGTGAAGCTCTGGATGTTGTTGCTGACATTTACGGTTATCAGATTGAAAAGCAAGGCAAGCTGATTCAGGTTTATCCAGCTACGATGCGCACTGAAACTTTCCCCGTAGATTATCTGCAACTGAAAAGAAGCGGCCGATCCGGCATTTCAGTCACCAATGGCATTGTTCAAAATAGTTCATCAGATAACAGTAGCAGTGACAGTGATATCGCTGCTGCCAGTGGTACAGAAATTAACACCACCTCAGAGAGCGATTTCTGGTCGCAGTTACAGTCGACAATCTCGGCGATGGTGGGCAAAGAAGACGGTCATAGCGTAACAGTTTCCCCACAAGCAAGTTTACTGACCGTCAGCGCCTATCCGGATGAGCTGAGAGAGATAAAGCGCTACCTCAAAATATCTGAAAAGCGACTTAAGCGTCAGGTCGTCCTTGAGGCCAAAATTCTCGAAGTGACCTTAAACGATGGCTATCAGCAGGGAATAAACTGGCAGAATATTACCCGCAGTATTGGTAGCGGTGGTATCAGTTTTGCTACCAGTGTCGGTAATGAGTTTGGCAATGCTGTCTCCAGTGCATTAGGTGGCGAGACAACTCTGACAATCACTGATGGTCAATTTAAGTCGGTGTTGAGTTTTCTTGAAACACAAGGCGATCTGAACGTTCTGTCCAGCCCGCGTGTTACTGCATCAAATAATCAGAAAGCAGTTATTAAAGTAGGCGGCGATGAGTATTTTGTCACCGATATTTCGTTTAGTGATGCCAAGGGTGAAAACGCTAAATCTGGGCCAAACATCAAGCTGACCCCGTTTTTCTCCGGGATTTCACTCGATGTGACGCCGCAAATTGACGAAAACAATGGCGTTTTACTTCACGTTCATCCGTCAGTAGTTGATGTTAAAACAGAATTAAAAACCATCAAAGCGGGTGATAATCAAGAATTTAAGCTTCCACTAGCGAAAACTTCTGTACGAGAGTCAGATTCGGTGATTCATGCTAACTCGGGTGATGTGGTGGTTATTGGCGGTCTGATGAAAACATCGGTCAGTGAAAGTGTCTCTAAAGTACCGTTGCTGGGCGACATTCCAGGGTTGGGCAATCTATTTCGCAGTAAGTCGAAACAAAAGCAGAAAACTGAATTGGTGATCTTGCTGAAACCTTCTGTGGTTGGTGACAAAACATGGCAGCAGGAAATTAAGCGGTCACAACAATTGTTGGATCAATGGTTTCCTGATAAGTGAACCCGAACAATCCCTACATCCGTTTCATGATAGAGGACATAACAATGACTCGCGTACGTAATACTGTGTTTCAGCCATTGACGTGCGTTGTTACCACTGTGCTTGCAATGGGGCTGGTGTTCTCATCACCAGCGTATGCAGCCAAAGCAGTGAGTCAGACTGAGCAGTCAGCCATGAGTGTTGAGCACGTCAGTCTGACACCCGAGGAGCTGGCGTCAGTCGCCTATCAGCGGGCCCAGAAGAGTGCGCAGGCCGGGGACATGAACCGCGCTATTAGTTATCTGCGCGAGGTTATAGAGCACCAGCCCACTCATACGGGTGCTATCAATCAATTGGCCGCCCTGCTGTACGGAAAAAACCTTGGCCGGGAAGCAGAGCAGGTGCTGAGACGGGGAATCAAAGCTAACCCTCATACCCTGTCACTCAAACTGACTCTGGCACGTTTATTTGAACAGTCAGGCCAACCCGAGGCCGCGCTTTCGGTTTTGCTGACAGAGCCCAGTGGCAATGAGAAGGATTCTGAGCAAACCATTCGTTTCTATGCGATGCGTGGGGCCTTATCTCAGTACCTCAATAAAACATCCTTGGCACATAAGAGCTATCTTTGGCTGACCGCCAATGATGACGATGATGGCCGCTGGTGGCTGGGACTGGCCTTGGCAGAGGAAAAGTCAGGACGTGAGACGGCGGCGATTGCTGCCTATGAGTCGGCCCTTGAGGCAGGACATTTGAGCAGTCAGTCTGTCAGTTTTGTCAGAACTCGCCTCTTAGCACTTAAAACGGCTTCGGAAGATCAAAATGGCGATTAAACTGCGCAAGCGTATTGGTGATCTGCTGGTTGAAGAGGGGATCATTCAACTCAATCAGTTACAGTCAGCACTGGCTCTGCAATACGAGTCTGGCCGCAAACTGGGAGACATTCTCGTTGAAATGTCTCTGTTGACTGAACATCAGTTGATGGCATTCCTTGCCCGTCAGCTTGGGCTTGAGGCCATAGATTTCAATTCCACCGATATCGACGAAAACGTTGTTGGCATTTTACCTGAGGTACATGCACGTCGCCTACGAGCCATGGTCATAGCCCGCACTACTGTGGGTTTACGCGTTGCCATGAGTGATCCGGCCGATCTTGCTGCGCAAGATGCCGTTATGGAATTGCTGCGAGATCATCAGGTGGAATTGGTGATTGCTGCTGAAAGGCAACTGATCACCGCGTTTGATCGCTATTACCGAAAAACACAGGCCATTGCCTCCTTTGCAGAAAGACTGGAAGCCGAGCACCGAAAAGAGACCGGGAGTGCGTTCGGCGATACTGCCGATGATGCGCAGGATGTCACTGTCGTAAAACTGATTAACTCACTATTCGAAGACGCCGTGCAAATGAACGCGTCGGATATCCATATAGAACCGGACGAGAAGGTATTGCGGATCCGGCAGCGAATCGACGGTAACCTTCACGAAACCTTGTTAAAAGAATCGGGTATTGCGTCTGCGTTGGTGCTTCGGCTTAAGCTTATGAGTGAGCTGGATATCTCTGAAAAACGTCTGCCTCAGGATGGCCGCTTCCATATTAAGGTACGGGATATGCACATCGATGTGCGTCTCTCCACTTTGCCTGTTGAACACGGCGAAGCCGTGGTCATGCGTCTGCTTAATCAGTCAGCGGGCTTACTGAGCCTTGAACAGGTTGGCATGCCTGCAGATCTCCTGCTCCGTTTCCGCAGTCAGCTGCACCGCCCTTATGGCATGATTTTGGTAACCGGGCCAACCGGGTCAGGTAAAACGACAACACTTTACGGCGCACTTAACGAGTTAAATACTCCGGATAAAAAGATCCTTACAGCGGAGGATCCTGTGGAATATCGACTGACACGTGTCAGTCAGGTTCAGATCAATCACAAAGTAGGGCTTACCTTCTCCAATGCTCTGCGAACTTTTTTACGTCAGGATCCGGATATTATTCTGGTCGGTGAGATGCGCGATAGTGAAACCGTCGAGATTGGCCTTCGTGCCTCTATGACAGGTCACCTTGTCTTGTCGACTCTGCATACTAACAACGCCATTGACAGTGCATTGCGTCTGGTCGATATGGAGGCGCCGGGTTATCTGGTTGCCAGTGCAGTAAAAGCGGTGTTGGCTCAGCGTCTGATCAAGCGAAACTGCCCGGATTGTAACGCTGTTCAGGCCACGAACGCCCATCACAAAATCTGGCTCAACAGCCAGCATCCTGCTTTCAGTCAGCGTACTTTTTCACGTGGAAAGGGGTGTCAGACCTGCAGTTTTACCGGTTATAAAGGGCGTATCGGTGTGTTCGAGCTGTTGGAAATTACCCCTGAGCTCGCTGAGGCGCTACGCAGCAATGATCACAATGCGTTCGCCAATGCAGCCCAACAGCAAAGCGGCTACCGCTCTTTGGTGGATTGTGCCCTTGAATTGGCCGCCAGTGGACAGGTCTCATTGGAACAGGCGATCAGCCTCTCTGAGAGTGCGCCGCTCATCACCGATGTTGAAGGAAGACTCTGATGGCGTATTATCAATTTGTCGCAAAAGACCAGAAGGGCGGAAGGATCCGCGATGTGGTAGAGGCTGAGAGCGAACGGATCGCCATCGATAAAGTGATGGAAAGAGGGTACATCCTGCTTTCACTGCGTGAAAAACGTCGTCCAACGGCGAATCTCAGACTTCCAAGAGCGCTATTGCCAGCTTTCTCCAAAGGCATTTCGCTCGACCTCTTGGTGATCTTCTGTCGTCAGTTTTATAGCTTGTCTAAGGCAGGGATCCCTCTGCTGAGAGCCATCAAAGGCCTGTCGCAGAATACTTCAAACCCGAAGATGAAACTGGCCCTGGAAGGTATCCATGAGGAAATCTCCAACGGCAGAGCATTGTCCTCTGCCATGCGTGATTATCCGGCCATTTTCAGTGATTTATTTGTGTCCCTGATTCAGGTAGGCGAGAACACGGGTCGTCTTGACCACGCGTTATTAGAGCTGTCCCAATATTATGAGCGAGAGATAGAAACCCGGCGCAGGATAAAAAGTGCGCTGCGTTATCCGAGCTTTGTACTGACCACCATTGCAATGGCTGTCGTCTTTCTGAACGTGAATGTTATCCCGAAGTTTGTCGGGATGTTTGCGAAATTTGGCAGTGAACTGCCTCTTCCTACCCGGGTACTGATTGCCAGTTCTAACTTTTTTGTCGATTTCTGGTGGATGTTGGTGATATCTGCTGTTTTTGGCGTCGTGGCGTTTCGGCTATGGAAAGAGTCGCCAGAAGGCGGCATTAAATGGGATAAATGGCGTCTTCGTTGGCCGCTGGTGGGGAGTTTGTTACACCGAGCACTGATGTCGCGCTTTTCACGCACTTTTTCAATGATGATCCAGTCTGGCGTGCCGCTGAACACGGCCTTATCTCTGGCTGCAGAAGCCATAGATAACCGCTATCTGACCGCTAAAGTACATGAAATGAAAGCGGGGGTGGAATCTGGGATGACGATCAGTTCCGTGGTCGGTCGTTCTGAGGTATTCCCGTCACTGGTGCACCAGATGATTCAGGTTGGTGAAGAAACCGGGCAAATCGACAAATTATTGTTGGAAGTCAGTGATTTTTATGACAGAGAAGTGGATTACGAATTGACCACACTGTCGGCGAGGATGGAGCCATTTCTGCTCATTGTGGTGGCGGGTCTGGTGTTGTTGCTGGCAATGGGGATCTTCTTGCCAATGTGGGGTATGTATGACTTGTCACTCGGAAAGTAAATCGACAATAAATGCATGTAATTGAATATAGGCGTAAGTCTTTGTAATACTCCGATGTCAGATGTAATTTTCATTTCACGCAATAAAAAAATTCGTAAAAGATCACATTTTTCTGTGGCGTTATGACATAAATCGCTTTATATTTCGCCACTCAGAAACAGACGGAACTGGTCTTACCTGTGGTGGTGTTGGCTGATACACATAGAGAGTGTTAAGGCTTAACAACTTCATACAACAGGGCCGAATGATAATTGGCCCTGCTGAGGGAGACGCCGAATGTGTTCGGCAAAAAATGGTAAGCAGGGAGCGCATGTAACCCAGTTTTAAGTTAAATCCGGTGTATTGACCGGAACACATACAGATGTACCTTTGAGGAGTAGTAGTATGAAACGTCAAGGCGGTTTCACGTTAATTGAAATGGTAGTAGTGATTGTAATTTTGGGTATTCTCGCTGTGACTGCAGCGCCGAAATTTGTTTCAATGCAAGAAGATGCAAAAACTGGTGCTCTTAATGGACTTAAGGCGTCAGTTGTAAGCGCATCAGAAATTGGTCGCGCTCAAAAACTTATGAACAAAAATAGTTCAGTTACGGTCAAGAATGGGTACCCTGATGGTTTGCCAACAGGTATTGTATCTTTGGTTGATCTTGGTAATGACTTTGAAGCTGTCCTTGCCGGCACGCCTTCAACGGATAGTAAAGTTGAATTCAAGTTCAAAGGTGGATCAGACAACTGTGTGGTTTACACTCCAGCTGCCTCTAAAGATGTACGGCCAAATGTAGAAGTTAAGGCTTGTAGCTGATCATTGATTCAATTTCTACATGAATAAAAAAGGCTTCACCCTAATCGAGCTGGTGACAGTGATAGTCGTTGTCACCATTCTTGGAGTGTTCGCCTTACCGCGTCTGACGGGCAATGATGACCTTGCCGTGATCAGCGCGCGGGATGCTGGCCTGTCGGTGGCCCGACAGGTTCAGCTCAAAGCGATACAGCAGGCAGACCCAAAAAATGCCTGCCATCAGCTTGTTGTGACTGCCTCCCAATTGGGGGGCAATCCCTTTTCTGGCTGCGAGAATAAAAGTAGCCAGCAGGTAACGTTTGACGGGGTGTCTGTCAGCCCAGCTAAAACCCTTTCCTTTGATCTTCTCGGTCGCCCTTATGATGCGATATCCAATACCAGACTATCCGATATTTTGACATTTACGTTCAGTAAAAACGGCGCAACTGCGTCACTTTGTCTAAATCCAGAGGGCTACTTCTACGCCTGTGACTAATCGATGTGGTAAAGGAATATCGTCAGCTTGGAAAAGAAAAAAGGATTTACGCTTGTTGAAATGGTCGCTGTTATCGTAATTTTGTCTGTGCTGGCGGTGACGGCTGCACCGAAGTTTATCTATATGAGCGAGGACGCAGAAAAGGCTGCTCTCAATAAACTGTCCATGGCAATAAATAGCGCTGTTATCCTGACTAAAGCCAAATATGAGATATCTGGGGGAATAGGGGATAAAGTTGGCAATATCGATGTATACGAGGGATACCCGACAAGTCTGGGTATTGACGATGCTATAGACGCTGATAAATCCGTGAAAGGCGATTTTTATATTGACCGTGGAACGGATGCGAAGTTGGGTTATATCCAGTTCTTTATAAGGGACGGTATCCAGAAACACTGCGTTCGCTATCACTTCAGAGATAGGATATTCAACCCGGGAAATCGCGTGTTTTCAGAAGTTACTCAATGTACCAAGTACTCGAATATCTAAAGATGCTCATAAATAAGGATAAAGCGGAATGAGTTACCCGTATTCCAAAGGCTTCACCCTTATCGAAACCATCATCGGCATGGTGGTATTTAGCATCGCGATGATTCTGATCAGTACAGCCTTACTCCCCTTTATCGGCGGTAAATCGACAAACCCTTATTTTGAAGCACGGGCGGCTGCACTTGGTCAGTCGTTAATGAGCAGTATGTTAGCCCGTCAGTATGACCAAAACAGCGATCCCAATGGTAGCCGATGGCGCTGTGGTGAAAACGCAGAGGCCGTAAAAAAGAAATTCGGCTATTCACTGAAAGACACTATTCCTACATGTTCGGCCACACTTGGCCCGGATGCTGGCGAAACCATACCAGCGCAATTTAATGACGTCGATGACTTTATCGGCTGCTGGGGGGAAGATGCAGCCCAGTGTGATGGCCTACCTATCAAAGGAACCATTGAGACGTTAGTCGGTACTGACTATCCGGGCTTTACTGTCAGCATTAATGTCGCCAGCAGCCAGCTTGATTCAGTCTTGGCCAAGCGCATCACCTTATCTGTCTTTCATCCTCAATCCGGTAAGTGGGTATTTGCTGCTTATAAAGGTAACTTCTGATGCTTCACGATTCCCGCGGTTTCACCCTCATCGAGTTAGTGGTCACTCTGGTTATTCTTGGCATACTCTCAGTTGGGATTTCCGGCTTTATTGGCTCGGGAGTGAGCGGATATGTCAGTGCGCGTGACCGGGAGGCGTTGCAGGGTGAAGCCCGTTTTGCTATCGAACGTGTTGGGCGGGAGCTGAAAAATGCGGTGCCTAACAGTGTGACCATTGAATTGGGAGGTAAGTGTGTCAGTTATTACCCCATCTATTCCTCAGGTTTTTATGAAGCGCCATCGGGCCTTCCGTTAAGTGTCGTATTTGCTGAATCTAACATCATCAATGCCAATACGTTTAAAGGGAAGAAGATTGTTTTTTCGCCACAAAAGTCTAACGATTTTAGCGATGCAAAAACGATAAGAGGCATAACGAAAAGTGACATAGCGAACGTAGCCAACGATAGCTACCAAGTGACACTTGATAAACTGCCCACTGGCCTATCGACATCGCCTACCAAACGCTTTTATGTACTGGGAAAGCGAGTGCAATTTTGCTTTGAATCAGGTCAGCTGGTAAGAAAAGAAGGTGCCACTCAATTTCCATTATCTAAAAACGTATTAGTCAGTGGTAGCGCATTTTCATTACAGAATATTTCTCTTAACAGTCACGGATTACTGAAAGTTCAATATACCTTCAGTCAAAACGGTGAAACGTCGGTCTTTGACCAGGAGGTTCCGATTGTTAATGTTCCCTAATAATACCTCAGTAACATTGGGCAAATCGCTCAAACGGCAACAGGGCAGCATGCTGATTATCGCCATTTTTTCCATTGTGGTGCTTGCAGCACTTGGAGGCTACCTGATGCAGATAACCTCCTCTCAGAGTAATACGACTGCGCGAGAAGTGTTGGGTACCCGTGCATGGCTGGCCGCAAACTCCGGCACCCAATGGGCTATGAGCCAGCTTTTTCCTTTGCTTCAGAACAAGGACAATTTACCTTTATCATCTTGTGCCGCTCAGAAGGTGATGATGTTTACTGATGAGGGTTTAAAGGGTTGCAAAGCAACGGTTGAGTGCAAAGTAAAAAAGTCTTCCAGCAATAAAACTTTTTATTCGGTTGAGAGCAAAGGCCAGTGTGGGAGCGGAGAGTTTGCAGTTTCCCGCGTTCAGGAAACTTGGGCGAAGGAGGTGGAGTGATGCGATTTAAAGGGTCTATTTTTTTCATCTTGAGTTTTTTTGCTTCTTATACAACGGCAGAAATTAATGACATTAACCCTAGTACAGCCTGCCAAGTTTTCCCTAGTGTCGCTCAATCACATAAAAAAAGTGCAGGTAAGTTATCAATTGACGGGGCTCTCTCGGCGAAAATTATCCAAACTCACGGGTTAGACGCGGACAATAAATTTGTTCTGAGGTTCGACGAAAATAATTTAAACGTAAAGAAGGAATCTTGTCAGTCTAGCGAGAACCTGTTCACGTGTAAGGTCGATAGCAGTATCAGCTATCCAGAATTAAACGTTCAGTATTTTGGCTCTGACTTTTCGAATGTTAACGCTATAGACATACCTGTTGATGGAAATAAAACATTGGGGAGTAATGGCGTATGCAAGAATGCCAAGTTCTCCGACTTCAATCGTTTGAAAAATACCTGTGTATTTAACAATGTACAGTCAACCGGCGGTCACTTAACCCTTAATGAAGGCGTTTATTGGTTCAATAAGCTCGAACTTTTTGGAGGTACCAAAGAGGTAGATGGAAAGATTGTATCCGTCACACCCACAATTACTATGACTGGTCCAGTCAGAATCTATGTCAGCAAAGGGATTTATTTCTATAAAGACGCCCAGATTAACAATGATGGCAATGCCGATGACTTTATTCTGCTCACTCAAAAATCAGCTGAACTTAGGTCGAAAAGTGTAATTAAAGCACTTATATACGCACAGGAAAGGCTAACGCTGAGTGGTGATACACACATAGATGGCGCAGTGAGTGTTGCTGATCTCTCGATGAATACAAATGCTCAGATATACGGTGATAGTCTGTGTATAGCTCCGCCAGAACTCAAGATAATACCCACTGAGTCAATATTCGATACGTGTGATTCGCACTCCATCAATTTTTCTACAGAAGACCCAGATGGAACAATAAGGAAGTTAGATGGTGAATTAAGTCTTTCTTTTACTGACTCTTCTGGAAAGGATACTTCAACTGGAGCGTGTTTTAAGGTTGAAAATAAACCTGGTGCCTGTAAAAAAAACACGAAAGTATCTTTGGTTGACGGTAGAGCCGCAGTTGACATTATTAGCAATAAACAGGAAACGATTTATATCCGAAGTGACTTGACGATCACCAGCTCTAGCATTGATGTTATTCCCCCCAAAATTACCGGTCCATACCGTTTCCGTCACAAGAATCCGCGTTTAGTCTTCGGCACGTCAGATATTAAGGTCATTGCAGGAAAGCCGAGACAAATTTCTGTGACTGCTACATCGAATAGCTGTGGCGTCATAGAGAGCTATTCGGGAAAAAAAACTCTTGATGTCATCAAAAAATATAAAAAACCCACCTTCAAACCGGGTAAAGAGCCATTGCTGACCTTTGAACCCGCACAGGTGGGTGACCAATTACAACTGACATTTACAGAAGGGCAGACCGCGTTTGATGCTAAGTATATGGGTGCTGGTGAGGTTGAAATAGAGCTCAACGATACCAATTGGAATATATTGAGAAATGCGCCGTTCACCTCTGAAGAAGTTAAGGCAAGAAATAATGGTGAGACTGAGTTACTGGGTGTAAAGCTGAATCAGACGATGAAAGGCGCGTTTAACTTACTTTCTCGACCCTATTCCTTTGGTATTTGCAATGTGGATCGTAACTCTCTTATTGCTGGAGAAAAGTTCGGCTTAAACATAAAGCCTGTAGCTTGGCGAAGCGGAGATGATGGCAATATTTTACCAGATGCGAGTAATCCCGCAGAGATAGATGTAACCAATAAATCATTATGCCAACGCGGCGTTGTCGCAGGCTTTTGGCAGAGCATAGGCGGAAGCTCAGTGAGCTTGACTGGCGCTTCTTTACTACAAAATGGGGCTGGCGATCTCTCGGGCACCAAGAATATTTCTGCAGGTAAAAAAGTCTCTGATCTTTCATGGAGCGATGTCGGTCCAGTCAAATTGCAAGCCACAATGAGCAACTATTTCGGGATGAGCATCAATCCCTCGTTTATCAAATTGGGTCCTTTCGAGCCCGACCATTTTTTGTTGTCGGATAACAGAAAAGTCATTGCTGCAAATACATCAATTGATGGTTCAGTACCCTTCAGTTACATGAACCAGCCATTCACAGGCCAGTTTGAAATAAAAGCCATGACAGGGGGAAATAATCCTCAAGCCGTAAAGAACTATCATAAGCTAGCATCCGGTCAGGTAAATTTTGATATAACAGCTGTCAGTGAACAGGGTGGTGACGATTTCACTAACAGACTCAAGCATCCCCAATCACAATCATTATCATGGGCAGCATCTTCTGATGGGACCAGCGTGTGGAAGTTTGAAGACACAAACATGATTCTCGAACGAAGTAATGAACCTGATGGCCCGTTCAAGCAACTAGTTCTGGGGGTTAAACCGCGGACGAAGGCACAGATAAAAAATAGTGATAGAGTCATAAACAAAGGCGGTAACGATCTCGGCGCAAAGTGGGGAGTGACGGATGTTCGCTATGGTCGACTGCGTATTTCAGATGCAGCAGGGAACCTAAGTGACGACCTGACTGTCCCAGTGTATGCAGAGTATCGCGACGGTGATAAATTTGTCGTCAATACAGATGATAATCATACGAGCGTTAGCCTTGGGGCAAATAGCCAGGAAGAAATTTACAAAGACGGTAACGCGCCAGTCGATTCTGTGATTGTTTTTGATGGTGGTAAGACCGAAAAAAACATGGAAAACGGTGTTACTGCCTTTTTAGTAAAACCTAAGACTGAAAATAATAGATTTTACAGAAAACAGTTTCGCCTTTGGCAGTGTCTGAAAAGCACGTCAGAAATATGCAACACTGTTACTGTCAACAATCAGCCGTGGCTACTCTATGAGGGCCAGGGAAACAGTGATAATCCATCAGCAATCATTACGCTAGGTTCTTACCGAGGTAATGACCGCGTGATCTATCAGGGTGAAAAAGGCGCTAATGTGGCTAGGTAATGAAAAAAAAGACAGATCTTATTCAGGTTTGTAGATCATCGCCTTGCCGCTTGACCCCTGCGTTGGTACATTTAGCGGCAATATAAAAAAAATTCTCACGCGTGCAGGATTAACCGAAGATTATGTTTAAGAAACTTCGTGGTATGTTTTCCAACGATCTGTCTATCGATCTTGGAACAGCCAATACACTGATTTATGTAAAAGGACAGGGAATTGTCCTTGATGAGCCATCTGTCGTGGCAATCCGTCAAGACCGTTCAGGTTCTACCAAAAGCGTTGCGGCTGTCGGCCATCAGGCAAAACAAATGCTTGGCCGTACTCCTGGCACTATTTCTGCCATCCGACCAATGAAAGATGGCGTAATCGCTGACTTCTACGTCACTGAAAAAATGCTTCAGCACTTCATCAAAACCGTCCACGATCACAGCTTCATGCGCCCGAGCCCCCGTGTGCTGGTGGCTGTACCTTGCGGTTCTACGCAGGTTGAGCGTCGTGCGATCCGTGAGTCTGCACTGGGTGCGGGTGCACGAGAGGTGTATCTGATTGATGAGCCTATGGCGGCGGCGATTGGTGCGGGCTTACCCGTATCAGAAGCAACGGGTTCTATGGTGGTCGATATCGGTGGTGGTACCACTGAAGTGGCGGTTATATCACTCAACGGTGTTGTTTACTCGTCTTCTGTTCGTATTGGTGGTGACCGATTTGATGAATCAATCATCAATTACGTTCGTCGTAACTACGGCAGCCTGATTGGTGAAGCAACGGCAGAGCGTATTAAACACGAAATTGGTTCTGCGTACCCGGGTGATGAAGTACGTGAAATCGAAGTGCGTGGTCGTAACCTTGCAGAGGGTGTGCCACGCAGCTTTACGCTAAACTCCAATGAAATTCTGGAAGCGCTGCAAGAGCCACTGGCTGGTATTGTTTCGGCGGTTATGGTTGCGCTTGAGCAGTGTCCACCTGAGCTGGCATCTGATATTTCTGAGCGCGGTATGGTTCTGACTGGCGGTGGCGCGTTGTTGCGTGACTTGGACCGTCTGTTAACAGAAGAAACCGGTATTCCAGTTGTTGTTGCTGAAGAGCCACTGACCTGTGTGGCACGTGGCGGCGGTAAAGCACTTGAAATGATCGACATGCATGGCGGCGATCTATTCAGCGACGACTAATTCTCCTGATTGCTAACAAACAGGTCGCAATTACACAATGAAACCAATGTTTGGCCGTGGGCCATCTTTGCCTCTACGCCTGTTTTTCGCGGTAGTCCTGTCAGTCAGCCTTATGCTGACTGACAGTCGTTTTGACGCCTTCGCAAAAGTTCGTTACTTACTCAATACCGTTGTGGCACCGCTCCAATATGCCTCTAACTTACCCCGGGATATTCTTGACAATCTCTCTTATCAGCTCACCTCCAATCAACAATTACTGATTGAAAACGGCAAGCTGAAAGAAGAAGTGTTGGTCCTGCGCAGTCGCCAGTTATTATTTGACGAGGTCGAGCGTCAGAATCAGCAGTTGCGTGAGCTGCTCGGTTCTAAGTTTGTTCGTGATGAACGACGTCTTGTCGCTGAAGTTATGGCGGTAGATTCCGACCCGTATAAGCATCAAATTATGATCGATAAAGGTCGGACAAACGGCGTATACGAAGGTCAGCCAGTGATTAACGAGCATGGTATTGTCGGTCAGGTAGCATATGTTAGTGCCCACAATAGCCGAGTGTTGCTGATCACAGATCCAAGTCACGCTATTCCTGTACAGGTGATGCGAAATGACATTAGGGTTATTGCTGCGGGACGTGGTGATAGAAATAATATTCAGCTGGAGAATATTACCAGTAGTGCAGATATCGAAGCTGGCGATAAACTGGTGAGTTCAGGGCTGGGAGGCGTGTTTCCGGAAGGCTACCCTGTCGCAACGGTGACCTCATTCTCGTTTGATAATAAACGTCCTTTCGCGCAAGTTGATGCAAGACCTGCCGTCCAGTTCGATCGTCTGCGTTATGTGGTACTGGTATGGCCTACCATGCATGCAGATAAACGGCGGGCACCTCCTCCTGAAAATCAGCGGGAAACAGTGACGGTTAATCAGCCTGACAATAAATCCAAGAAAAACTGACCATTCCAGAGGTTAATACATGGCAAACCCCGTGATGCGAAGCCATGGCCTGATTTGGCTATCGTTCATTATCGCATTGATTTTACAAACCACCCCTTGGCCGGGAGAGCTTGAACACTTTCGACCATCCTGGGTGTTATTGGTGACCTTTTACTGGGTGATGGCGTTGCCAAACCGGGTAAACGTTGGCACCGCGTTGCTGCTGGGGTTGTTATGGGATTTGATTGTTGGCTCGACTCTTGGGGTGCGTGGGCTGATGATGTCACTGGTCATTTATTTTGTTGCCTGGAACTTCCAAATGCTGAGGAATCTCTCACTCTGGATGCAGGCGGCGATTTTGACGGTCGCGACGCTGGCTGCCAAGATCCTTGAATTTTTGGCTGAGTATCTATTGACCAATGTTACTTTTGACCCCAGCGTCTTCTGGGCAGGTATTCTTAATTTTTTACTCTGGCCGTGGTTATTTTTATTATTGCGTCGTGTCAGGCGCAAGCTATCTATCAAGTGAATCCGGAGGCTGAATGTCATCTTTATCTTACTACCTCGCATCAGCCTCACCCCGTCGTAAGGCCCTTCTGGAGCAGATCTCCCTGCCATTCTCTGTATTGTCTGTTAATGTTGAAGAACAACAGGCTGAAGGGGAATTGGCTGAAGACTATGTTAAACGTCTGTCGGCTGATAAAGCGTTGGCAGGCGTCGCTGCTGCGCCCGAAGAGCGCCCTGTTATTGGTGCTGACACCATAGTGGTTCTCGATGGACAAGTGATGGAAAAACCGTCGGATTTTGCTCATGCTAAATCTATGCTTCAGCAGCTTTCAGGCAAAAAACATCAGGTGATGACGGCTGTGACTGTTGCCGATAGGAACCATCAACTGACATCAATTGTCATAACCCATGTCTGGTTTAAAGTATTGAGCGATAGAGAAATTGCGCAGTACTGGCATTCTGGAGAGCCAGCCGATAAAGCTGGCAGTTATGCTATACAGGGACTGGGAGGGCGTTTTGTTACCCGGATAGAGGGCAGTTACCACGCTGTAGTTGGTTTGCCACTGTATGAAACTGAAACTTTATTAGACCAATTTACTGCGTTAACCGGGGAAATAGAATGAGTGCTGAGTTATTGATCAATGTGACACCAACGGAAACCCGGGTAGCCCTGATTGAGGCTGGAAACCTCCGTGAGGTGCACGTTGAGCGCGAAGCCAAGCGAGGCATTGTAGGTAACATTTATAAAGGCAAGGTGAGCCGTATCCTCCCCGGAATGCAGGCTGCTTTTGTTGATATTGGACTTGAAAAAGCCGCTTTTCTGCACGCATCAGACATCGTTCCTCACACTGAGTGTGTATCGGAAAATGAGAAGCAGCAGTTCAATGTCCGTGATATTTCTGAGCTGGTTCGTCAGGGGCAGTTCATTGTCGTGCAAGTGGTTAAAGATCCTATCGGTACGAAAGGCGCGCGCCTTACGACAGATATTACCCTGCCATCACGTTACCTGGTATTTATGCCGGGGGCTTCTCATGTCGGTGTTTCACAGCGCATCGAAAGCGAACAGGAGAGAAATCGCCTCAAAGCCTTAGTGACTCCTTATTGCGATGAGTTGGGTGGATATATTATCCGCACCGCGGCTGAAGGCGCAACCGAGCAGGAGCTGGCTCAGGATGCCGCTTTCCTCAAGAGGCTTTGGAAGAAAGTCATAGAACGGCGTATAAAGAGCACTAATCGCAGTGTGTTATATGGAGAGCTTGGCCTGGCGCAACGTATTCTGCGTGATTTTGTGGGCACTGATCTTGATTTAATTCGCGTTGACTCGCGCCTTTGTTTTGATGAAGTGAAAGAGTTTACTAAGGAGTTTGTGCCCGAGCTGACCGACAAGCTTGAGTGCTACACTGGCGATCAACCTATCTTCGACATGTACGATACAGAGAATGAAATCCAGCGTTCTTTGGATCGTAAAGTTGAGCTCAAATCTGGTGGATATTTGATTATTGACCAGACAGAAGCAATGACAACCATCGACATCAACACAGGGGCATTTGTTGGTCGTCGTAATCTTGAAGAAACGATCTTCAATACCAACATTGAAGCCACTCGTGCAATTGCCCGTCAGCTTCGACTGCGAAACCTTGGTGGGATAATCATCATTGATTTTATCGATATGGCCTCGGAAGAGCACAGAGAGAGAGTGATTCAGTCGCTTGAGCAGGCGCTGTCTAGAGACAGGGTGAAAACCAATATTAATGGCTTTACCCAGCTAGGGTTGGTCGAGATGACCCGGAAACGTACCCGTGAGAGTATCGAACACATATTGTGTGGGTCTTGTCCCACCTGTATGGGACGGGGAACAGTGAAGACAGTGGAAACCGTCTGTTACGAGGTTCTTCGTGAGATCACGCGAGTAAACCGTGCTTATGAGGCGGATAATTTTGTTGTTTATGCCTCGCCAACCGTTGCAGATGCGCTTAAAGGTGAGGAATACCACGCACTTGCCGAACTCGAGATTTTTATTGGTAAGCAGGTAAAAGTGCAGGCTGAACCGCTTTACTCCCAAGAGCAGTTCGATGTGGTAATGATGTAGACCGGATGTTCCCCTGATCCATGATGAGATTTTTCCTGCGGTTCATGACCGCTTTCACCCTGACTCTTCTATTACTGGTGGCTACGGCCACCGTTTCTTTACGTCTACTCCTGCCCAATATCAACACGTTCAAAGGCCCTATTCAGGAGTGGATACAGCAGAAAAGTGATTTTCAGGTCGATTTTGAGTCTGCAACCGGGCATTGGCGATATTTAGTTCCATCGCTTTCGTTGCAGCAGGTTACTTTGGCCAGTCAAACCCAGAAACAGGTCATGTCGCTGGCAAAGCTTGACCTGCAACTTGATTTACTGGCGTCGATAAAAAATCTTGAACCCGTATTTTCTCGTCTCAATGCAGACGGGTTAAAGGTGGATTTAACCCAGCTGTCGTCGAACTCTGTCAAAAGTGGTGATAAATCCAAAGATGATGCCAATAGGGAAGATGTCATACATCGCTTGGAAAAACTGTTTCTGGTCAACATTACCAAGTTTGGTCTTCGTAATGCGGTGGTTACTTTAAGAGCGCCGGACGATAACGACTACACCTTAGATATTGATTCGCTGTTGTGGCGAAATCAGGGCCAATCACACCGAGCGCAGGGAACAGTGAGTGTTCGCGGTACCAACCTCAATAAACTTGAGGTAAACCTTGAGTTCAGTGAGCAGGGCACTCTAAGTTCGCTTACGGGCAAGCTTTACATAGGTGCTGAAAATATCTCAGTGCGTCCTTTCATTTCACCTTATCTACCTGAAAATATAGTGTTGGAACAGGCAACGGCAGGAGGGCGACTTTGGGCTGATATTAACGGTGGGCGGCTCACGGGAGCTCAGTTTGGGTTTGATCGTGGACGTCTTGCATGGTCAGAGAAAAATAACGGTCAGCACAGTATCGGGATTAACGGTGGCACAATCCATATTTCGCCAGAGAGAGAGGGCTGGCGGCTCGATAGTGAGTCACTGAGTGTTCAAACCGATGGCAAGCGCTGGCCCGAGCCCAAAATTCATGCTGAGCTGATTGAACACAAATGGAGAGTCAATCTTTCAGACAGTCAGATTGGCTTGATTATGCCTGTCAGTCGCTTACTCCCGCTGTCACCTGCAGTCGGAAATGCTCTGCGAGACCTTAATCCCAATGGCAAGGTCAGTGATCTTCGCGTGAGTTACGAGCAGGGCTCTCCTTTGCAGTATTCTGCCCGGGTTGAGGATGTGAGCTTCCGGCACTGGACTTATTTGCCTGATACTAAGGGGCTGGCTATTGACCTCTCCGGCGTGGGCAGTGCAGGTAAAGCCAGATTGGTGATGTCAGAGCAGACATTGCCCTATGGTGAGTTCTTTCAGGCTCCCTTAGATATTCAGCAGGGCGATGTCTCTCTTTACTGGCAACAAGGATCTCAGCAGTTTCACATATGGAGTGACCATGTATCTGTTTCTTCCTCTGTGATGGGAGTTAAGGGGCAGTTTCGTCTTGATCTCCCTCAAAAAGGCAGCCCTTGGTTATCTTTCTATACTGAAGCCTCATTGAAAGATGTCAGCAAAACATGGCGTTACCTGCCTACACTGGCATTGGGTAAAAATCTCACGACATTTCTTTCAGATGCATTAAAAAGTGGTCGAGTAGATAAAGCGAAATTGGTCTGGCACGGTACACTGGCTGACTTCCCCTACAATCACCACGATGGCATGTTTCAAGCCGCCGTGCCGCTGCGGCGTGGTACATTTAAATTCCTGTCCAGTTGGCCACAAGTGTCTGACATTGACGCGAACTTATTGTTTGAGAATGACAGGCTTTTGATTGATGCGAACAATGCGCGTATTGGAGGGATTCGCTCGGACAAAATTCTTGGCAATATTCTTCTCGAAGACGGTCAGCCACTCAAGTTAGACATTAAAGCAAAGGGTGAAAGCGAGGCAGCGACGGCGTTGCTGATGGACACACCCTTAGCCGATAGTGTGGGTTCAGCATTGACACATTTGGGAGCAAAAGGTCCGGTAGCTGCTGGGCTGTCACTGACCATTCCTTTTGATGGTTCAGAACCGACAACTCAGGGTGCGGTCATCTTTGACAATAATCAAATTAACCTGCAGGCACCCAAATTGCAGCTAAACAGTGTCAGCGGTCAGGTCTTGTTCCAAGACGATAAGGTAAGCAGTGACCAGCTTAATGCCGTCCTTCTTGATCAGAGGGTAGACATTGGGGTTAACGGTGAACAGCAGGAACAGGGATACCTGTTAAACATCAAGACAGAAGGCGACTGGGACATCAAGAAGTTACTTGAGCAAACCGACCTTGGGCGTTTTGATAAGGTCGCCGGTACAAGTCGCTGGGACTTGCGTCTTGGGCTCGGTCTCTACCCTGAAAGTACCCGCTTTCGGGCGGATCTCAATGCTCAGCTAGGTGAACTGAAAAGTGACCTCCCTGAACCTTTCAGCCAATCTCAATTAGCGGGTCGAACGGCAAAAGTGATTGTAGAGGGAAGTGATAACCAATTTACCGTCTATGCGCAGTTGCCCGATAGCCGTTATCGAGGTGTGGTATCGCTGACTGGCAAACGCCCACGAGTGATGAGTAGCTTTTTGGAAGTGGGCGAGTCTCCAATGCCAGTTTCCACTATTGGCAGCCACCTGATTGATGTGAATTATCCCTATATCAACCTTGATGATTGGAAAGTGGTTGCTGAAAGTCTCACTCAAACAGATTTTATGAATCAATCAGGCTCTGTTGATATTCCAGCACCGACGGGGATCAACCTGAGATCAGACAAGCTGACGATGTTTGGCTTTACGTTGAACAATGTTTCGGTAGCAGCCCGTAACAATGAACATAACTGGCATATCATCTACGGCAGTGAAGAGGTGGATGGTGATGCCGTATGGCAAAAAGATAGTAGTCTGACGGTATCTGTTGACCATCTGTTCATTAACTATGAGCCTGATAATTCAAAAGAAGAAAAGTTAGCGCACAACGTCGACGAGATAAAAGATGAGGTCAGCAGTCTCGCCACGGATGCAGACAAAATGGCTATCAAATATTTTCCTGACACCCTGCTGGCTGTCAACGAACTCTGGTTGCAAGGTTATCGGGTGGGCAAACTAGATGCCAAGCTGATCAATGACAATAACAGGATCAGTTTGACCAAGTTTTCTGTCGGGAGCGGTGAAAATAGTATTGTCGCTAATGGCTGGTGGGAAGTCGATGACAAAGGTATCAGCCACAGTTGGCTTAAATTTAACACCAAGGGTGCCAATACCGCCGATATTATTGGCCGCTTTGGCGTAACAGGTGGTATTCAGGAGGCCAGTTACAGCTCCTTTGGTGATGTCACTTTTGATGGTGCGCCTTGGCGTATTGATACACGTACTCTGAATGGTGATATCAGTGCGACGCTTGAGGATGGCTACATCAGTGGTGTCGGTGGTGCGGGTAAACTGCTGGGGCTATTCAGTCTTGATTCGATTGTCAGAAAAATGCAGCTGGACTTCCGGGGCGTATTTGAGGACGGATTGGCTTTTGATGAGATATCTGGTCGTGGTGTGATCACAGATGGTGTTGTCGTCACAGATAATATCCAGATGAAAGCATTGGCAGGTGATATGTTTATAAAAGGGATAGCCAACATTCCAAAAAATACCGTGGATGCGGACGTCAGATTTATTCCAGATATTACATCCAGCATTCCGGTACTGAGTGCATTTGCCGTTGCACCGCAAACTGCGTTGTACGTTGCGGCAGTGACCACTGTTTTGTCACCTGTCGTCGATGTATTTACTCAGATCAGATACCAGGTGTCAGGTCGACTTGATGCACCAGAGATCAAGGAAGTATCCCGCAGTCAATCAGAAATGACATTACCACCAAAGGCGCTGGAGCGTCTGCGCGGCCAACAGCAAGGGAGCGGACAATAATGGCAAGATTTGGCGTAGTACAAATGAATTCCGGTGTCGATGCCAACGAAAATATGGACTGGCTCGAAGGTCAGCTCAGGGCATTGAGAAATCAGGGCGCGAAACTGATATTGACGCCAGAGAATTGTTTGGTGTTCGGTAAAAAAGAAGATTACGAGAAAGTCGCTGAAGAACTTGGTCATGGCCAGAGACAGAAGCAGTTCTCTCAACTGGCTTTCGAGTTGGGTATTTGGCTTATCATTGGGTCTTTCCCCATTCGTAACCATGACGGGACACTCAGCACTACTTGTCTGGTTTACGACGAGACCGGAACGCTTCGCGCCTCTTACGAAAAAATGCATATGTTTGATGTCGATATTGCTGATCGGCATAAGAGTTACCGCGAATCAGATACCTTTCGGGCGGGGTCGGGTGTGGCGCTGGTGGATACACCGTTTGGTACGCTTGGTCTATCTATCTGTTATGACATCCGCTTCCCTCAACTTTATGCAGCATTACGCGCACAGGGTGCAGATATCATCTTAGTTCCCGCTGCTTTTACGAAAGCGACTGGTCAGGCGCACTGGGAAGTCTTGCTGCGCGCCAGAGCGATCGAAACACAGTGTTGGTTACTGGCGGCTGCGCAATGCGGAGACCATGATTCAGGCAGAGATACCTGGGGGCATTCAATGATTGTTGACCCTTGGGGACAGGTGGTGACCGCGTTGAGTGATAGGGTCGGAGTTACCAGTGCTGAGATTGACCTCTCTGCCAATTCGGCCATCCGCAGTAAAATGCCGGTACTCCAGCACGCTAGGTTGCAATGCGTGATGAAATAGCGCAGTCTCAGAATATAGAACTATTTATTGTTGACCTTAAAATCGGTCAGCAAACCACTTTTATTGCGAAGAGCAGGTTAAATGAGCCTCGAACAAGTAGAACAAACTATGTTGCACCTGTCTGGTATCAGTCAGAGTCAAATAGAGCAGACTCTGGCCCATCTGACGGCCAGAGATATTGATTATGGCGACATCTATTTTCAATCATGTTGGCATGAATCACTGATCCTTGAGGATAGCATTATCAAGGATGGCTCATTTAACATCGATCGTGGCGTGGGTGTCAGGGCCATTACAGGTGAAAAAACTGGCTTTGCATACTCTGACCAGATAAACGCTGATGCGCTGATGCAAAGTGCAACGGCCGCCCGTGGTATTGCCGGTAAGGGTGGACAGGGGAAAGTGGCCGCTTTTGCCAGTGCTCAGTATCCTGCCATTTATGCTGCTGTTGATCCGTTAAAAAGCATGTCCAAGCAGGAAAAAATTGCTCTGCTGAAAGAAATCGATACTTATATCCGAGCCAAAGAGCCCCTGGTACAGGAAGTCTCTGTCAGCATCAGTGGCGTCTATGAGCAAGTGCTGGTTGCCGCAACTGATGGAACATATGCAGCGGATATCCGGCCGTTAGTTCGTCTGTCTATCAGTGTGCTGGTAGAGAAAGAGGGGAGGCGTGAACGCGGATCTTCCGGCGGCGGTGGTCGTTTTGGTTATGATTTCTTTACCGAGGAACGAGACGGTAAATCTGTCGCGCTGAACTATGCTGACGAAGCTGTTCGTCTGGCTCTGGTTAATCTCGTTGCTAAATCAGCACCAGCTGGCACTATGCCTGTGGTACTTGGTGCGGGTTGGCCAGGTGTTCTGCTGCATGAAGCAGTGGGACATGGCCTTGAGGGCGATTTTAACCGCAAAGAGTCTTCAGTGTTCAGTGGTCAGATTGGTGAACTTGTAACGTCTCCACTGTGTACCATTGTTGATGATGGCACCTTGAGCGACCGTCGTGGTTCGTTGAATATCGACGATGAAGGTATACCCGGGCAGTACAACGTGCTGATTGAAAAGGGTATTCTCAGGGGTTATATGCAGGATAAGCACAATGCCCATCTGATGGGCGTTGCTCCAACAGGTAATGGCCGCCGTGAATCGTACGCGCATCTTCCGATGCCGAGGATGACCAATACCTACATGCTGGCGGGCGAAAGTACGCCGGAATCCATTATCAGCAGTGTGGAAAATGGCCTTTATTCGCCGAGTCTTGGTGGTGGTCAGGTAGATATTACCTCAGGTAAATTTGTGTTCTCGACCAGTGAAGCTTACCTGATCGAAAATGGTGAGATCACGACGCCAGTGAAGGGCGCAACGCTGATAGGAAGTGGTATTGAAGCCATGCAGCAAGTCTCAATGGTAGGAAACGATCTTTCCCTCGATCGCGGCGTTGGCGTGTGTGGTAAGGCAGGACAGAGCGTCGCAGTCGGTGTAGGTCAGCCAACACTGAAACTGGATGCGATGACCATCGGCGGTACAGAGTAGTGAATTCAACTACTAAATAACAAAAAGCCAGCGAGATGCTGGCTTTTTTGTATCAGGCAAGGTCGTCGCCTTTGAGTTCCTTGAGATACTGAAAGATCTCGCGGTAAGCTTTTGGCGGCTTACTCTGGCTTTTCTCTTTGTTGGCCTGACGGGCTAACTGACGCAAATACTGACGCTCTGCATCAGGAAATTCTGCAATCACTTCATTGATCGCACTGTCACCCTTTTCGATGATACGATCGCGCAGTTGCTCAAGTTTGTGCATCTCAGCGGTCTGCTGCGAGTGCTTGTTATTCAGTTTGTCCAGCGCAGCCTGAATAGGCTCAGGATCGCGGTTACGCATCAGCTTACCGATAAATTGTAGCTGGCGACGTCTCGCTTCATTTTTAAAACGCTGAGCATCAGCAATCGCATCCCGAAGACTGTCATCAAGCGGAAATTTTTCTAGCACGGCTGGCTTGAGTTTCACCAACTCTTCACCCAGCTTTTGTAACTCTTCCATGTCGCGCTTCATCTCGGATTTACTGACCCAGATGATTTCCTCTTCTTCTTCCCACGGCTCGCGTTTGTTCTTACGGCTCATACTGTTTCCCGGGTTGATTGTCTCAATTCGCGGTTATTTTACCAAGATTGCCTCGGTTTGGTGGCGTTTTTTAAACATTGTCAGTAGCGGGAGTGTTATTCTTACAGGAACACAAATATGATAGTGACTTTTATGGACGCGAAACAACAGGTTGCTCAGCAGCGCACTGAGCTTGAGGCGGCAGTTAGCCGTGCACTTGAACTTGCAGGAAAAAAAGCCGATGCCGCTGAAGTGGCGATCACAAAAACGACAGGACTCAGCGTTTCCACTCGCATGTGTGAGGTTGAAAATGTCGAGTTTAACAGCGATGGAGCACTGGGAATCACAGTCTATCGCGGCCAGCGCAAGGGCAGTGCATCGACCTCAGATCTGACAGAGGAAGCGATCACTCAGACCGTTGAGGCTGCTCTTGATATCGCCAGTTACACGTCTGAAGATCCATTTGCGGGTCCTGCGCCAAAAGAGTTAATGGCGTGGGAGTATCCTGATCTTGATTTGTTTCATCCCGACGAGCCCGAGCCGGATCATGCTGCCAGTGTTGCTGTTGCAGCAGAAAAGGCAGCCCTTGAGCAGGATGCGCGGATAAAATTCAGCGATGGCGCGAGCTACGACAGCCATTATGGTGTCCGTGTTTACGCCAACAGCCATGGCATGATGGGAAGTTATGCCACCAGTCGTCATAGCATTAGCTGTGTTGCTATTGCAGAAGAAAACGGCGCGATGGAGCGTGATTACAGCTACACCGTTGCCCGTGATAAAGCTGATCTTTGGACACCTGAAAAAGT
Source organism: Veronia pacifica (assembly GCF_001707825.1). Taxonomy (GTDB): domain Bacteria; phylum Pseudomonadota; class Gammaproteobacteria; order Enterobacterales; family Vibrionaceae; genus Veronia; species Veronia pacifica. The sequence continues at coordinate 69,148 of NZ_LYBM01000010.1, read as the reverse complement.
CGGTATTGAGGCAGCAACACGCACACTTGATAGACTCAACCCCCGTAAAATCAGTACATGCCAGGTACCTGTCATGTTGTCTGCGGATATTGCGACGGGTTTATTCGGTCATCTTGTTATGGCGATCAGTGGCTCAAACCTCTATCGCAAGTCATCATTTATGCTGGATAAGCTTGGTGAGCAAATCTTCCCAGATTGGCTTTCTATTCACGAACGTCCGCACTTACTTAAAGGCATGGCGAGTGCGCCCTTCGACAGTGAAGGTCTGATCACCCGAGATCTGGATATTATCAAATCGGGTCACCTCGAAACGTATCTGGCCACCAGTTATGCTGCCCGTAAATTAGGTATGCAGCCGACGGGGCATGCTGGTGGTATTCATAATTGGTTTGTATCTCACACGGGTCAGTCTTTTGAGCAGATGCTTAAAGAGCTGGGAACGGGCCTGCTAGTGACTGAACTGATGGGACAGGGTGCCAATGTCGTAACAGGTGATTACTCGCGTGGCGCATCGGGTTTCTGGGTTGAGAATGGTGAAATCCAATATCCGGTCAGTGAAATCACTATCGCAGGTAACCTGAGCGATATGTACAAAAATATTGTTGCCGTAGGTGCGGATACTGAGTTTCGTAGCCAGATTCAGACTGGCTCTGTTCTGATTGAGTCCATGAAAGTGGGCGGCGAATAAAAAGTGCCCAAACAGAATTGAGAGATTGTAAAAAGGCCTGCAAGCAGGCCTTTTTCACAGTCAGACGAGAAAGACGGTTGCTAGACCGAGAAAGACGGAAAGCCCTATCATATCGGTGACGGTAGTCAGTGCCATACCGCCAGCCAATGCCGGATCGATATTCATTTTTTTCAGCACGATGGGGATGATCACACCAGCCACACCTGCAACCAGTAGGTTGGTCAACATCGCTCCTGCGATAATGGCACCCAGTATCAGGTTCCCCTTCCACCACACGACGACACCACCAATGATACAGGCCCATGCGATACCGTTTAAGAGGCCAACCAGCGCCTCTTTGGTCAGTAGCCATCGGGTATTCGACTCACCAATATGACCCACGGCAAGGCCACGGATCACCAATGCGACGGTTTGGTTACCGGCGACACCGCCCATTGAAGGCACGATTGTCATTAACACGGCAATGGCTGCCATTTTATCTAACGTGCCTTCAAACAGGTTTGATACGGATGCCGCAGCGAGTGCAGCAAGCACATTGACACCAAGCCAGATACTGCGGCGGCGGGCTGATTTCCATACAGGGGCGAATGTATCCTCATCATCATCCATCCCGGCCATACTCATCATTGAGTGCTCCGCATCTTCACGGATGATATCCACCACATCATCAATGGTGATTCGGCCAACAAGATGATTGTTGTCATCAACAACAGGGGCTGATAACCAATCCCGGCGTTCAAACAGACTGGCCACATCGCTATCATCCATACCGACGGGGATCGCTTCATCAGGATCGTCCATAATCTCTAGGATCTCAGCGTCGGGTTGGGATGTAACCAGCGTGCTGATCGAGAGGTAACCAATGAGTGTACTGTTTTGATCCACCACATAGAGGGCATCAGTGCTCTCTGGCAATTCGCCGCGGATCCGCAAGTAACGGAGTACGACATCAACCGTCACATCAGAGCGGATCGTAACGACATCAGTACTCATTATGCCGCCAGCAGTCCCCTCTGGGTAAGCCAGTGCTTCTTGAACACGGGTTCTGTCCTGTGCATCCATCTGGGCAAGAACATCTCGGGAGACTCCGCGCGGGAGGCTTCGGAAAAGATAAGCAATATCATCGCTTTCCATTCCTTCTGCAGCAGCAGCAACCTGTTCCGGATCCATTTGGATCACAATGCCATCTTTGACATCTTCTGACAGTTCTTCGAGGATCTCACCCTGCATTTCCGGGTCGGTCAGTTGCCAGAGGACTTGGCGGCCTTTCGGAGGAGAGGCTTCGAGCAGATATGCAATATCCTCAGGCTCCATGTCTTCGAGTGTTCGCCGAACATGGACAAACATGCCGTTTTCAAGCGCCTTGTTGACGTCTTGTAAGATCTGATGGGTATTATTAGGGCGATCGTTTTCGTATTGTTCTGACATATGACTACCCACTTAACGGCTGAAGCAAATTCGCAATGGTCTGAATTCTAACGCAATCAATTGATGCTGTCTGTCGGCAAATGACTTATCCATGGGAATACATCAGGCGGGTTAGTTTTCTTCGTCAAACCCCGCTTCGATAAGCTGTGTGATGGCCTCAAACGCTTCTCTGGCTTGTGGGCCATCAGCAGATACGCATATTTGTTCACCTTTGCTGGACTCCAGCATCAACAGTCCCATGACACTGTCCGCCGTTGCTGATTTTTGGCCCTTTGTCAAATTAACCGTCGCATCAAAGCTTTGAGATAATTCTACCAGTTTCATGGCTGCCCGAGCATGAAGGCCCAAACGATTCTTGATCAACACATACTTGCTGAAGCTTGTCATTGTTGCTTCTCCAGAGTCCGGTGTCGAATTTGTACCTGTTGGCCTGTGCTTTGGAAGTAGTCAGCCAGATGTTGGGCGATATAGACAGATCGGTGCTGCCCGCCAGTACAGCCAATTGCAACGGTGAGATAGCTACGGTTGTTATTTTCGAGTGCCGGTAGCCAGAATTCGAGGAAGCCCTTTATTTGTGCAATCAGCATACTGACCTCTGATTGGGCTGATAAATACAGCTTTACAGGTTCATCCAGCCCAGTAAGAGGTCTAAGGGACGGCTCCCAATGCGGGTTGGGCAGGAAACGGACATCGTAGACAAAATCAGCGTCGCTTGGCAGACCATGTTTAAAACCAAAAGACTCGAAAACTATCACCAGATCTTTGGAGCTTCTTCCCAGGATAAGGTTCCTGACTGATTCGCTTAGGTTGTGCACCGAATGACCAGTGCTATCGATAACACGGTCAGCTCTCTCTTTCAGCGGCAATAACAATTCTTTCTCGCGAACGATTGATTGCTCAAGGGTCAGATTTTCTTTTGACAGCGGATGAAGACGACGTGTCTCACTGAATCGTTTAATCAGTTCTTTGTTTTCTGCATCGAGAAAAAAGACATCTATGTCGAGATCATCAGGAAGTTGAGCTAGAACACGAGTGATCTCGGCTGGGTCGGCGGGCATATTTCGAATATCGATACTGACCGCAACCTTATTATTTCCGGTTGGTTGAGTGGAGATAAATTGTGGCAAGAGCACAACAGGGAGATTATCAACGCAATAATAGCCCAGATCCTCAAGTACTCTCAGTGCGACGGATTTTCCTGCACCCGAGCAGCCACTGACAATCTTCAACTCCATGTCTTTTTCCTTTTTATTTTATTGAGTGATGATCCTGTAGAGCTCCAGATCAGATGACGCGCAGCGAAGCTGGCGGGTAAGGGCTTTGTCGCTGAATTTTTTCGCTAAGAGTGACAATGTTGCCAGATGAACCTTGCATAAATCGTCGGGAACAAAAAGAGCAAAAAGCAGATCGACGGGTTGATTGTCGACAGCATCAAATTTTACAGGTTCGGCACATTGGACAAAGACGCCCACCGCTCGGTCACTGTTATATATACGACCATGAGGGATCGCAATACCACCGCCTATACCTGTTGTTCCCATTTTTTCTCGGTTGAGAAGGCATTCAAAAAGCTCTTTCGGTTCTTCGCTGAGTTCCTTGGCTGCCAACTCACTAATGAGTTCCAATACTCGCTTCTTACTCGAACAAAGGACTGCACTTTTGGTGCAGTCCAATGTTAAAACATCTTTTATATCCATGCTTCAGTGGCTGTTTAATTTATTTTTGTGTTTGTTGAGCTGTTTGACCAGTTTGTCTGTCAGCGCATCGATAGCAGCGTACATGTCTTCAGAGTTTGCTCGGGCGTGGATTTCACCGTTATTCACATGCAAGGTCGCTTCGGCGATCTGTTGAATTTTTTCTACATTTAGCACAACGTGGACGTTGTTGATGCGATCAAAGAAACGCTCCAACTTGTCAAACTTCGTTGTGACATAGTCTCGCATTGATGGAGTGATATCAACATGGTGACCGGTGAGATTAATTTGCATAAACATCTTCCTTCTGTTGATAGGCCTGAGATTAAATCAGGCGCTTACGCTGATTTGACGGAGCAATACCCAGTGATTCGCGATATTTTGCAATAGTGCGTCTCGCGACCTGTATTCCTTGTTCCGCCAATAATGTCGCTATCTTGCTGTCGCTCAGTGGTTTAGCTTGATTCTCTGCGGCGACAAGCTTCTTGACCAGTGCGCGAATAGCGGTAGAGCTACACTCCCCACCGTTATCAGTACTGACATGACTGGAGAAGAAAAATTTAAGTTCGAAAATACCACGAGGGGTGTGCATAAATTTCTGCGTCGTCACCCGTGAAATTGTTGATTCATGCATATCGACTGCGAGGGCAATATCATTAAGCACCATTGGCTTCATTGCTTCCTCACCATATTCAAAAAAGTCCTGTTGATGTTCAACGATACACCGTGCCACTTTGAGTAAAGTATCGTTTCGACTCTCAAGACTCTTTATCAACCATTTTGCATCTTGCAGGTGGCTTCTAATGAACTGACTATCAGCAGGGCTACAGCCATTTTTAGACAGAGCGGCATATTGCTGATTAACCTTTAATCTTGGCACACTGTCCGGATTGATTTGTACCACCCATTTCCCACGGTCTTTAAATACCAACACGTCTGGAATGACATACTCAGCTTCATTGGTGACAATGAGATTACCCGGTCTGGGCTCAAGGCTATGAATCAGGTTCATTACCTCTTTCAGTTCCGGCTCTTTCAGACGGGTTTCTTTCATGATCTGACGATAGTCACGATTGGCGAGAAGGTTCATATGCTCGGTCAAGACAAGACGGGCCTCGCCAAGCCACGGAGTGTCTTCCGCAAACGCCGCAAGTTGAATCATCAAGCACTCTTGTAACGACCTTGATGCCACACCAAGTGGGTCGAACTGTTGAACCCGCTTTAATACCGCCTCAACCTCATCAAGCTCTATCTCACTGTTTCCCATACTATCGAGAATTTCATCGGCAGAAATGGTGAGATAACCCTTATCATCAACGCCATCGATAATAGCGGTCGCGATGGCAAGGTCGGTATCAGAAAACGGTGTCAGTTGCAGTTGCCACTCAAGATAATTTTGCAGAGATTCTGTGGTTTCACCCTGATAAACAGGTGCATCATCACTGACGGAGACGCCAGTATTACCTGAACTGGCGGTGTAGACATCGTCCCATGTGGTGTCTACCGGAAGGTCTTCCGGCATCTCGTCTTTGCCCATAGCATCGGAGCTATCAAGGTTGTCTGAAACCTCTTTGACTTTTTCAGAGGAAAGCTCTTCAAGACTGTCTTCTAAGTCTGTGTGTTCATCTTGTTCCAGCAACGGATTGGCATCAAGGGCTTCCTGGATTTCCTGTTGTAGATCCAGTGTCGACAACTGCAGAAGACGAATCGCCTGTTGCAGTTGCGGCGTCATTGCTAATTGTTGGCCAAGCTTTAATTGAAGCGTGGGTTTCATAGTAATAGTGGCACCTTTTTACAATCTCACCGCCGGAAGCGGGTTGAGATAGCCCTTGCCAGTCTCTCTTAACTATAGTCTGAACTGGTCGCCAAGATAGACACGCTTGACATGCTCATCATTAAGCACGTCTTCCGGCGTTCCGTTTGCGATTAAATGACCCTGACTCACGATATATGCATGCTCGCATACGCTCAGTGTCTCTCGCACATTGTGGTCAGTTATTAATACACCTAGACCTCTGTCACGTAAATGTTCAATGATTTTCTTTATGTCTATCACTGAAATGGGATCGACTCCCGCAAATGGTTCATCCAAAAGAATGAATTTTGGGTTTGCTGCCAGTGCTCGCGCAATTTCTACTCGGCGACGTTCACCACCCGATAGTGCCATACCCATGCTGTTACGTATGTGCTGTATATTAAACTCTTCGAGCAAATCTTCGGCTTTGTCTTGCCTTTGTTCTTTGGTCAGATCGCTTCTGGTCTGAAGTACCGCCATCAAGTTGTCGTAGACACTCAGCTTTCGGAATATAGATGCTTCCTGAGGCAGATAACCAATACCCATCCTTGAGCGGTTGTGCATGGGTTGGATGCTGATATCTTCGCCATCAATTGCAATGACACCCTCATCGCGGGCGACCAAGCCAACAATCATGTAAAACGACGTCGTTTTCCCAGCGCCATTAGGACCAAGCAAGCCAACGATTTGCCCTGATTTCACTTCAAGGCTAACATTTGTTACAACCTTGCGCCCACTATAGGTTTTAGCGAGGTTTTTTGCAGATAATACGGCCATTTATTGGATCACTTCTTGGAGCTGGATTGCGGGGGTAGTGTGGTTGTTGAACGGCCAGCCGAAACCTGTTCTTTGGCAATGTCGTAGATGATGACATCACTTTCGACCTGACTACCGCCCTGATGCTCAACTAGTGCATCATCATTGAGTTTCAACATACCTTTTGACACATCATAGTGCAGTTTTTTCGCCCGTCCGTTAACTTTTTGGCCATCGTCTAGCGTCAGCTCAAACTTAACAGGCTCGCCAAATGCATCAATAAATTCATATTTTTTTCCAGCGTCAACGCTGTCACCTGTTACTCTTTGAGCGTTTACTTTGTCAGCAAACAATCGGATGGTGCCCTGTTTGATATACACTTGGTCATTAAAAACGGCCAGCCCGGTTTTCAAATCCAAGAACTGACTGTCAGCGTCAATCAGAATCGGCTGTTGCATGTCGGTACTTTTTGCTACTGCTGACTGCGCACCTAAAAGCAAAATAAGGCTAAAGGCTACTGAGTATATTCGGTTCATATCTGCTCTTTACTGTTCCTGTCAGATCCATTTTGTAGGATCCAAAATTACCCTTGGCGCGCTTTGCGCTGGTCTGAAACCCTTCTCCGGTGATCTCGATATCTGAGTCAGACCAAAAATCCTGACTGGTGAGATCCAGTGTCAGTGTTTCAGTGGATATGGTTTTTATACTTGATTCCGGCAGAAGGTTAAAAATTCTGACTCTGCCTTTCATTTCAAGAATGTTTTTGTCTTTGAGCACTGCAAAGTTTGCACTTATACGCCATTCTTCGTCGTCCCCATCTTTAAATGTCCACAGCACGGGCTCATTAAAATGGGTCTCGCCAAGCTTGCTGTAATACTCCAATGATGTCGATTTTATGGAGTAACTTCGCTTACCAGCAGTATCATAACTCGTTGATTTTACATTTTCTCCAGCAAAAAGAGGTTTTTCGGCGTCAGGCTCGATTTGCTCGTCTTGCTGAGCGTAATGCACGCCATAGAGGTAGTACCCCAACCAACTCGCCACAATCAACAGAACTAGCGTCGCAAAACGCTGGAATGTCATATGCTAAGCCCTTTGTGTTGTTCTATCTCTCCTCGTGCTTCCAGTATCAAGTCGCAGAGTTCACGAACAGCACCGTATCCTCCCGGTGTTCGGGTTACCCAGTCAGCTTTTTGCGCCAGCAGTGGGTGCCCATCTTTAACACAAACAGATAAACCGACTTGCTTCATGACTTCCCAATCAATCAGGTCGTCGCCAATATACGCGGTCTGTTCCGCAGGAACTGCTAATTCGCTCAACAATAACTGATAAGCCTTGTCCTTATCGTCTTGACCCTGATAAATGTTGTTTATACCCAAGGCTTTCATTCTGCGGGCGACAATGTCTGACTGCCTGCCTGTGATGACTGCAACCTCAATACCTGCGCTCATTATCGTTTTCACACCATAACCATCACGAGTATGGAAAGCTTTTAACTCTTCACCATCATTACCGAGATAAATACGACCATCTGAGAAGACGCCATCAACATCGCAGATTAACAGGCGGATTTTTTGTGCTTTCAGAAAAATATCCTCAGGGACGGAACCATAGAGAGTGTCTTTCTGTTGTTTTTTATTCGTGCTCATTACATTACCCCGGCTTTAACCAGGCCATAAAGGTTAAGTGCGCCGATCAGTGTGTTATTTTCAACAACCAAAAGGCCATTTATCTGTTTGTCTTCCATTAATTTGAGGCCTTCAGCCGCTAACATATCTTTGGAGACTGTTGTGGGTGTTTTGCCCATCACCTCACCGATGCTGGTGTGATGAAGATCGATTTTTCGCTCAATGAGCCGACGCAGGTCCCCGTCAGTAAAAATACCCAGCAGTTGCTTCTGGTCGTCCACGATACCAGTCATCCCAAGGCATTTTCGGGTCATTTCCATCAAGGCTTCTGTGACAGTCGCATTTTCCCTGACCATTGGCAATGCCTCTCCTGTGTGCATGACATCTGAGATATGAAGCAGAAGCTTGCGGCCAAGTGCTCCTCCCGGATGAGAGAGGGCAAAATCGTCAGCGGTAAAACCTCTGGCTTCCATTAACGCCACAGCCAGTGCATCTCCCATCACCAGTGTCGCGGTGGTGCTGGCTGTCGGTGCCAGACCTATAGGGCAAGCCTCTTTGTTGACTCTGATACATAGGTGCACCTGTGCCAGTCTCGCCATCGTGGAGGCTGGATTTCCGGTCACTGAAATAAGCGTGATGCCTCGTCGTTTGACGACAGGCAGCAGGGTCAGAATTTCGGAGGCTTCGCCTGAGTTGGAAATTGCCAGTAAGACATCACCTTCCTCAATCATACCAAGATCGCCATGACTGGCTTCACCTGGGTGGACGAAAAATGCAGGTGTGCCCGTGCTTGCGAGTGTGGCAGCGATTTTGTTACCAATGTGGCCTGATTTTCCCATGCCCATCACCACAACTTTGCCCTTACCATTCAAGATGGTATTGCAGGCTTCGCTGAATGAGCTGTCGATGTAGTGCTCAAGCTGTTTTATTGCCTCAAGCTCTGTCGTGATAACGGCTTTACCGGCTTTTTCAAAATCAAACGTGTCCACACTGCTACCCCTTTACTGCGCAATATTAAAGAAAAGATAGCCTTGATAGCCAATAAAACAGGCCAGTAAAAAGAGACCTTGGAGTCTGCCAATCTTTCTGCCTTTTCCGACGGCAAAAATAAACAGAATGACTGTCAGAGCCATCATGACAACATAATCTCTGTCCATCGCGGAAGGGTCAATCATTGACGGATTGAGTAGCCCTGGGATCCCCATAACTGCAAGAATATTGAAGATATTAGAGCCGATAATATTACCAACCGCGAGATCATCTTCACCTTTCAATACACCCGCGATAGAAGCTGCCAGTTCAGGGAGGCTGGTACCAACAGCGACGATTGTCAGTCCAATCACGAGATCGCTCATACCGAATGCTTTAGCAATGACAGTCGCTCCTTCGACGACCATAGATGCGCTACCGATCAGGAGTATCAAGCCAATGACTATCCAGAAGGTGGCTTTCATGCTTGGTACACCATCCGGTATTTCTGCTTCCTGTTCTGCAAGCGCCGGATCAGACTCACCACTGGCTCTGCCAATGTTCATCATCGCAATCAGGAAAACGATAAACATGCCTGCTAGAATCACGCCTTCATGGAAAGCCAGCTCAAGGTCCCAGAGGACAGCACCGGCAATAAGGCTGATAACCAGCAGCAGTGGCAATTCTCTGCGCACGATGTCCGAACTGATGAGTAACGGCTTGATTAATGCTGTCATCCCCAGAATGAGTGCAATGTTAGCGATATTGGAGCCGATAACATTCCCTACCGCAGTATTGGTCTTGTCATTCAACGCCGCCGTTGCTGAGACAACCATTTCTGGCGCTGAACTACCCATCGCTAAAATGGTCATACCAATCACAAGTGGTGAAATACCGACATTACGTGCCAGAGCGGCGGCACCAAAAACCAGCCTGTCAGCACTCCATACTAACAACGCCAAGCCAACGACGAGTAGGGCTGTCGCTTCAATCATTCATGTTCCTTTATTAATCCGGGGACTCGAAAGCAGCAATTTTGACGGGTAATCGGTTAAATGTGAAGAAAAAGCGATAATGGAACCACTTTTGAATCAGACTTTCAGTCGCAAGATGGCTAAAAATAAAGGGGATTGCTGGCCTGCGACTCTACTCAATATTGTATAGAGTCCTCATTAATAGTGAGTGATGAAAATTCGATGTAAATTTTTGGAGAGTTAGTCAAGGGGTGGGTGCAGTGTAAACGGCAAAATTTAAAATCAATTAGATAGCATGATTGCCAGAGAGTATAGTGAGGCATTACTATCACTGGCTAATTTATTTTTCAGTATTTGGTCAGGAAACGACCTGTTATGAATTCGGATTACTTGGTTGAAATAAGCGGATTGACATTCTCTCGTGGTGAGAGGCAAATTTTTGACGATGTCTCGCTTAAAGTTCCCAAAGGAAAAGTGACCGCGATCATGGGACCATCTGGTATCGGTAAAACGACGTTGCTCAAGCTTATGGCAGGGCAGCTGCAACCGGAAAAAGGTGAGATCAGGTTCGGTGGTCATGACATACCAACGCTGGGCCGAAAGAAGCTCTATGAGGTCCGTAAACGGATGAGTATGCTCTTTCAGTCTGGCGCACTGTTTACAGATATGACGGTTTTCGACAATGTGGCCTTTCCTCTGAGAGAACACACAGACCTGCCAGAATCTTTGATAAGAACCATTGTCTTGTTAAAGCTGGAAGCCGTTGGTCTGCGCGGTGCATCTGAACTGATGCCGAGCAGTTTGTCTGGCGGTATGGCTCGTAGGGCAGCATTGGCTCGGGCGATTGCTCTTGACCCTGAGCTAATCATGTACGACGAACCATTTGCTGGACAGGACCCTATCACCATGGGGGTACTGGTAAGTCTTATTCGCAACCTGAATCAGGCGCTAGGACTGACCTCTGTCGTAGTTTCTCATGATGTTACTGAAGTCATGGGTATTGCTGACTACGTCTATATTCTGGTCAACGGTAAGATTCTGGCATCAGGTTCACCGCAGTCGTTGCGCGATAACCCAGATCCTCAGATCCTTCAGTTTCTCAATGGTGTCGCTGACGGTCCAGTGCCATTCCGCTACCCATCAATGGCTTTAGACAAGGAGCTCTTTTCTTCATGATAAGAATGATTCAGGAGTTCGGTGCGCGGACGATGTCAGTTGCGCAGACAATGGGGCGTGCAACCTTCATTTTGTTGGGAGCGATAGTTGGCAAACCGCAGCCCAAAAAAATGTTTCCTCTTCTGGTGACGCAGCTCAATGCTATTGGCGTAAGGTCGTTAGCGATTATTGTGGTGTCCGGCCTGTTCATAGGGATGGTGCTTAGTCTTCAGGGATATCTCGTTTTGACTGGCTTCGGAGCGGAAACCAGTCTTGGTCAAATGGTTGCGCTGTCTTTGTTACGTGAGCTTGGCCCTGTTGTGACAGCTCTGCTGTTTGCTGGTCGAGCTGGCTCAGCGTTGACCGCTGAAATCGGTTTGATGAAAGCAACTGAGCAGCTATCCAGCCTGGAAATGATGGCGGTCGATCCTCTCCGGCGTGTGATTGCACCCAGGTTCTGGGCGGGGGTGATCTCTATGCCATTACTCGCGATGATTTTTATCGCCGTGGGAATTTGGGGCGGGCAACTGGTCGGTGTCGACTGGAAGGGCATTGACTATGGCAGCTTCTGGGCCTTGATGCAGTCGTCAGTCGATTTAGGTTATGACATCGGTAATTCATTGATCAAATGTGTGGCTTTTGCCATTACAGTCACTTGGATTGCACTCTTCAATGGTTATGACGCAGTGCCAACATCTGAGGGGATCAGTCAGGCAACCACACGCACCGTTGTGCACTCATCTTTAGCAGTATTAGGTCTGGACTTTGTCCTTACCGCCTTGATGTTTGGGAGTTAAAACATGCAACAAACAAGAAAAACAGAATTTTGGGTCGGTACATTTGTTATTGCAGGGATTGCAGCAATTCTGGTGCTGATCTTTCAGGTTGCAGATGTAAAGAGTCTGACAAAGAGCGACACCTATGAAATCACCGCGCATTTCGAAAATGTGGGTGGACTGAAAGTACGCTCGCCAGTAAAGGTGGGTGGCGTGGTTGTGGGACGTGTCAAAGCCATTTCTCTTACTGCACCTGATTACTTGCCCACTGTTGTCATGGATATTGACGAGTCTTATGGTCACTTCCCAGAGAGCAGTTCCGCGGCAATATTGACCTCAGGTTTGCTGGGTGAGCAGTATATTGGTATTAAACCCGGCTTTGTTGATGATGACATCGCACTGCTGCAGGATGGTGATCTTCTTGAGGATACCCGCTCAGCGATTGTGCTTGAAGATTTGATCGGCCAGGTCTTGTTTAGTCTCGGTGATAAAAAGGATTAATTGTCATGTTTAAAAAAATATCAGGAATTATCTTACTGGCTTGCCTTGGTACCATGCCAGCATTGACTGCCCATGCTGCAACTGAGACAGGTATTGTGGCGAAAGAGGATATTGACGCAACGAATCCTTATACCCTAATTAATCAGGTATCACGTAACGCGTTTGCTCGAATTAAGAAAGATTACAAAACGTATCAGGCCAACCCTGAATTGTTACGTGATGTTGCCCGTGAGGAGTTATTACCTCACATCAACGTTAAGTATGCAGCCTATAAAGTGCTGGGCCGTGCTGCACAAAAGGCAACAAAGGAAGAGCGGGCTCAATTTGTAACCGCCTTCACAGATTATCTGATTGCTGCCTATGCACAGATCATGACCCAATATACTAATCAAGAGATTAATGTTGAATCGCCGAGCAGAATTGATCCAAAGAGAAAGGTCGTTGCGGTCAGAGTCGAAATTTTTGATACTGCCCGGCCGACGATTCGTCTTGATTTTAAGTTGCGTAAAAACACCAAGACTGGAGAGTGGCAGGGTTATGACGTCGATGTTGAAGGTGTCAGTATGTTGAACACCAAACAAAGCGAGTGGAGCACTGAGCTGCGTAAAAATGGTATCCTAGCTGTCGCCGATCAACTCGAAACTCTGGCTAAGCAGCCAATCACACCAAAAGAGGTCAACAAGTGAGTACCTCTTTACAGTGGGAAATGACAAGTGCTGGCGAGTATTGCCTCACCGGGGAACTGGACAGGAATTCTGTACCAGATTTCTGGCGACGTCGTATCGAGTGGTTGCCGAAAGATAACGATGTAAAACTGAATTTGTCCGGCCTAAAACGCGTTGATTCTGCGGGCATGGCAATGTTGTTACATCTACAAAACTCGCTGAACAATAATAGCCAGCAGCTTACGCTGCTGGAACTACCAGAGCAGCTGAAGGTTCTGTTGACACTGAGTAATGTTGACAATTTGCTGACTGGCAAGTCTGCTGCTTAATATGAGGTAAAACAGTGGAAATAACAGAAATAAAATCCATTCTGGAAGACGCTCTGTCACTGGACGAGTTGCACGTAAAAGGTGAAGGAAGCCACTTTGAAGTGATTGCCGTCGGTGAGATGTTTGAAAATATGTCGCGTGTTAAAAAGCAGCAGACCATCTACGCACCACTGATGGAACATATTCGAAGCAATGCGATTCATGCGCTCAGTATCAAAGCCATGACGCCAGCTGAGTGGGCTCGTGATAAAAAGCTAATGCAACCGTTGTAAGAGGGTTTCATGCAAAAATTCAGAGTAGAGGGTGGTGGTCCTATTCAGGGCGAGGTTGCCATATCTGGTGCAAAAAATGCCGCTCTCCCCATCCTTTTTGCCGCGCTTCTTGCTGAAGAGCCAGTTGAAGTGGCTAACGTTCCCAAGCTCCGAGATATCGATACCACTATGGAGTTGCTATCTCGCTTGGGGGCTAAAGTGTCACGTAATGGCTCTGTGTATGTTGATGCGAGTGGCGTTGATAACTTCTGTGCGCCTTATGACCTGGTCAAAACGATGCGGGCCTCTATATGGGCTCTCGGGCCTTTGGTTGCGCGTTTCGGTGAAGGTCAGGTATCGTTGCCGGGAGGCTGTGCAATTGGTGCACGGCCTGTCGACCTCCATATTCACGGCCTTGAGCAACTGGGGGCGAAGATAACCCTAGAAGAAGGTTATGTGAAAGCCAGTGTTCGTGGCCGCCTGAAAGGGGCGCATATTGTCATGGATAAGGTCAGCGTGGGTGCCACGGTGACTATTATGGCAGCAGCCACACTTGCTGAGGGCACGACCGTCATTGAGAATGCGGCGCGTGAACCTGAAATTGAAGATTGTGCGGCTTTCCTGAATACACTTGGTGCAAAGATTTCAGGTGCAGGCTCCGACAGTATTACTATCGAGGGGGTTGAACGTCTCGGTGGTGGATACCACAAAGTGGTTGCTGACCGCATTGAAACAGGGACATTTTTAGTCGCAGCAGCTGTTTCAGGCGGCAAGATCATCTGCCGAAATACATCAGCCAGATTATTGGAATCAGTATTGGCGAAGCTTGAAGAAGCTGGTGCCGCGGTTGAGACAGGTGATGACTGGATATCACTCGATATGACCGACAGGCACTTGAAAGCGGTAAATATCCGCACTGCTCCTCATCCCGGCTTCCCGACAGATATGCAGGCGCAATTTTCCCTCCTTAATTTGATGGCGAAAGGCACCGGCGTTATCACTGAAACCATTTTTGAAAACCGCTTCATGCATATTCCTGAGTTACAGCGTATGGGAGCCCATGCTGAAATTGAGGGGAATACAGTGATATGCGGTGATTGTGATGGTTTAAGTGGTGCGCAAGTGATGGCGACCGATTTACGTGCGTCAGCCAGTCTGGTTATCGCGGGTGCGATTGCCAAGGGCACGACAGTGGTAGACAGGATTTATCATATCGATCGCGGTTATGACCGTATAGAAGATAAGTTACGACCGCTCGGCGTCAACATCGAGCGTATTCGAGACTAAAAAAAACCACCGAAAGGTGGTTTTTTCTTATTACGGGCTCTATCGACTAACACTGTGATTCTTTATATCTTGCTGACAAATCTTTCGATATAAGCAGGTTACTTATCTTCACCTATCACGATTGGAAGCACCAACGTTTCACCCCTACGGATGATCTTCATCGTTGTTTTGGTTCCAGGGCGCAAGTCAGCAACGATATCGAAACCAGTATTCAACTTATTGTTGAGTGGTGTTTGATTGATTTCAATAAGTAGATCGCCGGGCAAGATCCCCGCAAGATCTGCAGGGCCGCCTTTTGCGACACTGTTTATGACAACGCCTGACAGTGGTTCAATGTTGAGTAAACGCGCCGTCAGTGCTGAGATCGCCTGCCCACTGATCCCAATGTAGCCTCTGATCACTCGTCCGTCCGCGACAAGTTTATTCATAATCTTGATGGCAATCGGGTAGGGAATAGCAAATGAGATCCCCTGCGTTTCATAATCTTTTGCCTGTTGGAGTGAAGCGGTATTAATGCCGACAAAATCGCCGCGGCTATTGATCAGCGCACCACCTGAGTTGCCCCGGTTAATCGCGGCATCGGTTTGCAATAAATCCTGAGGACTGCCGAGAATACTGACTCCAGAGCGTCCCGTAGCAGAAATAATGCCGTAGGTGCTGGTTTGCCCCAGATTGTAAGGATTGCCAATTGCCAGTACCACGTCGCCCACTTTCGGCTCGTAACTGAGGTCCAATGGAATAACGGGAAGATCATCAATTTCAATGCGTAAAACAGCTAAATCCATCTTCTCATCTTTGCCAATAAGTTGAGCTGTTGTTATCCGGCCATCTTGCAGTGCAACCGTAATTTCCTCTGCCTGTACAATGACATGGTAGTTAGTGAGGATGAATCCTTTGTCACTCATGATGACGCCAGATGCTGCGTCAACCAAATCAACTTTGCGTCTGTCGGCGTTATACCGTTTGCTGTAGATATTTACGACAGCCGGTGAGGCTCTGCGAAATGCCTCGTTATATGACAATAACGGCTTGTCTGATGATGTTGGTTTTATCGTCAGGATGTCGGTAACGGGCTTTAATTGCAAAGAAGGAAAGAAGAAGAGTAGCAAGACTGCCGCCAGTGTTCCCAGAATTACAGAGCGTGCCAGAAATGCCAACATGAATACTATTTTCCCAAATGTGTGAAATACATACAGAGGATATCATCGAAACCTGAACTTGAGTAGACGCGAAAAAGGCCCGATAATTCGGGCCTTTAAAATATCGAGGTCACATTGTGATACTTATCGAATCATCAAGTACATTGAATAAGAACCGCGAAGAATATTGAGAGGTAAGGTGCCCTGTTTACCGTCGAGTTGCTTGCGAAGGTCTCCAAGGTTTCTGATGGTTTTTCTTCCCACACCAATGATCACATCACCTTTCTTCAGTCCACTTGCTGCGGCGAGTGAGCCTTTGGTGACATCTGCCACTAACACACCAACCTGCCCTTCGGCGTTGTAGTTTTCAAGAGCTGCGCCTTGTAAACCCTCGTGGAGTGTTTCGGCTTTTGCGGTTTGTCCAATGTCATTAAGCACGGCAGTCACATTCTTTTCTCGACCATTACGTATGAGGCCCAGTTCAACGCGTTTACCCGCACCAAGCGAGCCAATCTTGGCTCTGAGCTCACCAAAGCTTCGAATCTTCTTACCATTGACAGAGACGATGATATCACCCGCTTCGACACCTGCTTTGTCAGCTGCTGAATCTTTATCAACTTTGCTGACGAAAGCGCCGTGGTTGGTTTCATAGCCAAAGTCTTCAGCGAGTTCAGACGTGAGTTCTTGTCCATGGACACCCAGACGACCGCGTCTAACCTGCCCATACTCAATAATTTGATCGACAATGTTCTTGGCCATATTCGCGGGAATAGCAAAACCGATACCAATGTTGCCCCCATTTGGGCCTAGGATAGCAGTGTTAATGCCAATCAGCTCACCGTTGAGGTTGACCAAGGCACCACCTGAGTTTCCGCTATTGATAGCCGCATCGGTCTGAATAAAGTTCTCGAAGTTTTCTAAATTGAGATTACTGCGGCCCAATGCCGAAATAATGCCTGATGTAACCGTTTGACCCAAGCCAAATGGATTACCGATAGCAATAGCGAAATCGCCGACTCGTAAATCGTCAGAATCAGCCACTTGCACCGCTGTCAGATCTTTAGCTTCCTCTAGTTTGAGAAGCGCAATATCTGAGTACTGGTCGCTGCCAATGAGTTCTGCGTTGAGCGCCCGCCCATCGCTAAGTTGTACAGTGATTTTTTTTGCACCATCGATAACGTGATGGTTAGTGATCACATACCCTTTTTTAGCATCGATGATCACACCCGAACCCAGCCCACGAAATGGCCTTTCCTGAACCTGCTCTGATGGGAAATCAGGGCCAAAGAAGAATCGAAACCCTTCAGGTAAACGCTGTTTAGAAACGTGGCTTCCTTCCACATCAATACTGACGACACCCGGGCTGACCTTTTCTAGCATGGGTGCCAGACTCGGCATTGCCTGCCCGGATACAACAGTAGGCAGAGCAGCAGATGCAGGTAATGCTAGGAAGGCCGAACCTACAAGCAGAGAAAGGCTGCTCAGTGCAATTAGAGACTTTTTCTTCATAAATTCACTCCCGTTTACAGACAACTATAAGAGTGGGGCCAATGTAAAAAAGTTCAATGCCTGAGACAGAGTCCGATTATTAACCAGCCTTATTTTCGCCTTGTGCTTCTCTGAGTAAGCCACTTGAGCCCTCAGAATAGTCACGTGGCGGCTCCTGATGTTCTTTTTCCTTATCTGAAACATCAGCAATTTTCGAAATCTTTTTGGTGAATGGGTTGTCTTGAGGAGGTAAGTCGGGAACCATCTCGGAGGAGACATTTGCCATATGCTTATACAGCTTGCTGTAGTCTTTTGAAATGTTATCAAGCAACTCGGCGCTGTGAGAAAAGTGATCGACAAGATCCTGACGATATTGCGCGAGCTCGTAGCGCGACTTTTCAAGATCCTTCTTTAGTTCTTTTTGCTGGGAAGGATTTCCTGATGTCAGACGCGACAGGAAAAAACCAATAACAATGCCAATGATCAAAAAAACCAACGCGTTGATCAATGTCATAACTGCTCCTTGTTCGTCAACGTTAAAAAATGATGTGTTTTACTCAACACCTTTGATGAAGCGATCATTCTGCTCATCGAGATGTTTCAGAGGTATAAAATGTTTTCACTTACCCTTTTACTATACATGGCAAAATAACCCCGTGGTACTATTGATTCGGACATGGAGCTTAGGCAGTAATTGCCTGATTTAAGTTGAAAACGAGGTTTTGTTTCGTCATGACGCCAATTGAGTTTTACCGAAAAGATCTGGAGAAACCTGATTTTTACCACGATCCTGCACAGCAAATGGCAGTAGAAAAGTTAGATGATTTGTATCATCGACTGATCAAAGAAACAGAAACCGAGAGCAAAAAAAGCATCTTCCGATGGCCATTCACCAGTCAGAAAAAAAGGCACTCCTCAAAAGAACCTGAGTTAGGACTTTATTTTTGGGGAGGGGTCGGGCGAGGTAAAACCTATTTAGTCGATCTTTTCTACGAGTCACTGCCTTTTGAGAACAAAATGCGAATGCATTTCCATCGCTTCATGCACCGCATTCATCAAGAACTCAGATTACTTGACGGCGAAAGTGATCCGCTTGAGAAGGTGGCAGACAAACTCGCGCATGAAACAAAGATTTTGTGTTTTGACGAGTTTTTTGTTTCTGATATCACTGATGCCATGATTTTGGGAACCTTGCTTGAGGCATTGTTCGCCAGAGGAATATGTCTGGTTGCTACATCGAATATCATACCTGATGAGCTCTACCGCAATGGTTTGCAGCGAGCACGCTTCTTACCTGCAATCGCGCTTATCAATAAGAACTGCGAGATTGTGAATGTCGATTCGGGCACAGATTATCGACTAAGAACCTTAGAGCAGGCAGAAATTTATCACTCGCCGTTAGATGAAAAAGCGGAACAGAATTTGGCGCAATATTTTAGCCAGTTAGCCACTGAACCTCTTCGTCTTAATAGTCATATTTGCATTAACAACCGCCAAATTGATGTCCGACGTGTCGCGGAGGGCGTAGTGCATTTTTCCTTTGATGCGCTCTGCGACAGCCCGAGATCACAAGCCGACTACATTGAAATTGCTCGCCTTTATCATACGGTATTGTTGTCTGAGGTCCCGCAAATGGGCGTGGAGAACGATGATGCAACACGGCGCTTTATTGCTATGGTGGACGAGTTTTATGAACGCAATGTCAAACTTATCATTTCAGCTGCTGTTCCTGCAGAAAAACTGTACTCAGGTGGCAGGTTGTCATTTGAGTTTAAGCGTTGTCTATCAAGACTGAATGAAATGCAAAGCCATGATTATCTGGCATTAGAACATCTCCCCTAACGTGACAAAAAGATGATTAGTCATGCTTTCAAGATGGCGAGACAAAAAAGCGTGTATTTTTGGTGAAAAAAGGTGATTTTTTCCCCAGCGTACCCTATAATCCGCCGACCCACCGTTACTGTTGAAAGGCTACGGCCGAGGGTACCACCACTCGAAGGGGTGTTGAATGGACTCTTAACAGTGGGAGCCACTGGCTCCTTAAGTGAAATTTATTTTAGAATCGGGTATTTATTAGCATGAAAACTTTCGTTGCTAAACCAGAAACCGTAAAACGCGACTGGTATGTTGTAGACGCAGAAGGCAAAACTCTGGGTCGTATCGCAACTGAGATTGCATCACGTCTACGTGGTAAGCATAAGCCGGAGTACACTCCGCACGTTGACACTGGTGACTACATCGTAGTTATCAACGCAGAAAAAGTAACTGTTACTGGTGCGAAAACTACTGACAAGATGTACTACAGCCACACTGGCTACATTGGTGGCATCAAGTCAATCAGCTTCGACAAGCTGATCGCTAAGAAGCCAGAGATGGTTATCGAGCTTGCTGTTAAAGGCATGCTGCCACGCGGTCCTCTAGGTCGTGCCATGTTCCGTAAACTGAAAGTTTACGCGGGCGCTGAGCACAAGCACACGGCTCAACAACCGAAAGTACTAGACATCTAAGGGGATATAGCAATGGCAGAACAATACTACGGCACTGGTCGCCGCAAAAGCTCCGCAGCTCGCGTATTCATCAAGCCGGGTAGCGGTAACATCGTAATCAACCAACGTTCTCTGGACGAGTACTTCGGTCGTGAAACTGCTCGCATGGTTGTTCGTCAGCCACTTGAGCTGGTAGAAATGACTGAGAAGCTGGACCTGTACATCACCGTTGCTGGTGGTGGTATCTCTGGTCAAGCTGGCGCGATCCGTCACGGTATCACTCGCGCTCTGATGGAGTACGATGAGAGCTTACGTCCTACTCTGCGCGCCGCTGGCTTCGTTACTCGTGACGCACGTCGCGTTGAACGTAAGAAAGTTGGTCTGCGTAAAGCACGTCGTCGTCCACAATTCTCTAAGCGTTAATTTCGCTTCGGGCTTTGTCCCGGAATTTGGATTCGAAAAAGCCTGGCTTCAATGTCAGGCTTTTTTTATACATTCCTTTAACAACCGCGCCTTGTCATAGCCCCTCAATATCCCGCTTTCGTTGTTCTATACTTGCAAAATTCCCAGTAAAAGCGGCGGTTTGTCCCTTTTAAACACTTAATCTGTGCTGACATCACATTTGTTACAAAAAAGTAGCTTTACCTTGTCAAAAAGTAGGGTTTTATTTATGATTCAAGCGATGGGAATGCGTACTTTCGATGCCATATAACGTAAAAAATCGGTCGCATTACCCTTTCTAAGCCACAAGCTCCAGGGACGCATAGGGACATAAATACAAATCCGTGCGGGAGCACATGGGAGAATGTTGGATGAGCAATGTGCCAGTAAACTCCAGCCGACGCCGTTTCCTTACCGCCACGACATCAGTCGTAGGTGGCGTGGGGGCGATTGCCGTCGCTGTGCCTTTTATAAAGTCATGGAATCCGAGCGCAAAAGCCAAAGCTGCCGGAGCTCCAGTTGAAGTCGATATAAGCAAACTAGAACAAGGACAGATGGTTCGCGTCGAGTGGCGTGGTAAACCTGTTTGGGTTGTAAGACGAAGTCAGGCGATACTTGATCAATTACCCTCACTTGACTCTCAGCTACGCGATCCCTCATCCGAAGAACCTCAGCAACCCAGTTACGCCTCCAACAGTTATCGATCTGTAAAACCAGAGATTTTTGTTGCTGTTGGCATTTGCACCCACCTTGGCTGTTCGCCTACCTATCTTCCAGACACTTTTAGCGAACAAGTAAACGGTGTGGCCTCAGGTTTTTTTTGCCCTTGTCATGGCTCCAAATTCGATATGGCAGGTCGTGTGTTTCAGAGTGTTCCTGCTCCGCTCAACCTGTTCGTTCCTCCCTACACATACTTGAGTGAGACCCGCATATTGGTGGGCGCTGACGATGGGGTGGCATAATGGAAAGTATTGCTAATTGGTTTGAGAAACGTCTTCCATCGATGAATGCATATAAAAAGCATTTGTCCGAATATCCGATGCCGAAAAACTTTAACTTTTGGTACCTTTTCGGTTCACTGGCAATGTTGGTTTTGGTTAATCAGATACTTACAGGTATATGGTTAACAATGAACTACAACCCCTCAGCAGATGGAGCGTTTGCGTCCATTGAATACATCATGAGGGATGTTGAGTACGGCTGGTTACTCAGATACATGCACTCAACGGGTGCATCCGCGTTTTTTGTCGTCGTCTATCTCCACATGTTCCGTGCCTTGATCTACGGGTCATATCAGAAACCACGCGAATTATTGTGGGTATTCGGTATGTTGATCTTTTTGGTGCTGATGGCTGAAGCTTTTATGGGCTACCTTCTGCCATGGGGGCAAATGTCATATTGGGGCGCGCAGGTTATCATTTCATTATTCGGTGCGATCCCTGTCATTGGTGATGATTTAACGCTTTGGATTCGTGGTGACTATGTTATCTCAGGCGCGACTCTGAATCGTTTCTTTGCTCTTCACGTTATTGCCCTGCCGATAGTGCTCTTATTACTGGTCGTATTGCACGTGCTTGCTCTGCATGAAGTGGGGTCTAACAACCCTGACGGTATAGAGACGAAGCTCCCTAAAGGCTCGAAGGGAGAGGGATACAAAACTCGTTTTCCGTTTCACGAGTACTACACCAAAAAATATGACATTATCGATTCGATTCCTTTCCACCCTTATGGCACGGTCAAAGACCTCATCGGAATTTCTGGTTTTGGCCTGCTATTTAGTTATGTTCTCTTCTTTAACCCTGAAATGGGCGGATATTTCCTAGAACCGCCTAATTTTGAGGCTGCGAATCCGCTCAAAACGCCAGAACATATCGCTCCAGTTTGGTACTTCACTCCCTTCTACGCGATTTTGCGCGCTGTCCCGGACAAGCTGCTTGGTGTTATAGCTATGGGGGCATCCATTGTCGTTCTCTTCCTGCTGCCCTGGTTAGACCGTTGTAAAGTACGATCTTACCGTTACCGCAGTGGTTGGCATCTTGCAAATATTGCACAGTTCATTGTGTGCTTTATTGGTCTGGGCATTCTTGGTGCATTGCCTGCGACGCCAACCTACACGCTGATGGCGCAGATCTTCAGCTTTGGGTACTTCATGTTCTTTGTTCTCTTATTTGTGTACAGCAAGAACGAAGCAACGAGACCGCTGCCGGAGAGGGTGAGTTACAAATGAAGAAATGGATTGTAATGTTATTCGCCCTGTTGCCAACTATGGTTTTGGCTGCAGGTTCAAGTGTTCCGCTCGACAGCGCAAACAATGATTTAACGGACAAAGGTTCGCTACAAAATGGCGCCAGACTGTTTATGAATTACTGTTTTGGCTGCCATGCAACGCAATATCAGCGCTATGAGCGAGTTGCAGAAGACTTAGGCATCCCCAAGAATCTGATGATGGAGCATCTCATGTTTGATCCGGATGCTAAAATAGGCGATCTGATGAAAAATGCGATTTCTACTTCGGATGCAGCTACGTATTTTGGGGCTCCAGCGCCTGACCTAACACTGGTCGCGCGTGTTCGGGGAACTGACTGGGTATATACCTATCTTCGTTCTTTCTACGCTGACGAATCCCGTCCATTCGGGGTTAATAATACCGTTTTCCCCAGTGTAGGCATGCCACACGTGCTTGAGGAGCTTCAGGGAACGCCAGTTAAAACATACAAAAAAGTATTACTTGATGGCGAGATGGTTGAGGAGTTTCAAGGAATTGAATCTTTGGGCAATGGTGAACTGAGCCCCGATGAGTACGACAATGCAGTTCGTGATCTTGTGAACTTCCTCGAATACTCTGGAGAGCCAATGAAACTTGAGCGTCAGAGTCTAGGTTATTGGGTAATGGGGTTTCTCGTTATTTTTATGATCTTGTCAATTTTGCTGAAGAAAGAGTATTGGCGTGATGTACATTGATCGGTTACCCTAGTGAGTTACTGATCCTAAATCAAATGGGGGCAAGTGCCCCCTTTACTTTCTGTAAATGAAACATTCTGGAGGGGTTAATGGCTGTTGCTGCCAATAAACGCTCGGTGATGACGTTGTACTCTGACGCATCAGACATGTATAGCCATCAGGTGCGTATAGTTCTCGCTGAGAAAGGCGTAACCTTTGAGATCGAACTGGTTGATCCAAACAACCTGCCAGAGGATTTGCTTGATCTAAACCCGTACAATTCAGTACCGACCCTTGTTGATCGCGAGCTGGCTCTGTACAACGCTAACATCATCATGGAATACTTGGATGAGCGTTTTCCTCACCCACCTTTGATGCCTGTTTATCCTGTTGCCCGCGGTAACAGCCGTCTAATGATGTTCCGCATTGAGAAAAACTGGTATTCGCTGGCTGAAAAAATCGAAAAAGGCAATGCAGAAGAAGCAGAGCGTGCTCGTCACCAACTGCGCGAAGAACTGCTGGCACTGGCACCTGTATTCGCTGAATATCCATTCTTTATGAACGAAGAATTCAGCCTAGTGGATTGTTATCTGGCTCCGCTGCTATGGCGTTTACCTGTAATGGGTATTGAACTTAGCGGTCCGGGTTCGAAAGAAGTGAAAGCATATATGGCACGCGTTTTTGAACGTGACTCATTCCTTGCTTCACTTACAGAAGCTGAGCGCGAAATGCGTCTTGCAGGACAATAATATGAGCGACATATCCCTGACTCCCCGTCGGCCCTATATGCTTAGAGCCTTCTACGACTGGATTCTGGATAATGATCTGACCCCTCATCTGGTTGTTGATGCCGAGCAGGACGACGTTATTGTGCCGCTCGAATATGTTCAGGATGGACAAATCGTTCTAAACATTGCGCCGAGAGCTGTGGGCAACTTATCTCTCGGCAACGATCATGTCGTTTTCAGCGCGCGCTTTGGTGGCCGTCCTATGGAGGTTCAGGTTCCTCTCTCCGCCGTACTCGCCATTTATGCGAGAGAAAATGGAGCAGGGACTATGTTCGAGCCAGAAGAGGCTTATGAAGCAGCTTCAGCAGAGCACGTAGTTGAAGAACCCGTTGAAGGTTACGATGTTGTTGAAGAAGAGCCTACTATGGAAGCTGTTGATGCTGTCAAAGTAGAAGACGACAGTGAACAGGATGCAACAGATACTGCCCCTGACCCGGAAGCGCCTAAAAAGTCTAAAGGCAGACCGACGCTGACAGTAGTTAAGTAACTGCCAGCTAGTTTCCGTCAGCTCAATGGAAAAACGCAGCTTATGCTGCGTTTTTTGTCTTTGGTTACGAGTAGATTCGCGCGACCGTGTCATTCCTCTCGGATAGAAGTCTGAGTTTTTAGCAACGAAAATATCCAAAAAATTTAGCAGATTGAAATATCTCATAACGGAAAGCGCTATGATTCTGTGGCTTTTCAACGCTACAACAGATCATTCAGCACTATTGTCTGTCGGTCAATCTTCACTGGTTGCACTGTCTTCAACATAGTTAAAGCCTTTGATAACCCGCTTAACCCCGGAAATATTCCTCGCAATTTCAGTTGCCATGTCAGCCTGTTGATTAGAAACATATCCCATTAAGAATACCTCTCCATCCTCAGTCAGTACCTGAATATAAATATCGTTCAGCTTCTTACTAGCAATCAATGAAGACTTAACCTTAGTCGTTATCCAAGTGTCTTTACTAATTTCCTGCAGTGTTAGAAGTGGCCTGACACGCAATTTATCGAATACCTGTCCAACGTTATTGAGTTTCTTAACTTTGGCAATGAACTGTTGCCTGATTTCATCATTAACAGCCTGACCAACGATAAGCACATTACCTTCATACGACACGGCATTTGCCCTGATCTGCCCCTTGAAAGGTGCCTTGTTGACGATACCTGCGATGCCAATAACGACTTTACTGTCATTCCATTCGATGGATGATGAGCGAGTGTCTTTGGTATAGATAGCTGAACAGCCTGATAACGTTGCAAGAACAATCAGAAAGACCAGATGAAGTCGCATCAATACTCTCCGTGTTGGGGGAACAGCACCTGATCAATCAGGTCGCAAAGTGTGTGGAGTGTGATGAGATGCACCTCTTGGATTCTGGCCGTGCGCTGCGAAGGGATTCTGATCTCAACATCCTGTTCTCCCAACAGCCCAGCCATTTCTCCGCCATCTTTACCCGTGAGCGCGACGATAGTCATATCACGGGTCACGGCAGCTTCCATCGC
The DNA here is from genome assembly GCF_001707825.1 of Veronia pacifica. GTDB lineage: Bacteria > Pseudomonadota > Gammaproteobacteria > Enterobacterales > Vibrionaceae > Veronia > Veronia pacifica. Next base: position 43,482 of record NZ_LYBM01000010.1, on the reverse strand, counting down.
TTTGATGATATCTTTGCTGTTGCCACTGGTAGAGAACGCGAGCAAAACATCGCCAGTTTGGCCGTAGGCACGTACCTGCTTTGAAAAAACCTCATCGTGGTGGTAATCATTGGCAACTGCAGTCAAGGTGACAGTGTCTGCGGTCAGAGCAAGTGCTGGCAAGCTTGGACGCTCGGTTTCAAAGCGATTCAGTAAGCATGAAGCAAAGTGCTGGGCATTCGCTGCCGAGCCGCCATTTCCACAACAGAGGATTTTGTTACCGTTAAGCAAGCATTGCACCATAACCTGAGCGGCTTTGGATATCTGTTCCGGCAACGCTTCTGCGGCGGCAATCTGTGTCTGAATACTCTCTGTGAAGCTCTCTTTGATGCTTTCTAGCATTTAAAACCCTTCAATTGCGAAATTCTTTATCCAGTTGATTGAATTAACATCTCCATCAAATGTGATGGCATCAAATCTGAATTCTGTATGAATACTGTTTCTACCCTGCTTTCCAAGCCAGATCTCAGCTGCGGCGTAAAGCCTTTCTCTTTTTTTACGGCTAATCGCGCCTGCAGCAACTCCGTAATTATTTCTTTTTCGGAACTTTACTTCAACAAAGACGATGCAATTGCCATCCATCATGATGAGATCTATCTCGCCGTACCTGAATCGGGCATTTTTCTCTAACACTTTAAGCCCACAGCTCGTTAGGTGCCTGCAGGCCTGTTGCTCATAATAGTCGCCGGTTTGTTTCTTACTCCACGGCAACAATGCCTTGATCCCCAAATTTCGCCCAGCTCAAAGACCGATTAACAATGCACCCGTCTGTCATAGACAGCTCACCTGATTGACCCTGAAGTCTGAAATCAGAAGACGCCTGCATACGAGGTAAAGCTTGAATCAACTGGTAGGCATCCATGCCGATGGCATAGAGGCGGGTCGAGGTATTTTTCTGGCTGGGCCAAAGTTGATGGAAGCGCACGGCTGCCGGGTTATTTTGGTCGATGATAAGCGGTACGTCACTGAACGACACTCCTTTCACTTCGCCGTTTTCACTGATCTGTCCTATACCACTGACAGTACCGTTGCTTTTTGAACTTGCAAACAGTTTTGGAGGCATGACATCCGGATTAATAGCGATATCAATGAAAGGCTTGAGCGACATTAACTGGCGAGCACTGGCGACCAGATATACCGCATCCACATCTCTGCGACTGCGCTGCTCGGTTTCGAGATCAAGGCTCAGTATTTGTCTCATCTGCTCAATGCGGTTCTGGCTATCAAACAGGCCGAAAATAGTCTGGATACGGCGCTGCATGGTCGCCTGATCTGAGAAGTACTCCACTTGGGCAGGTCTTCCCGTCTCGGATGCCCATTGTTTGGCAAAGGCACTACTGACTCTTTTTCCATAGCTGGAATCCTGTGCCAGAACGAGTGGGTACTGATACTTTTTACTGAAGATATAGCGCGCAGCCTGCGCAGCCTCTTGCTCGTGAGAAAGATCGAAGTAACAGATATTTCCGCCTTTTGCCTTGTCTGACGATGGCGGTACATTCATTGCCAGCATTGGAATACGTTGCGTCGCTGTATCTAAGTACTGAGCAATTTTGTCTTTCTGCAAAGGACCAATAACGAAGTCAATGTTGTCCTTCGCCAGCGCCTTGTGAATATCAACCATACTCAACGCATTGGTGTCGTAGAAGCTGACCTTCGGCGGCTCAACGCCGGGTGTGGCTTCACTGTCGAGCATTGATTGAATAAAGCCATCACGAAGTGCCTGCCCCTGTTGCGCGTATTTATCACTCAATGGAAGTAACAGCGCAATGTGACGTGGGCTGTAAGGTTCAAGGTCCGCCATCAGAGATGGGCTATTGGTCAGAAAACTCACTGCTGGGTGGGTAGGGTTTTGCAGCCCCCAATCAATCAGAGCTTGTTGTTGTTTGTCTGGATCACCACTGTTGAGTCGGAGTAAATCCAATACCTCAATCCAGCCCGCTAAAACAGGATTTGTGCTTTTTGCCAGTTTTGCACTCTCAAAGGGTGGCATAGGAGCCAATAGACGCCAAACTCTCTCCCATACAGACTGTTGCTCATAGATCGTCATATATGAGGAGGCTTCAACTAAAGACACAACTACGTCGGTATTTTGCTCCAGTAACTCATAAATTTTTGCCTTGATGAGGTGGAAGCGAAGATACTGATTGGATGGAAGTTGCCATGCTGGATTAAAATTAAGTTTGTTAAGTGCAACGGCCAATTTATCCCCTGCAATGGCCAGCTCAGCCTGATTTAGCAGAAGCTCAGATCGTTGCAGTGGCGTCAGTAATGATGAGGCTAGCTTTTCCGCGATCTGTTCAGCCTGCCCATATTGGCCTTCACTGATTAATGCCTTTAATGCTAATAAATGCAGATCAGTTCGATTACTCAACTCGGCTTTTTCTGCCATTAATAAGTAAGTCGTCGAGGTCTCTGTGGCGGGGACCGTAATATCGTACTTGGCGACCTCTTCCTTTTTGGGCGCCGTAGCGCAGGCAGCAAGCATAACTGCTAGTGCGATTGAGATGATAACTCGTGATACACTTTTGCACTTATTGGTTAATTTACGCATGAGCATCTACAGACTGTGAGAAATTACCCTCTATCTTAATCGCCCAAAGGTTCCGAAACAAATGACTGATCAAACTTCGACCGTGGTTGACGTCTCAACTTTATATATAGTGCCTACACCGATTGGTAATCTCGGTGATATTTCCCAGCGCGCACTCTCTGTTCTGTCTCATGTCGATCTGATTGCTGCGGAGGATACCCGCCATACTGGAAAGCTGTTATCGCACTTTGGTATTGCAACGCGCACTTACGCTTTACATGATCACAATGAACAACAAAAAGCGGACACTCTGATCCAGCGCTTACAAGGTGGGGAGTCTATTGCTCTGGTCTCAGATGCAGGTACGCCCCTTATATCAGACCCGGGTTATCACCTTGTTCATCGTTGTCGTGCCGCTGGTGTTCGTGTTGTTCCTTTACCGGGAGCATGTGCCATTATCACTGCGTTGAGTGCATCAGGACTTCCCTCCGATCGCTTTAGTTTTGAGGGGTTTTTGCCACCGAAAAGTAAGGGACGTCAGGATAAATTTACTGAACTTGCGTCAGATCCTCGTACCATGATCTTCTATGAGTCACCTCACCGGATCCTGGATGCATTAGCTGATATGAAGCATGTTTTGGGAGACGACCGAAAAGTCGTACTCGCGCGTGAGCTGACTAAAACATATGAAACGATTCATGGTGCACCGCTCGGTGAATTGATCCCTTGGCTGGAAGAGGATACCAACCGCATTCGGGGGGAAATGGTGCTTCTTGTTGCGGGACACAGAGCGGAAAAGTCTGATTTACCGCCTGAGTCTACCCGCGCACTGTCTTTATTGGCCGCCGAGCTTCCGTTAAAAAAAGCCGCTGCACTGACCGCCGAGTTGTATCAGGTTAAAAAGAATGCGCTCTATAAGTGGGGTCTGGAAAACCTGTAAAAACTCCCTTTCGTTCATATCTGTCCGGAGAGTTTAGCCTCATTATCTTCGGTATGGTCAAACTCAATTTCTTTGTAGTTTTGTTTCAGGGAAAGTCGTGCTGGATCTCATCTGGTAACTTCTATATAATCCGCCGCCTGAGTTGGCCGGGTAGTCGCTGCTTTGTTGATGTCCTTTGGGAGACTGACAAAGGGGAGGAAAGTCCGGGCTCCACAGGACAGGGTGCCAGGTAACGCCTGGGGGGCGAAAGCCCACGACCAGTGCAGCAGAGAGTAAACCGCCGATGGCTGTCTCTTTGGGATAGAACAGGTAAGGGTGAAAGGGTGCGGTAAGAGCGCACCGCGCGACTGGCAACAGTTCGTGGCATGGTAAACTCCACCCGGAGCAAGACCAAATAGGTCCCTATTGGCGTGGTCCGCGTTGGGGACGGGTAGGTTGCTTGAGCCTGCGAGCGATTGCAGGCCTAGACGAATGGCTACCACCGTTTTTTAAACGGTACAGAACCCGGCTTACAGGCCGACTCAACACATATCGAGAGAAGGCGAGCTAATTTTTAGCTCGCCTTCTTTCTTTGTGGTCGGGCGAAGTTATTCGATGCAATATGTTGAAATAACAACCGCATGGCCCAGTTAGTTTTCTTATCCTGGAACATTTGGCAAATATATTGGGCAATATCTCCTTGATATTAGCTAGACATATTGCCACTTGTTGCGATGGTCAATTGATGCTTGCTTGACTTTCTTTTTACCTGATACATACACTTTGAGGGTGGAGAGAAGTGGAATAAAGTGGGTAAATTTGGTGGAAGAGGGATACAAGTGATATGTTGAGGGGTGTTACCGCCATTTCACTTGATTCAAAAGGCCGTATGTCATTGCCGAAAAGATACCGCGAAGAGCTTGCGGATCAGTGCGATGGCGTTTTTGTTTGTACCATCGACCACCAGTTACCCTGCCTGCTGCTTTATCCGTTGCCAGAGTGGGAACGGATAGAGGCCAAGCTATCCCGGCTATCTAGTTTGAATCCTGTTGAGAGACGTTTGCAACGACTGCTTTTGGGACATGCTTTTGAGTGTGAAATGGATAGTCAGGGGCGCTTTCTGTTAGCGCCAACATTACGTGATTACGCTCGGCTTGACACAAAAGCTATGTTGGTCGGACAGCTCAATAAATTTGAGATTTGGCAACAGGAAAAATGGCAGCAACAGATTGATCAGGATATTCAACTTCAGACCCAAGCGACGGACTCATTAAATGACCGTCTCAGCGACTTGTCGCTATAGGTGAACCGTATTATGTCAGAACAGTTTTCTCACGTTTCCGTTCTTCTGAACGAATCGATTGATGGTCTTGCGATTAAACCCGACGGTATTTACGTCATGGTACATTTGGTCGCGGTGGCCACAGCCGCCAAATACTCGCCCGTCTCGGGGAGAATGGACGACTCTATAGTATTGACCGTGATCCCCAAGCCATTGAAACGGCCAAAACCATCAACGATGATAGGTTCACCATTATTCACGGCCCTTTTTCCGGACTCGCGCAGTATGCCGACGAGTTTGAGCTGGCTGGAAAAATTGACGGTGTCTTACTTGACCTTGGCGTGTCGTCCCCGCAGCTGGATGATCCAGAACGTGGGTTCAGCTTTCTGCGCGATGGTCCTTTGGACATGCGAATGGATCCAACCAGCGGAATCAGTGCAGCTGAATGGCTCCAAACTGCCGATGCCGACGATATTGCTTGGGTCTTAAAAGTGTTTGGTGAAGAGCGTTTCGCCAAGCGTATTGCCCGCGCCATCGTTGCGCATCGCGAAGATGAAGAAAAAGAGCCTCTCACCCGAACTTTGCAATTGGCTAACCTAATTGCCGCCGCATCGCCAATCAAAGAAAAAAAGAAGCACCCGGCAACCCGCAGCTTTCAGGCTATTCGCATTTATATAAACAGCGAGCTGGAAGAAATCGAAACCGCGTTGCAGGGGGCAAGTGACATTCTTGCTCCAGGCGGCCGTTTGTCTGTGATTAGCTTCCACTCTTTGGAAGATCGACTGGTGAAGCGCTTTATTCGCAAGCAGAGTAAAGGCCCAGACATTCCCCATGGTGTTCCGCTCACTGAAGACCAAATAAAAGCAATGGGCACAGCGAGTATGAAACCAGTGGGCAAAGCACTAAAACCGTCAGATAACGAAGTTGCAGATAATACTCGCTCCCGAAGTTCAGTGCTGAGGGTGGCGGAGAAACTGGGTAACTAAATGACAACATCATCGCCAGGGCTGGTTCGTCAGATAGCTTATGACTTGGGGTCGGTAGGAAAATATCCTCTGATCCTGCTGGCTCTGGTATTGATGTCTGCCTTTGCTGTTGTGTATGTCACGCAGATGACCCGGGCGACGATTGCGCAACATGACAATCTGTTGGTTGAGCAAGAGCGGCTTGAGGTGGAGTGGAGAAACCTGATTCTGGAAGAGCATGCCTTATCAGAACACAGCCGTGTCGAGTCGAAGGCGCGTAGTGAGCTGGAAATGGTTCGTCCGGGCTCTGGCAGTGAAGTGGTGGTGAGTAAGCATTGAAAAAGAACATGTCGCCTGCAGGCCCCAGAAAACATCAAAAGAAAGTGCCGGTTTTCATACGCTGGCGCTTTGTGTTTGTGTGTGCCTGTATTGCCACTGCGCTTGTTGGGCTGATTGCAAGAGCTGCTTATATTCAGGTCGTTGAGCCCGACTTTCTGCGTCAGGAAGGAGATATGAGATCAGTTCGGGTTAAGGCTTTGCCCTCAGCCCGCGGAATGATCACTGACAGGCATGGAGAGTCGTTGGCAGTCAGTGTACCTGTACAGGCGGTATGGGCGGATCCTTATCAAATATTCAAACAGGGTGGACTTGCTGATACGCCCCGCTGGCACGCTTTGGCTGACGTACTTGAGATTGACCGTAATACGCTTCTTAAACGTCTTTCAGACAATCAAAAACGCCGTTTCATTTATCTTCAACGTCAGGTTGGCCCTGCTGTCTCTGCTTACATCAAAAAGCTAAAACTACCTGGTATTGGAATGAAGATGGAATCTCGCCGTTTTTATCCAACGGGAGAGGTGAGTGCGCATTTGGTCGGGGTGACGGGCATTGACGGTCATGGCTTGGAAGGCGTTGAAAGTGGTTATGACGATTGGCTGAGCAGCGAGCCGGGTAAGAAAACCGTCAGGAAAGACAGATTTGGTCGTGTCGTTGAAACGATTGCAGTCAAAGAAGGCCAGGACGGCAATGCGCTTCAACTGAGTATTGACCAGCGGCTGCAAGCTATATCATACCGGGCAATCAAACAGGCCGTTGCGGATTATAGAGCGCGTTCTGGCAGTCTGGTGATGGTGGATGTAAATACCGGTGAAGTATTGGCTATGGTCAATGCGCCCTCCTACAACCCCAACAACCGTGAAGATCTAAAAAGTTTCAAAATGAGAAACCGGGCAATCACTGACGTGTTTGAACCGGGCTCAACCGTTAAGCCTTTTGTTGTGCTTGCGGCGCTTGAAAATGGTATCGCTGACAGCAGCACGGTGATCAACACAGGCACAACAGGCATCATGCAAATTGGTGGTGCCAGAGTCAGGGATACGTCAAAAGTAGGTAAAGCCACACTGCGTAAGATCCTGAAGAAATCCAGTAATATAGGAGTTAGTAAGCTTTCTCTTGCTATGCCAGTAGAAGCGTTACTGGGTCTCTATAGCAGTTTTGGTCTGGGTGATTTCTCGGGCGTTAACTTGGTTGGCGAGTCTTCTGGTCTTTTTCCTTCCCGCACTCGTTGGTCTGATTTTGAAAGGGCAACTCTCTCTTTTGGTTACGGGCTGTCCATTACACCTGCTCAGTTGGTCAGGGCTTATTCCACATTGGGAAGCGGTGGGGTTAACCGGCCTTTATCTATTATCAAAACGAAAGATGTCGTACCGGGTAAACAAGTGGTTTCCCGGAAAAATGCATTGATGGTATTGGATATGCTGGAATCCGTTACCGAAAAGGGAGGCAGTGCTCACCGGGCCGCAGTTGATGGTTATCGTGTTGGTGCCAAAACCGGAACCGCAAAAGTGGCGGTGTCTGGGGGCTACAGCGACGAATATATTGGGTATACCGCAGGTATCGCCCCTATAAGTCACCCAAGAGTTGCGCTGGTGGTCGTCATCAATGAGCCACAGGGTGATAAATATTACGGTGGTCAGGTTGCTGCTCCAGTATTTTCTGAAGTGATGAAAAGTGCGCTTCAAATTTTAAACGTTGCTCCGGATGCATCTTTGCAAACGGCACATATTATGGATAAGTAGAACAGGCAAGCTGATGCCGAATACAAGTTTTAAAGAATTACTGTCACCTTGGTATCCGGATGCACCGGATGTCAGCATTTCCGGGATAACGCTCGATCATCGCGAGCTCAAGCCGGGTGATGTGTTTATCGCCATTCAAGGCCATGTCGTGGATGGACGACGTTTTATCGCCGATGCCATAAAAGCCGGTGCGTGTGCCGTGATTGCTGATGGCGGTGAGTCTGGTGACAATACCAGCAGCGCATTCGACAGCGGTATTCCCGTTATCACTCTTCCTTATCTTAAATCTTGTCTCTCTGAGATTGCAGCCCGTTTTTATCAGTCTCCCAGTTCACGTCTCAGGGTTGTCGGCATAACAGGAACCAATGGTAAAACAACCATCAGCCAGCTTCTTTCACAATGGCTCAACCTTCTGGGTAAAAAGAGCGCTGTGATGGGTACTGCGGGCAATGGCTTTCTGGATGCGTTGAAACCCGCCGCCAACACGACTGGCAGTGCGCTAGACATTCAGAAAAACTTGGCAGATTTTCATCAACAGCAAGCTACCCATGTTGCTATGGAGGTGTCTTCGCATGGCTTAGTACAGGGGCGAGTATCTGCTGTTAATTTTGATGCGGCAGTCTTTACCAATTTAAGCCGGGATCATCTCGAGTATCACGGCACCATGGAAGCCTATGCAGAAGCTAAGTTAATGCTTTTCACTCATTATGGTTGTCCGGTCTCGGTGATTAATGCGGATGACAGTGTTGGGCAACAGTGGCTGAAAAATATGCCGGAGGCCATTGCAGTTGGTAATAGTCAGGCAGCGGTCAGTCAGCATCAGGGAAAAAAGCTTTGGCTAACGGATGCTCAGTACAGCCCTCATGGTGTCGAAGTTGCGTTCGACTCAGAATGGGGAGCGGGTAAATTTAACGCTGCACTTGTGGGGCCTTTTAATGTCTCAAACTTACTGCTGAGTTTGGCGACTCTTCTTGGGATGGGTTACCCGCTTGATGATTTACTTATAGCGGCGGGCAAACTTGTTGCAGTATGCGGTCGGATGGAGGTCTTTAGCCGTGAAAAATTACCTCTTATCGTCGTTGATTATGCACATACGCCTGATGCACTGGAAAAAGCCCTTGATGCTTCTCGTCGTCACACCAAGGGGCAATTGTGGTGTATCTGCGGTTGCGGCGGAGATCGTGACACGGGTAAGCGCCCGATGATGGCAGAAATTGCCGAGCAGATGGCCGATCACGTTATTCTGACAGATGACAACCCACGCTCTGAATCTCCAGTTCAAATCATTAACGATATGTTGTCAGGGATGACTGCACCAGATAACGCCAACGTTCTGCATGACAGACGAGAAGCGATGACATTTGCTTTTGAGAAGGCTGGTCCTGATGACGTCATTTTGGTAGCAGGAAAGGGGCACGAAGACTATCAGGTGTTAGCCTCCGGCAAGATTCATTATTCTGACCGGGAAACGGCTCAGGCTTTACTGGAGGCTGGCCAATGATTCCTGTCAAACTCAGTAAGCTGGCCGATATTCTCGATGCAAATCTGTCTGGAACTGACAGTATCATTAGCCAGGTATCGACAGATACCCGAACTTTGTCTGAAGAGGCACTTTTTGTCGCTCTCAAAGGAGAAAGGTTCGATGCTCATGATTTTGCAGACAAGGCAGTGGCTGCAGGCGCAACGGCGCTTCTCGTTTCCCGTCACCTTGATATCGATATCCCTCAGTTAGTTGTCGACGATACCCGCCTTGCCCTCGGGCAGCTTGGTGCGTGGGTCAAATCCCAAAGCCGTGCAAAAACTGTTGCCCTGACTGGGAGTTGCGGAAAAACCACAGTAAAAGAGATGCTCGCCAGTATTCTCTCAGCGAAAGGAAAAACGCTTTACACCGAAGGTAATTTTAACAACGACATCGGTGTCCCTCTTACTTTACTGAGATTGGAAGCAGACCATCAGTATGCAGTTATGGAGCTCGGGGCAAACCATGAAGGCGAAATTGCATATACTACCTCACTGGTTATGCCAGATATTGCATTAGTAACAAATCTTGCCGCAGCACATCTGGAAGGTTTTGGCTCTCTTGAAGGCGTCGCACGCGCTAAGGGTGAGATTTTTTCTGGCCTGTCCGAAAATGATACAGCGATTATTAACTGTGATAGTCACGGGGGAGAATCTTGGCAAAGTTACTTCAAAGGTAAGTGCTTGCTCACAACCTCAGTCATTGACTCATCCGCAGATCTGCAGGCCCATGATATTGTTGCGCGCGACAATGGATGTTTCCGTTTCGAGCTTATTACCCCTGAGGGCTCTGGCACTGTTGAGCTGACATTACCCGGTCGACACAATATTTCTAATGCGCTTATGGCTGCAGCCGCTGCTATGAGCCTGGGTATAAGTCTGAAAGAGGTGGTAACCGGGTTGAGTCAGGTAGCTCCGGTAAAGGGACGCGGAGCAATAAGTTATCCCCGCGCTGGCTTGCGACTGATTGATGATAGCTATAACGCCAGCCTTGCGGCTATGAAAGCTGCTGTAGATATGCTCGCGGGCTTTGACGGTGACAAGGTGATTATTCTTGCCGATATGGCTGAAATGGGTGAACACAGCAAAGATGTTCATAAACAAGTTGCAGAATACACCTGTCAGTCCTCTATCCAGACAGTAGTGACATACGGACCAGAGAGCGCAGTGATTAGCGAACGTTGTCAGGGTAAGCATTTTGACGATAAAGGTGCGCTTATCGCGCATGTAGTGGAATTAATGAAAAATAAAGGCGAGGTATCTGTGTTGGTAAAAGGTGCCAATGGAATGAAAATGTCCGAGGTTGTAAAAGCGATAGAGGAGGCGGCGCAATGATTGTCTGGTTATCTCAGATGTTCGAGCAGTATCTCTCTTTTTTGCGTCTCTTTGATTACCTGACGTTTCGTGCAATTGTCAGTGCGCTGACAGCACTGCTGCTTTCCCTCTGGATGGGGCCACGACTTATTGCGCGTTTACAAATGATGCAAATTGGTCAGGTTGTCCGTAATGACGGTCCTGAGTCACATTTCAGTAAACGCGGAACACCGACGATGGGCGGGATCATGATCCTCGCTGCCATTACTATCACAGTGCTGCTTTGGTCTGATTTGTCCAACCCTTATGTTTGGGCTGTGATGACAGTATTACTGGGTTATGGTGCCGTAGGCTTCGTTGATGATTATCGAAAAGTTGTCCGTAAAAACAGCGATGGCCTGATTGCTCGCTGGAAATACTTCTGGCAGTCAGCCATTGCACTTGTGGTCGCGTTTGCCCTCTATGCTCATGGTAAGGACACGGCCGCAACGCAACTGGTGGTGCCATTTTTCAAAGATGTAATGCCTCAGCTAGGTTTGTTCTACATTTTGCTGACATATTTTGTGATTGTGGGTACCAGTAATGCCGTTAATTTGACCGACGGCCTTGATGGTCTTGCCATTATGCCAACTGTAATGGTCGCAGGCGGGTTTGCCTTCATCGCTTGGGCGACTGGCAATGTCAATTTTGCCGAATATCTTCATATCCCTTATCTCAAGCATGCCAGTGAGCTGGTGGTAGTGTGTACCGCGATTGTCGGTGCTGGCCTCGGCTTTCTGTGGTTTAACACGTATCCTGCACAGGTTTTCATGGGTGATGTGGGTTCACTGGCGCTGGGTGGTGCATTGGGCACTATTGCGGTGTTGGTGCGTGAAGAATTGTTACTGGTGATCATGGGCGGTGTGTTTGTCATGGAAACGCTGTCGGTGATTTTGCAGGTTGGTTCTTATAAACTTCGTGGTCAGCGTATCTTCCGTATGGCCCCTATTCATCATCACTACGAGTTAAAAGGCTGGCCTGAACCAAGAGTGATAGTCCGGTTTTGGATTATATCTCTGATTCTGGTACTGGTTGCGCTGGCGACGTTGAAGGTTCGATAAATGAAAGACGGTTTAGCAACAAAACAAGTTGTTGTGATTGGGCTCGGTATGACCGGGCTTTCCGTCGTCAGGCACCTTCAACGGCTTGATGAAGTGAGTTGTATAAAAGTGATTGATACCCGTCAAAATCCTCCGGGTGTCGACCAGTTACCCGATGATGTTGCGCTTCATTCAGGCGGCTGGAATAGCGATTGGTTACATTCCGCCGATTTGATTGTTTCAAGCCCGGGTATTGCATTGGCATCCCCAGAATTACAACGCGCAGCGGCACAGGGTATCGAGATTATTGGGGATATTGAACTCTTTGCCCGTTCAGTGACAGCGCCTGTTATTGGCATTACTGGCTCAAATGGTAAAAGTACGGTGACCAGTCTGGTCGGCGAGATGGCAAAGCATGACGGTATTGATGTCGGTGTCGGCGGTAATATTGGCCATGCAGCGCTCGACATGCTGGCCGATAACCATGAACTGTACATTTTAGAATTATCGAGTTTTCAGCTTGAGACGACGTCATCACTCGACTTGACTGCTGCGGCTTTCCTTAATCTGTCTGAGGATCATATGGACCGATATGAGGGTATGGAGGACTATAAAGCGGCAAAATTACGGATCTTTGATCAGTGTCGTCTTGCCGTTTGGAACAATGATGATGCTCAGACTCAGCCGGTTAATTCAGCAGACGAGGCTACATTTGGTTTTTCTCATGGTAAGTATTCACTGACGTCTTCCGAACAAGGTGAATGGTTAAGTGTTGATGAGAAACCTTTGCTAGCAGTGTCAGATATTGCACTTGTTGGTCGTCATAACGTAGCAAACTGTCTCGCCGCGATGGCACTCGCAGATGCTGCAAATATATCCCGTCAGGCTCAGTATTCAGCAATCAAAGAATATGGCGGTCTACCACATCGATGCCAGACAGTGCTTAATGCAAATGGTGTGCTTTGGGTTAACGACTCGAAAGCAACCAATCTGGCGAGCACGCTTGCTGCCCTTGACGGTTTGACATTGAATGGCCGATTACACCTCCTTCTTGGCGGCGACGGTAAAGGTGCTGATTTTTCTGCTTTACAACCAGCATTGAACGCCTTGAATGCGCAAATCTATTGCTTCGGGAAAGATGGGACTGTGCTAGCTGAACTATCCGATGATGCAATTACTACTGTAACCATGGATGAGGCGATGTCCGAGGCTTATGCCCGAACAGTGCAGGGTGATATGGTCTTACTGTCACCGGCATGTGCCAGCCTTGATCAGTTTGCAAACTTCATGGAGCGTGGTGACACTTTCTGCTGTGTGGCAAAGGCGCTCAATGACGGCAGAAAGGTATCGTTATGATGATTAGCAGGCTGAAATATAATCCGGTGGCAAGCTGGTTTACTGAACCTTCTCAGCCTGTGCTTTATGACAGACAGTTAGTATGGCTGGCATTGGGGTTAATGCTTTTTGGCCTGATAATGGTCAGTTCAGCATCGATACCTGTCGCTGTGCGCCTTGTTGATATGCCTTTTTACTTCGCAACCCGACAGGCAGTTTATCTTCTGGGCGCAACGCTTTTAGCCTGCATTGCGATGACCATTCCACTGTCGAAGTGGGAGCAGCTCAGTGTGCCTTCGTTGTTGCTGTCCATATGTCTGCTGGTTGTGGTGATGTTTGTCGGGCACTCGGTGAATGGCGCGGCCCGTTGGATTCCGCTGGGCTTCTTCAACCTACAGCCTGCCGAGGGTGCCAAACTCTCATTACTGTTGTTCATCTCAGGTTATTTAGTGCGACGGCATGGTGAGGTGCAGGAGAAAATCCGAGGCTTTATTAAGCCGCTCGGGGTGTTGATTCTTCTGGCTGTGCTGTTGCTGACTCAGCCCGATCTCGGCTCAGTCATTGTGATGTTTGTTACCACTATTGGCATGTTGTTTATTGCCGGCGCCAAGCTCTGGCAGTTTGTTTCTCTGATGGCCGGCGGCCTTGCCTCTATTGCCGTTTTGATTATTGCTGAACCTTATCGTCTGAGGCGGGTAACGTCTTTTCTCGATCCCTGGCAGGATCCGTTTGGCAGTGGCTACCAACTCACACAGTCCCTTATGGCCTTTGGCCGTGGCGGATGGTGGGGACAGGGTTTGGGTAACTCAGTTCAAAAATTGGAGTACCTCCCGGAAGCACATACTGATTTCGTGGTTGCTGTGCTGGCAGAAGAATTAGGCCTTATTGGTGTCAGTGTCCTACTGTTAATGGTTTTTGCTCTGGCATTTAAAGCACTCATGATAGGGCGGCGGTGCCTTGAAGCTGAGCAAATGTTTGGTGGTTTTCTGGCATCAGGGATCGGAATTTGGATTGCGTTTCAGGCTCTCGTCAACGTAGGTGCAGCATCAGGTATGATACCGACCAAAGGGTTGACGTTGCCATTAGTCAGCTATGGTGGCTCGAGTCTGTTTATTATGGCGACAGCGGTCGCATTGGTTATTCGCGTCGATTATGAATACAGACTGCAGACGTCGCAGGCTCATCAAAGAATCAGAAGTAATGATGAAAGAGAATCAGAAAGAGAATAAGCGCCTGCTGGTAATGGCGGGCGGTACCGGAGGGCACGTCTTTCCTGGACTCGCCGTGGCAAATGAACTGAAAAAGCAGGGATGGGAAATTCGCTGGCTTGGGACGGCTGACCGTATGGAAGCGGATTTGGTACCCAAACATGGCATAGATATCGATTTCATAAGAGTTAAGGGGCTCCGTGGCTCCGGTATTAAGAGCAAATTGCTGGCACCTTTTATGATACTGAATGCGATTTTTCAGGCTCGGCAGCACATTCGCAACTGGAGGCCTAACGCTGTGCTTGGTATGGGTGGCTATGTTAGTGGCCCGGGTGGCGTTGCAGCCTGGCTGAGTGGAATACCTGTGGTACTGCATGAACAGAATGCAGTTGCAGGTCTGACAAATAAGTGGCTGGCAAAGATTGCATCACGGGTACTACAGGCTTTTCCTGGCGCGTTTCCTGAGCGGGAGGTGGTGGGAAATCCCGTGCGTGATGACTTATCAGAATTGATGGAACCTGAAGACCGTTTTGGTGACAGAGAAGGGCCGCTCAGAATTCTGGTAATGGGAGGTAGTCAGGGAGCCCGTGTGCTAAACCAGACAGTACCAGAAGCCATTGCCAAGCTCTCCTCTGATGTAGAGGTGCGTCACCAAGCCGGAAAGGGAAATCTGGAGGATACTGAATCGCGCTATTTACAGGCAGGGGTCAATACCCACCAAGTGACCGAGTTCATCGAAAATGTTGCCGATGCGTATGCGTGGGCAGATCTAATTATCTGCCGCTCAGGGGCGCTGACTGTCTCAGAGGTTGCCGCTGCAGGGGTGGGCGCTGTTTTCGTTCCATTCCAGCATAAAGACAGGCAACAGGCTCTCAATGCAGACCACCTCGTCAAGAGTGGTGCAGCGATAATGATTGAGCAGCCACAACTCAGCGCTGAAAGCTTGTCACAGGCTTTGTCTGAGCTCGACAGGGAAAGGCTTAAAACAATGGCAAAGAAAGCCAGAAGTAATGCAATCATTGATGCCGGACAGCGCGTTGCTGACGCCATCAAACAAGTCGCGAAATGAAAGAGAACAAAGTGATGGGTAAATTTGATAATCCACAATTAGAAAAAATCAGAACCATGGTGCCAGAAATGCGCCGGGTGAAGCGGATTCACTTTGTTGGTATTGGCGGTGCGGGCATGTGTGGTATCGCTGAAGTACTCGCCAATGAGGGATATGAGGTGTCTGGCTCAGATCTCGCCGTCAGTGCAGTGACAGAACGCCTGTCAGCTATGGGTGTAAATATTTTCATTGGTCATCAGCCTGACAATGTTGTGGGTGCCAGTGTTGTGGTCATTTCAACTGCAATACAAAAAGAAAATCCAGAGCTTGCTGCAGCAAAAGCGGCCAGAATTCCTGTTGTTCGCCGTGCTGAAATGCTGGCGGAGCTGATGCGATATCGTCATGGTATTGCCATTGCTGGTACCCACGGCAAAACAACAACAACGGCGTTAACCACACAAATCTATTCGGAAGCGGGGCTCGACCCGACTTTCGTCAATGGTGGACTGGTGAAGAGTGCTGGTACCAATGCCCGTCTGGGGTGCAGCCGTTACCTGATTGCGGAAGCAGACGAGAGTGATGCGTCTTTCCTCCACCTTCAGCCGATGGTTGCCATAGTCACAAATATCGAAGCTGACCATATGGATACTTATGGCGGTGACTTCAACACATTGAAGCAGACCTTTATCGATTTTCTGCATAATTTACCGTTTTATGGGCAGGCAGTATTGTGTATCGATGACCCTATTGTCCGTGAGCTGATACCAAGTATTGGACGTCAAGTGATCACGTATGGCTTTGCTGACGATGCGGATGTTCGTCTAACCAACTATCGACAGCAAGGGCAGACGGGTTTGTTTACTATTACCCGTAAAGACAGGCCTGCGCTAGATATTCAGCTCAATATTCCGGGTCGCCACAATGCCCTAAACGCAGCAGCAGCAGTTGCTGTCGCAACAGAAGATGGTGTTGATGACCAGGCCATCCTACGAGCACTGGCGAGCTTTGAGGGGACTGGACGCCGCTTTGACCATCAGGGTGCTTTTCCCGTTGGCGATGGTGAAGTGATGCTGGTAGATGATTATGGTCATCACCCTACTGAGGTGGACGTAACCGTTAAGGCTGCCCGTGACGGCTGGCCAGATAAGCGGCTGGTGATGATTTTTCAGCCACACCGCTACAGTCGCACCCGGGATCTTTACGACGACTTTGCCAATGTGCTGGAGAAGGTTGATGTCCTGTTGATGTTGGATGTCTACTCTGCCGGGGAAGCACCAATCGCTGGTGCTGATGGTAGAAGTCTATGTCGTACGATTCGCGGACGGGGGAAAATTGACCCTATTTTTGTACCTGATGCCAACGCACTGCCAGCGGCACTTGCGGCAGTGATGGCTGAAGGCGATTTGATATTGACGCAGGGAGCGGGAGATATCACGAAAGTAGCTAAAAAACTGGCTGCTATGAAACTAGATAAATCGGCCATGGAGTCGGCATAACAGAGAGCAGAGTGCCGGGAAGCTAAGGGTGAAAAGCAAGGTTTATGTCTAATTTTCACCCTTTGATCTTACAATTTGCGCGGATGGGTTCTCAGCATGAGTACATATGTGCCAACAATGATTGGAGACCTGCCAAACTCATCGTTATAATCGTCGAGTTTTGCATATTGCGAGTCAGGTAGATTTCGGGCAAGTAATCAACAAGAGTCCTGTAATGACGAGTGTGATCGCCGAAGACATTGCCCAGCATCCTCAGAACGGTAAATCCGACTGGGGAGGTTTGTTGTTTCTGATTGCCGTGGTTGTGTTACTTGTCTGGGGTCTCGTCCGGATCCTTGGATGGATGAGTGATGAGCAACAGCTGCCACTATCAAAAATGGTTATTCATGGCGAGTTGTCCCATGTGACGGCAGATGAAGTTCGTCAGGCGGTGAATGCTGGTGGCGCACTGAACAGTTTTATGCTTCAGGACGTGGATGCGATTCATGATGTGGTGTCTGCTATCCCTTGGGTTGATAGGGTGACTGTCCGTAAACAGTGGCCAGATATCATTAAGTTACATATTACCGAACACGGTGTTGCGGCTATCTGGAACTCAAGTCAATTACTGGATGTCGATGGTACACAATTTGCCGCTGACCCCAGTGATGTGAAAGACAGGAATCTGGTTTCTTTGCACGGTCCTCAAGATAAAGGACCAGAAGTACTTGCAGCTTGGCGGGAGATGAATAATATTCTTGCCCCCGAAGGAATAGATATTGCTGCATTGGCGCTTAACGAGCGCCAATCCTGGCGGATAGTGACACGGGATGGCGTCCGGATTGAACTGGGCAGGCGTGACCGTGAAGAGAGATTACGCAGACTGGTGACGCTACTCACCGATATTCGTCAGTCTGGACACATGCTGAGTTATGTAGATTTGCGCTATGACACCGGTGCTGCTGTTGGATGGAAAGATAACCGGGATCGATTGAATCAAAAATAATGACAAGAGATAAAGCTGTAATGAAACAAGTGCCAGATAGGTCACTGATAGTAGGGCTGGACATCGGGACATCGAAAGTCTCTGTCGTTGTCAGTGAAGTCCTGCCTGATGGCACAGTTAATGTACTCGGTGTCGGAAACAGTCCCTCACAGGGAATGGATAAGGGGGGGGTGAATGATTTGGAGTCTGTTGTCAGGTCAGTTGAACAGGCAATTAATGATGCCGAGCTGATGTGCGACTACCAAATACGCTCCGTCTATCTGTCTTTATCAGGAAAGCATATTCACTGCCAGACGGAGAGGGGGATGTGCTCTATCTCTGATGAAGAAGTGACGCAGGAAGATGTTGATACTGTTATCCATACTGCGAAGTCTGTGAAGATTAGTGATGAGCAACGCATTCTTCATGTTATTCCACAAGAATACAAAATTGACTATCAGGAAGGCATCAAGAATCCATTGGGTTTGTCTGGTGTTCGGATGGAGGCAAGTGTTCATTTGATCACCTGCCACAATGATACCGCAAAGAACATCGAAAAAGCGGTAGAGCGTTGCGGACTGAAAGTAGATCAACTGGTATTTTCCGGTTTAGCGGCCAGTCATGCTGTTATCACTGCAGATGAGCGAGAATTGGGTGTCTGTGTGGTCGATATTGGCGGTGGCACCATGGATATCTCGGTATGGACAGGTGGCGCGTTACGCCACGCTGAAGTCATACCTTACGCAGGCAATGTGATCACCAGTGACATTGCGTATGCGTTTGGCACGCCGTTGAGCGATGCCGAAAAGATTAAAGTGAAGTACGGTTGTGCGGTCAGCGAAATGGTCAACAAAGACGCCAAGGTAGAAGTACCCAGTGTCGGAGGCAGACCTTCTCGCAGCCTGCAGCGACAGACATTGTCTGAAGTGATAGAGCCACGCTGTACGGAATTACTGGGGCTGGTTCAGCAAGAGCTGACCCGGGTTCAGGAGCGCCTGAGAAGTCAGGGCGTAAAACACCATCTAGCGGCTGGTATTGTGCTCACAGGTGGCGCAGCACAGATGCAAGGATTGGTGGAATGCGCAGAGCGTGTCTTTCAGAATCAAGTCCGGGTCGGTAAGCCAGAGAGTGTTACCGGCCTGACAGATTATGTGGAAGCACCCTATTGTGCGACGGCGGTTGGCTTACTCCACTACGGAAAAGACAATCTATTGAACGAAACCAGCGAACCCGAGTCTAAACGTACTGTTTCGAGTGTGTTCAGTATGCTTGGTGGTTGGTTAAAAAAAGAATTTTAACCTGATGCGAACAGGAAATACGGAGAGAACACATGTTTGAACCGATGATGGAAATGTCCAACGATGCAGTAATAAAGGTCGTTGGTGTAGGTGGCGGCGGCGGTAACGCCGTTGAACATATGGTGCGTGAGTCCATTGAGGGTGTGGAGTTCATCACTGTGAATACCGATGCACAGGCACTGCGTAAAACCAGTATCAGCAACGTTATTCAGATTGGTGGCGACATCACAAAAGGGCTTGGTGCTGGTGCGAATCCTCAGGTCGGACGTGAGTCTGCTCTAGAAGATCGCGAAGCCATTAAAGCCGAGCTTGATGGTGCCGATATGGTGTTCATTGCGGCAGGCATGGGCGGTGGTACTGGTACAGGTGCTGCACCAATCATCGCTGAGGTAGCGAAAGAACTCGGTATCTTGACTGTTGCAGTAGTGACCAAGCCTTTCAGCTTTGAAGGCAAGAAACGCATGGTCTTTGCTGAGCAGGGTATTGACGAGTTGTCCAAGCACGTGGACTCTCTGATCACTATCCCTAATGAGAAACTTCTCAAAGTACTGGGCCGAGGAATTACTCTGCTTGACGCATTTGCGAAAGCGAATGATGTGTTGCGTAATGCTGTACAGGGCATCGCTGAATTGATCACGCGTCCGGGCCTGATCAACGTCGACTTTGCCGATGTGCGTACCGTTATGTCTGAAATGGGCCATGCCATGATGGGCAGTGGCGTCGCGACAGGCGAAGATCGCGCTGAAGAAGCAGCAGAAATGGCAATCTCAAGCCCTCTACTTGAAGACATAGATCTGGCAGGTGCACGTGGTGTTCTAGTGAACATTACAGCAGGCTTTGATATGCGTCTTGATGAGTTTGAGACTGTCGGTAACACGGTGAAAGCGTTTGCTTCTGATAATGCAACGGTTGTTATCGGTTCGTCAATGGACCCTGAGATGAGCGACGAACTTCGCGTTACGGTAGTGGCAACAGGTATTGGTCAAGAGCGCAAGCCGGATATCACTCTGGTTAATGCTAACCAAAAGCAGTCAACCACTGCACCTGCTGCTGCAGAGAAAAAGCCACAACCAAAACAGGAAGCGGCTAAGACGCATACAGCGATTGATACACCTGTTGCGAGTGATAACGCAAACGTCGTACCAAAGCAAAAAGCTGAACAGGATTACCTGGATATCCCGGCATTTTTGCGTAAACAGGCAGATTAATAGTCGGCAACTTGGTTTACATCCGGTTGCATGTTAGCATTGTGCGCGCTTTCGCGTGCGGTAAGCTAACGCATTGACTTTTTTTGGTATTGCAGATGATAAGACAAAGAACATTAAAAACTATTGTTCAGACGACAGGAATCGGCCTTCATTCTGGCCGTAAAGTGACGCTCACTTTGCGCCCGGCGGCGGCAAACACTGGCGTAATATACCGCAGAACGGACATTGAGCCTCCTGTGGATTTTCCTGCTGATCCTGAATCTGTTCGCGATACCATGCTATGTACGGCGTTGGTAAATGACGACGGTGTTCGTATCTCAACTGTTGAGCACTTAAATGCAGCGCTTGCGGGAGTAGGCATTGACAATGTAATTGTCGAGGTCGACGCACCAGAAATACCCATTATGGATGGCAGTGCCAGTCCATTTATATTTTTGCTTCAGTCTGCAGGTATTGAAACCCTTAATGCTCCTAAGCGTTTTATTAGCATTAAGAAACCTGTTCGCATCGAAGATGGCGACAAGTGGGCCGAACTCGTTCCGTACAACGGGTTCCGTTTAGACTTCGCTATTGATTTCAATCACCCAGCGATTGAAGCAGAACATCAGAATTTGGTGTTGGATTTTTCGTCCCAGTCGTTTATTAAAGACATAAGTCGTGCCCGTACGTTCGGTTTCATGCGCGACTTCGAGTATCTTCAGTCTCGCAACCTTTGTCTTGGCGGAAGCCTGGACTGTGCAATTGGCTTGGATGACTACCGTATATTGAACGAAGACGGTTTGCGCTATGACAATGAGCTGGTGAAGCACAAAGTACTCGATGCAATAGGTGATCTTTACATGTGTGGTCACAATATCATCGGTGAAATGCGCGCTTACAAACCCGGCCACGCTTTGAATAATAAGCTTCTGAGGGCGGTGCTTGCTGACCAGGAAGCATGGGAGTGGACCACCTTTGAACAAGACGCAGAAGTGCCAGTTACTTTTGCCGAACCGGGTGTGGTTTTGGCGTAACGTCACTTTCTAGTAAAAAAACCGGCCTCTGCCGGTTTTTTTATGCCTGCTTGATTTTCCATCTTCGACAGCTGCCATTCTCATGTCACTGAAATGAACTGTGACGATATTGCGACTGATTATGTCAAAACACAGATTATCTTTGTGCTGACGTAATCAGGATTACTTCGCCAGTTTCGCCAGAGATTCAAGACGTTTTTTTACTTTTCCTTCTGCGCCAGAAGCCAGCACTTTAAGGTACTCTGCAGCTTGGAGACTTAGCACGCTTGGAGGAAAGGCGGGTTCGCATTTTCGTATTGTAGAGGGATGAGAGCTAGCTAATGATGGATTGATTTTTATATCCACGGTAGTCAACTCTGGTAACAGGTCCCGTCTTAACTGACTTATAAGATTCATTCTTTCGTAATTAAGACGCGTTGCCCAAGAAGATGAACCACACTCGAGGATCAACACACCTTGGCGGAAGTTTGCCACTCGACATTGATTCGCAGCGTTCTGGGGTAAAAGTCCCAATACCTGTTTGTTCAACTCTGCAAGGGCGAGGGCGCGTTGCTGTATTTGTCCGGGTAAACTGTCTGCCAAGAGGTCCTGCGTAGCCTGTGGCCTGTGATCGCGCATGGTTTCTTTCCGTCTCAGTCCGTAATTAATTAAATTTAAATGCGTAAATCGGCATTGAGGTGATGAACAACATCTAAGTTTTATCAATCAATCTGGCCGTCATCACAAATCGTATGGGATGCAAGCGCATAATGCCTTATTATAGCTGTCTGACATCATATTTTGTTTCACACCAGCAATGTCGCCAGTTTGATGTATTGGAAAAAAAGCGCAAGCTTGGCCTTGAAAAATCATCTGTTCGACACAAGATCTTCTCTGTTGCTGGAATTGCAGTGACCGCGAAAGCGTGACAGGCATACGGACCCACATGCGGCCCGGGAAACTGTGAGGCAAATATTCCCGCTCCGGCTGATCAGGCCTGAGCCAGATTTAAGAGAGAAACGGCAACGCCATGTTATCGAAACTACTGACTAAAGTGATCGGAAGCCGCAATGAGCGCACCCTGCGTCGCCTGCGTAAAGTCGTAAAAGAGATCAATGCGCTTGAACCCCAGTTTGAAGCACTGTCTGACCAAGAACTTAAAGCGAAAACGGCAGAGTTCCGCCAGCGATTAGAGCAAGGCGAAGTACTGGATAACCTGCTACCTGAAGCTTTTGCTACCGTCCGTGAAGCTTCAAAGCGCGTTTTTGGTATGCGCCATTTCGACGTCCAGATGATTGGCGGTATGGTCCTGAATAACGGCCAAATTGCAGAGATGCGAACGGGTGAAGGTAAGACCCTGACGGCGACTCTTCCTGCATACCTTAGGGCGTTGACTGGCAAAGGTGTCCACATTGTTACCGTGAATGACTACTTGGCCAAACGTGATGCAGAGACTAACCGACCCCTGTTTGAGTTTCTTGATATGTCGGTGGGTGTAAATATTCCAAATATGGCACCACCGCAGAAGAAAGAGGCTTACGAGGCTGACATTCTGTATGGCACAAACAACGAGTTTGGTTTCGATTATCTTCGCGACAACATGGCTTTCCGTCCTGAAGATCGTGTTCAGCGCGAAAAATATTTCGCTGTAGTCGATGAAGTGGACTCCATTCTTATCGATGAAGCCCGTACACCTCTTATTATTTCCGGCCCGGCTGAAGACAGCTCGGAAATGTACACCAAAATCAATACGTTGATCCCACAGCTTCAGCGTCAGGAAAAAGAAGACAGCGAAGAGTATCGAGGCGACGGTCACTTTACTGTTGATGAGAAAGGTCGCCAGACCCACCTGACTGAGAATGGTCAGGAATTTGTTGAAGAATTGCTGAAAACCAACGGCCTGATGGAAGAGGGTGATACTCTCTACTCACCAACTAACATCACCTTGCTACATCATATTAATGCCGCACTTCGCGCACATGTGCTGTTTGAGAAAGATGTCGACTACATCGTTAAAGACGGTGAAATCATTATTGTCGACGAGCATACGGGCCGAACTATGCCGGGCCGTCGCTGGTCTGAAGGCTTACATCAGGCTGTCGAAGCGAAAGAAGGCGTTC
Source organism: Veronia pacifica (assembly GCF_001707825.1). GTDB lineage: Bacteria > Pseudomonadota > Gammaproteobacteria > Enterobacterales > Vibrionaceae > Veronia > Veronia pacifica. The sequence continues at coordinate 20,089 of NZ_LYBM01000010.1, read as the reverse complement.
AAATCCAGAACGAAAACCAGACGCTGGCATCAATCACCTTCCAGAACTATTTCCGACTGTATGAACGCCTGTCCGGTATGACAGGTACGGCTGACACAGAAGCTTTCGAATTCCAGTCCATCTATGGTCTGGATACTGTCGTGATCCCAACTAACCGACCTATGGTTCGTGACGACATGGCTGACCAGGTCTATATGACTGAGCGTGAGAAGTTTGATGCCATCATTGAGGATATCAAAACACGCAGTGCGAACGGTCAGCCTTCACTGGTGGGTACAGTCTCTATTGAGAAATCTGAACTGTTGTCATCAGCGCTGAAAAAAGCGGGGATCAAACATCAGGTATTGAACGCCAAATTCCATGCTCAGGAAGCCGATATTGTTGCTCAGGCTGGTGCGCCGGGCGCAGTTACCATAGCAACCAACATGGCGGGTCGTGGTACGGATATCGTTCTTGGCGGTAGTTGGCAGTCTGAGGTTGAAAAGCTTAACAACCCAACAGATGACCAAATTGAGGCACTGAAAGCCAAGTGGCAGGAGTCGCACGATAAAGTCAAAGAGTCTGGCGGTTTGCATATTATCGGTACCGAGCGACATGAATCTCGTCGTATCGATAATCAGCTGCGTGGCCGTTCTGGCCGTCAGGGTGACCCAGGTTCATCCCGCTTCTACTTATCAATGGAAGACTCGCTGATGCGCATCTTCGCCTCTGAGCGTGTGTCCAATATGATGAAGAAATTGGGCATGGAAGAGGGCGAATCTATCGAACACCCTTGGGTGAACAAAGCAATTGAAAATGCGCAGCGTAAAGTCGAGGGCCGCAACTTTGACATTCGTAAGCAGTTGCTAGAATTCGATGATGTGGCGAATGATCAACGTAAAGTTGTTTATGAGTTGCGTGATGAGCTGATGGCGTCTCAGGACATTAGCGAGATGATCAGCTACAACCGTGAAGATGTGGTTGACGCTGTAGTCAGTCAGTATATTCCACCTCAATCTCTGGAAGAAATGTGGGATGTTGCGGGTCTTGAAGAGCGCCTGAAGTCAGACTTCGACGTTGAAATGCCTATCCAATCTTGGTTGGACGAGGATGATAAGCTCTATGAAGAACAGCTGCGTGAACGCATTCTGGCTCAAATTGTAGACGTATACAAAACCAAGGAAGCACTGGCAGGTGAAGAGACTCTTCGTCACTTTGAGAAAGCCGTGATGCTCCAGAATCTGGATACCTTATGGAAAGAGCACCTTGCAGCGATGGACCATCTTCGCCAAGGTATTCATCTCCGTGGCTATGCACAGAAAAATCCTAAACAAGAGTACAAGCGCGAGTCGTTTGAATTGTTTGAGGAAATGCTGCAGAGCTTGAAGTCTGATGTAGTCATAACGCTCAGTAAAGTACGCGTTCAACAGCCTGAAGAAGTTGACCGTATGGAAGAGCAACGCCGTCAGCAAGCAGAAGAAGCTGCTCGCCGTCAGCAAACGAGCCATGCAGATGCAGAAAATCAACTGGCTGATGCGTCAACCGGTGAGGGAACGGTACTTCGTGAGGGCCGCAAGGTTGGTCGTAACGAACCGTGTCCCTGTGGTTCGGGTAAGAAGTTTAAGCAATGTCATGGCAAGATTGCCTGACAATGAAAAGGCCGCTAAGCGGCCTTTTTTATGAGACCAGCTTCGATATCAGTCACTGGCTCGGTAAAACGAAAAGACAGGAAACAATCAAAAATGGAAAAGAAGCGGGTGCATATCGCCGCAGGTATCATACTCAATCACAACGAGACCGAGGTTTATATCACTCAGCGTGATGCCAACTCCCATAAAGGTGGTTTCTGGGAGTTTCCCGGTGGTAAAGTTGAGACAGGAGAAACGGCAGAGCAAGCAGTGATCCGTGAGCTGGTAGAGGAAGTTGGTATTCAGGCACATCGGCCGGAGCCTTTCTTATCTCTCAACCATGATTATCCGGAAAAATCGTTGAGCTTTGATTTTTTTCTGATTAAAGACTTTGAGGGTATGCCGTTTGGAAAAGAGGGGCAAAAGGGGCTATGGGCTTCTATTTCCGAGCTTAACCAATATGCATTTCCTGAAGCCAACAGTGTCGTGCTGGAAAAGTTGTTTGATCGCCGCAATACGCTCGATAGACAATGAAATACTCAAACATAAAAAAAGCGGAGAGTCGTCTCCGCTTTTCGCTATCAGGCTAAGTAAACGTTCCAAATCTAATATTCTTCAGACCAACCGTCACTGTCAGACATATCCGGCGCGCCTGGGATACGTTTATCCTCTTCAGCCCACTCGCCTAAATCAATTAATTGGCAGCGTTTACTGCAAAATGGGCGATTAGGACTAATTTCACCCCAGACAACGGGATTGCCACAGGTAGGGCATTTCACAATTGTTGGCTTGGTATTTTGTGTATCTTGATTATCAATCACAGCTCTGACTCTCAACAAATACGCTTATTAACATATAGCAATGTGTAAACTCATATTTTCAGCCACATCGACGCTGTCGTCAAACGGAAGAAAGCGAACCGCAAAACGGCTCTTATGCGCTGAGATAAGTGGGTAGCATTGATGGTCAGGTGACAGATAAACCCTCAACAAGCTGGCGTTTTCGATATCTTGCTGATAAAAGCCGTTGCGTACATGGCAGATTTGAGGTTGTACGCTCTCACGGGTTAACGATAGCCAAAGGCCAAGCGCGTTCTTGAGTGAACGGAGGTTATCCTGCCACTTCTGAGTGTCAGACTGCTTATGAGCCAACGGCAGATTTAGCCAATGATGCAGTATTGGTAAATCAAAGCTACAAGTTCCACCGGGGATATTAAATCGTTGCCTGATAGCAGATAGAAACTTATCTTCTTTCAGTGTCTGACCCAGTCTAGGGCCTTGGAGCAAACTTTGCTGTAGCTGAGCAGTTCGAGTGATCAGCATGTCGAGTTGTTCTCGATCGACACCCGGCACATCAGCCCAAGCCTTCAATTTGCCTTTCAGTTTATCGAGATCTTTTGCCAAGTCGCCTTTGACCTGAACCTGCTCAAGAATCTCCATCAAATCAAACAGACTTTTGAAGAAAACATAGCTGTCGTGAGGAGACAACATCTCACCAGCCTGATCTAACTGGTTAAGCAAATGTTCCAGACGAAGGTAGACACGAACCTGCTCTGTCAGTGGGTGTTCGTAAAGGGTATCGCTGCTCATTATTAACCGTCTTTGTTATTGGCAAGTGCCAGATACTTATTATGCAAAACAACGACTTGCTCTTTCAGTGTATCACTGTTGCTGTCATTTGTAATAAGGTCGTTCGCAGCTTTAATCCTTTGATCACGCGTTGCTTGTGAGGCGAGAATATTCTCTACCTGCTGACGCGATACGCTATCCCTAGCGATGGTGCGCTCAATCTGGGTCTCTTCACTGACATCAATCACCAATACTCGATTGGTCAGTGAGGTGAGATTATTTTCAACCAAAAGAGGAACAACCAATAAGCAATAGGACGATGTTGCCTGCTCACAGTCCTCTATCATCCGTTTGCGGATCATCGGATGGAGTAGATTGTTCAGCCACTCCTTATCTTTTGGATTCGCAAAGATCTTCTCTCTAAGACGGGTTCGGTCCAATTCGCCGTCCAGAGTCAGTATATTTTTACCGAATTTTTCAGCTATGGCTGCCAAGCCATCGGTGCCGGGTTTGACAACTTGTCTTGCAATGATATCTGCATCGATAATTTCGACACCATGCTCGGCAAAAAGTTTGGCTACTGTGGTTTTACCGCTGCCTATTCCGCCTGTCAGGCCTATGATATATGACATGTTAGAGGCCTATATATTGGGTTAAGTACCAGTCGATGATGTCATTTCCCCATAATATAGCTACCCAGCCAGCTACCGCGAGATAGGGGCCGAAAGAGAAGGGATGATCTTTACCTTTTCCTGATACTCTCATGATGATGATTCCGCCGATTGCACCGACAAATGAGGCCAAGAGTACTACTAATGTTAATGGCTGCCAGCCAAGCCATGCACCGAGCGCTGCCAGCAGCTTAAAATCTCCAAAGCCCATACCTTCTTTACCGGTTAACAAGCGAAATGCCTGATATACGGACCAAAGAGACAGATAACCCGCCATAGCTCCAATGACTGCATCGTACAGCGACACAGGAGAGTAGCCTAACACTGCCATCAGTATCCCTGCCCACATAAGTGGAAGAGTAATTTGATCGGGCAGTAGCAGAGTATCCATGTCGATGAAAAACAGAGCGATAAGCGCGAAAGTGGCAAACACAACGGCTAAAGACCACCAGGAGCCGGGTAGCACCCAAGCTGTCACACCCACGATTGCTGCGGTCATCAGTTCGACCAGTGGGTAACGAATACTGATTTTCGCTTCACAATGGCGGCATTTCCCTTTGAGTAGCAGCCAACTCAGAACAGGGATGTTATCGATGGCTTTGACTGGCGTCTGGCAAGAGGGACAATGCGAACCTGGAATACTCAGATTAAACGCGGTTTGCTGCTTCGGAGCCGGAAATTCGCTGAAGCACTCATGACATTCTTGTTGCCATTGTTGCTCGAGCATTTTAGGCAAGCGGTAGATCACCACGTTGAGAAAACTTCCCACAATCAGCCCGAATAGCGTGACTAGGCCGATATACAAACCGTGGGACTGAAAAAGCAGATCCATGATATTGTCCAAATTACGATATTGCAGTCATGATAACTCCAACACAGCTTTCTCACCATGGTTAGAGATGGGTTTTGTTGTTCAGCCTATGACGCTCATAAGGTTGAAAATAGGCAAATACATACCTATGACCAAAGAGCCAATCACCCCACCCAAAAATAGAATAATCATAGGCTCAATGATTTTACCGAGATTGTCGACGGTATTATCGACATCCTCTTCGTAAATAGTGGCGACTTTATTTAGCATATCGTCCAATGAGCCTGATTCTTCTCCAATCATGACCATCTGAGTGACCAATTCGGGAAATGCACCACTGTCGCGGATCGCGATGTGCATCGGCTGTCCGGCAGCAGTTTTCTTTTGTATCTCTTCCACCACTTGCTGGATATGTAAGTTGCCAGCCGTTTTTGCTGACGACTCCAACCCACTGAGTAAGGGAATACCCGCGCTGAACGTAGTGGCCAGTGTGCGGGAAAAGCGTGATACGCTGGCTTTGGTAAATACATCACCAAATATGGGTAATTTCAGACTGAATCGACTGAGTTTAAGGCGAAAGTTGAAATACTTTTTGTGTGCTACGTGACAGAGTATTATCCCAATTATAGTTAGCACCGCAATAGTAATACCGTGTTTAGTAATAAAACCTGAAGCGGCGAGAATTTGTTGGGTAAACCAGGGAAGTTCAGCATTAAAAGATGCAAATACTTGTTCAAACTGGGGAATGACAAATAGTAAAAGTAATATCGTTACTCCTACCGCTACCATTGAGACGATTGCAGGATAAATCATCGCTTTTTTAACTTTACGGCGCATATTTTCCTGTTTTTCTCGTTGCAAACTTATGCGGTCAAATACTGTATCAAGTTGCCCTGTCATTTCACCAGTAAACACCAAATCACAGAAAAAATTATCGAATAACGGTGAGCTGGTAAGGAATGCTTGAGAAAGTGAGGAGCCTGATTCAATTTGCTGACAAATCTGAGCAATAATGTATTTCATCCCGGCTTTTTTACAACTGCTGCGTACCAGTTGAAGTGCCTGAACCATTGGTACACCAGCAGTTAGCATTGTTGCCATTTGGCGGCTAAATAAGGTGATATCTTCTGCTTTGGCAGTGTGCTTTCTTAGTTGAAAAGAAGAAGCATTTCGGCGACGAATTTTTTGGATTTTTATTTGCTGGCTTGACAAAGCGTCCCTGACATCAGATTCATCAACCGACAGCATTTGGCCCTTCACTTTTTTTCCTGTCCGGGTGGTACCACGCCAGTGAAAAGCACTGAGCTTCTGTTTTTTAATTATTTTGCTCATACTGACTTTCCTATAATTGGGCGACTCGCATCAATTCGGTGATGCTGGTCGTACCTTCATTTACTCTTGCAATGCCAGATTCGATAAGGGTTCGCATACCAGACTGGACGGCTTTTTCCTCAAGTTGTATCGCACCATCCCCTTCTTCAATTGCCAGTCTCAGTGTCCGATCGACAGGCATTACCTCATATACACCGATGCGGCCTATATAGCCATGATTACAATGGTCACAGCCATCGGGGTTTGCCTGACAAGCACGATTAAGATCAATTGATGGATAATGCCTGACTATAGGATCAATCAAAGGGTCATCCATTTTTTGAGGTATTTTGCAATGCTGACAAAGTCTACGGGCAAGGCGCTGGGCCACAATAAGAGTGAGAGAGGCTGAGAGGTTATAGCGTGCGACACCCATATTAGCGATCCGGGTAATGGCTTCAGCAGCAGAGTTGGTATGTAGAGTGGATAGCACTAAGTGCCCTGTTTGGGCAGCCTTTATTCCAATTTCTGCCGTTTCCAAATCACGAATCTCACCTACCATGACAACATCCGGATCCTGACGAAGAAACGAGCGTAGAGCAGTTGTAAAATCTAAACCGATATCATTGTTTATATTGACTTGGTTAATCCCCGGTAGATTAATTTCTACTGGATCTTCGGCAGTAGAAATATTTCGTGCCGGAGTGTTGAGATGGCTCAGGCCTGTATAAAGAGAAACAGTTTTGCCACTGCCAGTGGGCCCGGTAACCAGTACCATCCCCTGAGGTTTATTCAACGCAGATAAGTAATGTTGCTGTTGATAAGGATCAAAACCAAGCTGACTGACATCAAGTGCGATATTTCCGCTATCCAATAGACGCAAGACTACTTTCTCACCCCACAATGTGGGCAGGGTAGAGATACGCATATCGATACTCTGGCTATCACTAATATCCAGCTTCATCCGACCATCTTGTGGCAGTCGACGTTCAGCAATATTCAGTCGGGCAAGAATTTTTATCCGTGTCGAGAGACGACGGGAAATCCCAACAGGCGGTGTGCTGTAAAGCTGCAAAATACCATCAAGACGAAAACGGACCTGATAACTGTCTTCAAATGGTTCAAAGTGGATATCGGAAGCATTTTTACGCACCGCATCCATCAAGGTGCGCTGAATGTATCGGCTAACTGGGGCATCGTCATTGAGTGCAGTTTCGGATTCGTTGCTCTCATCAATCGCGGCAAGCTCTGCCAGTTCATCGTCACTCACACTTGCAGCCGAGGTATGGTCTCCAACTGCTTGCCCGTAAAGTCTTCGTATGGCGCCTAGTAACTGTGAATACTCAACCAGTACAGGTTTAATCATTTTACCAGTGGCGAAGCGAAATTCGTCTTGTGCCTCTAAGTTAGTGAAATCACTCACGGCTAGGGTAACTATTGTTTCTGTCACTTCGAGAGGGAGTGACATTAGTTTTAGCACTAGATCTTGTCTTGAAACGCTATCTGTTGCCGAAGCATAATCATAATCATAAATAGATAATATTGGTTCATTTAGCACTTTGCTCTGAGCAGCAGCTACTTCACTACTCGACAGTAGCTGCCTCTCAATAATTACAGATATTTCAGATTTACTTTTACTTAAAACATTCTCTGTAATTATGTCAAATTGATGGGAGCTGATAAGCTCAGCTCTCAATAACATACTTGACAGTTTGTTCATTTAATTAACGGCACTCTCTTGGCACAAGTGCGTTAGCTGCACTAGACGAGCATGCCCAAGCACCATTCACACCGCGAGTTAAAGTAAGAGTAAAGGTATTCAGCTGTGTTGTATTATTGAACGCATAAACCATTGTGCCACCGACAGATCCCTCAGCTGTAGGAGCTAAAGCAAGTGTGCCTGTTGTTAGAACAGGTACGCCATTAGTGGTATCACCTGCTGCCGTCGCTGGCAGTGTAGGGAATACACTATTTTCAGCAATACTGTTTTCAATATTGGTTTTTAGACCCGACATTGTCGATAACGCTGCAGCCGCCTGAGACTTGGCGACATAGTTTTGATATTGGGGAATAGCTATTGCTGATAAAACGCCAATCACAGCAACCACAATCATCAACTCAACTAAACTAAATCCCTGTTGTTTCTTCATAAATCTACCCTTAATTAACTTCACAAAAAATGTATGAACTGTGTCAATTTACTGGCAGTTAAAAAGGGGATATAGGAGACAAAGTGTGAACTTCGAGTGGATAATAAGATTTATATGTAATTGACTTTTAAATTATTTACATAATGTGGGGCATCATGCAAATGTCACAATTGCGGCGCGATAAACGCCGCAAATGCTATCATTTAAGGCGCATTGAAAGGTCCATTGCTCGGATATGCTTGGTCAGCGCACCGACTGAAATATAATTGACACCAGTTTCCGCGAATTCGCGAAGAGTGCTAAGTGTGACATTACCCGACACCTCCAATGCAACTCGTCCCTTGTTAAGGTCAACAGCTTGACGCATCATTGCAGTCGTAAAGTTGTCCAACATCACAATATCGGCCCCTGCATCAATGGCTTGCTGAAGCTCATCCAGTGATTCTGTCTCGATTTCAACAGGTTTCCCCGGGTTGAGCGATTTTGCTGTAGCCACAGTTTGTTTGATGCCGCCACAGGCAATAATGTGATTTTCTTTGATCAGGTAGGCGTCGTAAACACCGATTCTGTGGTTAAATCCACCGCCACAGGCAACAGCGTATTTCAGGGCATTACGCAGACCCGGAATGGTTTTGCGGGTGTCGAGAAGACGGGTAGCGGTGCCATTGAGTTCTGCCACATAGCGCGCGGTTTCGGTGGCACAGCCGGACAGAGTCTGAATAAAGTTCATTGCATTGCGCTCACCAGTCAATAATGCGCGCGCTGGACCAGACAGCTCGCACAGCACCTGATTGGCAGACACAGTATCACCGTCTTCAACATGCCATGTGATACTCACATGATTGCCGAGTTGGCGAAACACCTCATCTGCGAAAAGGCGACCACAGAATACGCCATCTTCGCGGGTAATAATGGTTGCCTCGGCGTGATTGTCGGCCGGGATGAGGCTGGCAGTGATATCTGCGGATGCATCCAGTGAACCGCCCAGATCTTCTTTTAGGGTATCGGTGACGCAGCGAGTCACGTCTTCTGCCAGTTGTGCTTTAAGCGCGGCAAGGCGAGCTTCGCTGTCATGGACGCGAGATGTCTGTTGTTGTGTCATGGTGATTCCGTCACAAAAAATAATGGGTGCCGGTGCTACCCGGCTAAACTAATAGCAATTTTACATGTTGCCTGCTGTATGAGCTAGGGGAAGAGGTATTGATGACGTCGCAGTCTGAGTCAAAGCCTATTATCCTTGCGTAAGGACCTACGGGATAAAAGCGCCATGAAAATAGAGAATCACCGACTAGAAGAGGCACAACAGGTCGCGTCGCCTCATTATGATGACAGGGAGCGTGATGAAATTTCCCTTCTTGTCATTCACAACATCAGTCTGCCTCCCGGAAAGTTTGGTGGCAGCTATATTGAGGATTTTTTTCTGGGTCAGCTAAAGAGTGACGAAGATCCCTTTTTTGATACAATCCGAGAGGTGAAAGTTTCGGCACACTGTCTGATACGTCGTGATGGAAGCATCGTTCAGTTTGTCCCTTTTGACCGACGCGCATGGCACGCGGGCGTTTCGTGTTTTGACGGACGTGAAAAATGTAACGACTTTTCGATTGGTATCGAGCTGGAAGGCACGGATGACTTACCTTATACCGATCAACAATACCTAGCGCTTAAAACAGTATCCAAAGCACTGATGGCGCAGTATCCAGCGATCACGCCTGAACGAATAACAGGGCATGAGCACATTGCACCTGGTAGAAAAACGGATCCTGGACCGTCATTTAACTGGAATAAATATCGCGCATTATTGAAATAGCTATTTTTTTGGCCTGAGATCCAATGGTCTGACCAATGAGCATTTGCCGATTATTTCATGATCACTATGTCAGAAAATTGTCAACTTCGAAAACCAAGTATGAGTGGACAAATGTCGCTCTGTCTGGTAACTTTTTTCATGTTTTCAAAAATTGGTATTACCAATTTACCGATGTAGTGCGCTCTGGTACACAGACGCCAAAATAAAATAAGAAAAGATGGCATATCAACGGATTCGTCAACCCAAGCTTTCAGAGGTGATTGAAAAGGAACTGGAGAGTCTGATTCTCGAAGGTAGCTTGTCACCGGGGCAGAAATTGCCACCTGAACGAGAGCTGGCTAAACAGTTTGATGTTTCCCGACCTTCAGTTCGAGAAGCTATTCAGAAACTGGAAGCCAAGAAATTGCTGAACCGTCGACAGGGAGGCGGTACCTTCGTCAGCGATAAGTTGTGGCAACGCTTTTCAGACCCGTTGTTTGAATTGCTGTCAGAGCACCCTGAATCACAGCTCGATTTGCTGGAAACCCGGCACGCATTAGAGGGGATATCGGCATACTTTGCTGCCCTGCGTGGCACGGATGAAGATTTTACTCGGATTTGTCGCTTCCACGATCAGATCCGTGAAGCACAACAAGTGGGCGATTTAAAAGCTGAAGCTGAAGCCGTCATGCATTACCTGATTGCGGTAACTGAAGCCTCCCACAACGTTGTGTTGCTGCATATTATTCGCAGCATGGCTCCCTTGTTGGAGCAAAATATTCTTAAGAATTTTGAATTGCTTAACCGCCGCCCACAGGTGGTGGATAAGGTAAGTAAACATAGGGCCGATATTGTAGAGGCGATAACTGCTGGCGAGCCAGAGCAAGCCCGGCAGGCATCACATGCACATCTGGCTTTTATCGAGGAAACCCTGTTGGACCTTGGCAGGGAGGAGAGCAGAAGAGAGCGCTCCTTACGCCGAATTCAGCAGCGCAAGGACTAGTTGTAAATAGCGCGTCCTGACAGCTTACGAAAGCTGTCAGGATGCGTTTTTTCAGCTGCAAAAAATTTTTGTTTTGTATGAGTCAATCAACGAAAGGATAGATCGCCATGTCTGAAGTCATGAAAAATGACGTGGACGCACTTGAGACCCAAGAGTGGCTAGAAGCGCTTGAGTCAGTCGTTCGTGAAGAAGGTGTAGAACGTGCCCAGTTCCTACTAGAACAAGTTATGGAGCAGGCGCGCCTTGAAGGTGTTGATATGCCAACAGGCATCACCACCAACTATGTAAATACCATCCCAGCTGATAAAGAACCGGCTTACCCAGGTGATGTAAACCTGGAGCGTCGTATTCGCTCTATCATTCGTTGGAACGCGATCATGATCGTGTTGCGCGCCTCGAAAAAAGACCTGGAACTGGGTGGCCACATGGCGTCATTCCAGTCCTCTGCTGCTTTCTACGAGACTTGCTTTAACCACTTCTTCCGCGCACCGAACGAGGTGGACGGCGGTGATCTGGTTTACTATCAAGGCCATATTTCTCCGGGTATCTACTCGCGTGCTTTCGTTGAAGGCCGCCTGACTGAAGAGCAACTGGACAACTTCCGTCAGGAAGTAGACGGTAAAGGTCTTCCTTCTTACCCTCACCCGAAACTGATGCCTGAATTCTGGCAGTTCCCTACCGTTTCAATGGGTCTGGGTCCAATCTCTGCGATCTATCAGGCACGTTTCCTGAAGTACCTTGACGGTCGTGGTTTGAAAAACACTGCTAACCAGCGTGTTTACGCTTTCCTGGGTGACGGTGAGATGGATGAGCCAGAATCACGCGGCGCGATCTCTTTCGCAGCACGTGAGAAGCTGGACAACCTGTGCTTCCTCGTTAACTGTAACCTGCAGCGTCTTGACGGCCCTGTAATGGGTAACGGCAAGATCATCCAAGAACTGGAAGGTCTGTTCAAAGGTGCTGGCTGGAACGTTATCAAAGTGGTTTGGGGTAGCGGTTGGGACAAACTGCTGGCGAAAGACACCACGGGTAAACTTCTGCAACTGATGAACGAAACTGTTGATGGTGATTACCAGACGCTGAAAGCGAAAGACGGTGCGTACGTACGTGAGCACTTCTTCGGTAAATACCCTGAGACGGCTGCTCTGGTTGCAGACATGACTGACGACGAGATCTGGGCACTGAAACGTGGTGGTCACGAGCCGTCGAAGCTTTACGCTGCATTCAAAACTGCACAAGAAACTTCTGACCGTCCAACCGTGATCCTGGCGAAAACCGTTAAAGGTTACGGCATGGGTGCTGCGGCAGAAGGTAAGAACATTGCGCACCAGGTGAAGAAAATGGACATGAGCCATGTTCAGCATCTGCGTGACCGTCTGGGCCTGCAAGATCTGGTTTCTGACGAAGACATGGTTAACCTGCCATACCTGAAACTGGAAGAAGGTTCAGCTGAGCACAAGTACCTGCATGCCCGTCGTGACGCGCTACACGGTTACACGCCACAGCGTCTGCCTAAGTTCACTGATGAGCTGACTCTGCCTGAGCTGGATAGCTTCAAGCCTCTGCTGGAAGAGCAGAAGCGTGATATCTCCACCACTATGGCATTTGTTCGTGCTCTGAACGTACTGCTGAAAGACAAAGGCGTTGGTAAGAACATCGTGCCAATTATTGCTGATGAAGCACGTACCTTCGGTATGGAAGGTCTGTTCCGTCAAATCGGTATCTACTGCCCACATGGTCAGAACTACACCCCAGAAGACCGTGGTGTTGTTTCTTACTATAAAGAAGCGACCTCTGGTCAGGTTCTGCAAGAAGGTATCAACGAACTGGGTGCGATGTCTTCATGGGTTGCTGCTGCGACGTCTTACAGCACTAACAACTTGCCAATGATTCCGTTCTACATCTACTACTCTATGTTTGGCTTCCAACGTGTTGGCGACATGGCGTGGATGGCGGGTGACCAACAGGCGCGTGGCTTCCTGCTGGGTGCAACGGCTGGTCGTACTACTCTGAACGGTGAAGGTCTGCAACACGAAGACGGTCATTCACACGTTCAGGCGGGAACCATTCCTAACTGTATCTCTTATGACCCAACTTTCGCTTACGAAGTTGCTGTGATCATGCAAGACGGTATCCGTCGCATGTACGGTCCTGAGCAAGAGAACGTGTTCTACTACCTGACACTGATGAACGAAAACTACGCACAACCTGCTATGCCAGAAGGTGCGGAAGAAGGCATCCGTAAGGGTATCTATAAGCTAGAAACACTAGCGGGCGACAAGTCTAAAGTTCAGCTGATGGGTTCAGGTACTATCCTGAATGAAGTTCGCAAAGCGGCGACCATCCTGAGCGAAGAGTACGGTGTAGCATCTGATGTATACAGCGTGACCTCGTTCAACGAGCTGACTCGTGACGGTCAATCATGCGATCGCCACAACATGCTCAACCCAATGGACGAAGCACAGGTTCCTTACATCTCGCAAGTGATGGGTACTGAACCTGCTATCGTTGCTACCGACTACATGAAGAACTACGCCGAGCAAGTACGTGCGTTTGTTCCTGCTGAGTCTTTCCGTGTGCTGGGTACTGATGGCTTCGGTCGTTCTGACAGCCGTGAGAACCTGCGTCGTCATTTCGAAGTTAACGCTGGCTACGTTGTTGTTGCTGCGCTGACTGAGCTGGCTAAACGCGGTGACGTCGAGAAATCTGTGGTGGTTGAAGCCATCAAGAAATTCGATATCGACACTCAGAAAGTGAACCCACTGTACGCGTAAGAGGCAAATAAAATGGCAATTGAGATTAATGTTCCTGACATTGGTGCAGATGAGGTTGAAGTTACTGAGATCCTCGTCAGCGTTGGTGACAAAGTTGAAGAAGAGCAGTCGCTGATCAACGTTGAAGGCGATAAAGCATCAATGGAAGTACCTGCATCACAGGCAGGTATTGTTAAAGAGATCAAAGTAGCGGAAGGCGACAAAGTGTCTACTGGCTCTCTGATCATGATTTTTGAAGCTGATGCGGCCGGCGAACCGGGTGCTGCTGAAGCGGCACCTGCACCAGTTGCTGAAGCGCCAGCAGCTGCGCCTGCACCAGCCGCTGCTGCTGAGCTGAAAGAAGTTCACGTACCTGACATCGGTGATGACGAAGTTGAAGTTACCGAAATCATGGTTGCTATCGGTGACAGCATCGAAGAAGAGCAATCACTGATCACTGTTGAAGGTGATAAGGCTTCAATGGAAGTTCCTGCACCATTCGCGGGTGTACTGAAAGAGCTGAAAGTGAATGCGGGTGACAAAGTGTCTACCGGTTCTCTGATCATGGTCTTTGAAGTCGCTGGCTCTGGCGCAGCGCCTGCAGCAGCTGCTCCTGCTGCGGCTCCAGCTCCAGCGGCTGCACCAGCAGCTTCTGCAGAAAAAGAAGTTAACGTTCCTGATATCGGTGGCGACGAAGTAGAAGTTACCGAGATCATGGTAGCGGTTGGCGATACTGTTGAAGAAGAACAATCACTGATCACTGTTGAAGGCGATAAGGCTTCAATGGAAGTACCAGCACCATTCGCAGGTACTGTGAAAGAAATCAAAGTAGCAGCGGGCGATAAAGTATCGACTGGCTCTCTGATCATGGTATTCGAAGTGGCAGGTGCAGCACCTGCAGCGGCGCCTGCGCCAGCAGCAGCTCCAGCTCCAGCTCCAGCTGCGCCAGCTAAAGCAGCGGCTCCAGCAGCGTCTGCACCAGCAGCAACGGGTGAATTTGAAGAAAACAACGAGTACGCGCATGCGTCTCCTGTTGTTCGTCGTCTGGCTCGTGAATTTGGCGTTAACCTGTCCAAGGTTAAGGGTACTGGTCGTAAAGGCCGTGTTGTTAAAGAAGACGTTCAGAACTTCGTAAAAGATGCGCTTAAGCGTCTGGAGTCTGGCTCTGCAAGCGCAGCATCTGGTAAAGGTGACGGCGCGGCACTGGGTCTTCTGCCATGGCCTAAAGTTGACTTCAGCAAGTTCGGCGAAACTGAAGTTAAACCACTGTCTCGCATCAAGAAGATTTCTGGCGCTAACCTGCACCGTAACTGGGTAATGATCCCGCACGTTACACAGTGGGATAATGCAGACATCACTGATGTTGAAGCATTCCGTAAAGAGCAGAACGCGATTGAGGCGAAGAAAGACACTGGCATGAAGATCACCCCATTGGTGTTCATCATGAAAGCAGCTGCGAAAGCACTGGAAGCCTTCCCTTCATTCAACTCTTCTCTGTCAGAAGACGGCGAGAGCCTGATCCTGAAGAAATACGTTAACATCGGTATCGCCGTAGACACACCAAATGGTCTGGTTGTGCCTGTGTTCCGTGATGTTAACAAGAAAGGCATCCATGAGCTGTCTCGTGAGCTGATGGAAGTTTCTAAGAAAGCCCGTGCTGGTAAGCTGACTGCTTCTGACATGCAAGGCGGCTGCTTCACTATCTCAAGCCTTGGCGGCCTGGGTGGTACTGCATTCACTCCAATCGTGAATGCTCCTGAAGTAGGTATCCTGGGTGTATCTAAGTCTGAAATGAAACCAGTATGGAATGGTAAAGAGTTCGCACCTCGCCTAATGCTGCCTCTGTCTCTGTCTTATGACCACCGTGTTATTGACGGTGCAGAGGGTGCGCGCTTCATTACTTACCTGAACGGCGTAATGTCTGACATTCGTCGTCTGGTACTGTAACGCACCACCCCGTTCGCGCCAGTGGCAAGCCTGCGACAACGTTGCAGGTATGCTAAGACCTGAGGTCTAACTGGCGCGAATTGATGTATTGGTCACAGGCTAACCGGATTTACATTTGCTGGTTGACCGCTGAGCGCTAGAATAGCGGCCCCTACTGGGACAACCCTCGTAAGGCACTCGGCAACAATAAGCATATATCCGTGATTAGCCTGTTAGGGACATAAGATTACAATGAGGTCAGAATGAGTAAAGAAATCAAAACCCAGGTAGTTGTACTGGGCTCGGGTCCTGCTGGTTACTCAGCGGCTTTCCGTTGTGCCGACCTAGGTCTGGAAACCGTACTTATCGAGAAATACAGCACGCTAGGTGGTGTATGTCTGAACGTGGGTTGTATCCCGTCTAAAGCTTTGCTTCACGTTGCTAAAGTTATCGAAGAAGCGAAAGCGATGGCTGAGCACGGTGTCGTGTTTGGTGAGCCACAAACTGATCTGAGCAAGATCCGCGTATGGAAAGAGAAGGTTGTTAACCAACTGACTGGCGGTCTTGGCGGTATGGCGAAAATGCGTAAAGTTAACGTCGTTAACGGTTACGGCAAATTCACCGGTCCTAACACCATCGTGGTAGAGGGTGAAGACGGCCAGACGACTGTAAACTTCGACAACGCTATCATTGCTGCGGGTTCACGTCCTCTTGAGCTGCCGTTTATCCCTCATGAAGATCCACGTATCTGGGATTCGACTGACGCGCTTGAGCTGAAAGAAGTACCAGAAAAACTGCTGGTTATGGGCGGCGGTATCATCGGTCTGGAAATGGGTACCGTATACCACGCACTGGGTTCTGATATTGATGTTGTTGAAATGTTTGATCAGGTTATTCCTGCGGCAGACAAAGACATCATTAAAGTCTTCACTAAGCGTATCAGCAAGAAGTTCAACCTGATGCTGGAAACGAAAGTGACCAAGGTTGAAGCGAAAGAAGACGGTATTTACGTCACGATGGAAGGTAAGAAAGCGCCTTCTGAGCCTGTTCGTTACGACGCTGTTCTGGTTTCTATCGGTCGTATTCCTAACGGCAAACTGATCGACGCTGAAAAAGCGGGTATCGAAGTTGATGAGCGTGGCTTCATTAACGTTGATAAGCAACTGCGTACTAATGTATCGCACATCCACGCTGTGGGTGATATCGTGGGTCAGCCAATGCTGGCGCACAAAGGTGTGCATGAAGCTCACGTAGCGGCAGAAGTTATTTCTGGTAAGAAACATTACTTCGACCCGAAAGTGATTCCTTCTATTGCTTACACTGAGCCAGAGGTTGCATGGGTAGGTAAGACCGAGAAAGAAGCGAAAGCGGAAGGTCTGAACTACGAAGTAGCGACATTCCCATGGGCAGCATCTGGCCGTGCTATCGCGTCTGACTGTGCTGACGGTATGACGAAGATGATCTTCGACAAAGATACCAACCGCGTACTTGGTGGTGCTATTGTTGGTACCAACGGTGGTGAACTGCTGGGTGAAATCGGTCTGGCGATCGAGATGGGCTGTGATGCAGAAGACATCGCACTGACCATCCACGCTCACCCGACTCTGCACGAGTCTGTGGGTCTGACTGCTGAAGTGTTTGAAGGTTCAATCACTGACCTGCCAAACAAAAAAGCGGTGAAGAAGAAGTAATTCTTCTCACTCTATCTCTCCGAGATAAATAGAAAAGCGTCCTTAGGGGCGCTTTTTTTATGCATGGCTAGTAGGTTTTCTGGACGTTGTTTTCTCATCATTGAGCAGTGCCCTCAAAAGTTACCGTGAACGCCAATGTTTGCTTTATAGTTTTTCGTCGGCCGACGTTTTTATCCGCAGTTTCTGGAGTAACGTCTTTCTTCATTCCAAGCAGGTACGCTTTTCATGGGATATGTTTTTTTCAGCAGAGTAATGATTTTCACACTCATGCTGCCCTTTGTATTGTTTTCAGACTTCGCCTTGTCAGATGTTGATGAATCATCGCGCCCTAAAGTTGGGCTTGCTCTCAGTGGCGGCGGGGCAAAGGGTGCGGCACATGTCGGTGTACTGAAAGCGTTGGAGGAACTACATATCCCCATTGATTTCGTAGCAGGAACCAGTATGGGAGCCTATGTCGGTGGTCTGTATGCATCTGGCATGTCAGCGGATGATATTGAGGTACTTATTGAGTCGATTGAATGGAGCAAAGGCTATCAGGACAGGGAGGGCAGAGCGGAGCGCCGTGTTCATACTAAGGCATCTGACGATAGATATAACATAAGAGCAAATATTGGCTTTGAGGGATTAGAAATAAAAACGCCGCAAGGTATCGTTCAAGGCCAGTATATGAAACGCATTTTGCGTGAATCGACAGGGTCGTTACCGGAGCTTTTAACGTTTGATGAATTAGTCTTGCCCTTTCGTGCAGTCGCGACAGATATCGAGAACCTGACGCCGGTTATTCTCGATGGTGGAATACTAAGCGAAGCGATGCTGGCCAGTATGTCCGTTCCAGGTGCTCTGCCCCCTGTTAGGCTAAATGGACAGCTTCTTGTCGATGGGGGACCTGTGAATAATATGCCTGTTGATGTGTTGAAAGCGATGGGCGCAGACATTGTGATTGCCGTGGATATTGGAACGGATTATGCGAAGGAAGATAAGCTAAAGAGTTTCTATCAGGTCAGCAATCAGTTGATCAATTTCATGGTAAAAAATAGCACCAAAGATCAAATCGCCAAGATGTCACAACAGGATATTCTGTTGAGACCGGATGTGGGTGATATGGAAACGACAGAATTTGGTCGGATGCCGGAAGCACTCAAAAAAGGCTATCAAATTACTCTCTCATCAGAGGCCAGCCTTTCTTCTCTCATGAAGTCGTCTGCAGAATATCAAACCTATATCGACAACAAACAACAACGTCGAAAACAGCTGGTCTATGCCGACCAGATCGAAGTGGACAGGGTGGGCATTACTAATCAGTCGCCTTATTCTGATGAAGTACTCAAAGAAAGGCTGAATATTTCGCATGGGAAAATTGACACCCGTGAACTGGAAAAGGCGATCGAAAACCTCAATGCATTAGACCGGTTCGAGTCCATTGACTATCACTTGCATCAAGATGATGGCGAGAACATATTGCACTTAGAGGTGCGTGAGCGAAGTTGGGGGCCAAACTTCGTTGATTTTCGTTTCTCTATTGAAGACGACTTTAATACGACAACTTTTTATACCACTGGTATGCGAATCACCAATACAGGTTTGAGTGAGTATGGCGCTGAGTTGAGTACAGAACTTGAGATGGGCAACAATAAATTGGTAGGGGTAGAGCTGTTTGCCCCTCTGGTACCGTCCCAAGAGTATTTTTCTCTAGTTTGGGGTAAATATTCGAAAAAACAGGTAAATCGGTATTTTTACACGTTTGGTGGCGAGCCCAGCCTTGATGTTCAAGGGGCCTTTTCTGATCTCACGGTTGTCGAGCGAACCGATCAGTGGGAGGTGGGGCTTGAATTTAGTTGGCAGCCAACGCTCTGGAGCCAGTTAAGTGTTGGCTATCAGCGTTTGGTCGGTGAAACCATCGCACTGAATATCGAAAGCAAGAATTATGTACGCAGTGAGCCTTACATCAGTTACACGATAGATACGCTTGATAACAGGGTATTCCCAACAGAAGGCAGTTTCCTGCTGGCAAGACACCGCTGGGTGACAGATGATTTTATTACTGAGCCTATTTTGGGGAATACGGTTGTTAAGTCTAAGCAGCTTGACCTTGAACTTTTACATGCGGGAAGCCTTGGAAGGCATACGGTCTACGGTAGGCTCAGCTATTCGGGGAGTTCAGATATTCTCGATGTTTCTGAGTCATCTTCAATAAGTGGTTTTGCACAAACAAACCTTGTGATAGAACCTCGTAAATTGGGTGGTCTGTTCAACTTATCTGGTTTGCCCAGAGGTCGCTTGACCGGAGACAACAGCATGTTTGGCTCTCTTATCTACCGTTATCGTTTGCAAGACAACGACTTCGGTTTATTTAAAACGCCTGTCTATGTCGGTGCCTCTATTGAACGGGCGGCGATTTGGAATAACCCAGAGCTATCATTAAAAAATGTACCTTATTTTAATGCTGGCAGTGTATTTGTTGGTGTCGACACTTTATTTGGTCCGTTGCTGCTTGCTTATGGTCTGGCAGATGAGGGCAATGACGCTGTTTACCTAAGCTTAGGGACTCAGTTCTAGTCTCTGTATCAATATATAACTACACAATCAGCACATAAAAAAACCGCCCTGAGGCGGTTTTCAGATGTCGCTGGCTTTACGCTCGCGTCGAGATAATCACTTAGAGTTTAAAGCGACCGACAAGCTTATCCAGATGGGTTGAGAGGTGGTGTAGCTCCTGACTGGATTCTGCCATCAGTGCTGCAGTTTCTGCGGTGCGCAGTGTGGTCTCATTAATATCTTCAATGTTGCGGTTAATGTCGTTAACGACGGTTGA
>NZ_LYBM01000009.1 GCF_001707825.1 Veronia pacifica | reverse complement strand
GCATACTTATCGAGAAATTGGAGGCGCGTCCCGGAGTCGAACCGAGGTCCACGGATTTGCAATCCGCTGCATAGCCACTCTGCCAACGCGCCTTTTCGCTTCACCTCTCGTCTTAGTGAGATTGCATTCTACATAAGTTTTTCGGTGTGTCACGTATTAATTCATGGCTTTTGGTTCGTTTGCTTTCTTTTCGAGCAAATGTGATATAAATCAGCCATATTGGAACGTTTTTCACCGTTTTTTCAGTGAGATCTTTCGTTTCGCACCTTTTATCTTTCTCCAAAAAACAAAAAAACCGACATTTAACGTCGGCTTTTTCATTATTAAAGCGGTCAGACTAGATATTTTCTACATCAAACTCGACAACCGTATTAACATCCGCTTCGTAATCAACAGCATCACTGCAGAATCCGAACAGCTTCATGAACTCTTCTTTGTACTCGCGGTAGTCAGTCAGTTCAGCGAGATTTTCTGTGGTAATTTGCGGCCACAGCTCTCGGCAGTGTTGCTGAATGTCTTCACGCAGCTCCCAGTCATCAAGACGCAGGCGATTTTCGCTGTCTACTTCAGCTGCCGTGCCATCCTCTTTGTACAGGCGTTGGCTAAGCATACGGTAGATTTGCTCGATGCACCCTTCGTGCAGGCCTTCTTCACGCATCTTCTTAAATACCATTGCAATGTATAGAGGCATAACTGGGATTGCAGAGCTTGCCTGAGTGATCACGCTCTTCAGCACGGCCACATTTGCTGTACCGCCCTTCGCTGAAAGGGTTTCATTTAACGCCTGTGCTGCTCGGTCCAAATCCATTTTGGCTTTGCCCAGTGCTCCATGCCAGTAAATAGGCCAGGTCAGCTCTGTGCCGATGTAGCTGTAGGCGACCGTTTTTGCGCCTTCGGCAAGCACGCCAGCATCATTAAGTGCATTGATCCACAGTTCCCAATCTTCGCCGCCCATTACTGTCACTGTATTCTGAATTTCTTCTTCAGTGGCAGGCTCTACAGACGCTTCAATGATCTGGTCTTTGTTGGTATCGACTGCAGTAGCGTGATAGGTCTCGCCAATTGGCTTGAGACATGAGCGAACCAGTTCACCCGTTGATGGCAGTTTACGCACAGGCGACGCCAGCGAGTAAACCACCAGGTCAATCTGTCCAAGATCAGCTTTTATTAAATCAATGGTTTTTTGCTTGGCTTCGTTAGAGAAGGCATCACCATTCAGGCTCTTGCTGTAGAGACCTTCTTCTTTGGCAAATTTGTCAAATGCCGCTGTATTGTACCAGCCCGCTGCACCCGGCTTTTTCTCTGTGCCCGGCTTTTCGAGGAAAACGCCGATGGTCGCTGCACCGCCACCAAAGGCTGCAGAAATGCGAGATGCCAGACCGTAGCCTGTTGATGAACCAATAACCAGCACACGCTTCGGTGCGTTAGCAATTGGACCCTGAGATTTTACATACTCGATTTGCTCTTTGACATTTGCTTCACAGCCAGTTGGATGCGTGGTAGTACAGATAAATCCACGAATTTTTGGTTTGATGATCATATTCAACTTTCCTTTCAAAACTGGACTTAGGATAAATATTTCATTTCTTTTTGGTACTTTTTTTTGTTGATTCTGCGCCAATCTGACAAGTGGTTGGAGGTGTGAATAGAAAAAGCGCCGCAAATTGCGACGCTTTGTTGTTTTTGTAGACGAATCTATCAGAATATTAGGCGGCTTTACCTTTGCTCGCGACAGTTTCCTGACCGTTTGCATTGGCGCTGAACCATGATGGGTTAAAGTCATCCACCTGAACAGCGTGTGAGCGCAGTGCATCGGCTTTTCTTACCTGCTCTGCTTCCGCTTCAGAAATAATGTTCTGCTCGATAGCCAGAGCCAGTCTGTCAGCCAGTGGACCTTTAGCAGGCACTTTGCCTTCTTTGGCCGCAACAATCATCTTCTTCTCGATTGGACGGATGCTTTGCATCGCCATGAATGCGCGTTCCATGATAGCCACAGGATCCGACTCTTTATCACCGATGTAGCAAAGGTGAGTAAGACGATCGCGGTGTGCTCCCGGAGTCATCAGCAGCTCTGCAATTTGCGTTGCCAGTTTGTCACCCGGTGCATCGTAGTGCATTCCCAGAGGGAATAGCAGTGCTCGCAGGCTTCCACCCACATATTTACGCGGGAAGTTGTTGAAAGCACCGTCGAACGCTTCAGCACACTTGGCCAGACAATACTGGACAGCGTAATGAACAAACGGCAGATCACTTTCTTGGCGACCGTCGTCTTCGTAACGCTTCAGCGTTGCAGAGGCCATGTAAAGGTGGCTAAGCACGTCACCCAGTCTTGCCGACAGCATTTCACGACGCTTGAGTTCACCACCCAATGCCAACATAGCAACGTCAGTGGTTACTGCCAGTGCACGACTCATACGAGAAAGCTGACGGTAGTAATCAGCGGTTTCGCCGCTCACTGGTGAGCTGTTGAAACGTGACCCTGAGAAAGCGTTCAGGAGCGAGCCGAAGCTATTCTTCACCGCAAAGTTGATGTGTTTCATCAACAGCTTATCGAAGTCTTCTGCAGCTTTTTCCTGATCCTGCTCTGCCGCTGCTTCCATTTCTGCCAGTACGTATGGATGACAGCGTGTCGCGCCCTGACCAAAGATCATCAGGTTACGGGTAAGAATGTTGGCACCCTCAACCGTGATTGCTACTGGCATACCAAAGTAGTGGTGACCGATGTAGTTCATTGGACCGAGCTGGATGGCACGTCCGGCGTGAACGTCCATAGAGTCGTTCAGGATGGTACGGGCTAATTCTGTCATGTGGTACTTGGCAATAGCAGTGACGATCCCCGGTTTCTCACCCATGTCCAGCGAGGTCGTTGTCAGTGTGCGTGACGCTTCAAGCATATAAGTGAAGCCGCCGATACGACCAAGTGATTCACCCACACCCTCGAATTTACCGATATTCATGCCAAACTGCTTACGAACGTAAGAGTATGCACCCGTCGTACGCGCTGTTAAGTGGCCTACTGCTGTACCCAGTGCCGGGAGTGAAATACCACGACCCGCTGACAGACATTCCACCAGCATACGCCAGCCTCTGCCCACGTAATCCTGACCACCGATAACCCATTCCATTGGAATGAATACGTTCTTGCCTCGGGTAGTACCGTTCATAAACGCGAGATTGACCGGGTTGTGACGATCACCAATCTGAACGCCTTTGTGATCTGCTGGGATCAGGGCACAGGTAATGCCGAGCTCTTTCTTACCGCCCAACAGGCCCTCTGGATCTTTTAGTTTGAAGGCCAGACCAAGTACAGTCGCTACAGGTGCCAGCGTGATGTAGCGCTTATCCCATGTCAGGCTGATACCCAATACTTCTTTTCCATCATGCTCGCCCATGCAAACAATACCCTGATCGGGAATGCTGCCTGCATCTGACCCTGCTTCAGGACCTGTCAGTGCGAAACATGGTACGTCTTGTCCGTTTGCAAGACGTGGTAACCAATAATCTTTCTGCTCTTTCGTACCATAGTGAGTCAGCAGCTCACCCGGACCTAGAGAGTTTGGCACCATAACGCACACTGCAGCACTCAGGCTTCGCGTTGCAATGCGGCTTACGATTGTTGAGTTGGCGTGTGCTGAGAACTCTAAACCGCCGAACGATTTAGGAATGATCAATGAGAAAAACTTCTCTTTCTTCAGGAAGTCCCAAACTTCAGGAGGCAAGTCTTTACGCTGCTGAACAATGTCAAAATCATCCAGCATTGCAAGCAGCTCTTCCAGCTGATTATCAACGAATGCTTGTTCTTCCTGTGTCAGCACAGGCTTCGGGTAGTTGTGAAGTTTTGACCAGTCGGGATTACCAGCAAACAATTCACCGTCCCACCATACACTGCCTGCCTCCATAGCTTCCCTTTCTGTAGCGGAAAGCGGTGGCAGAACTTTCTTGAAAAACTTAAATGCGGGGTCACTGACGTAACGTCTTCTTAGCGAAGTTTGAGAGCTCATGATTTCAGGTCCTTTTTACATCATTATAAGTATAGGTTTAACCGCCCATTGCTTCTTTTGGCAGTAATTCAATTTCTCTTTCAACAGGAGCATCGACACCCGCTGCCATAAATGGAATCAGCTGGTTAGCAACGTCTTCTGTCGAGACCTTTTTGTGAAAATCGTTTTCTGCAATTTCACGCAGGGCAATACTGGATGCCATGGTGAAAATGACCGTTCCTAATGTGAAGTGTAGGCGCCAGAACACTAACTCTGCAGTTAGGTTTGGATTAGCACGCAATACGGCTTCAGTAAGCAGGGATAGCACTTTGCTATATCGGGTTGTGATAAACCACCGCAGGTGTCCTTGAACATCGGTATAGCCACGGCCAACAAGAAGCATGAAAGTCGATGCACCGTGCTTTCGGAAATTGTCCAGTTCAAGAAGCGGCTGTTTGCCCGAAGCAAATACTTGCTCCATCGTGAAGCTAGGTTTCTCTAACAAAGCTTCCAGCTCTGCTTCGAGTCTTGGCATAAATTGTTCCAGGTAACGCCCGAGTACCGCTCTGACTAAAGATTTTTTATCGCCAAAGTGATAATTCACCGACGCGAGGTTTACTCCGGCCTTACCTGTAATTGTTCTCAATGAGGTGTCCTTGAAGCCGTGCTCAGCAAAGAGTTGCTCCGCCGCGTTAAGGATTTTCGCTTTGGTCTCACTTTTGTTTGCCATTTTCATTCACCCGTATTAAACATGTGTTTAACTCTACCCCTGCGCACAGTTAATGACAAGTAAATTGAGCATGAAAAAAGGTGATTTTTGCAACATTTCAAACATGTGTTTCTAACAACCCACTGAGGTTCTGAGATTTATCCTCTTAGTTACAGCTTTGAGAAAGTCAGCAAAAAAATTTGTCAATTAGTGGAACTAACGCATAAAAGTAGAGTCTTAAATCTTGCCACTGCTTTTTGAAGTTTTATCTTCTATACCCGCTTCCTTCTGGAATGCGGGTTTTTTTTGATGAAAATCGGGGTGTTAGAGAATAAGTTAAAAAAACAGCTCTTGTTTTAAGCCATGCTAATTAAAAAAATTTAAAATTAATTGAAACTATTTCGCTGTTGTCATGTCTCTATTTATGTAACCAGTAATGTGCAGCACCGCGATGGAGAGTGGTCACTGTACACACTGCCTCTGGTTGCTGTTACTGCTAAATTTGTCCGACACCTGCGGATGCAGGTCGAGTTGATTACAGCCTGCTTCTTGTGCAGGCTTTTCTTTTGGTAGCAATCCAAAATTCTTCACGTTCTAAGCTCTTAATATTTGTCCTACAGCGCATGCCTGCCTTGCTTAATAAGCAATTAATCACTTATGTATCAAATTAGATACAGCTCATCTGTGGCTGCAGGGCTAGGTTTGTATAGTCCTGACTCAGGAGCTATCCATCCCATTCGTCGTTGGACAATGATATCTACTGAGCGAAAGATTAATCACACGGAGAGATTGAAGCACATGGCACTGGCGAAATATCAGAGACGAATAGGTTCACTCATAGGCATTACCCCTCCAATCGACATACTTCCTCCAAAACTTGTGCGCCCGACGCTCAATACATTTGAAAAATTCTTCGGGTTGAAAAAGGAAAAGATGCACAGAGTGAGTAACTATAAAATGCCACTCTCTTCCTCCCCCGGTAACTTCATTTCTCTCAAAGTTTTTCACCCCGCAGAAAAAACGCCAAAACGCACCATGGTGTATTTCCATGGCGGCGGATTTGTTCTCGGAAGCATTGCGACCCACGAAAATCTCATTAGAAAGCTGGCATCGAGATGCAATATAAGCATTGTGGCTGTTGACTATCGGCTAGCGCCAGAAAATAAATTTCCGACGGCCATCGTGGACTGCGTTGACGCGTGGAATTGGATTAATGAGCATGCGGCGGAGCTGGGAGTATCGACAAATAATATCGGGGTTGGAGGCGATAGTGCTGGCGGTTACCTCGCGCTGTCAGTGAGCCTGTCAGATACCCGACGTGGACTTCCTGTGATTAGCCAATCCATGCCGGACTTTCAGTTTCTGCTTTATCCAATCACAGATACCAGAGGACAGACCGCCTCATATAGTGAGTTCGATAAAAACCTTATGCTGACCACAGAAGTCATGGATTACTTCTATAAGCATTTCTTCACAGATCCAGAGCTTAAAAATAGCCCGGGAGTGAGCCCTTTGCTGGCCGAAAACCTTTCCACACTACCAAAAACCTATTTATTGACAGTGGAATACGATCCTTTACGAGATGAAGGTCAGCAGATGGTACAGCGTCTTAAAGACGCTGGGGTATCAATATTTGATGAGCACTTTGACGACTGTATGCACGCGTTCCCTCACTTTGCTGGGATATGCAACCGAGCCCGTGAGTCTACCGATGTTATCGCTCAACGCCTTGGCGAATTGGTTGCCTGAGATAATCATGAATTCTCTGGCAATGGCATGTCATAAGGAGAAGGGTATTTGAGCGTCAGCTTTAACATATTGATAGTTGACGTTCCATCAATGTATTTACCGTCATTACCATTTCGCTCGAATTGAGGCGGTGATAACTGCATCTCACTTGCAGCCCAGGTATAAAAATCTGCTCTTGAGGGGTGATCAGGGCTGCAAAGCAGCATCACCTTTCCTTTAATCTCTTTTTCAATAATCGCGGTGATCGCAGTAACACAGTCGTCGCGATGGATGAGATTGACTGGTTTTTCACCCTGACTGATACCAGTTCGGCCGGCGAGGTACTTTACCGGGTGCCTGTCTCCCCCCACCAGACCAGCCAGACGTAAAATCACACCGCGTTCGCCAAGTTGCTGCTGGATATACTGCTCGATGTCATGATGTACTTCACCAGATGCAGTCACTGGCTGGCTGGGTGTTGCTTCTGTCACCTTGCCTGTCAGCTCACCATAGACAGATGTCGTACTAATAAAGATTATCTGTCGAACATCTGACTGCTTTACGCGATCAATCACAGACTTTATATCTTGGAAAAACTGTTGTAGCTCAAGGTTTTTTCTGCCCGGAGGAATATTTATTAGAACGGTGTCGGCATTGAAAAGGTCGTCAGCTTGACCACTCTCGGGTGGCCTGCTAATGTGAAATTCTCTGCAAGGAATGCCGAGCGAGCGAATGGATTCAGCGCCCTCTTCTGTGCGTTTAGTACCCGTCACCCTGTGACCCTTTTCCTTCAGATGCAGTGCCAATGGTAGCCCCAGCCAACCACAACCAATGATGGTGATATGTTGGCCGCTTTTATTTTTATCGGCATTGTAAGCTTCTTTCATATGATAACTCCCTGTCAGATATCGGCCTTGATTTGGGCAACGAAGTCCCTATTCTGAAAAAAAATCTCTGGTTATTGTAATAAAGCAACCAAAAGCGTGAATAGTGACATAAATTTAATACGTAAAAGTTGGGTAAAATGTTAAAGGTACTGATGAACAGTTACACTCTATTTGGTGAGCATTCCGGTTTCTTTAACAACCCTGATGCTGTTGCTGCTAAATTCCTGCACGGACATGACGGAATTTGCAGCGTTTTAATTCTGGAAATGAAACGGCAGTCCGAATGAATACCCTAGAAAAAATACAAAAAAATATAGAGACTTTCAGTAAGTCTGAGCGAAAAGTTGCTGAAGTCATTATTGCGTCACCTCAGACAGCCATTCACTCCAGCATTGCAACGCTGGCAAAGATGGCTGACGTAAGTGAGCCCACCGTAAACCGTTTTTGTCGACGCCTCGACACCAAAGGTTTCCCAGACTTTAAGTTACATTTAGCCCAGAGTCTGGCTAATGGCACGCCTTACGTTAACCGGAATGTCGAAGAAACTGACAGCCCGGACGCCTACACGGCAAAGATTTTCGAATCGACGATGGCCTGTCTGGATGTCGCGAAAAACAGTATTGATCCCCAACAGATCAACCGAGCAGTAGACCTCCTAACTCAGGCCAAGAAAATTTCTTTCTTTGGTTTGGGCGCATCAGCTTCTGTTGCTCAGGACGCACAAAATAAGTTTTTTCGGTTTAACATCCCTATTGTCTGTTTCAACGACATCGTGATGCAGAGAATGGGCTGTATCAACTGCTCTGACGGTGACGTAGTAGTGGTTATTTCTCACACTGGCCGCACCAAAAGCCTTGTCGATGTGGCTAATCTAGCAAAAGATAACGGTGCAACCGTTATTGGCATAACTGAAAAAGGTTCGCCGCTGGATAAAGTGTGTAACCTTACAGTGACACTGGACGTGCCCGAAGACACAGATGTTTATATGCCGATGGCTAGCCGTGTGGTTCAAATGACGGTGATTGATGTACTGGCTACAGGGTTTACATTGCGACGTGGGCCGGGCTTTAGAGAGAACTTACGCAGAGTGAAAGAGGCAATCAAGGATTCCCGGTTTAACAAGGAATTCATGAACTAACAAACACTACAAAAGAAGGCCAGTTTACACTGGCCTTCTTGCTTTCCTATCCCTGTTACATTCGCCTCAACTACACTTCTCTTTAAACAACAAATTTTGCGTTACTTTTAGCAGCTACTTTATCCCTGTCTCAGGGGTGAGCGATAAATGGAGATAACGATGAAATCCATGCGAAGAACAAAAATTGTTACCACTCTGGGCCCGGCAACAGATAAAGAAGGTGTGCTGGAAAAGCTGATCGAATCAGGTGCTAATGTCGTGCGAATGAATTTCTCTCACGGCACACCAGAAGATCATATGAAGCGTGCTGAGCAGGTACGAGAGATTGCTGCGCGTATGGGTACCCATGTGGGAATACTCGGTGATCTTCAGGGCCCTAAAATCCGGGTGTCCACATTTAAAAATAATAAAATAACCTTGTCCGCGGGTGACGTATTTGCCCTCGACAGTGAAATGGAAGCTGGTGAAGGCGACCAAGAGGCTGTCGGACTGGACTACAAAGATCTCCCCCAGGACGTGGTGCCGGGAGACCTGTTGTTACTCGATGATGGTCGAGTACAACTCGAAGTGGAGAAAGTGGCCGGCTCGCGGATACACACCAAAGTTATCATTGGTGGCATCCTGTCGAACAACAAAGGGATCAACAAAAAAGGGGGAGGTCTCTCCGCCCCTGCCCTCACTGAAAAAGACCGGGAGGACATTCTCACTGCCGCGAAACTGAAAGTGGATTACCTTGCCATTTCATTCCCGCGCAACGGTGACGATATGAAGCTGGCTCGTTATCTGGCAGAAGCATCAGGACTGAAAGCCAAACTTGTGGCAAAGGTGGAGCGCGCTGAAACCGTCGCAAGTATTGAGAATATTGACGACATTATTGAGCACTCAGATGTGGTTATGGTCGCACGGGGTGATTTGGGTGTCGAAATTGGCGATGCGGAATTGGTGGGCGTTCAGAAACAACTTATTCGACGTGCAAGAGCGATGAATCGCTGCGTGATCACCGCAACTCAGATGATGGAATCTATGATTAAAGCGCCCATGCCTACCCGCGCCGAAGTTATGGATGTAGCAAACGCAGTACTGGATGGTACTGATGCAGTTATGCTGTCCGCAGAAACTGCAGCCGGTGATTACCCACTAGAAACCTTGCTGGCAATGGCAAATGTTTGTGCTGGCGCTGAGAAAATGCCCTCAATTAACGTTTCAAATCACAGGCTGAATGAGCAGTTTGAACGTGTAGAGGAGGCAGTGTCTATGGCGACCATGTATGCCGCCAACCATATGGATGCCGTCAAGGCGATGATCACTCTGACAGAGTCAGGCCGCACAGCACTTATGATGTCGCGTATCAGCTCGGGTAAACCGATTATCGCGATGTCCAGACATGAGTCAACCTTATGCAGGTTAGCGCTTTATCGTGGTGTCACACCTGTACACTTTGAGAGTGAAACAGGTGCAGGTCGTGAAGTCGCAACCAAGGCACTAAAGATACTCAAAGCACAGGGTATTCTGGATTCAGGTGATAGAGTGATTTTCACTCAGGGAGACATGGTGGACAGTGTCGGCACTACTAACACTATGCGAATACTGACAGTTGACTGACCACCCTGTGCATGCAGTTAATGTTGCCATTTGCATGCTTCAGAACAACGACCGATAGTAACTAAAACAGCTTACAGTGACCCAAATATAGAGCTACGGTTGTCAGTCAAAAACAAAAGAGTTGCGGATGCAGCTCTTTTTTTATCTTGGTCGCTGTCTCGTGCTGGTCGTGAGGCATTATTCAATATTTGGGTTGTACCAGTTCGCGTTGCTGACTGACATTAGGATGTGATCTTCCCAGACACCATTGATAAGAAGGTACTCTTTCGCCAAGCCCTCTTTCACGAAACCAGCGGACTCAAGAACAGATTGGCTTTTAGTATTTCTTGGCATAAACGCTGCCGAGATACGGTGAAGATTCAGACGGTCAAATATGATGTCATTGGTCGCCTTGAGTGCCTTTTTCATGATGCCTCTTCCTTGGGCATGTTCTGCCATTGAATAGCCAACAACAGCAGAGTAGGAAGGATACATACTGACATTGCTGTAAGTGATAAGGCCACGAACATCCGGATCACCGTTTTCTCTGATCAGAAAATAAAAACACATTTTGTGATGCGCCAGCTCTACCAATTGATTGACCCTGCGATCCCACCCCTCATAACTAAAAAAAGACTCGTTCCGCCTTGGCTCCCAAGGCCGGAGAAACTCGCGGTTTTGCTGAAAATATGTGGTTATCGCTGCTACATCAGACGAAGTGATCGTACAGATGTTCAGGTCATCTGTACGGATTTGAGGGATTGGGTTTATAATTTTTAAAGACAACGTTCCTCCCATCCGGTATTGGATTCTTTATGTTTTACGACTGCTTGAAGTCTGAGATTGGAACAATCCACCTACTCGCCGATGATGTAGGCCTGCGCCAGCTTACTCTTTCTCTACACCATCCATTTGAGCAAAGTTTAGACTGGGTGCAATCCTCCGTAGAACTTGAACCCTATAAGGCTCAAATTCAGGAATATCTTGCAGGAGAGCGAAGATATTTCACCCTGCCGCTGGCACCTGATGGCTCAGAATTTCAGCATAAGGTCTGGCAACACATTGAACAGATCCCCTTCGGTGAAACCAGAAGCTGTGGCGAACTTGCCGCCATGCTAGCCAACCCTCATGCAATGCGCGCCATCATTATGGCAGCCAACGTTAATCCTATCCCGATTATAATTCCTTGTCACAGAGTCACTGCAATTGACGGAAATTCCACACATTATCATTATGGTGCTGAAATTAGGGCACAGCTACTCTCATTGGAGAAAAACCAACCCGAGAGAAACATCGCAAGCGCATGAACCTTGTTGTCTGATAAAAGAAAGCCCCCGCAGAAAGTTATCTGCAGGGGCCGATTGTTATTCTCTTTATGGCTCTAAATGACAACCCGTGTTACTTCTTACCAATGCCGTATTCGCGGAGTTTGTTTGCGACCGCTGTATGGGACACATTCAAACGCTTAGCCAGTTTTCGCGTCGATGGATAACTGCGGTAGAGATTAGACAGTATGCCTGATTCATATCGCTTCATGATCTCATCCAGCGACCCATCCAACGTCTCTTCCGTTACAAAATTTGAGTTCTCAACGGTCGGTAGCTGAATATCTTCTTCACGCAAAAGACTGCCCTCATTCTGCGTCATCGCACGAAACAGCACATTCCGCAGCTGTCTAATATTTCCCGGCCATGCATACTGAGACAAGTAATCAGCTACTTGGTCACTAAGAACAGGCTTTTCTTCACCCAATTCGGCGGCAAATTGATTCAGGAACAGGTCTGCCAGTGGAATAATATCGGACGGACGCTCTCTCAATGGCGGTACTGTCAGCGACAAGACGTTGAGACGATAATATAGATCCTCGCGGAATTTACCCGACGCGACCAGTTCAGACATGTTTTTCTGTGTTGAGCAAATCACTCGAACATCAACACTGATCTCTTCTTCTTCGCCTACTCGACGGAACTTTCCATCCTGCATAAAGCGCAGCAGTTTAACTTGTAAGTGAGGGCTCATCTCCCCTACTTCGTAAAGGAAAACCGTTCCTCCGGCTGCCAGCTCGAAAATACCTTTTTTGCCCTCGCCATTAATGACAGGAGCACAGCCAAATAGCTCAGTTTCAGCGGCATCATCAGGCATAGACACACAGTTGACCAGCATAAACGCATCCGACGAACGGTGGGAGCGCTGATGGCAAGCCCGAGCAAGCATTTCCTTACCTGTGCCTGTTTCGCCCTGAATAAGAAGCGGTGCATCAAGCTGAGCAAATTTCTTGGCCTGATTGATCAGGTTGCGGAATCGGGTGGACTGTCCGACTAAATGATCAAAACCATGCTCGCTTGGTGTCCGGTAGAGCGTTGTTGGCAGGTGGTTCATCGAAACCTGTTTCAGTTGTACAACGACACTGACCAATACCGGCTCATCCTTGCCCTCAGAGACATAGACGGGGGTGACTTCCATCAGGAAGTCCAGCCCAGACATTACGATTTGCGTGCAAATTTTCTCAGCATTATCTTTTTCCAGCCACTGGTTGAAGCTGAAATCTGGAAAAACCAATGAGGCCGACTCACCTATCAGGTCTTTTTCATCCGAACCAAGCAAGCGGGACGCGGCCATATTTGCCATGTCGATGGTGCCGTTAAGGTTGAGAGAAAAGACGGGATCGCTCAGGGTTTCTAATAGTGCCCGTAACTCACGATGCTCACGCTCGGCAGGTAGAAACTGGATTTTTCTAACATCAGTTACGCCTTTGATCAGGCGAATTTCCGACATTAACTGGCGAAACTCGTCGAATTCAATCTCGGGACAATTGAGATAGATAATTCCGATTTGATCGATTTCGATACCACGCAGGTCGATACTGCGGCGGGTGAGAATATCAAGCAACTCCCGGGTCATGCCGAGACGATCTTCACATGAGACCTTTAATCGCACATTGATGTCCTGTAACTGAATGATTAAGCAAGAATGTCAAAGGTCGAATATTGCACAATTATTTTTCAAAAAAAGTGTCAACAATTCCTGACAGCACGTAGGAGTTTGCGGTTTATAAGGGACGGAGTCAAGCAAGAGTGTTGATTTCTGTTAATCAAAATTTCCGGTTGGTGTGATTGCAAGCAAATCGTTTTTTTCGTGAACAGCGGATTTGGGGTTCAAGTATTCAAATCGGATGCATTGATAACAATGCATCCGCTGAGCCACGCTTACTCTTTCTTTTTGCCCGGTAAAAGTTTACCAATTAGCTGCTTTCTCAATTCAGACAACTTTGGCGGAGATTCACTGATGTATGGCAGCGGACGCATGAGCGCCATTGCCTTGTAACCGAGCCGAGCTGTCAAAAGCCCTACGCCGATTCCCTGCGCTGCTCGTGTTGCCATTCTCCCTGCCAAATCGACAGAAATCAGATCAATACTGACATCAGTCACTGCTTCGGTAACACCCGCAGCAGCCATATTAGCAATAACCAATCGGAGCAGACGAATACGCGACCAATAGCCGAGCTTAACACCATAAATATTGGCAATGGATTCAAGTAATTTAAAGTTACGCCACGCCACCAGCAACATATCGACAACGGCGAGAGGACTGACTGCGACCATAACAGCAGATTCACTCGCATATCGGGTAACCGCTTTTTTCGCGGCTTTGTCCTGCTCAGCAACGACCATAAGATCGTAGAGTTCAAATACCTCTCGATCATTGTGTGTTTCAGCCAGCGCATTGTTCCAGCGGTCATATCCCGGCGTCAACTTACTCTCGCTGGATTCAGCCAAAGACTGACAAATTGGCCGGGCTTTACCTATACCATCTGCATCAATAATGGCCTGAACCTTCTCTCTGTCGTCCTGACGCTGCCTGAGTTTACGCAGTGCGAGCCATTCTCTGCCAAGTGCTGCCGCACCGAACAGAGATATTCCACCAATAAAGCCACTCCACCCCAGAGACAGCCAATCACTGCTCATCCATGCTGAGTAAACGTGATCAACAAGCTGCCAGCCAATTAAGCCCGCACCTGCAAACATCAGTGCTTTCAGGCCAAGACGGCTCTTTTTCGGCGGATTTACAACGGAGGTTAACTCACTTTCCGCCTCGGTTTCCTGCTCTGCCACAGGGGCTGAAAATTGCGTTTCCTGTTGTGAAAACTGCATCTGCGCAGTGAGTTCAGGATTAGCATCTTTATCTTCATGACTGGGTTCATCAAATATGACTGCCTTTTTAATCTTACTCATTTCAATTTGTCTCCCAGTAAGTACTGAAGGGCTTTATCGATACGAATATGAGGCAATGGCTCGTCAGAAGGTCCCGGCATGGGTCTGAACTGTCGGAATTCAAATCCCTGAGATTGCCAAAAGCTCTCACCGGGTAACCTCGCAGGCACTTCTCCTGGGTACATCAACATAGCTTCGCCAGATTCCAGCGTTCCACGCAATGCAGGTAATGTCTCTCCCTTGTGATCAACATTGCCCGGCTCAGTCGCTTGAATAGAGGAAAGACTGACACACTCCATATCGATGCCCTCAAAGGCCGCAGTTTGCCAAGCCTCATGAATCAATTGCTGTAGCAGCGATACCAGATTCGGGTGCTGGTCTGGCGTCACGTGATCCGCTTTGGTCGCAGCAAACAATATCCGATCAATACGGGGAGAAAATAACCGACGGAGCAGCCCACTTTTTCCATAGCGGAAACTTTGCATCAGTTGTTCGAGTGCCTGACGCATATCATTGAAAGAATCAGGACCGGCATTCAGTGGCTGCAAGGTATCGACGAGCACAATCTGGCGATCAACCTGAGAAAAATGCTCTTTATAAAAGTCTTTTACCACGTGTTCACAATAATAGTCGTAACGCTTTTTCATTAGGCTAAACAAGCTATTCGGAGGAGCCGAAGACAGCGCACTTTCTGACAGTTTGTCACTGACTATGGGAAAAAACTCGAGGACAGGCGCTCCCGCATACTCGCCGGGCAGAACGAAGCGTCCGGGTTGAACCCAGTGAAGGCCTGCTTCATCCTTACATTTGTGAAGATATTCGGTATACAGTCCCGAGAGATGCTTTATCTGCCGCTCATCCGCTTCAGCCAGCATGTCCAATTCACTGATTTCAGTTAGCCATTGCTCTGCCAGCTCTCTCCTGCGCCCATTTAGCACACTTCTCTGTTTGGCTGACCACTCGACAAATGACATAGAGAGTAGTGGCAGATCCAGTAGCCATTCACCGGGATAATCGACAATATCCAGATATAACGTGGCGGTATCTTTAAGTAACCTCAGTGGGCCACTCTCGGGGCGGTATCTAAGCTCAAGCCGTATTTCACTGACATCACGAGTAGGCACTGGCCATGAGGGTGGTGATGATCGAAGCGCATGTATGCCCTGATCATAATCAAATGAAGGAATATGAAGTTGTCCTTGAGGAACTCTTCGGGCACCGAGCAACTGTCCCTCTCTTGCTGGTGTGAATAAAGGAAGACGGGGATTGGTTCCGCTGTGAAGCAACTGATTAATCAGTGAAGTGATAAATGCGGTTTTGCCTGCCCGGGAAAGTCCTGTTACGGCAAGGCGCATGTGTCTGTCCAAACCTCGGTTGACCAGTTTATTTACTTTATTTTTTACTTTTTCTATTCGATCCATAAAGGGAAAATCACCCCGCAAAAGTAAAGCCCCCATTACGAGGTAATGGAGGCTTTTTTCAATTCATAATTACAGCTTGCTGAACTGACGCTTTAACTCGAACTCCTTCGAGGTCACGCAGGCTTCCATCTTTTCAACGGCTTGCTCGATGTCATTAAGCTCGCGCTCAATGTCACTAAGCAAATTTCTGGGAGCCTTACCAGACTGCCATGCCTTTTGCTTGATGTGATGATCACGGTGCTGTTCCGCTTGTTGACGCTGTTCGGCTGGCATTGGGTCCAAAATCAGCATCATCGCAATATACAGAACGAAAATCAGCGCACCGAATCCAAGAAGAAAAGCTGACACAGTCAGTACCCGCACCAACCAGACTTCCATCCCGAAGTAATTGGCGATACCAGCACAGACCCCTCCCCATTTACCGTTTTGCGTGTCGCGGTAAAGAGTGCGGCTCATCGGCGTTCCCTCCATTCCGGTGCCTCTACATCCAGTATGCGTTCCAGTGAGTGAACTCTGGTTTGCAGGGCTTCTGCTTTCTTCGTCAGTGAGTGAAGAGTATCAAACTCATCAGTACTTAACCCCTGTCCCACCTGACGCTTGCTCTTGTAATGCAGTACCAGCCAAATCGGTAATACGAATACCACAAAAGCAGCCAGGGGTATCATGAGAAAGAACGATGTCATATCTTCTCCTTAAATATGTCCAGGGTGATGAGCCAGCTTAGTCTTTATCCTTAAGTTCTGATTTCAACTTTTCCAGCTCTTTCTCAATGTCATCCTGCGCCTGCAAATCGGCGAACTCGCTCTCGAGGTTTTTGCCCTGACCCAAGCCGTAGCTATCTGCTTCTGCTTCTAGCTCATCAATACGGCGTTCATATTGCTCGAACTTGGCCATTGCCTCGTCCGTTTTACGCGTATCGAGTTGGCGACGAACATCACGGCGGTTACCTGCCGTTTCCCTGCGAATGACAAGTGCCTGTTGACGGGCGCGGGTTTCCGTCAACTTGGTCTCCAGTTCAGCAATCTCGTTAGACAGCTTGCTGATGGTTTCCTCTACCAGATTGTATTCTTCTTTCAGTGCCAACAAAATATCGTGCACCTTCTGTTTTTCAATCAATGCGGCTCTTGCCAGATCCTCACGCTCTTTTTGCAGCGCAAGACTCGCTTTTTCCTGCCAATCGACAGCCTGACGTTCAACGCTTTCAATTTTTCTGGCCAGTTCTTTTTTGTCTGCCAGTGCTCGGGCTGAAGAGGTTCTTACCTCAACCAGTGTATCTTCCATTTCCTGTATGATAAGACGCACCATTTTTTGTGGGTCTTCGGCTTTGTCCAGCAAGGCGTTGACATTTGCGTTTACAATGTCGGCAAAACGAGAAAAAATCCCCATATCCAGCTCCTTCTTCAAATCATTTAAGTCTTTGAGTGCGTAAAGTATATTTCCAAGTGGAAATGTTACTTGCTTGGTATATATCAAGAGCCGTGCCAAGTTTTTATATCGTTATTTTTCAATGTGTTAAGCGGATCCACACATTTTTCATCAAAACAGGTATGATGAAATAAACTAACTGTTGGTAATTTTAACCATGGAAAAAACAGATGCTCTGATTGGTGAATCAGATTACTTTCTCTCAGTTCTCGACCATGTGTCCCGGGTCGCTCCACTTAACAGGCCCGTTCTTGTTATGGGAGAACGCGGAACGGGTAAAGAGTTGATCGCTCAGCGTGTTCACTATCTTTCGCGCCGATGGGATGCCCCTCTGGTGTCACTTAATTGTGCCGCACTCAGTGAGGGTCTGATTGATTCAGAGCTGTTTGGACATGAAGCGGGCTCATTCAGTGGTGCAAAAGGGAAACACAGTGGTCGCTTTGAAAGGGCCGAGGGAGGAACCCTTTTCCTTGACGAGCTGGGCACAGCGCCGCTTGGCGTGCAAGAAAAATTACTGCGAGTGATTGAGTATGGAGAGTATGAGCGTGTCGGTGGCGGTAAGCCTCTTTCTGCTGACGTAAGGCTGGTTTGTGCTACCAATGAAAACCTACCCGATATGGTTGAAAAAGGTAAATTTCGCGCCGACCTGTTGGATAGGCTGGCATTTGATGTCATTCATTTACCACCATTGCGGGAACGGCAGGAAGATATCATGCTGCTGGCAGAAAATTTTGCGGTGAGAATGTGTCGCGAACTCGGCTACGGCTACTTTGCTGGCTTCACCACCTATGCAA
The DNA here is from genome assembly GCF_001707825.1 of Veronia pacifica. GTDB lineage: Bacteria > Pseudomonadota > Gammaproteobacteria > Enterobacterales > Vibrionaceae > Veronia > Veronia pacifica. Next base: position 103,229 of record NZ_LYBM01000009.1, on the reverse strand, counting down.
AGGAGACCATTCAGGACTACCACTGGCCGGGAAATATTCGAGAACTCAAAAACGTTATCGAACGGGCGGTGTATAGGAAAGACGGCGAACAGGCACCGATTGATGATATCTACCTCGACCCTTTCACTGCTCCTTGGCATGACGACATTCCTAAAGGGGATGAAGTCTCTGAGACTGGCACCATCCCCTCTTTGCCCGTTGATCTTCGTGATTGGCAGCATCAACTGGAGAGGGATATCGTTACAAAGGCATTGGATGAGGCAAAATTCAACCAGCGCAAAGCCGCAGATCTCTTGGGTCTGAGCTACCATCAGATAAGAGGGCTATTGAAGAAGCATAGTCTGGCTGGTGATGAAAAAGCCGAATAGTGGGTAAATAGCGACCACTGCAACGCTTTCACCTTGGTTTAATTGGTATATTCGTCGTCTTCGCTTGGTCGGATAACGGGTTCAGTGGTAAATTAACCAGCTTATTGTAATGGCAAAATTTGTCTTTAATATGCACGTGATCATTCGCTTTTTTATGGTGAGCTTCTGTCTGCTGACACTTGGTGCCTGCGAGGACCCTGAAGATCGCACTCTGATTAACAACCGTGGCTTTGTTTACTGCGGACAGGGACAACCAAATACTTTTAATCCGCAGCTTACTGATGGCGGCCTCACGACTGAGGTACTCTCCAGTCAACTCTATGACAGGCTTTTACAACTTGACCCCAATAGCCATAAACCTGTCGCAATGCTGGCGCGTCACTGGGAGGTGAGCAGTGATGGTAAACGCTATGTTTTCCAACTCAGACACAATGTCAGATTTCATCATACCGCTTGGTTTACTCCCTCGCGTACCTTAAACGCTGAAGATGTGGCTTTCAGTTTCCAACGCCTTATCGACCCAAACAACAAATTTCATGATGTATCGGGAGGGCAATATCCTTGGTTCAACAGCCTGGACTTTTCAGGACTGGTAAAAAGTGTTGAGGCGATTGATGAGTATACTGTTGCCTTTAACCTGACCAGACCAGACGTGTCATTCCTTAACACGCTTTCAACCAACTATGCGGTGATATTATCTGCAGAATATGCAAACTCATTAATCGCAACGGGAAAATCTGAGGATATTGATCATTACCCAGTCGGTACAGGCGCATTTTACCTCGACCAATACAAACCGAATGAGCTTATTAGATTCAAGCGTCACTGGGACTATTGGGACGGTGCAGCGCCGATGGAACAAATTGTTTTTGATATCTCATCCCGGGGTACGGGTACCTTAGCCAAGCTCATTACCCGGGAGTGCGACGTATTGTCTTCTCCGGTTGCCAGTCAGCTTGAGGTCATCAGAGAAGACAAGAATTTCGTGTTGTCCTCCCAGACAGGTATGAATGTCGCATTCCTCGCCTTGAATACCCGCCACCCTGCACTCTCGGAACTCGAAGTTAGGCAGGCCATTAATTATGCCATTAACCGTAAGGCACTGATGAAATCAGTCTATTACGGCACCGGGACAATGGCGACAGGCATGCTTCCACCTATGTCATGGGCCTATGACAGCGAGGAATCGACGATTTATGACCCGCAGTTAGCGCTGGCCTTAATGGCGAAAGCAGGCTACCGCTACGGATTTGATTTAAATCTGTTGGTACCCACGCTTGCTAAACCTTATAATCCAAGTCCGCGTAAAACAGCTGAGCTCATTCAGGCGGATCTCAAAGAGATTGGTATCAGGGTAAATATTGTCACTCAGGATGAAATCAATCGTCAGAAACTCAGGGAAGATCCAAATGGTCACGACATGGTGCTAACAGGTTGGATTGCCGATAACGGCGACCCAGACAACTTCCTGCGGCCTTTACTGTCGTGCAATGCCAAATTTACTGGCTGGAACATGTCTAACTGGTGTAACCGTTATTTTGACCAAAAGCTGGATGCAGCGATTTCAACAGATCGTCTCGCCGACCGGAAAAGTCTATACCATGATGCCCAGCAGATTCTGAGAGACAGAGTACCTGTTATTGCACTGGCACATGGTGTTCACTTTCAGGCTCGTCAGGCAAATCTCAAGGGATTCTCTCTCACGCCATACGGCGATAATTCATTTGCAAATGTGTCCCGTGGAGACCGCTGATATATGCTGATTTACTCAATCAGGCGACTCAACCTGTTTATCATCACATTGCTTATTCTCAGCTTTATCAGCTACAACATTCTCAGGATTGACGTCAGTCTGACTTGGTTAAGTAATGATTACTGGACGGGCTGGATACAGTATCTCCGTCATCTTGTTGAAGGTGATTTAGGCACCAGTAAAAATGGAGAGCCGGTCACGCAGGCAATTGGGCAGGTCATTCCAGCAACACTGGAGCTTTGCCTGCTCGCCTTTGTGTTTGCACTTATTATCGGTATTCCGCTCGGTACTCTCGCAGGATTGCGCCGGGGAAGTTATACCGACGTAGTGATTTCTTCGGCAACATTGCTCACTTTCTCCATGCCTATCTTCTGGATGGCTATCCTGATGATCACCCTGTTTTCATTACTGGCAAACTGGTTGCCCGTTTCAGGCCGTTATAACCTTCTGTTCGAGATCCCTGATGTGTCAGGTTTCGCTCTCGTCGATATTATTTTTTCTGACCACCCTCAAAAAGACGAAGCGCTGAGAGACATATTGCGGCACTTGGTGATGCCAACCATTGTGCTGGCGGTTGCACCGACAACGGAAGTGATAAAACTCCTACGAGACTCAGTCAGTGATGTGATGAGCCAAAACTACATCAAGGTTGCAGCGACCAAGGGCTTGTCGAAATATGAAATTGTCATGCGGCATGTACTTAAAAATGCTTTACCTCCCATTATTCCAAAATTTGGTATGCAAATATCGACCATGATGACCTTTGCAATCATTACCGAGTATATTTTTGACTGGCCCGGCATAGGCAGCTGGCTGCTGGCCGCACTTAATCAACAGGACTATGTCGCTGTTCAGGCTGGCGTTCTGACCGTCGGATCTATTGTGCTTTTGGCTAATATCTTTTCTGATCTGGCCAGCGCTGTTGTCAATCCACTGGTAAGGAAAGAGTGGTATGCCCTCAAATAGCGTCTATCTGGAACAGTCTTTTCCGACTCAGCTGCAGCGTTCGTGGGCAGAGTTCAGGGAAAACACGCTGGCAATGTTTGGGTTTTGGTGTCTATGCCTGTTGATTGTGATCACCGTATTTGCTCCTTGGTTGACACCTTATGATCCGCAATATCAGACGGGTGAACTGTTATTGCCACCGTCTTGGGATTTGGAAGGAAAGGTTGACTACTTCCTTGGTACTGATGACTTAACCCGGGATATTCTCTCAAGACTGGTTGCAGGCTCCCAGCTTACCTTTGGCTATGCCATTTTGGTCACACTGGCCTCAGGTTTAATCGGTGTCGCCTTGGGGATAGTTGCGGGCATGACATCTGGCCTTAAGTCCAGTTTTCTCAATCATTTACTGGATACCATACTTTCAATCCCTTCCCTGCTTCTCGCCATCATTGTCGTGGCCTTTCTCGGGCCGGGGGAACTGAATATTCTGATTGCAGTATGGCTGGCGTTGATCCCTCGCTTTATTCGCGCGGTATACACAGCAGTTCATGAGGAAGTGAAAAAGGAATATATCCTTGCCGCCCAACTCGATGGCGGTTCCGGTTTCTACCTCTTGAAAAGCTCAATCTTACCCAACATATTAGTAGTATTAACAACTGAATTTACCCGTGCTCTTTCGGTGGCTATTTTGGACATCGCAGCCATGGGCTTTTTGGAACTGGGCGCACAGGCACCGTCTCCCGAATGGGGAGCTATGCTCAGAGACTCGATAGATTTGATTTATACTGCGTCCTGGACGGTCCATTTGCCGGGAATATGTATCATGTTTAGCGTTCTGGTTGTGAATTTGGTTGGCGATGGGCTAACCCGTGCAATCACTGTGGGGACAGAGTAATGCCACTTTTAGATATCCGAAACCTGACCATTGAGATCGATACCCCCCAAGGTCTCGTTAAGGCTGTAGACAGAATGAGCCTTACGATTAAGGAGGGAGAAATTCGTGGTCTGGTTGGCGAGTCAGGCTCAGGAAAGAGCTTGGTGGCAAAAGCCATCTGCGGCGTAACAAAAGATGGCTGGCGGGTAACAGCAGACCGTCTCAGACTGGGCAATATCGACCTATTGTCCACCCCGCCCCGTGAGCGTCGACATATCATAGGCAAAGAAATCGCTATGGTTTTTCAGGAGCCATCAAGCTGTCTTGATCCATCAGAGCATGTTGGTTATCAACTTGAAGAGGCTATTCCATCCGAGTCCTTTTCTGGAAGTTGGTGGCAACGTCTTGCGTGGCGAAAAAAGCACTCAAAGGCCCTGCTGCACAAAGTTGGTATAAAAGACCACAAACGCATCATGAATAGCTATCCGTACGAGCTGACGGACGGCGAATGCCAGAAGGTTATGATAGCGATGGCTATTGCTAACCGTCCGCGCCTATTGATTGCAGATGAACCCACCAACGATCTTGACCCAATAACGCAGGCTCAGATATTTCGTCTTTTAAGCCGTACCAATCAGCTGTCAAACACCACAATCTTACTTATTAGCCACGATTTAACGACAGTCACTCAGTGGGCTGACCGAATCACTGTGATGTACTGTGGTCAGTCTGTCGAGTCTGGCAGTAGAAAGCAGATCCTGACTACACCACATCATCCTTATACCGATGCTTTACTGCGTGCTATGCCAGATTTTAGTAAGGATATCCCCCACAAATCTCGGCTTGAAACTTTACCCGGTACGACACCTCCGCTCCAGCACTTGCCTATAGGGTGTCGACTTGGCCCAAGGTGTCCTTATGCGCAGCGTAAATGTGTTGAGGTACCGGGATCAAAGAAAATTAAAAACCATAAGTTTGCCTGTCATTTCCCGCTCAATATGGAGAACATCAAACATGACCGCACTGCTTGAGGTTGATAGCCTGTGCAAGGATTACCATTACAGAACGGGATTTTTTACCAAACGGAAGATAGAGGCCGTCAAGCCAGTATCTTTTTCATTAGAGGCAGGGGAAACACTGGCGATCATTGGCGAAAACGGTTCAGGTAAATCAACACTGGCTAAAATGCTTGCTGGCGTTGTCGAACCCACAGCAGGTGCTATCAGAGTTAATGGCGAGCGATTAAAGCAGGACGATTTCAGAACACGCTGTAAGCTGATACGAATGATTTTTCAGGATCCCAATACATCGCTCAATCCAAGGCTTCAGGTTGGTCAGATACTAAACAGCCCTCTTGCGCGCAATACCAATATGACAGCAAGCGAGAGAGAAAGGCGAATCAACAGTACACTGAGAGAAGTGGGATTATTGCCTGAACACGCCTATTTTTATCCGCAAATGTTGGCAACAGGTCAAAAACAACGGGTGTCACTGGCACGCGCTCTCATTCTTCAACCCAGTGTCATTGTGGCTGATGAAGCGCTCAATGGTCTAGATATGTCTGTCCGTTCACAGATCATAAACCTGTTGCTGGAGCTTCAGGAGAAGATGGCACTTTCATACATTTATGTGTCACAACACATGGGAGTGGTAAAACATATTGCTGACCATGTAATGGTTATGCAGTCAGGCAGTATTGTTGAAACAGGACGCGCCAATCAGATTTTCTCTACGCCGCAACACCCACTTACACAAAGATTACTCGACAGCCATTTCTCTGCGCCCACATTGGACAGAAAAGCTCGCTACACGGCATAAAAAAAGCTGCCCACAGGCAGCCTTTTGCATGTCAATTTCGCTTCATCGCTTATGCTAGAGATGCATTGATGTTTGATAACACTTCAGCTGGATTTTCAGCGTGAGTTATAGGGCGACCAATGACCAAATAATCGGATCCCGCCGTTACTGCTTGTTCTGGCGTCATGATTCTACGTTGATCACCAGCAGCGGAACCCGCTGGTCGTATACCAGGTGTCACCAATTTGAATGCCTGACCGAGTTCAGCTTTCAACATGCTGGACTCATGGGCAGAACATACCACACCGTCTAGACCACTGTTACGGGTCAGCGATGCCAATGACAATACATGGTCCTGCGGCGCACGGTTTATGCCAACGCCTGCAAGATCACTCTGCTCCATGCTGGTCAGTACCGTCACACCAATCAGCAATGGTTTATCACTGCCGTAAGCTTCAAGCGCCTCACGGGCAGCGACCATCATACGTTCACCGCCGCTGGCATGGACGTTCACCATCCAAACACCTAGTTCAGCGGCTGCAGCGACTGCGCGAGCACACGTGTTGGGGATATCGTGAAATTTCAAATCCAGAAAGACAGAGTGTCCGCGCTTGTGTAACTGACGAACATAATCAGGGCCAAACAGGGTGAACATCTCTTTACCCACTTTCAGGTGACACGTGCCAGGTTCAATCTTATCGACAAACGCCAGCGCTTGGTCAACACTTGGGTAATCTAATGCGACGATTACTTTTGGGTCCTGCATCTTATTCTCCATCTAGCCCTCTGATCGGTTTTATAGAACCCCACCCTTTACATGATGGACAATGCCAATATAAAGAATGAGTGGAAAAACCGCATTTACGGCAACGATAATGCGGTTTAATTTTTAGTTGTTCCGCCACCAAGTCTTTTAAAGCCGTCAAACTGGTTTTGGCTCGGCCTTCCTCAGCTTCCTCTGCATGAAGCTCCATCAGCTTATAAAAGCCTTTCATGGTCGGGTTACGGGTAAGCTGTCGGGTTAAAAAAGCCTGTGCCATGGCGGTATTTTCATTTTTCTGAATTACGTCAGACATCATAAGCTCAGCACTGACACCAGCTTTTCGATCCAGACACTCTTTTAAAAAGCGGACCATAGCCATTTCTTTGTTCAGCTTGCTATAGCATTCCACAAGCAGTGGCAGTGCTTCACTGACAAAATCGGTGTCCTGTTCCAGTACCGTCTCTAACACTTTAACTGCTGACTTAATGTCGTCTTGCTGGATATCCATTTTGGCGATCATCAAGGACGCACGTACGCAGTTTTTATCTATAGACAGGGCTTTTCTCAGCTGCTGGCGAGCAGTTCGTAAGTCATCTTCCGCCACTGACTGCATCGACAACTCACAATGAAAGTGGGCGATATCATTCTTAAGGCTGGATTTTCCTGCCTTGAGCAATTTATTCGCTACAACAATCGCCTTATCCCACTCTCTCGTTTGCTGATAGATAGACAGTAACTGCTCAAGCGCGAAGCTTTTGTAATCGGGCTCGTCGGTTAATTGCTCGAAGATTTTTTCTGCTCGGTCAATAAAACCGGCAGTCATATAATCTTTTGCCAATTGTTGAAGGGACAGATTACGCTGATCCAGTGTGAGATTAGGTCTTGCGATGAGATTTTGGTGAATGCGGATAGCGCGATCGACCTCACCCCGCGAGCGGAAAAGGTTTCCTAACGCCAAGTGAGTATCGATAGTGTCATTATCAACCTGTAACAGGTCAATAAACAAATCTACTGCCTTATCAGACTGATCGGACAGGAGCAGGTTAAGACCTGCTACATACTGTCTGGAAAGATGGTGCGATTTGTCCTGACGTTGATGTCGAGCATTCCTATTGCCCATGTACCAGCCATATCCAGCCGCTAGCGGTAACAATAGAAACAACAGCTCTAGCATGAATTAGTGTTCCTTGACTGGATCCACGCGAAGTTTATCCAACTCTTTTTGCTGACGATTTACTTTCTTTTGCAGTGAACTGGCTGACAGGCGAGCTTTAAGGTAAAGCATACCGCATGATATCCAGCCTAATATAAAGCCGATTCCAAAAATGGCACCGAGCAGAACTGAAAGCCTGAACTCTCCCTTTGCAAGGAGGTAATTGAAAGAAACAATCTCCTGATTTTGAGCGCCTAAGGCTAAAGCAACCAGAAAACTGAAAATAAGCACAACAATCCCAATAATCTTCATGATTCTCCCTCTTAATCATTCACTAGCACTTATGTCTGTTTTGATTGTGGTATTGGAAAGTACTAAGGATTACAGCAGTGATTATGCAGTAATTTAACTCATCAGACCATGCTGAAAGGCATAAAAAAAACGGCATACGTATAGCATGCCGTTTTTTTGTACGAGTAACATCAACTATGGATGTTTACGCGATCACGAAGTTCCTTACCGGGTTTAAAGTGAGGGACGTACTTGCCGTCGAGCTCTACCTTATCTCCCGTTTTAGGATTTCGTCCGACTCGCGGAGCGCGATAATGCAAAGAGAAACTACCGAAGCCACGAATCTCGATTCTGTCGCCTTCCTCGAGCGTCGTCGCCATGTACTCAAGGATTTCCTTGATGGCATCTTCCACCTGTTTGGCAGAAAGATGGGTCTGTTGACTGCACAGTCTTTCGATTAACTCAGACTTCGTCATGATTACCCCGCTTTTAGTATGTTTCTCAACAGTATAAATGGGAAGAGGGAAATTTTCCCCCCTTCCTACATTAATTATTCGCTTTTCGCAGCTTTGAACGCATCTGCCATAGCGTTACCGAACGCAGCGTCGTCCGCTTTGTTCAGGCTAGCCATTGCTTCTTGCTCTTCAGCTTCGTCTTTCGCACGAACAGACAGGTTGATCACGCGGTTCTTACGGTCAACGCCAGTGAACTTAGCTTCAACTTCGTCACCAACAGCCAGAACCAGAGTCGCATCTTCAACACGGTCACGTGAAGCTTCAGAAGCGCGCAGGTAACCCTCAACGCCTTCGATCAGCTCAACAGTTGCGCCTTTCGCGTCAACAGCAGTTACTTTACCCTTAACAACTGTGCCTTTCTTGTTATCAGCAAGGTAGTTGTTGAATGGGTCTTCTTCCATTTGCTTGATGCCAAGTGAGATCCGCTCACGCTCAGCGTCAACCTGAAGAACTACTGCAGAGATCTCGTCGCCTTTCTTGAATTCGCGAACTGCTTCTTCACCAGTTACGTTCCAAGAGATGTCAGACAGGTGAACCAGACCGTCGATGCCGCCTTCCAGACCGATGAAGATACCGAAGTCAGTGATAGACTTGATCTTACCAGTTACGCGATCGCCTTTGTTCTGGATTTCAGCGAATGACTGCCATGGGTTGGCTTTACATTGCTTCAGACCAAGGCTGATACGACGACGCTCTTCGTCGATGTCCAGAACCATAACTTCAACTTCGTCACCCACGTTAACAACTTTAGATGGGTGAATGTTCTTGTTAGTCCAGTCCATTTCAGAAACGTGTACCAGACCTTCAACGCCTTCTTCGATTTCAACGAAGCAGCCGTAATCAGTCAGGTTAGTTACACGACCAGTCAGCTTGTGACCTTCTGGGTAACGGTTAGCAATTGCTACCCATGGATCTTCACCCAGTTGCTTCAGACCCAGAGATACACGAGTACGCTCACGATCGAACTTCAGAACTTTAACGTTGATTTCGTCACCAACATTAACGATTTCTGATGGGTGCTTAACGCGTTTCCAAGCCATGTCAGTGATGTGAAGCAGGCCGTCAACACCGCCCAGATCTACGAATGCACCGTAGTCGGTCAGGTTCTTAACGATACCTTTAACTTCCATACCTTCTTGCAGAGAAGCCAGCAGCTCATCACGCTCAACACTGTTTTCTGATTCGATAACAGCACGACGAGAAACAACTACGTTGTTACGCTTCTGATCAAGCTTGATTACTTTGAACTCCAGCTCTTTACCTTCCAGGTGAGCAGTGTCACGTACTGGGCGAACGTCAACCAGTGAGCCTGGCAGGAACGCACGGATGCCGTTAAGTTCAACAGTGAAACCACCCTTAACTTTACCGTTGATGATACCCATAACGGTTTCAGCATCTTCGTAGGCTTTCTCCAGTTGGATCCAAGCTTCGTGACGCTTAGCTTTCTCACGTGAAAGTTGAGTCTCACCGAAGCCATCTTCGATCGCGTCAAGTGCTACGTCTACTTCAGCACCCACTTCAATTTCAAGTTCGCCAGCAGCGTTCTTGAATTGTTCTGCAGGGATAGCAGACTCAGACTTCAGGCCAGCGTCAACCAGAACGAAACCGTTCTCGATTGCAACAACAGTACCTTTAACGATCGCACCTGGGCGAGTTTCGATTTCTTTCAGTGACTCTTCAAAGAGTAGAGCAAAAGATTCAGTCATTAATTTGATCTTCAATTTTAAACGTCCACGGGCATCCTACCGCGTGGGGTTGATAGTAATGTCGGCCATCATCCTTGCAGCCAACGATTTTTTGTCGCTACGCGACAGAAATTCTTTCTTTAATATAGGCCAATGATTGTTCTAGCACTTGTTCGATGTTAAGAGACGTCGAATCTAGGACTAATGCGTCATCGGCAGGACGCAACGGTGCCACCGCTCTGTTACGGTCACGATCGTCGCGCTCTTGAATTTCGCTCAAAAGGCGGTCAAAGTTAACATCTAACCCCTTTTGTTGCAACTGGTTCTGGCGTCGTTTGGCGCGTTCCTCAGCACTCGCATCGAGGAAAATCTTTGCCTCTGCTTTGGGGAAAACAACTGTACCCATATCACGGCCATCGGCAACCAAACCGGGCTGGTCAGAAAACGCTCTCTGACGACGAAGCAGGGCCTCACGAACACGAGGTAAGGCTGCCACTTTAGAAGCCGCATTGCCCACTTCTTCGGTGCGAAGTGTTTTTGACACATCCTCGCCTTCCAAGATTACTTTTACCAGATCGCCTTCAGCCTTGAAGGTGACATCAAGGTGAGAGGCCAACGGAACCAAAGCATCCTCAGACTCAGTATCTACGCCATGATGGATGGCAGCGAGCGCAAGTACACGATAGATTGCACCCGAATCCAGAAGATGCCAGCCCAGTGCTTTTGCAAGTAACATGCATAAGGTGCCCTTACCGGCACCACTCGGGCCATCAACAGTAATGATTGGCGCTTGGGTTGACATATCTTTCTCCACAATCAGTCGTCTGGTCTTTTATTTATAGCGTCTGCTGATAAAAATGAAGACCAACCAGAATTTTGCGGCGTATTATAGGGAAAAGATGCACAAAAAAACAGGCCAACGCAAAGATGACCTGCTTAAACAATTACTTCGACTATTTCTGCTGGCTATTTGACCGTTTTAAACAGAAAGTGACGCGAGTTTATCAAAGTAGTCAGGAAAGGTCTTAGACGTACACCCTGGGTCGTTAATGGTGACAGGGGTATCACTTAGTGCTACCAATGAAAAACACATCGCCACCCTATGATCGTCGTAGGTGTCGATCGCGGCATGGGTTAAATGTTTTGGTGGTGTAATAGTGATGAAGTCATCACCTTCTTCAACCTCAGCACCCACTTTTCTCAGCTCGGTTGCCATAGCTGACAACCTGTCAGTTTCTTTCACCCGCCAGTTATATACGTTGCGAATTGCCGTAGTCCCGTTTGCGAATAGCGCAGCGGTAGCAATGGTCATCGCGGCGTCTGGTATGTGGTTGAAGTCCATGTCCACTGCATTAAGCTCACCTCGACGGGCAATCACATAATCGTCGCCCCATTCGATATCAGCACCCATTGCGACTAATGCATCAGCAAACTGGATGTCGCCTTGAATACTCTTTTTACCGATACCTGTTACTTTTACTTCACCACCTTTAATCGCTGCAGCGGCAAGGAAGTAAGAAGCAGAGGAAGCATCACCTTCTACAAGAAAATCACCAGGCGAGACATAACGTTGCCCTGCCTTAATGTGAAATACCTGATAATCACTGTGCTCTACCGTTACACCAAACTGCGCCATGATATGCAACGTGATATCAATATACGGCTTGGAGACCAGCTCACCTTTAATTCGGATCTCGGTATCAGAGGAAGCCAGCGGTGCCGCCATCAGGAAGGCAGTCAGAAATTGGCTTGATATTGAGCCATCAATTTCTACCTGACCGCCATGAAGACCAGTGGCAGAGATCTTGAGTGGCGGATACCCCTCACTTTCGATGTAGCTGATGTTTGCGCCTGCCGTTCTTAATGCATCGACAAGGTGACCAATCGGCCGTTCTTTCATTCTTGGTTCGCCGGTGAGAACGAAGTCGCCCTCGCCCAGACACAAGGCCGCAGCCAAAGGACGCATTGCCGTACCTGCGTTACCTAAAAATAATTCTTGCAGAGTGTCGACGTGAAATGGTCTCCCCAACCCTTCAATTTCACAAACGGTATTATTAGCAGATAGTTGATAGCTAACACCCAGCTTCGTCAGCGCGTTTAGCATGTGGCGGATATCGTCACTATCGAGAAGGTTGGTCAGGCGAGTTTTCCCCTCTGCCAATGCTGCCAGCAGAAGTGCCCGGTTAGAAACGCTTTTTGATCCTGGAAGATTTACTGTTCCGTTGATTTTACCAATAGGTTGAAGTGTCAATTGCTCCATCTGAATGTTGGTGTCCTTTCATTTTTCGTGCTCTCAGAGTATCGAAAAGGCAGTGTCTCGGCTAGAGCCTTGATACATTTCCTGAAAAACAATACGCTAAACATCATCAATTTACTGGGGACTGTGTTTGTTCTCACTACACTTTTCGTAAATACAGAATTGAACCTTGTTGTTATTCAGAACTGAGTGATCGAGGTATAGTGATGTCCGTTTAACATCAGTGATAAAAACTGATGCAGGAATCTCAGGGCAGCATCATCTCTGGCTGCACATAAACTTGGGGGTATTTTCACCTCTGCAACGTTATTAAGAGATGTCCTCAAAAAGTTGCTCATCACCATGATTTTAGTTATCAATTTTCATATATCTGTCATTTATAGTGTGACAAATATCAAATTTTATCTGGCTATTTCGCGATCACACTGTTAGCATGCCGTCCCTCACACCCAACGTGAGAGATTTATGCTTTCAAAAACGCCTGAAAATGGCGATAAACTTGTTCCACGTTTAACCATTTCTTTTATTTCTCTGTTCCTCATTTGGGCATTGTTGGATATCCAACAGCTTAGCCATCTGATTCAGACGTTATTTGAGCAATCAACCCTTCTTTTCGGCCAAAGCTGGCAGTGGCTGATGCTGATCAATTTCCTACTCGCTCTTATTATTGCTATCAGCCCCTATGGCAAGCTCAAGCTTGGTAACACAGATTCGCCTGACATTAGTACTTTCAGATGGCTCGCGATGATCATGTGTACACTTCTGGCTGGTGGTGGCGTTTTCTGGTCAGCTGCAGAGCCTATTTTTCACTTTATTACCACTCCTCCTGCGTACCAACATGCAGCAGATCTAGAGCCGGCAACGAGAGTCGCACCCGCACTTGCTCAAAGCTTTCTTCATTGGGGTTTTCTTGCATGGGCAGCACTCGGTACACTAAGTGCAATTATATTGATGTACGCCCATTATCAAGCTGGTCTGAAACTTCGCCCACGAGCTCTCTTATACCCTTTGCTCGGCGACAGACTCGAAAATCACTGGTTTGGATCTCTGATTGATGCGTTCTCGATTATCGCTGTTGCTGCTGGCACCATTGGCCCGATTGGTTTTCTGTGCTTGCAGATGGGGTCAAGTCTTGAGGCGTTAACTGGCATTGCCGATTCAGTGCCCGTTCAGCTCACTATCCTTGCCGTTGTGGTTGCTATTTACTCAGTATCTGCCGTGTCAGGCGTCGATAAAGGCCTACAATGGCTGAGCAAATTCAACGTTATTGGCGCATTACTCTTAATGTTAACCGTGCTCATTTTGGGCCCCACCGCCTTTATCTTCGAGCAATTCGGTAATGGATTCGCCAGTTATCTGGTGCACTTTAACCAGCTGGCACTTACTGATGGTGACCCTCAATGGAATCAATGGTGGACATGGTTCTTCTGGGGCTGGTTTATTGGTTTCGCACCAGTGATCGCTATTTTCGTCGCCCGTATTTCCTCAGGCCGCTCAGTACGTGAACTGATCTGTGCAGTCGCCATTGGCGCTCCGATTGTGACTAATTTCTGGTTCACTGTTTTGGGCGGTACAGGTATTTACTTTGAGCTGATGACACCGGGCAGTATCTCAGATCCACTGGCTGCGTCCGGACTGCCCGCTGTACTCATTGCTACTTTGTCACAGCTACCCGGCTCATGGTTCTTACTACCTGCATTTATGGTGCTAAGCACAACATTTGTGGTCACCACTGGTGACTCTATGGCTTACTCTATTGCCGCATCAGTCGCTGGCGATGCAGAACCAAGTCGAGCTCATCGCCTGTTCTGGGCAATTGTCATGGGTCTGGTTGCTGGTGTGTTACTACAAGTGGGTGAAAGCGGTCTGAAAGCACTGCAATCATTTATTGTCATTACTGCCGTTCCTGTGTCGCTGCTGTTAGCGACACCCTAATTGCTGGACCAATCGTGCTATATAAAATGGCAGGCCTCAATAAAAAGCGGGACATGGTTTTGACCGATAACAGCTACCCTATCGCCTAAACGCATTACACTATATTTACCCTTCCGGGGTAGTAGTTAAGAAGGGCTCTGTATCTGATGATACAGAGCCCTTTTCTCGTTTTTACACAAAAAAAGCACGTTATTTATCATTACCAGCAACGGATAATGATCTAAGTATTTTTCTCGTTCTGTCGACTGGCTACAAATAAATAGATATTCATCCTGACTTTACACATGAAAGTGATAGGTTTGCAGCAGAACCTGTAAATATGGTGTCGAGATTTTCTCACAAACAGTAGAGACGCTAATGGCAGCCATTTGTTAGGTTCAAGAAAGTGCACAACGAGCATAAAAGAATCTGTATCCTCAGGAGCTTGAATGAACAAACAAGTGAAAATTAGATTAACTGCGGCCGCTCTGTCATTAGCCGCATCTTTTAGTACATTTGCAGATTATCAAAAAGTCACCGAAGTTGAAGGTATCACTGAATATCGGTATGACAACGGATTACAAGTACTCTTGTTTCCGGATCCAAGTAAAGAAACAGTGACCGTCAATGTTACTTATAAGGTTGGTTCCAAACACGAGAACTATGGCGAAACCGGTATGGCTCACCTACTGGAACACCTTGTATTCAAAGGAACCCCGAAACATCCTGACATTCCCGCTGAGCTGAGCGCCCATGGAGCTAGGCCCAATGGCACCACTTTCTTTGACCGAACTAATTATTTTGAAACGTTCGCCGCAACAGAAGAAAATATTGACTGGGCCTTGAGTCTCGAATCAGACAGGATGGTTAACTCTTTTATTGCTAAAAAAGACCTCGACAGTGAAATGACGGTGGTGCGAAATGAATTCGAAATGGGTGAAAACCGCCCGTTCAGCATCATGTTCAAGCGTATTCTGGCAACGGCATTTGACTGGCATAACTATGGAAATTCAACAATTGGTGCACGCTCAGACATTGAGAACGTGTCAATTGAACGTCTGCAGGCTTTCTACAAAAAATACTATCAACCTGACAATGCAACACTGGTCATTGCAGGAAAGTTCGAGCCATCTTCACTACTAAAAAAAATTGATGCTACTTTTGGTGCAATACCCAAACCTGAACGCAAGTTGCAAGACACTTATACGACTGAACCCGCTCAGGATGGCGAGCGCAGCTTCACTATTCGTCGGATAGGCGACGTTCAATATCTCAGCAGCCTTTACCACATTCCATCTGGAGCACATGAAGATATTGCTGCCATTGAAGTATTAAATACAATCCTCTCTGCTACGCCGAATGGCAGACTACACAAAGCGATGGTTGAACAAAAGCTGGCGTCATCAACGTTTGGCTTCAATCTTCCGCTTAAAGATCCCGGTATGACCATGTTTGGCGCAGAACTAAGCAAAACCACAGATATTGCTGCGGCAGAACACGTTTTTCTCGACACTGTAGAAAACCTCGGTAAAGAGAAAGTGTCTCAGCAGGAAGTTGATATTGCCAAACAAGCGCTGCTTAAAGGCTTCAAACTGTCTCTTAATTCATCGGAAGAGGTGTCTATAGAGCTGAGTGAATATATTGGCATGGGTGACTGGCGACTTATGTTCCTCAACCGTGACCGTTTGGAAAAAGTCACAACAGAAGATGTTCAGCGCGTTGCCCAGAAATATCTTGTGCAAAATAACCGGACATTGGGACGTTTCATTCCTACCGATAAGCCTCAGCGGGTAGAAATTGCTCAGGTGACCGACGTGGCGTCAATGCTTGAGGGCTATAAGGGTAAAGAACAGATTGCTCAAGGTGAAGCATTCGAACCTTCATTCGACAATATCGAAAAACGTACCGAAACTCTTACCCTGAAGTCAGGTGCAAAAGTTGCCCTGATTCAGAAGAAAACCCGTGGTGAGTCGGTAATTGTTCGTTTCAGAAGCCAGATGGGCGACCTAGATAGCCTGACAGGTATGAATGCCATTGGTGACGCAACAGGTTCACTTCTGTTGTCTGGTACAGACAAGCTTACCCGCGAACAGATTAAAACAGAGCTCGATAAGCTGGAAACGTCATATTATGTGAATGGCAGTAACGGTAGCTTCTTCGGCACCATTGAGACGGATAAAGCTAATCTGGTTCCAGCGCTGGCTGTCATCTCGGATGTTCTGCGCAAACCCAGCTTCCCCGAAAAAGAGTTCGAGCTATACAAAGAGGAAGAGAAGGTTGCTATTGAAACGAATATGCAAGACCCGCAATCCTTGGCCTCATTGGCACTGAGTCAATTGTATTCGCCTTACGGTAAGGGACATCCATTCTATGTACCTAGCTTTAAAGAGCAACTGGACGAGATTGCAGCACTGAAGCTAGAGGACATTGTTGCTTACCACCAGCGGTTTTATGGTGCTGACCACATGCAGATTTCTGTTGTTGGTGACTTTGATAGGCAACCTTTATTGTCTTCGCTGAACACTATGACGGAAAACTGGAAGAGCGGCGAAACGTATAACCGCATCAAGACGCCGTATTTCAAATTGCCCACTCAGCCTATCGAGTTCAATACGCCTGATAAAGAGAACGCAATGTTCTTTGCATCTATGAGTCTGCCTGTTGGTGAGAAACATCCGGATGCACCTGCGTTAACCATGGGTAACTATATCCTTGGTGGCGGATTTTTAAATAGCCGATTGGCTAACCGTCTCCGTCAGCAGGATGGTCTTAGCTACGGTGCTGGTTCATTTCTGGATTTGGACAGTCAGGATCAGAGTGCTGCCCTGGGTGCCTACGCGATGTGCGCGCCGCAAAATCTGCCAAAAGTAGAACTGGGTTTTAAAGAGGAACTGGCTCGGCTCCTTAAGGATGGCTTCACCGCAAAAGAACTCGAAATGGCAAAATCAGGCTTACTCCAGAGTCGACGTGTCAGCCGCTCGCAAGACAGCGAATTAGCCTATGACCTGAATGCTAATTTGTATCTTGAGCGGGATATGACATTTGATAAAGAGTTCGAACGTTCGTTGTCAGAGCTGAGTGTTGATGACTTGAATAGCGCTTTCCGAAAATATGTCAAAGTGGATGACTTTGTCGTTATTAAAGCGGGTGATTTATCAAAAGTGAACTAGCCTAGAGTCAATCATAATAAGCCAGCCATCAGGCTGGCTTATTGTTCTGCAGATTAACATTAGAGATGGCTAACTTGACTGGTCGTACCTGTTTATTCATACTAAAAAACTCCCTTACTAATTAAATGGAATTAATGTCGTCACTTATTGCACTGCATAAAATTGAGGGCTACATCCAGACGATTTATCTGGCAGAGTATGCTGACAGCTTGCTATTACTCGATGGCTGCAGCCGTCCTGATGTACCGAAGGTTTTGGCATTTATTGAGCATGAATTGGCGAGAAAAAAAGAGGACCTCAAATTGGTCGTTGTCACCCACATGCACCCAGATCATGTCGGTGGCGTCCAACACTTCCGTAAACTCACCGGATGCCAAGTAGCCTCAGCTGATATTTCCGGCCAGTGGTACCAGGGGCTTGCGGGTGGTGTGATGCATCTTACTGATATTGGACTGGCGCATTTTGTCGCATCACGACAAAAAAACCTTTTGAGAGACTGTGGTACCCAAGGAAACTTCAGCCGGACATTTTGCTTAAGGAAGGCGAAAAGATCCCGGGGTTTGAGGACTGGGTAGCCTACTTTACACCAGGCCACACTGACAGAGATCTCTCGCTGCTCCACGAACCAACCCGAACAGTCTATGTCGCTGACCTCATTGTGAAAATCAGAGACAAGTACGTTCCTCCTGTTCCTATTTCTTACCCCAACCGCTACAAGCGTTCACTGGAAAAGATCCGCAATCTTGAAAAGGATTATTTTATCTTGGCTCATGGAGGCGAAAATCGCGCAGAAGAAGTCGATTTAGACCTCCTGATTCAGCGTTCTCCTGACGAACCACTGACACAATGGAAAGTGATCTGGAAAAATATTCACCAGCGCTTGCTATTCAATATGTTCAAACAAAAAAACCGCCGTTAAGGCGGTTTTTGACATTGGATATCTATCCTAGCATTGGATTATCAGGCGTTTTCTTTCTCAAAAACTTTCATAAAATCAACCAATGCCTGAACTCCTTCAAGCGGCATAGCATTGTAGATAGAGGCACGCATTCCACCTACTGCTCTGTGGCCTTTCAGTGAATGTAAGCCTTTGGCTTTTGCTTGTTCAAGGAACAGTGCATCAAGTTCTGGGTTCGCAAGTAAGAAAGGTACATTCATCAGCGAGCGGTTATTAGGGTGCACACCATTGCTGTAGAAAGACGAGCTGTCGATATAATCATATAGCAAAGACGCTTTATGCTCGTTGTGTTCCCTCATTCCTTCAAGACCGCCTTTCTCTAAAACCCATTTAAAGACTTCGCCAGCAAGATACCAGGCAAAAGTCGGCGGCGTATTGAACATAGATTCCTTCTCTACCAGAGTTTTGTAGTTTAAGAACTCTGGTAGATATTCTTTTGCCTTGCCCAGTAAATCGTCTCTTACAATCACCAGGGTGATTCCTGCCGGTCCAATATTTTTCTGAGCACCCGCATAAATCACACCATACTCGCTGACATTAATCGGGCGAGAAAGGATGGTTGACGACATGTCCGCAACAATTGGTTTATCCGTGACGGGTAAATCCCGGATCTCAATCCCGTCGATGGTTTCATTAGGGCAGAAGTGGACGTATTCCGCATCAGCACTGAGGTTCCAGTCTTTGGCGGGCAAAACAGCTTTGAGTCCGTCAATTTCTGTTATTACGCTGACCGTATTTGGCGTACAGTATTTTTTGGCTTCGGTAATAGCCGACTGCGCCCAGTAACCAGCGTCGACATAGTCTGCAATGGTTGCGCTACCAAGCAGATTCATGGGAACAGCAGCAAACTGAGCCCTTGCGCCACCATGGCAAAACAATACATGGTAATTGTCAGGTATCGACAGCAATTCGCGCAGATTTTTCTCAGCATCAGCCACCACAGAGAGAAACTCCTTACTGCGGTGAGAGATTTCCATCACTGATGTTCCATTGTCATTCCAATTTGTCAGCTCAGCCTGTGCCTTTGCCAATACATCATGTGGCAACATAGCGGGACCTGCCGAAAAGTTAAATACCTTCTCCATTATCAGTGAATACTCCTGCGCGCGAATTCTTGCGACTATTTCTTGGGTTATACATAAAATTAGTCAACTGCATTGTCGTTCAAAAGGCAGAGCAACGAGGCATTGACCAATGAACATTTATTATTACCACCTTTGACAGGCATTTGAAAAGTAAAACTCTTATACCTAATGGTTTATAGAACGACAGACATAAAAAAACGCAGCCTAGGCTGCGTTTTTAATCATAACTGCGTGTTATTCCACGTCTGGTGTATCGCTGTCGCTCTGCTCTGCGTCAGGCGCTGAATCGGCATTTTCGCCAACTGATTCTGACGATGCTGATGCTTCATCAAGCTCGCCATCTTCAGTCGGTAAATCGTCTTCTTCAGGCTCTTCAATACGCTGTAAACCAACAACCTCTTCGCCATCGCAGGTACGAATTAGTGTGACACCCTGGGTGTTACGACCAACCTGACTGACTTCAGAAGCACGGGTTCTGACCAAGGTGCCGGCGTTAGTGATCATCATAAACTCATCACCTTCTTCGACCTGAACCGCGCCGACTACACAGCCATTTCGTTCAGAGACCTTGATAGAAACAACGCCCTGAGTCGCACGGCTCTTCGCTGGGTACTCAGCAAGCTCAGTCCGTTTACCATAACCGTTCTCAGTCACTGTCAGGATGTCACCTTCTGTGTGAGGGACGATCAGGGACACAACCTTGTCGCTTTCGGTCAGCTTGATACCACGAACACCCGCCGCCGTACGGCCCATACCACGAACCTGATCTTCGTTGAATCGAACCACTTTTCCGGACTTGGAGAACAACATGATGTCGTTGTCACCGGTTGTGATATCGACGCCAATCAGGGAGTCATCATCGCGCAAATTCACCGCGATAATACCCGCGCTGCGAGGACGGCTGAAATCTGTCAGCGGCGTTTTCTTCACGGTACCGTTTCCGGTCGCCATGAAGACAAACTTATCCTCTTCGTATTCTCTGACTGGCAGAATAGCTGTAATTCGCTCATCAGACTCAAGAGGTAAGAGATTAACAATCGGCTTGCCACGCGCAGTACGCGATGCAAGAGGCAATTGATAGACTTTCAGCCAGTACATTCTGCCACGGCTTGAGAAGCATAGAATGGTGTCATGGGTATTCGCTACCAGCAGACGCTCAATGAAATCTTCATCTTTCATTCGCGTTGCTGATTTACCCTTACCACCACGTCGCTGTGCTTCATAATCGCTCAGCGGCTGATATTTCACATAGCCTTCGTGAGAGAGAGTCACGACAACATCTTCCTGGTTGATCAGGTCTTCAATATCGATATCGGCACTTGCAGCAGTGATTTCAGTGCGGCGCTCGTCACCATAGTTATCACGAACCGCTTCCAGCTCTTCCCGAATCACTTCCATCAAACGCTGCGGGCTGGACAAGATCAGCATCAATTCGCCAATCAGAGAAAGAAGCTCTTTGTACTCATCAAGAATCTTCTCATGCTCAAGGCCAGTCAGCTTGTGCAGACGTAAATCAAGAATTGCCTGAGCCTGTTGCTCCGTCAGGTAATACAGGCCATCACGAACACCAAACTGATCATCCAACCACTCTGGACGAGCTGCATCAACACCGGTTGCCTCTAGCATTGCAGCAACAGTGCCTAACTGCCAGCCTCGCGCCTGAAGTTGCTCACGAGCAATAGCAGGTGTCTGAGCAGCACGAATCAATTCTATGATTTCGTCAATGTTAGCCAGAGCAATCGCCAAGCCTTCAAGGATGTGTGCTCTGTCGCGGGCTTTGCGGAGTTCGAAGATAGTGCGTCGAGTCACCACTTCACGGCGGTGATTGACGAAGCACTTCAGCATCTCTTTCAGACCAAACAGCTTCGGCTGGTTATTGTCCAGCGCAACCATGTTGATACCGAACGACGTCTGGAGTTGAGTCTGCGCGTATAGGTTGTTGAGGATAACCTCACCAACTGCATCACGCTTACACTCAATAACGATGCGCATACCGTCTTTGTCAGACTCATCACGCAGCGCACTGATGCCTTCAATCTTTTTGTCTTTTACAAGCTCAGCGATCTTTTCGATCAGACGCGCTTTGTTCACTTGATAAGGAATCTCATTGACGATAATGGTCTCTTTGCCATTCTTGTCAACTTCGATTTCAGCGCGTGAACGCAGGTAGATCTTACCCCTACCGGTACGATACGCATCCTCAATGCCTTTACGGCCATTTATCAGTGCTGCGGTTGGGAAGTCAGGACCCGGGATATGGGTCATCAGCTCTTCAATTGTGATGTCTTCATTGTCAATGTAAGCAAGACAACCGCTGATCACTTCCGTCAGGTTGTGCGGAGGGATGTTTGTTGCCATACCGACTGCAATACCTGATGCCCCGTTTACCAGAAGGTTAGGGATTCGGGTCGGCATAACTTCAGGAATTTTTTCCGTTCCGTCGTAGTTAGGAACGAAATCGACCGTTTCTTTTTCAAGGTCCGCAAGAAGCTCATGGGCAATTTTTGCCATACGAACTTCGGTGTAACGCATTGCAGCTGCGGAGTCACCATCGATCGAACCAAAGTTACCCTGGCCGTCAACCAGCATATAACGCAGTGAGAATGGCTGAGCCATACGAACTATGGTGTCGTATACCGCACTGTCACCATGTGGGTGGTATTTACCAATCACATCGCCGACTACACGGGCTGATTTTTTGTAGGCCTTGTTCCAATCGTTGCCCAATACGTTCATGGCATATAAGACACGACGGTGAACAGGTTTAAGGCCATCACGCACGTCTGGAAGTGCTCGACCAACGATAACCGACATCGCATAGTCAAGGTAAGAACTCTTCAGTTCTTCTTCAATATTAACGGGCGTGATCTCTTTAGCAAGATCGCTCATGGAGCCAGTATCCCTCAGATAAGAATGTCGTAATTAAATACGTGCAAGACCTGTAATATTACCATAAAAAACACGACATAGTCATAGGGTAAAGAGGAGATAAATCACGAATTGTTGTCATTTTAATCAATGAGTGAAATTTTGCTGGTTGTGTAATAACCATGCATTTTTAAACAGGAAATTTAGCTGACTATAGTCTATGTCACTTACATCAATTTGTTTTTGGTGAACCACACGCCGCTGTTTACTCATCGAGTACAGAAAAACATCAACATTGACTTATCTGCTGAGCCAATTTTGGGACCTCATCGACGGGATGATCCTGCCTTGATGACGGTATCAAGAAAACATACTATCCCTACCAATGAGCAATTGGCGGACTGATGATGAACCTCAAGGTACAAGATTGCGCTTTGTTCGATATATAATGCCGAAAAAACCAAGGAAACTGAAACCAATGACGAGCAACCTAAATGTAGATCCTGCTGAAATCCAAAAATTTGAGGAAATGGCCTCGCGCTGGTGGGATCTTGATGGTGAATTCAAACCACTTCATCAGATTAACCCGTTGCGCCTTAATTACATTCTGGAAAAGAGTGGCGGGATTTTCGGTAAGAAAGTGTTGGATGTGGGTTGCGGTGGCGGAATCCTTGCCGAGAGTATGGCGCGTGAAGGCGCTGTAGTAACCGGGCTGGATATGGGTAAAGAGCCTCTAGAAGTTGCTCGTCTGCACGCGCTGGAGACAGCAACCAAGCTTGATTATATTCAGAATACCGTCGAAGACCATGCCGCCGAAAATGCTGGCCGCTATGATGTTGTCACTTGCATGGAAATGCTTGAGCATGTGCCTGACCCGGCGTCCGTCATTGCGTCATGCGCAAAGCTTGTCAAACCTGATGGTCATGTCTTTTTCTCCACACTTAACCGCAACACTAAATCATGGTTGCTGGCTATCGTCGGTGCTGAGTATGTGATGAAAATGGTTCCGAAAGGCACACATGATCACAATAAGTTCATCCGACCTTCAGAGCTCCTGCGGATGATTGACACCACGGACTTGGCCGAGCAGCACATGACAGGCCTTCACTACAATCCACTAACAGAAAGCTACTGGCTGTCGTCAAGCAATGTTGATGTGAATTACATGGTACATACCATTAAATCATCAGATTGATTTAACACTTCAAAATAGGATTTCGGAAACGTGCAAGATATCTCGTCAGTATTGTTCGACCTTGATGGAACACTTCTTGATACCGCCCCCGATATGGGCTTTGCCGTCAATGAAGTACTCAAAGCTCATGGCAAAGAAACACTGACAGATAAGCAGGTCAGACAATGTGCAAATTTTGGTTCCCGGGGACTTCTCAGTGACGGCTTTGGCGGCGACATTCCAGAAGCAATGATACCCGTGCTACGTCAGGCATTTTTTCGGGTCTACTCAGAGAATATTTGCAATGGCACAGACTTCTATTCTGGGGTGGCGGAACTGCTCATCGGTCTCTCAGATAAGCAGATTCCGTGGGGAATTGTGACCAATAAGCCGGGTGTTCTAACATCATTGTTACTCCCTCATTTTCCGCTACTTTCAGAAGCGCAGGTATTAGTTACTCCCGATACCCTTAACAAGGCTAAGCCTGACCCTGCCCCATTACTCCATGCAGCCAATCAACTCGGTCTTGCTCCTGAAAGGTGTCTGTACGTAGGAGACGTCAGAAATGATGTCATTGCAGCTCAACGGGCAAACATGTTTTCTGCTGTTGCAGCATGGGGTTACCGACGTGAATGTGATCATCCTTCAGACTGGGAACCGGATCAGATTTTTAACAACCCTACGCAAATACTGTCATTATTCTGATCGCTGTCACATTTGATTCACATGTGAGCGTATGAAATTCAACCATTTAGCAATGTGCTTTCAGGCTAAGAAAACATCGATTGAAAAAATAAATTTCAGCCTCGATTTTCTTGTCTGACACATTGCATTTTTCAACGTCATTGGAGCATAGGGATAAATGGGTTAGTAAGCACTAACATTGTGTTTTTCATCCCCAAGATATCCACATGCGACCAAAGAGATCCGAACTTGCAATATCTGCCGTACAACACTATCTTGTTACTCATGTTCAGGGTACCCCCTATATGTAGTGTTTTTATTTTGCTCGCCTCCCTACATATTGTTCACAACATGAACAACAAAAGTTAAAAAGCGGCAAAAAAACGACGCTAAGCTAAGAATCGCTGGGAAATAGATAAATGAACCAACAAATCACTGTTGAAAAACGTTGTGGTCGTAAAGAAAATATTGATCTTGAAAAAATTCACCGAGTTATTACCTGGGCGGCAGAAGGTCTAGATAATGTCTCAGTGTCGCAGGTTGAATTACGCTCTCACATCCAGTTTTATGATGGGATCAGGACTGAAGATATTCATGAAACCATCATCAAAGCGGCAGCAGATTTAATTTCTGAGCAGACTCCGGACTACCAATATCTGGCTGCGCGTTTGGCTATCTTCCACTTGCGCAAAAAGGCCTACGGCCAATTCGAGCCACCTAAGTTGTTAGACCATGTGACCAATTTGGTTGAGATGGGCAAGTATGATCAACACATCTTGGAAGACTATACAGCGGAAGAGCTGAATATCCTTGATAGTTACATTGATCACTGGCGTGACATGAACTTCTCATATGCTGCCGTTAAACAGCTTGAAGGTAAATACTTGGTACAAAACCGCGTTTCTGGTGAAATCTACGAGAGTGCGCAGTTTTTATACATAATGGTTGCTGCGTGCCTATTCGCAAAATACCCGAAAGAAACACGTCTTGATTACATCCGTCGTTTCTACGATGCGGTCTCTATGTTCAAGATTTCACTGCCAACACCTATTATGTCTGGCGTTCGTACACCTACCCGTCAGTTCAGTT
This sequence comes from Veronia pacifica, assembly GCF_001707825.1. Lineage (GTDB taxonomy): Bacteria > Pseudomonadota > Gammaproteobacteria > Enterobacterales > Vibrionaceae > Veronia > Veronia pacifica. The sequence goes on along the minus strand of NZ_LYBM01000009.1, from coordinate 77,886 downwards.
CATGTGTACTGATTGAATGTGACGATAGTCTTGATTCTATCAATGCGACGTCGAGCGCGATCGTGCGTTACGTCAGCCAACGTGCAGGCATCGGTATCAATGCAGGGCGTATCCGTGCGCTGGGCAGCCCTATCCGAGGTGGTGAAGCGTTCCACACAGGATGTATTCCGTTCTACAAGTACTTCCAAACAGCCGTTAAATGCTGTTCACAAGGTGGCGTTCGTGGCGGTGCAGCAACTCTATTCTACCCATTATGGCACCGCGAAGTGGAAAGCCTGCTGGTATTGAAAAACAACCGTGGCGTTGAAGAAAACCGTGTTCGTCATATGGACTACGGCGTTCAGTTGAACAAACTCATGTACACGCGTCTTATAAAGGGTGGCGATATTTCGTTGTTCTCACCTTCTGATGTACCGGGGCTGTACGATGCATTCTTTGCTGACCAGGATGAATTCGATCGTCTTTATACTCAGTATGAGGCTGATCTATCTATACCTCGAGAAACGGTTAAAGCCGTTGAGCTTTTCTCTCTGATGATGCAAGAGCGCGCCTCTACAGGTCGTATCTACATTCAGAATGTTGACCACTGTAATACGCACAGTCCTTTTGATCCGTCTGTTGCGCCGATTCGCCAGTCGAACCTGTGCCTTGAAATTGCACTGCCGACTAAGCCTCTCAACAATGTTGAGGATGACAGCGGCGAGATTGCTCTATGTACTTTGTCAGCATTCAATTTGGGTGCAATCAAATCTCTGGACGAACTGGAAGAGCTTGCAGATCTGACAATACGCGCACTTGACGCGTTGTTAGACTACCAAGATTACCCGTTACCCGCGGCACGCAAGGCAACAATGAACCGTCGGACACTGGGTGTTGGTGTGATCAACTACGCCTACTATCTGGCGAAGAATGGGGTGCGCTATTCAGATGGCAGCGCAAACGCTCTGACACACAGAACCTTTGAAGCCATGCAGTATTACTTGCTTAAAGCGTCCTTGGAACTGGCGAAAGAGCAAGGCGCTTGCCCGGCATTTAAAGAGACAACGTATGCTCAAGGCATCCTTCCTATCGATACATATAAGAAGGATTTGGATAAGATCTGTGAAGAGCCCCTTCACTATGACTGGGAAACTCTGCGAAAAGAGATTGTTGAGCATGGCCTGCGTAACTCAACGCTGTCAGCTCTGATGCCATCAGAGACATCATCTCAGATCTCAAATGCCACCAATGGAATCGAGCCCCCACGTGGATTCGTTTCGATAAAAGCGTCGAAAGACGGAATTCTTAAGCAAGTGGTTCCTGAGTACGAAAAGTACAAGGAAAATTATGAGCTGCTTTGGAATATTGGCGGTAATGATGGTTACTTGCAGCTGGTCGGTGTTATGCAGAAGTTTATTGATCAGGCCATCTCTGCCAACACCAACTATGATCCGAGCAAAATGCCATCCGGCAAAGTACCAATGAAATTACTGCTGAAAGATTTACTTACAGCATACAAGCTCGGTGTTAAAACGCTTTACTACCACAACACCCGTGATGGTGCAGACGATAACCAGCAAGATCTGGCTGCAGAAGACGATGGTTGTGCAGGCGGCGCTTGTAAAATCTAACAAAATTCAATGTGGGGGCGCAGCTCCCGCATTGGTGTTCAAACATGAAAACGGTAATTGAACGATAATGGCTTATAGTACTTTTTCTAAAGAAAAAAACGATGCGTTGAAAGAACCTATGTTCTTCGGACAGTCTGTGAACGTCGCGCGTTATGATCAGCAAAAGTATGAAATATTTGAAAAGCTGATTGAGAAGCAGCTCAGTTTCTTCTGGCGTCCGGAAGAGGTCGACGTATCGAACGATCGCATCGACTATAACCGTCTTCCTGAGCATGAAAAGCACATTTTCATCAGTAACCTTAAGTATCAGACGCTGCTCGATTCAATTCAGGGCAGAAGCCCGAACGTTGCATTGCTGCCGCTGGTGTCGATACCTGAGCTTGAGACGTGGATAGAAACATGGTCATTCTCTGAGACCATACATTCGCGCTCTTATACCCACATTATCAGAAACATTGTGGCTGATCCGGGTGTGGTTTTTGACGACATCATTGGTAATGAGCAAATCATCAAACGAGCTGCAGACATTGCTCACTTTTATGATGATTTAATTCAGGCGACCAATGATTATCATCGTTTCGGTGAAGGTGACCACACGCTCAATGGTGAGGAAGTTTCAGTCTCATTACGCGAACTGAAAAAGAAACTCTATCTGTGCCTGATGTCGGTCAACGCGCTGGAAGCTATCCGCTTCTATGTTAGTTTCGCGTGCTCGTTTGCTTTTGCAGAACGCGAGCTGATGGAAGGTAACGCAAAAATTATCAAACTGATTGCGCGTGATGAAGCACTTCACCTGACCAGTACACAGCACATGGTCAACATTCTGCGCAGCGGTGATGACGATCCTGAAATGGCAGAGATCGCCGCTGAGTGCGAGCAGGAGTGTTTTGATCTGTTCAAGAAAGCTGCTGAGCAGGAAAAAGAGTGGGCGGAATACCTGTTCAAAGACGGCTCGATGATTGGACTTAACAAAGACATCCTTTGTCAGTACGTTGAGTACATCACTAATCTGCGAATGAACGCGGTAGGTTTAAAATCGCCTTACCCCGGTGCTTCACAAAACCCTATTCCATGGATCAATGCGTGGTTATCTTCGGATAACGTTCAGGTTGCTCCGCAGGAAGCAGAAATCAGCTCTTATCTTGTCGGTCAAATTGACAATGACGTGAGCATTGATGATCTGGGTGAATTCGAGCTATGAACCGAGTCCAAATCACGGTTAACGGTCAGACGCTGGTGGGTAACTCCCACCAGCATCTCCTCGAACAACTGGAGCATGCTGGCCTTGCGCCGGAGTATCAGTGCCGCAATGGCGTTTGTGGTGCGTGTCGTTGTAAGTTAGATAATGGTAGTGTCGATCAGAAAGATGCAATGGCCTACTTGTCCGCTGGCGAGATACTTACCTGTCAGTCGACTCCCCTGTCAGATGTCGAGCTGACATTTGATTATCAACTGGTTACCCGGGCAAAAGCGGTCAACGAGTAAAATCATTAAAAATCATAAGGTAACCTTATAACTTTCAGTTAAAGTTATCATTTCAAACAGCCCCTTTTTCCCCATACTACTGTTAGCAACTTGAGTGACATATTGATATGAAGTCTTTCTGCCACTCATGCGGTTATCTGTCAGCCTGAGATATGTTGCTCTTCCAGTAAGTTGAGTGAAGCAATAACCGGGAACATCGACTTTTTTTCCAACCAACGTCTTAACAAATCCAGCATCAGTGTCGACAAATAATGCCGATAATCATCCTGTGTCATCGCCTTGCGCGATGAAACCCTGATTCCCCAATCGCCCTCTAAAGTCGACAGGGCAATAGACACCTTGCCTTCGATATTTTTACCGCACGCCAAGGCAACACTGGTACCCGCATTCTCTCTTGCCGCAGATGCCATCGCTATCGCAGCGGCCAGCGGGTATTGTTCAGCATCGTCAACCTGTGCTCTTTCTGATAGCACCCAACCTTGTATGAAATGTTGCTGACATTCATATTCGCTTTGCATCGCATTGGCTAACCAGCCGCCAGTGAACTGTTCAGCGAGGGCTACGGTGATCTCCCGCTTGGCAAGCAACTCTCCAACATGATTTAACATTGGCTTGCCATCGCCAACGATATGCTCGCCTAATTTCTCTCTCAGCTCATCAATAACGTCAGGCACTTGTTCGGCAGACCTCGGGGAAAATAGTTTTACTTCTATAAAAGGTAGCGCCGAGCGATAGCCTATCTCAAAGCCGTCGGGTAAAGAGAGAGCATCAAAACTGTCATTTAATACCGCTTCAGATAAGCCGTAAGTGTAAAGACGCTGCACATCGCGGGCAGCGTTATTCGGTGCCATCGCCTTCAGACGAGGTAAGATTTGTTCGTCAAACATCATCTTAAATTCGCTGGGAACACCCGGAGTAAAGAAGAACACACTGTCATTCAGAACAGCAACAAAACCGCATGCACTTCCTATAGGGTTATCAAGGATTTCAGCCCCCGTTGGTAACATTGCCTGCTTGATATTACTCTTGGGCATCTCACGACCGTCACGTTCAAATCTGGCTTTTAGCTCTGCCAGCCAATCTGTGTTCAGCTCAAGCTCAACGTCCATTGCCGCTGCCATGGCCTGACTGGTCAAATCATCTGTCGTCGGGCCCAAGCCTCCATTCACAACCACCACATCAGAGACCAGACTGCACCGTGTAAGTTCAACGGCGAGGTCGTCGAGAGAGTCCCCTACTGTCACCCGACGGTGAAGAGGAAAACCTTGTTCAAAACAGTTGCGGGATAGCCAGGAGGCATTGGTGTCGTTGATATCTCCATGAAGCACTTCTTCACCGGTGCTGATCATTGCAATTTTTATTGATTGATTCACCTATATTCTCCCAGTACAACATACAGTTAACTGATTATGCGCCCATCATTACTTGACTGGCAAGCCAAGTAACCGTACAAATATAGTTACAACAACTGTATTTTTATTGTTACACTCTCAGGAAAGTCGCGCAAAAAACCTCTCTTTTATATCACGTTGCTCAGAAAGCAGTCATTGCGCGGTCAAATAGAACAAGTCACTCGATACATCGCTCTTCAGGTTGTTATTACATGCAAAACAAATTATTTGGCAGTGCCCTTATTATCGCTGGTACCACTATCGGTGCCGGTATGCTCGCCCTCCCTCTGGCATCGGCTGGACTCGGTCTTGGCCTCTCTGTCTTCATCATGGTGGGAATGTGGACGTTAATGACATTCACAGCCATGCTGATGCTGGAAGTACACCAACATGCACCTGCTGGTGCGACACTGAACACCCTCGCCCACCAGTTCCTTGGTAAGAAGGGCCAATGGTTTGCTAATTTTGCTACCATGTTTTTGCTTTACGCACTCTGTGCGGCATACATCGCAGGGGGCGGAAGTCAGTTACAAACTAAATTAGCCTTACTCACGGAAACGTCTCTGCCCTCTTCTGTCGGTGTTGTTGGATTCACATTACTTATTGCCACTATCGTCAGCCTTGGCACCAGTAAAGTCGACTTAATCAACCGTGGTTTGTTTGCGCTAAAGATCATTATGCTGATATTGGCACTGGCTCTGCTTACCCCACATATTTCATCGGGACACCTGGTCGAGATGCCTTTGGAGAAAGGCCTGCTGCTTTCCGCTATCCCAGTCATATTCACGTCCTTTGGTTTTCATGGCAGTATTCCTTCAGTGGTGGCTTATGTCGGGCTGGATGTTCGTGCATTGCGTAAAGTCATGGTTGTGGGATCGGGACTGCCTCTGCTTATTTACGTGTTCTGGCAAGCAGCGAGCCTCGGCAGCATTGGACAGGCCCAGTTAATCACTAATGATAATCTCGCCGGTTTTATCATGCTTGTTGGTCAGGTTGTTCACTCAGAGACTATCGCATCGGCGATATCTGTATTTGCTGATCTCGCTCTGGCAACGTCTTTCCTTGGTGTTAGCCTCGGTCTTTTCGACTTCCTCAGAGATGCACTTAATCGAGAGTCTTCTGGTGTGGGCAGGCTTCAGACATCGGTATGTACCTTTTTGCCGCCAATGGTTGTTGCATTATTTTATCCTCAGGGCTTTGCTGCTGCTTTGGGTTATGCCGCTATTGCCCTGGTCATGCTCGGCGTTGTATTGCCTGTCCTCATGGCCAGAAAAGTCAGAATGGAAGGACTTAACAAAGGAAAATATCAAGTTGCTGGTGGCAGTTTATCGCTAATGTTGGCGTTGCTCATCGGTATGGTGATCATTTTGATCCAATTGATCAGTGCTGCTTCATAACAGCAATGACCCGGACGCATTTTATCTGCGCCCAAATAGCCCGTGATACATTACAGAATGTCACGGGCTGAGTGTTTTCTCAGTGGTTAACTTTATGTGTAAGCGGTATGCGAATAATACTGGCAGACTGAACGTCTAATTAATTAAGAGACCAATACCAGCCAACGAGCACAACACCAAGACACTGTGTTTGACCCAAATGGGATTTATCCGTTCAGCAATGGTATATGCCAAATGAGAGGCTAGAAATACGAAAGGCAGAGCGAAAGCGCCATACTGAATATGAATAATGCCGAAATGGCCGGTATAAAGTAGTGTTGCAATGGACAAGAGACAGCTGACAACAAAATAGAAAGCGAGATTAGCCCTAAGCTGATGTGCCTTGGCATTTTGCAATACCAACGCCATTGGTGGACCACCTACACTGGTTGTCGTCCCCATAATTCCAGAGAAAAAACCTGCAATAAGCATATTGCGGTTGCTCGGTTGAACACTGACGCGAAGCACGCTCAACAAGACTGAAGACAATACAGCGACGGCGAGCACGACCTTGATCAATTTTAGCGAGAAGACGGTCAATATCACGCCTCCTACAGCGGTACCCGGTACACGCCCTATAAATGCCCAACTTAGCCCCCCAATTGACAGATGAGAGCGATACTGCCACGTGTTGACCAAGCCAAGGCAGAGCGCGACGAAAGTAATAGTGCCCGGTACGTGTTGAGGGTCAATGACTAACAAAAGAGGCGCAACCACGATAGCTAGACCAAACCCAACCAGACTCTGAACAAGCGCGCCAAAAGCCAAAAGGATTGCGACGGAAAAAAGAGAAATTAAATCGATACTCATGGGTAAAGTCTGGCCTGAATCAAAATATTTCGTGGTGTCAGGCTACGGTGACAAAATTCACCAATCTCTACGTGATAGCCCATTTGCTGGAGATACATCGCCCGGTCCAAGACTAACCAAGACTCAAGTAAACGTCGGAAAACAGTTCGGACTGTTTCCATCTGCTCTACCACGTAAAAACGCTTTTCACCTTTGCTGAGAAAAGACTGAAAATCCGTATTCTCAGGCAGCGAGAGGCCTTTTTCAGTCGCGGCCCACAAACAAAAGGCCTCAAAGCCCTCGTTTAACAATGATTTTTTTATGCTCGGTACTGCTAGGTAGGTGTCAGTATTGAGCAAACTGCGCTGGAGTAAATCAAAGCCTAAGCGAAAGCTGACTTCAATAAATCGCTTATTGCGAACGGTATTTCCAGCCGTCACTGTTTCCTGAAGAGGAAGTTTTAGATCATCTTTGGAAAGAACGAGTTGGGACCCTCTTGCGGGTTCGGACAGAGGTTGGTAGACCTTGGCCTGAATTAAGTGATAGCAGCAGGGAGAAATACTGACTGCAGGTATCTTTGCCGTGGTTGCATGGTTAATAAGAGTCACGTGAAGGTCACCACAGGCATGTAAGGCGACAGCGTGATCGCAGTCTTTCACCCATTGCTGACTGTCAGCTGAGAATGCATCTGACTGAACAAAATCCATTTTTAGCTGATGCTGTTTCGCATAATCCGCCCCCTGATCGCAAAGCGATTGCTGCCATTCCAGCGTTGTCACTTTGGCATTGGTGCGTTGAGTGATCAGTCGTCCCAGAAAACCCTTACCTCCGCACCACTCGAGCCAGTTTTCCCCTTCCGCAGTGAGACTCTCAGTAAATGCATTAATTTGCTGCCACTTCCTGCCCGGTATACCTGTCGAGAGGTGGTTATCTGGGTACACTTTATCTTTTGTCGATAGGGGCCAAGATGTGGATTCCATCGTCTCAACAAGCTCGGGGATCCATTGCTCAATCTCTCTGGCCAGACAATGACTGTTTTGCTTCCATTCCGCTAAGGTGTCAAGCTTCTGACTATTGAGCCATTCACACAACGTGGGGAACTCCTCTTTCCAAGGCAGTTCAAGAAAATCGAAAGGCTTATCTCGCCAAAGAGGTTGAAAACGGGTCAGGAATCGATCGATTTTTTCAAACGAATCACAATATGAAGAAGACGGTTTTCGCAAGGTATGCTCCGCTGAAGTAAAACACAGATGACGAATTCGTCGACTGAAAATCTTGAAACAAAATTATATACAAAAATAACCTTCAGGTGCAGAATCAAACGCTGAGGAATATGAAAGGTTATTATCGGAAACTCGCAAGGTGCGATTGAAAATTATGCAGGCTACGCTCAGTAAAATCTCGGTCGTGTCAAACGATTCTGCCGTCACCGTCGAACGCATTCCAAATTATTGATTAACCTTGCAGCAGGCAAAATGAAAACCGATAAAACTCCGACAGAACGAGAGTTTTTAGCTAAGATCGAAAGTAGTATAAATAAAGTATATAATTCGGTGGGATCTCATCCTGCCTCATTCAGTTTTTACAGGGAAACCGGACATTGCCTAGTAACATCGTCTTAATTGTTGGTCTGTGCGTCGTTCTGCTTGGACTTATTGTGGGCTATAACATGATTGCCCAACAGCGCCAGCGAGTTGAATCATCTAAACGCCAGGAGTTAGCGAAGTACATCGCTGTTGTCGATGCGACAGAGGAGTTGGTTGGCAATGCTCACAACCTCCCTTACAGCGGCTCTCTGATGATTTGTCTTAACAAAAAAATTCTCGATTCGCTCAAAGCCATGTATGCAATTGATTCAGGTGATAAGTCTATCCAACAGCGTATTAAGGACGTTCAAACCCAGATCAGCCAGTTGCAGCAAAGCTATCAGAGCAAAGACTCAACCGCTTTTCGTGTACCGGATAACGACCGGGACGCAATATCTATGCTAAAGCTTGTGAAGAGACTGCGTGCAGTCATTCAAGCTGAGCATACTAAAGGACACATGCACACGCAGGAATTTGTCGCTGAAAACTCTCGCCTAGAGCAAATGCAAATGAAAATTAACGTTGAGAATGTGCTCAAACGTGTAAATGATGCGAAAGCGAAAGGTCAGATGGGCACAGCACAACAACTTCTTAAGAAGGCACTGGACGTAGTCAGCGCCAAAAACGACCCCTACTGTGTGCAAGCTAAAGAAAGCCTCGGCCAAGCCTATCAAGAACTGACTGATAGCCTCAACAAAGGCTTTGAAGAGGCAAGACCGAAAGACGAATCCAATGAGGAGCTGGACGAACTATTTGCTCCCAAAAAGAAATGGTAACGAGCTTCCCAAAGCCGAGACAATCAAACCTGCTTCCGAGCAGGTTTTTTTTCAGCTTATTGTTCACTTTTTTATCGATTATTTTGTGACTAAAAAATATTATGTATGCTTGTCAGTTGAACATCATGTAAATGTGATATCAGTTATGAAAAACCCCTCTATTATTGTGTGCACCTCTACCTTTTGAGTGATAACCTGACAGTTAATTCGCTTGGTAAATTAACTGCTCCCGGCGCGTATCTGCAATATCCAAATAAGAAGTGATTATTTTAAGCTATGAGAATTTCAGTTGTTCAAAGAACCGTCATTGGTTTTTCTTTGATGTTTTGCCTGATTGCCATACTCAGCAGTGTCAGCTTTTTTAACGCTAAAAGCATGCAGAGCAAAATCGAGCAAATCACGGAAAAATCGACCCCTGTTGTTGTCGCCTCCAGCCACCTGATCAATCAATTGATTGAGACCAGCCTCTTTGTGAAAACCTTTGGTAATGCTGGACAGAATAGTGATATGGCTGAGTTCAACAGATTAATGACTCAATACCAAAGGACGCTTGACGATATCAGCCTAAAGATGACTGAAAGCAACGAGCAAAGAACCCTTTCCATCATTGCTATGGAATCAACCCGTTATTTTGACGAGGCCCAGTCGCTTATCTCCCTCAAGCAGCAATTGATTGAGGTTGATAAACAAGACCACGCTTTGTCACTCAAGTTCATGAGGCTCGAGGACACCTACCAATGGGCCGCTGATCTGTTACTGCAAAAAGCATCAACACAACGCTCTTTGCACAATCGCGCGGAGCTTATCACCAGTGGTATTGCCAGAGATCTTAAAAACCTTCGTCGCGCTGACAGAGATACTGATTTAATCAGCTTGCGAAAAACCTTGACGAAAGACATTGAGATTGCGTTGAAGCGCTTGCAGCGTATCGCAGTTCCCGAAGATGTAAAACAACGCTTTACCAAAAACCTGAACCGTATTGCTGAATTTACTCTGGGTGCAGATGGTCTCATTGAGACACTTAACCAGCAGAATCAATTAGTAAACCGTATCAGCGAGGCAACCTTCTCTGTCGAAAGCCAGTTGAATAATATTCAAGAGCAGCTCAATGACTATGTCGAACATGCAAATCAACTCGCGATACAAAGCAAGCTTGATGCTGACAAAGCACTGAGTGATGCCTTGTTCTCAGTGATCACAGGTACACTGATTTCCGCCATTATTGGTCTATTCGTTGTGATAAGCACGACCAGAAAAATTCAGCGCCCGCTGTCTAAAATTCGCCGTGTTCTCAACCAGCTCACCGCTGGAGACATGCGTCAGCGCACAAACTACATCAGTCAAGATGAGTTTGGTGAGCTGAGCCGTGCCATCGATAGCATGGCCGATACCATGGCAAGTACTCTGGCACAGTTTGGCTCTGGTGCGAATCAGGTACTTGATGAGGCAAGCCGCTCTGCATCAGTCAGTGAAAACTCTCGTCACCGCGCAGAAGACCAACGTTCAAGAACCGAACAAGTGGCAACAGCGATTGCCCAAATGGAAGTCAGTGCTAAAGAAATTGCCCGGGCAACGGAAATGACAGTGTCTGAGGTCGATAGTGCTAATCAGGCTGCAGATAATGGCAGAAATCAGGTCACGCTTAGCCGTGAACTCACTGAATCTCTGTCTGCTAATGTCGAGCAGGCCGCTACAGATATGGCGCAACTGAGTCAATACTCAGCAAATATCGGCTCGGTATTGCATGTTATTGAAGAGATTGCAGAACAAACTAACCTGCTTGCCTTAAATGCAGCCATTGAAGCTGCCAGAGCAGGTACTCAGGGACGTGGATTTGCTGTTGTTGCCGAAGAAGTTCGCGCCCTTGCCAACCGAACCCAACAATCGACAGAAGAAATTAAGGCGATGATCGGTAACCTGCAGGACAACGCGGGCAAGATGGCCGATAGCATGGCCAACAGTCAAAAACAAATGTCTGATTGTCTCCAGCAAACCCGGATCACCGACGACATGCTGCAGGATATTGCTGGTCGCATGACCGCCATACAAGAGATGGCAGTGCATGTTGCGCAGGCAACAGAAGAGCAGATAAAAGTCAGCACAGATGTTGCTGAACACATACATGGTATTGCAGTCGTCGCATCTGACGCAGAAAAAGATGCCGTAGCCTCTGCCGAAAACAGTGCTTCGCTGTCAGAGCTGGCGAGAGGTCAACAATCACTTATTTCAAAATTCCGTGTCTGAGGTAGTTGGCATGAAAAATTGTTTTTTACTTTCACTTGCCAGCTCACTACTGGTCTCAACCTTCAGCTTACCTGTGATGGCTAAAAGCACCATAGTTATTGATGCGTGGAGAAAAGACGATGCAATCTGGCAACAAAAAATTATTCCTGCATTTAATAAACATCATCCAGAGATAGAGGTCATTTACCGCTCTGCTGACGACTCGCAGCCCTTCGATCAACAGCTACAAAGCAGCCTGAAAAATGGGACTGCGGGTGATTTAATCACTTGTCTGCCTTTCGATGGTTCACTGAAGCTATTTCAACAAGGTGTTCTGAAAGAGGTCACCGAAATGGAGGGAATCGAAAATTTCCCAAGTTTTGCTCAGGCGCCTTGGCAAACCGACTCAGGCGCACAAACCTTTTGTCTTCCCATGGCATCAGTCATCCATGGCTTTCTATACAACAAAGCTATTTTTAAGCGGTTGGGAGTGAGCAAACCAAGCACTACAGATGATTTTTATCGCGTACTCGACAAAGCGAAACGCGCGGGTTACGTGCCGTTGGCAATGGGAACAAGAGACAAATGGGAAGCCGCCACCATGGGCTTTCAAAACATAGGCCCTACCTACTGGAAAGGGGAAGATGGCCGGTATGGGCTTATTGAAGGCAAGGAAAGAATCGACAGCGAGCCCTACAAAGAAACGTTCAGACAGCTCTCACGCTGGTCTGACTATCTCGGTAACGGCTATCAAACGCGTAGCTATAGGGATACCATTTCCCTTTTCGCTGATGGAAAAGCGGCAGTTTACCCGGCAGGTTCGTGGGACATACTGACCTTTAAAGATAAACTGGATCTTGGTGTTTTCCGCCCGCCGGTTAAACGTCGGGGTGATGCTTGCTACTTCAGTGAACATACTGACCTTGGTATGGGAATCAATGCCCAAAGTAAAAACCCGGAAGCAGCTGAGACTTTCCTGAAATGGATGACAACAGCCGAATTTGCGGATTTGCTGACAAATGAGATTTCAGGCTTCTTCTCTCTGTCTAATCACTTTATTGATGTAAAGGACCCTATTGCCAAAGAGATGATGTCGTGGCGTGACGAGTGTGACTCAACTATTCGTAATACGGCGCAAATCCTTTCCCGTGGCAAACCGAGTCTGGACCGACAGGTGTGGGAAACGAGTGTGGGTGTGCTGAATAAGACAATGACGCCTGACACGGCTGTCGATACACTTCAGCAAGGACTGAATAGCTGGTACCCGCCACAGCAAAATACACAAAAAGAGTCTGCCGCTGTTAAGTGCATAGCAATGTAACTTTTGTTGTATTTATTAGTAACAACAAAAAAGGCCCGCTGTGGGCCTTTTTGCTATTCACGCACTGATATTACAGATGTTTATTAGTAAACGGGTAACTCAATGCCGTCAAACAAACGTTCGAGTTTCTCGCTACTTTGCTGCTGCATTAACACGTTCTCCATCAAACTCTTGGTCAGATGAGGTGAAAATGAAGACAGAAAATCATACATGTAGTTTTGCAGTAAAATATCTTTACTGAAACATATCCATGCCTTGCAGGGCTCGAAGAGATGATCAAGATTGATATACATTAGCCCTGTATTTTCAATATCTCTCGCGGCCAGCGTTGAAATCACACCTATGCCAAAGCCCAGTTGCACGTAGCGTTTGATGACATCAGCATCCATTACCGTCATGAAGTAATTAGGAGTGACACCCTCTTTCTCAAATGCTGCGTCCTGTACCTGCCGGCCTGTCGCACTCGGCTCGTAGCTCAGGATAGGATATTCGGCCAATTGCTTTAACGTCGGTTTATCAATCTCTGCCAGTGGATGGTCTTCCGGTACCACCAATCCCAACGTCCAAAGATATGCGGGTAACATGACTAAGTCGTTATCCATCCCAACGTCGTGGGCCACAATGGAGAAGTCTGAATGACCTTTACTGATCACCCCTTTCGTTTGTAGCGGTAGCGTTGGCTGCAAATGAAAATTGATATTCGGATACTTTTGCGTAAAGTAAGAAACACTGTTTGGCAGCAAGTAGCGGGCAATGGTATGCGTAGTATAGATATTAAGGGTACCTATACTCGGGTCGAGATGTTCGTTTGCCAGTGCCTTTATTTTTTGCTCAAGCGCAAGCATACGCTCGACTTGATCAAGAATTTTCTCGCCTATTGGCGTGATCCCGCTGAGGTTTTTCCCCCGGCGCTCAAAAATCCTCACTCCCAACTCTTTCTCAAGCAGACCCACCTGTTTACTTACACCAGGCTGAGTGGTGAACATAGACTGAGAGGCGGCAGAGACATTGAGGTTATTATCCTTAATAGCCTTCAGATATTTTAGTTGCTGCAGTTTCAATCTCTTACCTCTGACTCCAAAAAAAGGTTCGCTTATCTGAGAGTATAAGAGGCACCTCCTACAGACAAGCAATTATAAGCTAAAAACAGAACTTACTTCGGCTTACAGACCGAAATGGTTCATTATCTAAACATAATCCGTTCGTTACCCGGCTGATGCTGTCGGAGATAACTTATCTAAGATACTTTCTGCGGCATCTTCTATGAGATCAAGCACGTTCTCAAAGCCACGGCTCCCGCCGAAATAAGGGTCTGGTACTTCATCTGTTTCACTGTTGCCGTGACTTAGAAAAAGGGTAACTTTGTGGCGGTATTCAGCAGGACACTGGCGGAGTAAATCGTTGAGGTTATCCCTGTCTGCAGCCAGTATTAAATCGAAACGAGCAAAATCTGACTGCTCGACCTGACGGGCATGCATACCGCTAAAACTGTACCCTCTTGCCTCACCAGCCGCAACAGAGCGGGGATCAGGGCTACTGCCTTGATGATAATTAATGGTTCCCGCTGAATCGACCAAAATATCTACTCCACGGTCGGCGGCTAGCTTTTTCAGAACAGCCTCTCCTGTCGGCGAACGGCAGATATTGCCCATACATACCACCAGCACCGAGGGTTTTTCCTTTAACTCACGAGACATATTCATTCCTTCAAACTTGATATTGCGCAATTATCCCAGAGATTCACTTTTAGTGTATACCCAAGCACTATCAGTAATGGCCTTACATTCTCTTTGAACACGACGAGCAATAAAAACGGGACCAATTATCTCTACACAGTAGCACTGCCTCTGTTGACTCAGCTATGATAGCGAACAATTTAGAGCATGATGACAGCTAAAGGACACCTCCACTCATGAGTGAAGAACGCTACAAAGCCAGACAAAGTAAAATCAAACAGAAAGTCGATGAAAAAGTGGCAGCAGCACAAACAGAAAAAGGGCTGTTATTGGTTATCACTGGTAACGGTAAAGGAAAATCCACCTCAGGTTTTGGCATGATTGCCCGTGCCACAGGGCATGGTCAAAAATGCGGTGTTGCCCAGTTTATCAAGGGGACATGGGAATGCGGGGAGCGAAATCTCCTTGCAAATAATGGTGTGGATTTCCATGTTATGGCGACTGGCTTTACCTGGGATACACAAGATAAATCTGCCGACACTGAAGCAGCCCAGCAAGTATGGCAAGAATGTAAAAAAATGCTTGCCGACCCAAATTACGACGTGGTATTGCTCGATGAACTGACATATATGGTCAGCTATGACTACGTCGCGCTGGAGGAGGTGGTTGAAGCGCTAAACAATAGGCCTGTTGAGCAATCAGTGATCATCACAGGCCGTGGCGCGCATCGTACACTCACCGATATGGCAGATACCGTATCAGAGGTCAGAAGTGTAAAACACGCTTTTGAATCTGGGGTTAAAGCACGCAAAGGTATCGACTGGTAGTATCATCAGTGACGACTGAAATGTATGTATAGGAGCTGAATCAACAGCTCCTATTTTTTTCCGTAGCAGGCGTCCCCTTTGCACAGTCTGGCATCGATGTTCTGATCACCGAGCAGGCGCAGCCACATTGCAGGTACAGAACCAGGCACAACTGGGCCCGGCTCAATTTGCACGGGTGTCTGAGCTTGCCACCTTCCTGAATCCCAATTCGCGACAATAAAGGAGAAAGGATGATACTCCGCCATACCTAGTCTTATATCTGTTGCGATCAGCTGGTTATCCTCTTCTGTGTAACGGATAAACCCATCGGTAAACGATTCAAACTTTCTTATCAACTCAGGTTTGTCTTCATTGGGCCATTTGCCGGACTCTGTTTTTAGCCACTCAGCCCCCTCTCCCTTATCCAATAAAGACAATAAGGTTTCCCACTGTGTATTTTCATCACGAACCACCACGCGCCACAGCAGGGTATTAAAGGGAGTCGGTGTAATGAATATCGATTGACCCTTCATGGAGGTGCCTACTAACACTGACTCAGTGCGATATTTAATCATCTCCATCGCAGCAACAGACCAAAGTAAATATGCTGATGAAAGTACCATTCCATAGGTGCAAAGCCGGGCTGCTTTTTCCCGCCATAAAAGCGCGCCGAGAAGACCGAGGAGCAAGGGTATGGTGAAGACAGGGTCGATAATGAAAATACTCGATACCCCAATCGGTTCCGGAAAGATGGGCCAGAACAAGCGCGTACCGTAACTGGTAAACGAATCAAGCATGGGATGGGTTGTCAGCGTCATCAGGCAAAACAGAAAAACGTGCCCCAGAGACCACTCTGTACGACTGTATTTGTGCCACAAGAAGGCTAAGACACCAGAAAGAGGCAGCAGGAAGAAAAGAGAATGGGAAAAGCCTCTGTGGCCAATCATATCACTGAGTGGATCACCGTGATCCAACAACACATCCATATCTGGAAGTGTGCCAAGCAATGCACCTGCCAATAAGTGTTTTGGCCTGCACTCCTTGCCCGCTACTATCCCGGCAACTGTCGCGCCAAGCGCAGCCTGTGTGACTGAATCCATATCTTGCTTACTTCCTTATTACTGTGAACACTAAAATTTTACCGCGACTGTTTACTGATATCTGCCCAATGACTCCAAAAGACAAATCAGTTAAACAGCCCTTTTAGCAGCTGATCGGCTAAATCTTTGGTCTTATCGTCACCTATTTTGTCACCCAAGAGCTTTTTGATACCGCGCTCGGCCTCTTTCCGGGCTTTCTCCTCCAGCTTTTTGCCCGCATTCACTTTCGCCAGTTTCTTTAGGTCAAGTTTATAATCAGGTGCCTGCCAAGTGCCTATGATGTTGACCGGGATAGTGACATCTTTTAACTCGTCGATGTCTTTTCCACCCTGCCCTTTGCTGGTTTCGACCACGGACGCAAATACCAGAAAATCAAGCGTCTC
Source organism: Veronia pacifica (assembly GCF_001707825.1). Taxonomy (GTDB): domain Bacteria; phylum Pseudomonadota; class Gammaproteobacteria; order Enterobacterales; family Vibrionaceae; genus Veronia; species Veronia pacifica. The sequence goes on along the minus strand of NZ_LYBM01000009.1, from coordinate 61,304 downwards.
TTTCACCAAAGACGTTTTACCTTCGCTGCGAACACGTAAAAGTGGCGCTTCAAGTTTCACATTGTCCGTTGATGCAATACCTTTTCCTAGTTGGAATGTCGCAGTTAGGCCGCTAAAATCGGTCTTGCGCTCTTCTTTAACATATTCTGCTTTTTTACCCTTCAAAAATGCCCTCGCTTCCCGAATCATCTCAGCGACATTGACACCTTTCACCGAACCATCAGTGAGGTTGAGCCCGACCGTTCCTTTAATACCCTCTCGTAGTTTTTTCTCAGACAGACCAGCACCAGACAGGTTGACCGAGACATTCCCTTTGCCTGACAACATATCCTGTTGCGCAGCATCCATGAGTAACGGCTGAATCTGAATTCCCGTCGCGTTTTGTTTCAACGAGTACCTTGCCAGTTTTTTGCGGGTATCAAGAACACCTGTCGCAGAGACATCGCCGTCGTACAAAGAAGCCGTAAATCTCTTCAAGGACACCAAACCACGATTGACCGCGACATCAAGGTTGACCTTGCTCACTTTGACATTAGCCGCTTTCAACTGACCAATCTTAATCTGACCAGAGAGGTCTAATCCCTTGAGTGCTGTTAAATCAGGTTCCACATCTGAAATCGGAGCTTTGGCTGGTTTTTCAGGGATTTTTGATGGCTCGCCCGTTGTTGGGGACTTTTTCTGCTGAGGGGGTTTATTAGTTTTTGTTTCCTTGAGGCCAAGGAATTTATCAAGGTCGATATTGTCGCTATTCATAGCAAATCGAATAGCGGGTATATCGTTGAGCGTCACACTGGCTTTACCGATAACAGCAATATCGTCCGCTTTCAACGTCAGGGCAGTGAAGTCTGCGCGTTTTTTAGACAGGTCGTAGGAGGCATCAGCCGATGCCGATAAAGCAAGTGTCTTCTTGGGTAACGCCTCACCCTCAAGGGATGCATCCAGACTAACAACATTGGCCTTGAGCAGGGACATCGCCTCATCGAGAGTGACTATGATATTGCCCTTGGCATCAAATATCATTCCAGAGGCTTCACCCTTTACCTTGAACTGAGTGGTTGCAGGAAGGCCGAACCCCAGGTTGTCGATAGTCAGTGATGCGCTGTCCAAACGGGTGGCTGCGTCACTGAAACTTGCGGTCAGTTCAAGCTGCCTGAGCTGGCTTTTCACGTATTGAGGATTCAGATTTAGCTCAGTTTTTCCTTTAGCAGAAAATTGCTGGGCGTTTTGTTTACCCTTCATGTCAAAACTAACAGGCACCCAGCTATCCATTTTAAGCTCACCCATCGACAGACTGATATTTGAAAGCTCAGTGATAGATTCGGCTTTGTCATCACGAATCACTGCACTGGCGTTTACCAGTTCAACGCCATTTATCTGCACTAGCCATCCCGTCGCCTCATCAGGGCTATTAGATTCAGAACTCGGACTAGTGGTGTCTTCCGTATCAGGCGATGTTTGTGAGTCTGACGACTCAGTTGTAGATTCGGTCGGTGTCGAGGATTTGTCGGTTATGCCATCAAGATTACTGACACCATTTGACAGAGTATGTACATATAAACGGGTATCACTGAGGCTAATCAGCCCGACATCGAGATGATCAGACAACAGTGGCAACACGGCCACTGACATTTCAGCATGGCCGATGCTTATCAGGTTCGGCTCGCCAAATCCGTCCGGGTTTTTCAGAGCAAGCTTATCGACTGACAAACCTAGGCTTGGCCAGAAACGCCAGCTCAGATCGCCATCAATCACCAAATCACGACCCGTTTGCTTTTTCACCTGCTCCACCAGCAGTGGTTTGAATTGATTGGGGTCAATGACATTAACAAGAATAACGACACCGACGACGGCAACCAACATTAGCCCAAAAAGGATTGAGAGTAACTTTTTCATAATTTGTGAATCATCCTTTCCCGCATACGGGATACACACCCTGAAGTGTCACACACCATAACAGATCGACGCCATAGTGCACTCTCCCAAAAATAAAAAAACGGCCGACCTCTCGGGTCAGCCGCTTTTAGTGAGACAAGCTATTGATTAATCTTCGTTAATTTTTGAGGCAACCGCGCCCTGTTGATTTTTATATTTCGCGTTGTCACGTTTGTTATAAGGGCGATCAGCTGAGCCTGACATCATTTCAAAACTTAGCGCGCCGATGGGCATTTTCGGTCTCAAAGCCAGTGGTAATCTGCCACTGTTATAAAATTCGAGCACGATCTTTCCAGACCAGCCCGGATCAATTCGGTGCGCCGTCACGTGAACCATCAAACCCAGACGAGCCAATGATGAACGCCCGTCAAGCCAGCCAACAATGCTATCTGGCAGAGTCACCGATTCATGTGTCACCGCCAGTGCCAGCTGGCCGGGGTGTAAATAGAAGGCGTCACCATCTTCAACATGAATTTCGTCACTCATCACTTTTTCTAGCTGAGCAGAAACCTGTTCTTTTGGCCCAGACAAATCAATATAAGGCGCGCCATGATCATTGAATACGCGAAATTTGTTTCCCAGAGAGACATCTACTGTCACACCTGAGATGGACGCGATGCCCGGCCGGGGTTCAATGACAATCTTCCCCTCATCGAGATGTTCGATAATATGCCTGTCGCATAGCCTCATTGCGCAACTCCTGAAATCTATAAAAGGTTAGCTTCTGGTTCACTATCTTGACTGAGTATTATGAAGAATCCAGAGGCAAAGAGAGAAAAAGCCGGGTGAGCCCGGCTTTTTATTATGCTTTTAACAATTTGGCAATGTGAGCTTTGAGCACATCAATTGCAATCCTGTTTTTCCCACCACGCGGGACAATAATGTCAGCATACTGTTTTGACGGTTCGATAAACTGGAGAAACATAGGTCTCACCGTCTTCTGATATTGCTCAAGAACCGTTTCCATGGTGCGACCACGCTCCGTCACATCACGGCTGACACGACGCATCAGGCAGACATCTAATGGTGTATCCATAAAGATGGTGGCGTGCATCAGTTCGCGCAGACGCGGATCAGTCAACAGCAGTATTCCCTCAAGAATAATGACTTTTTTCGGTGTCATTGTTTGCGTTTCTGAGGTTCGAGTATGCTCGGCATAACTGTAATTAGGGACTTCAACCGAGTTACCTTCCATCAGGGATGACAAATGCTGGCACAAAAGGTCATGATCAAACGCCTGAGGGTGGTCGTAATTTGTCAGCATCCGTTCTTCAAGAGTCAGATGACTCTGATCGCGATAATAGCGGTCTTCTGTGATCACACCAATCTGGTGATCGCCCACTTTCTCTTTCAGTTCCTGATAAATGGTTCTGGCAATCAGACTTTTACCTGACGCTGAAGCCCCTGCAATGCCGATAATCACACACTGACTGTTGTCACTCATAAATGCATACCCGGAAAATATGTGGCGAGATGAAAATAAAACCGCCTGATTATAGGGAGTTGAAACACAACGCGCCACAAAAATAAGACTCAGAGCACATTTTCTTTGTCAACAGCGCATTATTTAGACACAAATATACGATGAGAAATGTTTTTACCCCGTGAATTTGATGTCAATTTGTTCCGCTTCTTCATCACCGTGCCAGTAGAGACGGCTGGCAACAGACAAAGCCAACTCTCGGTAAATTGCCGTGTGCTCATCGTCGGTCCTTGCAGCTACCGTCGGTATTCCCTCATCAATATCCTGTCGGATACTGAGATGCAAAGGGACTTGCGCTAACAACGCCACACCGTGCTGCAACGCCATTTTCTCTGCTCCACCCTGACCAAAAATAAATTCGTGATGACCGCACTTACTACAAGTATGGTAGCTCATGTTTTCCACTACACCGACAACAGGCACGTCCACTTTATTGAACATGGCAATGCCCTTGTTTGCATCCGCCAGTGCAAGGTCCTGAGGCGTGGTGACCACAATGGCTCCCGTTACCGGAAACTGCTGAGCGAGACTAAGTTGGATGTCACCTGTGCCAGGGGGCATATCAACGACAAGATAATCAAGAGATGGCCAATTGGTTTCTTGCATCAGTTGAGCAAACGCTTTTGACGCCATGGGGCCACGCCATACCATCGCATTATCGTCAGGCACCAGGTAGCCGATTGAATTGGCGAAAAGACCATGAGCTTCAATCGGTATCATTGTCTTACCATCTTCAGATGTGGGCTGTTTTCCCTGCGTACCCAGCATCAATGGAACCGAGGGGCCATAAATATCTGCATCTAATATTCCGACCCTGGCCCCCTGAGAGAGTAGTGCCAGTGCAAGGTTGACAGACGTCGTCGATTTGCCGACACCGCCCTTTGCGGAACTGACAACAAGAATATTTTTTACGCCGCGTATTTTGGCTTTGTCACCCGTTTTGAGCGGCGCCACTTTCTGTTCAATGCGAATTGTTATGCCATCGGGAAACTCAGACGCATGCTGCGATAGCCACGACTCTAACTCTTGGCGTATATCGCCACTGGCAAATGGAAAGCGCACTATCACCTGATCATCACCTTTCAGGATAACGACACCCGGCTGATCAGCCCAACCTTCCACAAGCATGGGATGAGAAAACGTATTTAGTAGTGCCGACAACGCCGACTTCTCAACAGGCTGGCTTTTGTTACGTCCAAAAAACATATGCGATGAATGCTCCTTTTAACCCTTGCAAAATCTCACCACCTTATTGTGTATCAACCGGAAAACGAAGAGGAACCTCTGTCTCCGGCTAGGCATTCTACCTTGTATCAGGTAAGATTCGTCGATTACTTAGATTAACTCTGTCAAAAGCGAATTATCTGAACTATGGCTGCAAACCCAAGAAAAATTCTGGTTACCTGTGCCTTGCCTTACGCAAACGGCTCTATTCACCTTGGCCACATGCTGGAACATATCCAGGCAGACGTATGGGTGCGTTACCAGCGCCTGCGCGGCAACACTGTGAACTTCATCTGCGCAGATGATGCACACGGCACACCTATCATGTTGAAAGCGCAACAACTGGGCATTGAGCCAGAAGCCATGATTGCGGAGATGCAAAAAGAACACGAAACAGATTTTGCAGGCTTCGATATCAGCTATGACAACTACCACAGCACCCATAGTGATGAAAACCGCGAGCTGGCTTCTTATATCTATACTCAGCTGAAAAACAAAGGGTTTATTACAAACCGAACTATTTCTCAGCTTTTCGACCCAGAAAAGTCCATGTTCCTGCCTGATCGCTTTGTCAAAGGCACCTGTCCTAAGTGTAAGACAGAAGATCAGTATGGTGATAACTGCGATAACTGTGGTGAGACCTACAGCCCAACTGACCTACTCAATCCAAAGTCTGCTGTCAGTGGTGCAACACCGGTGATGAAAGACTCTGAGCACTTTTTCTTTGACCTGCCGCAGTTTGAGAGCATGTTAAAAGAGTGGACGACCTCAGGTGCACTGCAGGAAGAAACCGCCAACAAAATGAACGAATGGTTTGAGTCTGGTTTGCAGCAATGGGATATTTCTCGCGATGCGCCTTATTTTGGCTTCGAGATCCCGGGCGAAAAAGACAAATTCTTCTATGTTTGGCTCGATGCACCGATTGGTTACATGGGCTCGTTCAAAAATTTCTGTAACAAACGCGATGACGTCGACTTTAACGAATATTGGAAAGCCGATAGCGATGCCGAGTTGTATCACTTCATTGGCAAAGACATCGTGTACTTCCACAGCCTCTTCTGGCCTGCAATGCTCGAAGGTGCCGGATTCCGCAAACCAAGCAATGTGTTTGTGCATGGCTATGTCACAGTAAATGGTGCCAAGATGTCAAAATCAAAAGGCACCTTCATTAAAGCCAGCACGTACCTCAAGCATCTCGACCCAGAGTGTCTGCGCTACTACTACACGGCAAAACTGAACAACCGTATCGATGATCTCGACCTGAACCTTGATGATTTCGTGCAACGTGTCAACTCAGACATCGTTAATAAGCTGGTTAATCTGGCATCACGAAATGCTGGATTCATTACCAAACGTTTCGGCGGTCAACTCTCAGCGGATGTTGCAGAGCCAGCATTATATGCTGAGTTTACTGCTGCTGCTGAGCGTATTGGCGACATGTACGAAAACCGCGAGTTCAGCCGTGCTATTCGTGAAATTATGGCGCTGGCTGACAAAGCCAACCAATACGTCGATGAAAAAGCACCTTGGGTTATCGCTAAAGAAGAAGGTAAAGAAGCTGAGTTGCAGGCTATCTGCTCTATGGGTATCAACCTGTTCCGCGTATTAATGGCCTACCTCAAACCGGTTATGCCTGAACTGGCTGAGCGCTCAGAAGCGTTCCTTAACGAGACGTTGACTTGGGATGGTGTCGCAACCGCGCTGACGTCTCACAAGATCAGTAAGTTCAAAGCCTTGTTCAGCCGCATTGACCCGAAAAATGTGGAAGCGCTGATTGAAGCATCGAAAGAAGATGCCGCAGCAGAAAAAGCGGTTGCAGAGAAAGCCGCTGAAAGTGCGAAAAACCCTCTGGAAGCAGAGCCAATTGCAGATGAAATCGAGTTCGATGACTTTGCAAAGGTCGACTTACGCATCGCTAAGATTGTATCGTGTGAATCGGTACCAAAAGCAAACAAACTGCTCAAATTCCAGCTGGATATTGGCGGTGAAACACGTCAGGTCTTCTCTGGTATCAAGTCAGCTTATCAACCTGAGGAGCTAATCGGTAAGTACACTGTTGTGGTTGCTAACCTTAAGCCCCGTAAAATGAAGTTTGGTATGTCTGAGGGAATGATTCTGGCTGCTGGCCCGGGTGGAAAAGACCTTTGGCTACTCGAACCGCATGAAGGTGCTCAGGCTGGCATGCGAGTTATGTAACCGACTTCGTCTGATACGAAACATCACCACAGGGGAGCGTAATTGCTCCCTTTTTCTTTGTTGCTTATCTGCACAATATCAGTGCAACAAAGAACTAACGTGGGCGTAAAAACCACTTTATAAAAAATTAAATCATTAAATTTCAATAATTTAAATTTGGCATAGTGTCTGCAACTCTTCTTCTTGAAAAGAGAAAGGAGGTAGACAATGAAGAAGGTTATTTCACTCACTAAAGTCTGGCTTACACGGCTTTCTACTGCGTTGGAACGTACCCCCTACCCCATGAGCCAATGCGAATATTACCGTTATCAGCTGACGATTCTGCGACGTCAGGTCTCTCTTATCGCTGGTTTATCAGATGCTAACCCGCTCTCTGTCAATCACGAACAGCAGGCAGCTCTGCGTAAGATGATTGGCAACTGTGATCTACTGGTAAAGCAAAGTAACTTGAAACAACGGCTAATGTTTCGTTTGTTGCGCGAGCGGGTCAAGGCGGTATCGCATAGTTTGAGTGATGAAACTACCCGTAGTTGGACTCACATACAGAGAACCTTGATTGAGCAGGTTGTATTTGTCATTGGTGAAGTTTGCCACTGCCTATTAAAAGAAGAGACCAATACAAAAGCCTTTGACGACTATATCTGGTTCTGGCAAACCTGGGCAGATGTCAACGAGGCAAACACGAGGTTTGAGTTTGCCGTGCATAAACTGGGTAAGCGTATAACATCTGCACACCAGTCAGTAATGTTACAATCGAAAATTCTTCAAAAGCGCATTTTAAAACTGAGAAGCTTCGTCTCCTGCCAAAGTCAATCTAACATCCAAGCTATTAGTAGGAATATATCAGATATTCCGGGTATTTATAGCGACACTGACGTCTCATATACTCACTTATTAAATATCTACAACAATGCAAATAAACTTATATTTTCTTTATTAGATGAGAAACTGGACGTTTTAACATCTCAGAACGCAGTCATGACAGACGATATAAAAAAACATGTGCTTGCCATTAAATATACTGTGAGGTAATTGAAGGGTTTAAAACAGCAGGCAGTCTTTAACAATAAATCTCGCTTCAATTTATTACTCAGAAAGAGTGTGGAAATGATATGTTAATTGCCAAATATAATAACAACAAGAATTGTCTTTTCAGCAGAGAAGAGGTTTAACTCTTTATAAAAAAGAGCCAAATGAATATTGGCTCTTTTTTGTTTACTCAGTAATTTCATACCGATTTTTTTAACCACTGATACGTCTGAACTGTGAAACCAGCGTTCTCTGTTCTGCTAGCTGTTCATAAAGCCTGTTCGCTTCTTTCACCGATTCACTGGCAATACCAATTGTGCTCTCAGACAGCTCAGAAACTGATTGAATACCCTCATTCATCTGATTAGCCACGGCAGCCTGTTCCTGCACAGAGACAGCAATCTGCTCACTCCTATCATTAATATCGGCAACCAACTCCTGCGACCGCTTCAGCACATCACCAGCCGTTTCAGCGTTGTGAACACATTCTTCAGACAACTCATTGCCGCGATCCATTGACTGAACAGCCTGATCTGTCGCGTGCTGAATCTGTGTGATTACCTCTTGTATTTCTGAGGTTGATTCCTGTGTGCGTTGAGCCAAAGCCCTGACCTCGTCAGCTACCACCGCAAATCCCCGGCCTTGGTCACCCGCACGAGCAGCCTCAATGGCAGCATTAAGTGCCAGCAGGTTCGTTTGCTCTGCAATCCCCTGAATGACATCTGAAACGGCGCCAATGCGCTTACCATGCTCTTCCAAGCTTGATATCACGGAGGACGCATCAACTAACTGTTTGGCAAGATTTTTGATCGCACCTACTGTGGTACTGACGCTTTCCATACCATTTAATGTCGCAGCTCTCGCTTCGGTGGCACAATCTGAGGCACTCTGCGTATTACCTGCCATGTTGCCAGCTGTTGAGGCCATTTCGTTAATCGCAGCAGCAATCTGCTCAGTTTCAGTGTTCTGCGACTCAAGATTGGTTGATGTACGTTTACCATTTTCTCGGGCAACTTCGGCTGATGCCAGCACCTGATCACTCCCATCAAGGATACGTCCGACCACGGCATTCAATTCTGATGCTCGCATTTTTAACGCCAACTCAACTTCTGAAAGGTCATCAATTGCGCCGTTGTAAAGGTATTCCATCAATGGGTTGTCATACGCTTCCCTCGCCATCGAAGACAGGGATTCTAGTCTACGGGTCAATCCGTATACGATGGCAATGCTCAGCACCAGCTGTACAATAACCGCAGCCGCTGCACCACCAAAATATCCAGCAACACCTGACAAAATTGCGCCAGGAATGAAACATAGCAGAGCTCGCTGCCACAGCCTTGATCTCGGCATTTTAAGTTCTAACGGCGTTTTACCTGCCAGCAACTGAGGATATATTTTCTCTGCTCTGTCCACTGACTTTCTGTCAGGAACTGAACGCACAGACTGAAATTCTACAATTTTACCGTCTTTGGTAATGGGGGAGGCAAATGCGTTTACCCAATAATGGTCGCCAGCTTTGGTTCTGTTCTTCACTAAACCCATCCACGATCTGCCATTTTGAATGTAGTCCCACATGTTTTTAAATGCTGCTGGTGGCATTTCTGGGTGTCTGACAAGATTGTGTGGTTGCCCAATAAGTTCTTTTTGTGTGTATCCAGCTACCTCACAAAATTCTTTACTGGCATATTTGATAACGCCGCGAGTATCAGTGGTGGACAGAAGGTTGTACTGAGCAGGGAACCTATTCTCTTTTCCCGTTATGGGGGTATTTACTCGCATACAAATTTATCCCTCTCAGTTTTAAGACTTTTTTGCTGGTGACTTTAATAGTAGACGAGTTTTATAAATTGACGTTTTATATGTGGCTATTAAATCGGCACAAAATATATAAAATTCATAAATAACTATTTTATTATTATTCAGATAATTACATCAAAAATTCATATTGGAATTTTATTTTTATATACATGTTTACCGAACAATATAAAGTTATTTATTGGTATTTTATTTCCAATAAAAAAGGCTGACACAAGTTGTGTCAGCCTTGCAAGATTTTACAATGAGGAAAGCTTAGCCTATGTGAGTGAGTCCGCTCATGTAAGACCTTAGTGCCTGAGGGACTTCAATGCGGCCATCCTCAAGTTGGTAGTTCTCCAACACAGCAACCATGGTGCGGCCAACAGCTAAACCAGAACCATTCAGTGTATGAAGCAGTTCAGGTTTTTTCTCTGCTTTACGGCGGAAACGCGCTTGCATGCGGCGAGCCTGAAAATCTCCCATGTTTGAGCACGATGAGATCTCACGGTAAGTTTTCTGAGCGGGTAGCCATACTTCAAGATCGTAGGTCTTAGTTGCACCAAAGCCCATATCACCTGTACACAGGATAACCTTACGGTACGGCAGTTCGAGGAGCTGGAGCACTTTTTCTGCCTGTGAAGTCAGCTCTTCAAGTGCAGACATTGAGTCTTCCGGGCGCACAACCTGAACCAGTTCAACCTTATCAAACTGGTGCATGCGGATAAGACCACGGGTATCGCGACCATACGAGCCCGCTTCTGAACGGAAACACGGCGTGTGTGCGGTCATACGAATAGGCAGCTCAGCCTCGTCAACAATCGTGTCACGCACCATATTGGTCAGTGGCACTTCTGCTGTCGGGATGAGTGACATACCGACACCTTCCTCGGTAGCAGGTTTGGTATGGAACAGATCCTCACCGAATTTCGGTAACTGACCAGTACCATAAAGGCTGTCAGCATTTACCAGATAAGGCACATACATCTCGGTATAACCGTGTTCTGTACTGTGCAGGTCCAGCATAAACTGTGCAAGCGCACGGTGCAGGCGAGCCATTTGGCCCTTCATCACGATGAAGCGAGAACCCGAGAGCTTCACGGCACTGGCGAAATCAAGACCGCCGCTCATCTCACCCAAATCAACATGATCTTTCACTTCGAATTCGAAAGATTTCGGCTCACCCCATGTGGAGATTTCAACATTCTCAGATTCGTCTTTACCTACAGGCACAGCATCATCAGGAAGGTTAGGTACCGACATCACAATGTCATTTAACTCAACCTGCAATGCAGCCAGATCCGCTTTAGCTTTGTCCAGCTCATCGCCAAGATTAGCCACCTCAGCCAGCAGAGGTTGAATATCTTCCCCCTTCGCTTTTGCCTGACCAATGGACTTCGAACGGGAGTTACGAACCGCTTGTAATTCTTCAGTGCGAATTTGTAACGACTTACGTTTTTCCTCCAGTTCACGGAGAGTTTCAACGTCTAGCTTAAAGCCACGACGCGCTAATTTTTCAGCTGTTGCGTCCAGCTCAGTTCGGAGTAATTTGGAATCCAGCATGCTAATCCTGTGATTATTTCTGACGATATCTGACAGTGATTGATGACCTTTGAGTGTGTCATCTGAGTTATTTAGTCAATCTCTGGGAAAAGGAATATTTCTAAACACAGCGCAGAGACAATTGGATCTAAAACAATACCCAAAAAGGCCTTTTTTCCTAGCGTTTTCGCGGGCTTTTTGCGTCTAACTGCGCAAGAAATGCCAGCTTTTCACCAATTTTTATTTCCAGCCCCCGATCAGACGGCTGATAATATTGAGAACCTGACAATTCAGGCGGCAAATAGGTTTCGCCAGCGGCGAAGGCATTAGGCTCATCGTGAGCATAACGATACTCTGCCCCATAGCCCAAATCCTTCATTAAAGATGTCGGGGCGTTACGCAAATGCGGAGGCACTTCATAGTCAGGATGCTCTCTTGCATCAGACAATGCCTGCTTCCACGCGGTATAAACTGCATTGCTTTTCGGTGCGCATGCCATGTACACAGTAGCCTGAGCTATCGCTCTCTCGCCCTCAGCCGGTCCAACTCGGGTAAAACAGTCCCATGCATTAATGGCAATTTGCATTGCCCTTGGATCGGCATTGCCAATATCCTCTGACGCAATTGCCAACAAACGCCGGGCAACGTAGAGAGGATCCCCGCCCGCCGTTATGATTCTCGCATACCAATAAAGTGCAGCATCCGGACTTGAGCCTCTGACTGACTTGTGGAATGCAGATATCAAGTCATACCAGATATCACCTTTATTATCGAATCGGGCAACTTTCTCGCCTGCCACTTCAGCTAACAATGTCAGCGTTATTTGCTTGCTCCCATTTTCATCGGGCTCAGCCATATCAGATAACAGCTCAAGATAATTGAGTGTCATGCGAGCATCACCCGACGTGAATCGCGATAACTGCTCACGAACCTCATCGGGTAAGTTAAGAGCCTGATCTCCAAGACCACGCTTTTTGTCTGTCAGTGCCTGTGAAATCACCGTCTGGATATCACTCTCATCCAGTGATTTAAGCTTATAAACCCGAGCACGGCTCAATAGCGCATTGTTAAGCTCAAAAGATGGGTTTTCGGTTGTCGCGCCGATGAAGGTGACGGTGCCATCCTCAATATGGGGTAAAAATGCATCTTGCTGGCTTTTATTAAAGCGGTGTACCTCATCAACGAACAAAATAGTCCGAAGTCCTGTCAATTTATTCTGTTTTGCTTTATCAATCGCTATGCGGATATCTTTAACGCCCGATGTCACTGCAGATACCCGCTCGATTTCCGCATCAGCATAGCCTGCCGCCACTTCAGCAAGTGTTGTTTTGCCTGTGCCGGGAGGGCCCCAGAGGATCATAGAATGCAACTGACCACTTTCAAGCGCACGCCTGAGCGGTTTTCCTTCTGCCAGCAAGTGCCCCTGACCAATATACTCAGACAGAGTCGTTGGCCGCATACGTGCCGCAAGAGGACGAAAGTCGTCAGCAAAGTCCAGTGTCATATTGCTCACATCCCCTCCTTTTAATTACTGTCTTTGGTCATCAATATCGGCACCCTGCGGTGAGATAAATTGGAATAAGTTGGCTGGTGGGGTATCTGCTTTAAACGTGACTAGCTTGTACTCGATAGTGGGGCCGTTTTGTTCTTCGACGGTAAAGCCTTTTACTTCACCGTTTGGCAATACATCCAGTACCAGGGCATTCTGAGTTGACGCCTTGATTGGAGTCAGTGTAAAGCGGTCACCCTTTTGGCTAACCTGATAATTGAGCCAGTCTTTCTGATCATTTCGCGTCAGCAGTACAAAAGGTGTCTGGTCAGTGCCATCGTTGAGCCACATTGCAGTGGTCTGTTCAACGAAAGGGTCATAAACCCAGAGGGTCTTACCATCAGACACCAACATGTTCTCTTCATCAGAGCTTGGGGTGTAATTGAACAAGTTAGGGCGTTTAACAGCCAGTGTCCCTTTGCCTTTTTTAAGGATATCACCTTCCTGACTGGTCACTGTCTGACTGAAGTCTGCAGAGAATGCATTCACACGAGACAGCCGCTCACTGAGCTCCTGTTGCGGTGTGGCTGCAAAGCAAATGGTTGGGAGTAGCAGTGTGGCTACCAACAGGTATTTCTTCATTCTATATTCCATTTATTAGGCCGCTTAATCGCGTGGTGGCGGCGGTGGGGCCAAAACTTCACGGTTACCGTTGTGTCCGGGTGGACTCACTATACCTTGCGCTTCGAGCTGGTCGACGATTCTGGCTGCCCGGTTATAACCAATTTTAAATCTGCGCTGAACACCGGATACAGACCCTCTGCGGCTCTCTGTCACGAATTCGACAACCTGATCAAAAAGCTGATCAAGCTCCTCGCCATCTCCTGCAGTGGGTGCCTCACCGGGAAGTAACGCATCGCTCCCCTGATCACCACTGGTTATCTCAGAAATATATTGAGGTTTACCGCGTGCTTTCCAGTTACTTACCACACGGTGCACTTCATCATCGTTCACAAAAGCGCCGTGCACCCTAGCTGGATGGTTGGAGCCATTTGGCATAAACAGCATATCACCCATACCCAACAGCGACTCTGCTCCACCTTGGTCAAGAATGGTACGAGAGTCTGTTTTGGTTGACACGGTAAATGCCATACGGGTTGGTATGTTGGCCTTAATTAGACCTGTAATAACATCTACCGACGGGCGCTGTGTTGCCAGCACCAAGTGTATACCTGCCGCCCTCGCCTTCTGGGCAAGACGAGCAATTAGCTCTTCGACTTTTTTGCCCACTACCATCATAAGGTCAGCAAACTCGTCCACAATCACGACGATATAGGGCAGTTTCTCTAACTCAGGCGCGTTTTCATCCATGCTGTCCCCCGGTTTCCAGAGCGGATCTGGAATGGGATGATCTGCGTCATTGGCTTCTTTGACCTTGTCATTAAAGCCCTTAATATTTCTGACACCGAGTGCGGACATAAGTTTATAACGACGTTCCATCTCCGCCACACACCATCTCAAGGCATTGCCAGCATCTTTCATGTCCGTCACAACTTCAGTAAGCAGATGCGGAATTCCCTCATAAACAGACAACTCGAGCATCTTGGGATCGATCATTATGAAACGAACATCTTCCGGCGATGCCTTGTAGAGCATGCTAACAATCATCACGTTAACACCGACCGACTTACCAGAGCCCGTCGTACCCGCCACCAGCAAGTGAGGCGCTTTGGAAAGGTCAGTCACAATGGCTTCGCCAGCGATGTCTTTACCCAACACCACAGAGAGAGGAGATTTTGAGCTCGAAAATCTCTCACTGCCAACCACCTCAGACATGAAGACCGTTTCCCGGCTACTATTTGGCAATTCAAGGCCAATATAAGGTTTACCCGGTATAACCTCTACCACACGAACCGCACTAGTGGACAACGAGCGGGCAAGATCTTTTGCTAAGCCAGCAATTCGACTCACTTTTACGCCCGGGGCCAACTCCAGTTCAAAGCGAGTGATAACTGGCCCTGGATAAACGCCGACAACCCGAGCCTGAATTTTGTAATCCTCGAGCCGAGCCTCAACCAGCCTTGCAGTTTGCTCAAGTTCTTCCCTTGATGCCTGAGTTGCTGTTTTACGGGGAGGATCAAGAAGGTCCAACGTCGGAAGAGGTTCCGCCGGCTTAGGCATGTCAGGTTCGTGCTTCATAAGGAATGGATGGGTTGCACCTGCTGCGTTTTTCTGTGCCTCACGAACCGTTTCAAGAAAAGCTTCGTCATCAGACAATGCTTGCTCGTCGTCAGCTCCATTGGATGCTTGCTCGAGGCGTTCAAGCTCTGACAATCCATCAGTATTTTCAAATTCGATGTCAGCTACCGTATCTTCGGTTGTATGTTGAGCACTGCTTGCATCATGAGTTTCTTCTTCATCCAACGCTATATCTGTCTTGTCCGCAGTGAATTCTTCTGCGTGGTGAACTTCTGAAGTTGATGAAGACTCTTGATCTGTCGGCAACAAAACTGGTGACTCGATCATTTCCTGTTGAGAAGCTGGCTCTACAAGACTTAAATCGCCAATCTCTGGCTCATTCATCTCGGACTGTTCAACAGCTTGTTCTGGGCCCTCAGGTCTATCCTCACCCGCAAAGACGATTTTGGGTTTGGATTCAGGTTTTTCGAACGTATCCGGCACCGCTCGCTGAGCTTTATTCAAGCGGCTAATATCGGTGAGTTGTCTGCTCCCATGATTAGCAGGGACAGAAAAATCAGGCGTTTCGCTCTCTCCAATACTTTTTGTATTTGAGGAGAAGGTTTGCGGCTTGTCGTTGCGGATTCGATTTATCGCCCATGTAACCCCGTTAAGCGTTACTTCACCCAGCTTATCGACAATGGTCAGCCATGAGATCCCAGTGAATAGGGTGAACCCGGCAGCCCAGAAAAAGAGTAGCGATAACGTGGTACCAAGAACATTTAGCAACGGAATCAACACACTGTTGAGCACATCGCCAACAACTCCGCCTGAGGAGTAGTACCAAAAATCATCAAAATTAAGATCGGCTAAGCCACAACTCGACAAAAAGAGTGTGATCATACCAAGGATACGACTGGCTAAAATCGTATATTGCAGAGGTTCGGATTCGGTGCGTCGTCTGAGGAAGACCCAACCTGCCAACAATAATACCGCTGGAAGAAGATAAGCCAGTTTGCCAAGAGCAAAAAATAAAGTGTCTGCAACAAAAGCGCCCAATGAACCAGCCGCATTGCCAATTGGGCTGTCTTGCGCAGTCTGCGACCAAGACGGGTCAGCTGGGTCATACGTCATGAGGGCAACAGCAATGAAGACAGCTGCCAGCAACGCCAAAATCAGCGTACTTTCTTTGAGTCTTTGAGCACCATTAAGCCGGGACAGTTTTTTATCCTGCGCTTTTTGTTCTTGTTGTAAGGAAAACTCCATTATCACCCGTTTTATTGTTCATTTGTTTGTAAGCGGTACCCATTGCATGTTGGCTCCAGCGAGTGATACCTCGGCATTCGCCATCATTTTACCGATTTGAATGTGTTTGCAGCTACCAGAAAAAGTGTACACCAAACAAAAAAACAAACCGAGCAACATAGTTGCCCGGTTTGGATGGTTGATCATTGCTTATACGCTAAATAACTAATTGTGTGATGAATCACACAATTAGTTAAATGAACTGTCAGCGGGTTTTGATTACCAGATGATTGGTTTGTTTCACTTCTTCCATCACAACATATGTTCTGGTGTCGTTAACGCCCGGTAAGCGCAGCAGGGTTTCACCCAGAAGCTTACGGTAAGCAGACATATCAGATACACGGGTCTTGAGCAGATAGTCAAAATCACCAGATACCAGATGACATTCCTGAATATCTTCTAGTTGCTGAACAGCTTTATTGAACTGGTCAAACACATCAGGCGCACCACGGTTTAACGTGATCTCAACAAACACAAGCAGTGAAGCATCAAGAAACTGGGGGTTGAGCAACGCAGTATAGCCGTTGATGTATCCCTGACGTTCGAGGCGTCTAACCCTTTCAAGGCAAGGTGTAGGCGATAGGCCCACGCGCTTTGAAAGTTCAACATTTGACACCCGGCCGTCCTTCTGAAGTTCATTCAGAATATTCCTGTCTATCCGGTCCAACTCCTTGGAGGGTTTTTTCTTGGCGTCTACCATTTTTTATTCCACCTTATTTCTTCCTTGCAATAATAAATTCCGTTTTTATTAATAAATAACAAATATTCAGTATCAAATGTTGCCATACGAGAACTATACTAGCTTTAAATATAACATTTCAAGAACATTTGTAGCAAATAACACCAATTTGGAGTGAGAATTCAGGATGATCATTGGCGTACCTAAAGAAATTAAAAACCATGAATATCGTGTAGGCATGGTCCCTGCCAGTGTACGTGAACTTGTTTCACATGGTCACACTGTTTATGTAGAAACAAAAGCTGGCGCAGGCATTGGCTTCAGTGACAACGACTACATTAAAGCTGGTGCTTCTATTCTCGGCAGCGCAGAAGAAGTATTTGCCACAGCTGAGATGATTGTCAAAGTTAAAGAGCCGCAGGCAGTTGAACGTGCCATGCTTCGTGAAGGACAGATATTGTTTACCTATCTGCACCTTGCACCAGATTTTCCACAAACCGAAGACCTTATCAAGAGTAAAGCCATCTGTATAGCTTATGAAACGGTTACAGACGCTAAAGGTAGACTGCCACTTCTTGCACCAATGTCTGAAGTTGCAGGACGTATGTCTATTCAAGCCGGTGCTCAAGCACTGGAGAAGTCGCATGGTGGCGCAGGTGTGTTACTAGGTGGTGTTCCGGGTGTTGAACCAGCGAAGATTGTTGTACTTGGCGGTGGTGTTGTAGGTTCAAATGCAGCAAGAATGGCTGTTGGCCTGCGTGCAGACGTTACTATCCTTGATAGAAACATCGATACCCTACGCGCTCTCGACGAAGAGTTTGAAGGCAAAGCGAAAGTTGTGTACTCAACTGAAGAAACGCTGGAAAGACACGTACTGAATGCAGACCTAGTGATCGGCGCTGTCCTGATTCCAGGCGCTGCAGCACCTAAACTGGTTAACAAAAACCACATCAAAAACATGAAGCCGGGTGCAGCAGTGGTTGACGTTGCGATTGACCAAGGTGGATGTTTTGAAACCTCTCATGCAACGACGCACGCGGAACCTACTTATATTGTCGATGACGTTGTTCACTATTGTGTTGCTAACATGCCTGGTGCAGTTGCACGTACATCCACTTTTGCACTAAACAACGCGACTCTTCCGTATATAGTTAAACTGGCTAACAAAGGTTATCGCGAAGCATTGCTAGATGACCGTGGTTTCCTTGGTGGCCTGAACGTTATTGACGGGAAAGTAACCTGTAAAGAAGTCGCTGAAGCTTTCGACCTCGAGTTTGTAGATCCACTGACCGCACTTAAGCACTAATCACAGATAAGATTTACAGCTTACGAGAGGGCGCCCAGTGGGTGCCCTCTTTCTTTACCCCTCTAATTTCCCTACAATCACAAAATAAATTAAGAATACAGATAGTCCGGAGAACAAATGAGCAACGTACGACATGCAAACCTTCTAATTCTGGGCTCAGGGCCTGCAGGCTATACAGCAGCCGTTTATGCTGCGCGGGCAAACCTGAAACCAGTAATGATCACTGGCATGCAGCAGGGCGGACAGTTGACGACAACGACAGAAGTCGAAAACTGGCCCGGCGACCCGGAAGGACTCACTGGTCCAGCGCTGATGGATCGTATGAAAGAACACGCTGAAAAATTCGATACCGAAATTATTTTCGACCACATCAACGAAACTGATTTCAGTCAGCGACCATTCAGATTAATTGGTGATAACGGCGCTTATACCTGCGATGCACTGATCATTTCGACTGGCGCATCAGCACAGTATCTGGGTATGGAATCAGAAGAAAACTTCAAAGGCCGCGGTGTATCAGCCTGTGCAACCTGTGATGGCTTTTTCTATCGCAACCAGAAAGTGGCCGTGATCGGTGGCGGTAACACTGCGGTTGAGGAGGCACTGTACCTCGCTAACATCGCTTCAGAAGTTCATCTTATTCACCGCCGCGACTCATTCCGCGCAGAGAAAATTCTTGTAAATCGAATGATGGACAAAGTCGAGAATGGCAACATTGTTCTCCACACCGATCGCGTGCTTGATGAAGTGCTAGGCGACGACATGGGTGTAACAGGTGTACGTATTAAAGATACTACGTCGGATGCGACTGAAGAATTTGATGTAATGGGTGTTTTCGTTGCTATTGGCCATAAACCTAACACAGGGATATTCGAAGGCCAGGTAGACATGGAAAACGGTTACATTAAGGTTCAATCTGGACTGGAAGGCAACGCAACACAAACCAGTGTGGAAGGAGTTTTTGCCGCGGGTGACGTCATGGATCACACCTACCGTCAGGCAATTACCTCAGCAGGAACAGGATGTATGGCTGCGCTGGATGCTGAGCGTTATCTTGATGCTCTAAACGACAACTAAGAAATATTTATCTTACGGCCCGGTTTTACGCCGGGCTTTTTATTCCTGAGCCTCCCCTGGCATCAACTATTAGATCCTATGGATAAGAAAAAACATCGCTCGCTGCTCAAATGGCTACGAAGTCAAAATCAGCTAGCCAAATCCTGGATGATGGCCACTGTTGCATTGGCCTTTACATCCGGGCTTCTCCTACTCGCACAGGCTGCGCTGCTTGCCAATATTCTTCATCAGTTAATCATGGAGCAGACCCCTAAGTCTGAACTGATCTCGTCATTTATTGGACTGGCTGTCATTGTGTGCGTCCGTGCCTTTCTGAGCTGGGCAAAAGAGCAAACAGGTTACCGAGCAGGCGAGGTCATTCGCCTTCATATTCGAAAACTGATTCTTGATAAGCTCCATGCATTAGGTCCTGCAACAATTCACGGAAAGCCCGCTGGAAGCTGGGCAAGTCTGATCCTTGAGCAAGTCGAGGAGATGCAGGATTTCTTCGCACGATACATGCCGCAAATGTCTCTTGCCGTATTACTGCCGTTCATCATTCTGGTAGCTGTTTTCCCAATCAACTGGGCTGCGGGACTGATTTTTCTGATCACGGCTCCGCTCGTCCCGCTGTTTATGGCCTTGGTTGGCATGGGTGCAGCTGACGCAAACCGCCGAAACTTTAAGGCGATGCAGCGATTGTCTGGTCACTTTTATGACCGCCTGCGCGGCCTATCAACGATCCGTTTACTGGATCATGCAGAGGCCGAGACGGTGCAACTTAGAGCTGCCTCAGATGACTTCCGTCGCCGTACCATGGAAGTATTGCGAATGGCGTTTCTCTCTTCGGCAGTATTGGAGTTCTTCACGGCTATCTCTATTGCTATTACCGCTGTATATTTTGGCTTCAGCTTCCTGGGGGAACTAGACTTCGGCCACTATGGTGTGACTATCACCCTGTTCACAGCCGTTTTCGTGCTGGTGTTAGCGCCTGAGTTCTATCAACCACTGCGAGATTTAGGGACCTACTATCATGCCAAAGCACAGGCGATAGGTGCCGCAGAGTCGATTGTTAACTTTCTGAATGCCGATCCAGAGGGCCAGTCTACTGGTACTCAGACGACACCACTTGAGTCAGTCACTATTGAAGCTGTTGATTGTGAGGTGGTAAGTCCTGACGGTGTTGTCCTTGCCGGGCCGATGACATTTAGGATTCTGCCGGGTCAGCAGACCGTATTGGTCGGCCCTAGCGGCGCAGGAAAAACCAGTCTGATGAATGCAGTGCTGGGTTTTCTCCCTTACAGGGGAAGTTTAAAGATAAATGGCATCGAGTTGCGGGACTTAAGCTTGGCACATTGGCGTAGCCACATCAGTTGGGTGGGACAAAACCCTCAGCTATTCCATGGCACCCTGCGAGACAATATTGTTTTGGCTAACCCTGAAGCTTCAGATGATGAGGTGAAGGCAGTATCAAAAGCAGCATTTGCCGATGAATTCATTCAGCGTCTCGAAAAAGGCGATCAACACCCGGTCGGCGACCGCGCAAGCGGGATCTCGGTGGGTCAGGCGCAGCGTATCGCTGTTGCACGGGCGCTCCTGCAGAATGGTAGTTTCTGGTTATTGGATGAACCCACAGCAAGCCTTGACGCTAACAGTGAAAAATTAGTTCTCGATAGCCTTAAAATTGCGACCCAAGGAACAACGACCCTGATGATTAGCCATCGTCTTGATGAATTACACAACGCAGATCAAGTCTGGGTGATGGAAAACGGCCAGTTGGTTCAGCAAGGAAAATTTTCAGACTTAAAAGAGCAAGGTCTACTCGCCGAGATGTACAACTCAATCGACCGGAGTGATTTAGATGCGTGATCTTCTACCATTCCTTCGTCTATACAGAAAACACTGGGTTGGCCTGACCCTTGGCATGATACTGGCCTTGGCAACACTATGCGCAGCCATTGGTCTATTAACCCTCTCCGGGTGGTTTATTGCAGCATCTGCAGTAGCTGGTTTAACGGTTGGCAGCAACTTTAACTACATGTTGCCAGCTGGCGGAGTGCGAGGTCTCTCAATCGCAAGAACGGCGGGACGATGGGGAGAGCGAGTGGTAAGCCATAATGCTACCTTCAAGTTACTTGCAGACCTGCGTATCTTCTTTTTCCAGCGACTGACGCCGTTAATACCGGGTCGCCTTGGATCGCTTCGAGATGCCGATATTCTTAACCGCATGGTTGCTGATGTCGACGCCATGGATCATGTCTACCTGCGTCTGGTCAGCCCATTATTGGTTGGCTCGTTAGGTATTATTGCTGTCAGCAGTTTTCTGTATTGGTTCGAGCCCACGCTTGGACTGACACTTGGCGCGATTTTGCTGACACTTATGCTGACGTTACCGGTTATTTTCTATCGCTTGGGTGCGGATCACGGCAAGTCGATTGCTCAGACCCGATCAAGCCTGCGGATATCTTTGCTTGACTGGATTCAGGGGCATGCCGAACTCAATATTTTTGGCGCAGCACAACGCTATCGTGACGATGCAGAATCACAACAAAATACTCTGTTAGCATCACAAAGACGGATGGCCGCGATCACGGGCCTCGCCAGTGCTTTTATGGTGGCGGCAAATGGTTTAACGCTGGTGCTAATGATTTGGCTCGCTGCAGACGGTATAGGCGGTAACAAGCCAGATCCTATGGTTGCTATGGTTGCCTTCGCCACTATGGCTAGCTTTGAGCTCATGGCTCCAGTTGCAGGTGCATTTCAGTATTTAGGGCAGACCATAACCTCTGCTGGTCGTCTCAATGAAATTCTCGAAACGACACCGGATACTGTCTTTGATCCTCAAGGTCACCAAGTACTAGCAAGAGGTAACATCAGGTTTGACGGTGTAACGTTCCGCTACCACGGCGCACAACAGGATGCAGTCTCCGATATCAGCCTCAGTATCAAACAGGGTGAGAAAATCGCGCTACTGGGAAGAACAGGCTGTGGTAAATCAACGCTGCTTCAATTGATTACGAGGAACTGGGATCCTCGTGAGGGACAAATATTCATTGATGATGTCCCTCTTACCCAGTGGCAAGAGTCTACATTGCGTCAGTCAATCGCTGTTGTTAGCCAACGAGTCGATCTGTTTAATGGCACCCTGCGCAATAACCTCAGGATGGCAGCACCTAATGCCAGTGATGAATCCTTAGTGTCAGTACTAAATCAGGTTGGACTGCAGGTCTTGCTGGAAGAGCCCGGGCTGGATATGTGGCTTGGAGATGGTGGGCGATTGCTCTCTGGCGGTGAAAGACGCCGTCTGGGAATAGCTCGGGCCATGCTGAGAGACGCACCTATCTTACTTCTCGATGAGCCAACAGAAGGACTTGATGCGAAAACTGAGCAACAGATCCTCACCCTGCTCTTGGAACATGCCAAAGATAAGACCGTACTTTTCATCACACACCGCTTGGTCGGATTGCAACAGATGGATACGGTTTGCCTTATGGACGAGGGTGGAATTATTGAGCAAGGGAGCCATACAGCCCTCAAAAAACAGGGCGGACGCTACACGGCGTTATTAAACCGTCTGTCAACCTGCTGATAAGATAGAATGACAATAACAGAGGGAGAGAAATCTCCCTTTTGTTATTTTTGCTATCGAAGAAATCTTCCCTGCATAGAAACGAACGAAAAATCAATCACACAGCAGGAAAGGAGCGAAATCATCTCGTCGATAGACCTTGTCAGCTGACTTTTATATTTTACTTACAAATATTCAATGCTTTAATAGATATAAACCCAAACAGCTTGAAAAAAGTCATTATCAGGTTGGTTGAGAATATAACGAGAAGGTTTTTCGAACTGGTGTTTTATGACCATTTACTTGCCACCACTTGAAGATAATCCCAATTACTTTCCCCCTGTGTCAGACGCTCTGGACGACCCTGATGGCCTGCTTGCTATTGGCGGAGATCTTAGTACAAAGCGTTTACACCAAGCATACAGGCGCGGTATTTTCCCATGGTTTAGCAACAATGACCCTTATTTATGGTGGTCCCCATCAGAACGCGCGATATTCAGCGCACCGGACTTTACCCCCAACAAAAGCCTGAGAAAGTTCGCGCGCAAGGCTGACTACCGCGTATCAATCAATACTGCATTTTCAGATGTCATATATAATTGCGCACTCATTCGTGGCGACGATCAGGTCTGGATCACTCAAGAGATGCGAGAAGCTTACACTGAGCTGCACCTCAAGGGACTTTGTCACAGCGTTGAGGTTTGGTATCAGGATGAGCTGATTGGCGGTCTATACGGAGTCTCTGTCGGTCAAATGTTCTGTGGCGAATCCATGTTTTCTAAACGGTCCAATGCGTCAAAAATTGCTTTATGGGCTTTTTGCGAACACTTTTCAGCAGCTGGAGGCAAAGTCATTGACTGCCAAATGATGACGGAACATCTTGCATCGCTTGGCGCTGTCGCCATCAAAAGGGAGGAATTTATTCCACTGCTGGATACACTTAAAGATAAGTATCTCAAACATGAGGTTTATGATCCTCAATGGTTGATGGGTCAGGAAAACGATGATTAAGAAGTCCATCCAGCTTGGGATTATGCCGCCCTCGCCTTGCAGTTATCTTCCGGGACAAACGGAGTCGGTTGCTATCGTCATGGATGCAGACGTTCACTGTACCGATGCCTATCAGATACTATTGGAGTCAGGTTTCCGTCGAAGCGGAAACAGTATTTATCGCCCTCAGTGCCTTCATTGTCAGGCCTGCCAATCATTGCGAATATCTGTCCCTGACTTCGAGCCAACGAAAAGTCAGAAACGTCAACTCAGCCAGCTGAAACGCTTGCGAACAGAGCTAAAACCCAACCTTGATGAAGCTTGGTTTCCTCTGTACAAAAAATACATTGAAGCACGTCATCGCAATGGATCAATGTATCCGGCAGATAGACAGGACTTCAGCAGCTTTATCGAGAGTGATTGGATGCAGACAGGCTACCTACACCTCTACCAGGAAGAAAAACTGATTGCCGTTGCAGTAACAGATATCTCCGAACGAGGTTACAGTGCTCTCTACAGCTTTTTTGAGCCCCACCATAAATGGTCTCTTGGTTCTCTCTGTGTACTGGCCCAACTCAACCATGCACGTGAAAACACAATTCATTGGCTCTATCTTGGCTTTCAAATCGATGGCTGCGAAGCGATGAATTACAAGTCACGGTTCAAACCACACCAACGATTTGTTGCTGGTAAATGGCGGTAAGCCACTGATTAAGCCGTTTCAGCCTCTTTTTGTTAACTTCGGCGACACTTATTCATGATTTTTGCTGGTCACTGACCATGCAAAGGGGTAGAATTCCGGCCTTGAAGTTTACAGATTCCTAGAATCAAGGCATTATCTGCCGGTTATAAAATGGCTGATGAATAGTCCAAGAGGATTAAATGGCAAAAGAAGACGTAATTGAAATGCAAGGTACCGTGCTGGATACCCTGCCAAACACAATGTTCCGTGTTGAGCTTGAGAATGGTCACGTAGTGACTGCTCATATTTCTGGAAAAATGCGCAAAAATTATATCCGCATCCTGACTGGTGACAAAGTTACCGTTGAGATGACTCCATACGATCTGTCTAAAGGTCGTATTATCTTCCGCGCGCGTTAATCCTCACGCCAGGCAAGATAGAAAAAACCCGGCTTTCGCCGGGTTTCTTTGTGTTAATTTTTTACGCTATCACGCCGGCTCCATCTCATCGCTGAAGCTGAACGTTAGCTTGTCGCTCTTGAGTCCAACTTTTACTGTTCCGCCGTTAACCAGACAACCGAACAACAGCTCGTTGGCCAGATTTTTCTTCATGTGATCCTGCATGACTCTCGCCATTGGCCTTGCTCCCATAGACTTGTCATAGCCTTTCGTCGCCAGCCACTTTTTGGCTTTGTCACTGACTTCAAGTGATACACCTCTCGCATCGAGCTGTGCTTGCAGTTCAACAATAAATTTATCAACAACCTGAAGAATGACAGCCTCATCAAGGTGGTTAAACCAAATGATGTTGTCCAGGCGATTTCGGAACTCTGGCGAGAATACCTTTTTGATTTCCGACATTGCATCTAAGCTGTGGTCCTGTTGGATCAGGCCGATAGACTTACGTACTGTCTCGCTGACACCCGCATTGGTTGTCATTACTAAGATAACATTACGGAAGTCAGCCTTACGGCCGTTGTTATCAGTCAGCGTACCGTTATCCATGACCTGTAGCAGTAGGTTAAAGACATCGGGATGCGCTTTCTCAATCTCATCAAGAAGCACGACAGAATGTGGGTGCTTAATTACAGCATCAGTCAGCAAACCGCCCTGGTCGTATCCGACGTAGCCCGGAGGCGCACCAATCAATCTACTGACTGTGTGGCGCTCCATGTACTCTGACATATCAAACCGTTGAAGCTCTATCCCCATAGACCTTGCGAGTTGGACTGTTACTTCGGTCTTACCTACACCAGTAGGACCTGCAAACAGGAATGAACCGACAGGCTTATTCTCAGCACCCAGACCTGCTCGGCTTAACTTTATCGCCTCACAGAGTGCGCCGATGGCTTCATCCTGACCAAACACCAGCATTTTAAGCTTACCTTCCAGTGTCTGAAGGATATCTTTGTCTGTTGAAGATACTGACTTCTCAGGAATACGAGCCATTTTGGCGACCATGTTTTCGATATCGCCCACGCTGATTGTCTTTTTGCGACGACTTGCGGGTGCCAAGCGACAACGTGCGCCAGCCTCATCAATCACGTCGATCGCTTTATCGGGAAGATGTCGCTCGTTGATATATTTCGCTGATAGCTCAACAGCAGCGCGGATGGCTTTGCTGGTGTACCTTACCTCGTGATGCGCCTCATATTTCGGCTTGAGGCCCATGAGTATTTTTGTGGTGTCGTCAACTGACGGTTCAACCACATCTATCTTCTGGAAGCGGCGGGCCAATGCGCGCTCTTTCTCGAAGATATTTGAATACTCTTGATAGGTCGTTGAACCAATGCAGCGCAATTTACCACTGGAGAGCAGAGGTTTGATCAGGTTTGCGGCGTCGACTTGACCGCCTGAGGCTGCACCTGCGCCAATGATAGTATGAATCTCATCGATAAACAGGACCGCATGATCTTCTTTCTCTAATTGCTTGAGTATCGTTTTAAACCGCTTCTCAAAATCACCACGATATTTCGTACCGGCAAGTAGAGAACCGATATCCAAAGAATAAATCACACAATCTTGGATAATCTCAGGAACCTGCCCTTCGACAATCCGCCATGCCAAGCCCTCAGCAATCGCTGTTTTACCAACGCCAGCTTCACCGACAAGTAACGGGTTGTTTTTACGACGGCGGCACAGCACTTGAATCGTTCGCTCCAATTCCTTTTCACGACCGATGAGTGGGTCTATGCCCCCGACTCTGGCAAGCTGATTTAGATTTGTTGCAAAATTCTCAAGGCGCTCTTCACCATTCCCTTCGACTGCTGCCTCATCAGATGGCATTTCGGACCCCGGTAACTCTTCATCAGAGCTCTTGGTCGTGCCATGGGAGATATAGTTAACGACATCAAGTCTGCTTATGTCGTTTTTCTTAAGGAGATAGGCAGCATGCGACTCCTGCTCACTAAAGATAGCGACAAGGACGTTGGCTCCGCTCACTTCACTTCTGCCAGATGACTGAACATGAAACACAGCTCGCTGCAGCACACGCTGAAAGCTAAGGGTTGGCTGAGTTTCACGGCTGTCGTCGTCAGCAGGTATTAGAGGGGTGGTTTGTTCAATAAATGCATCGAGTTCCTTTCTCAGAGCATCTATGTCCGCACGGCAAGCTAGGAGTGCTTCTCTCGCCGCTACGTTTTCTAGTAGCGCCATTAAGAGATGTTCGACAGTCATAAACTCGTGCCGTTTTTCCCTGGCTTTGGCAAACGCTCCGTTGAGGCTCGCTTCAAGTTCTTTGTTCAGCATAAGGCACCTCCCTCAATAAACCACGATTTGGTGTGCCGGAGAGAGAAATCTACTCCCTCAACTCAGGCTTTTTCCATTGTGCACAACAGTGGGTGTTGATGTTCTTTTGCATACATCATTACCTGTGCAACTTTCATTTCAGCGACTTCCGCGGTGTAGACGCCACAAACAGCTTTTCCTTGGTAATGAACTGCCAGCATTAGCTGTGTCGCATCTTCCAGATCTTTCGAAAAAAAACGCTGAAGCACTTCGACGACAAACTCCATAGGTGTGTAATCGTCATTATTCAAAAGAACCTTATACATTGATGGCGGTTTCGCTTTTGTTTCCTGCGTTTCCGCTACATCAGTATCTGGGACTATCCACTCGTACAATTTGCTCATAACAGTTTTATTATCTTAAAGGTAGCTATATCTCTCTTTCGAAACAACCATTTATCCCGAAACCCGTCCTCTTCCTTATTAGACAGTAAAAGAATCACCACCACTACTTAAAACCTAATTCACAGATTGTATTCCAGCAAACCTCACATTGCTATGCTTGTTGTCAGGAAACAAACTTTTTATAACCCCTACGACATTATGAAAGCAAATATCATTTAGCAGACCACCAATATACGAAAGGCGTGTTTTTGAACATTATTCATTTCCCAGATAATTTCTTTTCTTTATAACGTAAAAATGTGACCACTATTTCTGTATAAGTAAATAGACAAAACGAATAATAGGATTCTGTCGATTTCACATTTAAAAAAAACTTTATTAAAGCCTAATCTATATGCAGACAGTTTTATTTTTTTTCGTCTGTTGATATCAAGTTTTTGAATGAAGGAAATGTACGAAAATCATACAGAGATTAAATTTAAGTCATTGTTATTAATTATTTTACATACAAAAATTAGTTTTATTATCCTTGTTCAATAATACGCCAAATAGAGTAATTGATAACAAACTCACACTATATATGGACAATAAATAATCTCACCTCGTATCAAAAATGCAACAAACTGATACATGAATAACACATATACCTCATAGCGCACAAAGCCACTCATTTTAATTAAAATATTGCTCTATCATCATTTGTGAGCTTGACTGCCCAAAAGTTTCTACTAGAGTGTGGATTGTAGTTAACAAACGCTGCATCAATTTCAACTGAGTAGTGTTCTCAAAGATGTAGGTATTTACTCATAGTTATGCAATTTGAATGCAAGAGGGAAGTTTCACATGGCAACTGGTACGGTTAAGTGGTTTAACAACGCAAAAGGATTCGGTTTTATTTGTCCAGATGATGGAGATGGTGACATCTTCGCACATTATTCGACCATCCAGATGGAAGGTTACCGCACTCTGAAAGCCGGCCAATCGGTTAATTACGAAGTGCAGGAAGGTCCAAAAGGATTTCACGCCAGTGAAATTGTTCCGGTAGAAAATGAAGCTGCTAAATAACTACAGATCGAGCGGCTCAACAAAATTCAGCTAGGATGGTGATTTGATAAATCATCATCCTTTTTTTACGTCTTGGCGTTTGTAAAAGAACAGCAAAACAACCGACAGACGAATTAACTAAACTGTATGCCCATGATCAAAAAAACCCAGCCGAAAAGCTGGGTTTTTTCATTAGAACGGGGACTGATTACATTTGGTCAATCATGTCCTGTGCAAACTCTGAACACTTACGCAGAGTCGCGCCGTCCATCAGACGCTCAAAATCATAGGTCACAGTCTTGTTGCTGATTGCTTTTTCCATTGAGGAAATGATTAGGTCAGCAGCTTCTGTCCAACCAAGGTGACGAAGCATCATTTCAGCAGACAGGATCAGTGAGCCTGGGTTTACTTTGTCCTGACCAGCGTACTTAGGTGCCGTTCCGTGAGTCGCTTCGAACAGCGCAACACCATCACCAATATTCGCACCAGGTGCAATACCAATGCCGCCAACTTGAGCAGCAAGTGCATCAGAAATGTAATCGCCGTTCAAGTTCATGGTTGCAATCACATCATACTCTGCAGGACGCAGCAGGATTTGCTGCAGGAAGGCATCTGCGATAACGTCTTTGATGATGATCTCTTTACCGGTATTTGGGTTTTTGAATGACATCCAAGGGCCGCCATCCAGCAACTCAGCACCAAACTCATCACGAGCTACTTCATAGCCCCAGTCTTTGAATGCACCTTCGGTGAACTTCATGATGTTACCTTTGTGTACCAAGGTCATCGAGTCACGATCGTTATCCACCGCGTATTGAATAGCAGCACGAACCAAGCGCTTTGTACCCTCTTCGGAAATTGGTTTGATACCAACACCGCACTGCTGAGGGAATCGAATCTTCGTTGCACCCATTTCTTCCTGCAGGAATTTAATAACTTTGTCAGCTTCTGCAGTGCCCGCTTTGAACTCAACACCAGCGTAGATATCTTCTGAGTTCTCACGGTAAATGACCATATCGGTCAGCTCTGGTTGTTTCAGAGGACTTGGCACACCCTCAAAGTAGCGAACTGGGCGAGCACAGATATAGAGGTCAAGCTCTTGGCGAAGTGCTACGTTTAGCGAACGGATACCACCGCCTACTGGCGTAGTAAGAGGGCCTTTAATTGCTACTTTGTAATCACGAATAAAATCAAGCGTCTCTTTTGGCAGCCACTCATCTTCACCGTATACCTGAGTAGATTTTTCACCTGTGTAGATTTCCATCCAAGAAATCTTACGGTCACCGCTGTACGCTTTCTCTACTGCAGCATCCACAACTTTGATCATTGCAGGGCTCACGTCCACACCAATGCCGTCACCTTCGATGTAAGGAATAACTGGGTTGTTTGGTACGATCAGTTTGCTTCCATCAAGGGTGATTTTCTGGCCATTTGCCGGAACGACAACTTTAGTTTCCATTAATACTCTCCTAGCGTCCATTTATGCTGTGTACATGCCATCAAAACATACTCCACAACCTTCCGGGGTACAGTCTAAAATCGCTTGTTTATATGTTTTCACGTATTAGATGCGGATGCTGTGGCAGTATTACAAAGATTGTTCTGTGTGGTGTAACATGTGGCCGAAAGAATACTTTAAAATCAGAAACAGGCCAATCAGATTATTCTATGTATAATACTGAGGTCTCATTTGTAGCCTGAGCTGATTGACATAACCCAATGACCTTTTCTCGAAAATCATTTCAAAAAAAATCAACGTCCTCCGACCAGTCTAAGTCAAACAAGAGGAAGCCTGTTTCGCGACAAATTCAAACAAAAAAGCGTGAGCGTGGACCCAAGCGCATCATATTACTTAATAAACCTTTCAACACGCTGACCCAGTTTACCGGTGAACCCGGAGACTCAACCTTATCTGACTTTGTGCCGATCAAAGATATTTACGCTGCAGGCAGACTAGATAAGGACAGCGAAGGACTTTTGGTGCTAACTAATGACGGTGCTTTGCAAGCTCGCTTGACCCAGCCTAAGTCCAAGCAACCGAAAACATATTGGGTGCAGGTAGAGGGGGTGCCAGACGATGCGACACTCGATCAACTCCGCAAAGGGGTAGAACTTAAGGATGGTTTAACCTTGCCCGCTGAGATAGAGAGAATTGATAGCCCTGATTTATGGCCCAGAAATCCCCCTGTCAGATTCAGAGCAAATATTCCGACCTCCTGGCTGGCGATTACTCTTCGAGAGGGAAGAAATCGTCAGGTTCGTCGAATGACAGCTCATGTCGGTCACCCTACCTTACGATTGGTTCGATATAGTATGGGTAGGTGGACGGTAGACGGACTTCAGCCCGGAGAATGGCGCGAAGTGTCAGCAAATAATGACACTTAAAATGGTCAAGAAAACGTGACTCGGTTCTCATCTGTTTCCAACGTCTTCTTTCTGTTAAACTCAGCCACCGATTTAATTACAGCATGAATTTCGCTATGTCAGACAACAGCACTAAAAAAGTTATCGTCGGTATGTCCGGAGGAGTCGACTCATCGGTTTCCGCTTACCTTCTTCTTCAACAAGGCTATCAGGTCGAAGGCCTGTTCATGAAAAACTGGGAAGAAGACGATAACGAAGAATACTGTTCAGCCGCAGAGGATCTGGCAGACGCGCAAGCTGTGTGTGACAAGCTCGGTATTACACTTCATACCATTAATTTTGCTGCAGAGTACTGGGACAATGTCTTCGAACATTTCCTGTCAGAATACAAAGCAGGCAGAACCCCAAACCCCGACATCCTTTGTAACAAAGAAATTAAATTTAAAGCCTTCCTGGAATTTGCGGGGGAAGTGTTAGAAGCCGATTACATTGCTATGGGTCACTATGTTCGTCGGACATTCCCGACGCACAGTGGCGAAAAGCCTCAAATGCTACGTGGTAAAGACAACAATAAAGACCAAAGCTATTTTCTTTACACGCTTAGCCATGATCAGGTTGCCAGAAGCTTGTTCCCTGTTGGTGAGCTTGAGAAGCCTGAGGTTAGACGTATTGCAGAAGAGCAAGGCTTGGTAACGGCAAAGAAAAAAGACTCAACCGGAATTTGCTTTATTGGTGAACGCAAGTTTACTGAGTTTCTCTCGCAATACCTACCCGCGCAACCCGGCCTTATCGAAACAACAGAAGGAAACGCGATTGGTGAGCATCAAGGCTTGATGTATCACACATTGGGGCAGCGTAAGGGCCTTCATATCGGCGGTCAAAAAGGGGGCAATGGTAATGAGGAGCCTTGGTATGTCGTCGATAAAGACATTAAGAGGAATGTGCTTATTGTCGGTCAAGGTCACAACCACCCTGCCCTTTTCTCAAATGGGTTAATTGCTGCACAACTTCACTGGGTTGACCGTACACCGATTCGCCAATCATTGAAGTGCACCGTGAAAACGCGATACCGCCAACAGGACATATCATGTACCATCGAGCCTGTGGATGAGCTGACCATAAAAGTAATATTCGACGAGCCACAAGCCGCGGTTACTCCCGGTCAGTCAGCAGTTTTTTATCTCGGTGATGTTTGCCTGGGTGGCGGGATCATCGAACAGCGTTTTTAGGAGTTTAGTTAGTGGCCAATACTTCATATGATCGTACCATTGCATTTGCGGGTATCTGTCAGGCGGTAAAACTGGTGCAGGACATTGCGCGAAATGGACAATGCGACAATGACGCGCTTCACACCAGCTTAAATAGTATTGTGGTCACTGACCCTAAAGGCACGGTTGAAGTTTTCGGTAAAGAAGAAAACCTCATGACTGGTTTGAAGGTAATGGTCGAAGAATTTGATACCGGCACCAACGGTGGAGAATTAACCCATTACCTGATCAACATCCTCGCATTGGAAAGAAAGCTCTCCGCCCGTCGTGACAGCCTTGCGCAACTCGGCGATAGGATCAGCACAATTCAGCGACAAATTACCCACTTTGACCTGCTTGATGATCAAATGATCAGCAATCTTGCCAGCGTCTATCTGGATACGATTAGCCCACTCGGCCCTCGTATTCAGGTAACAGGCTCGCCAGCCCAGCTTCAGCAGACAGGCGTTCAGCACAAAGTGCGCGCCCTGTTGCTCTCGGGTATGCGAAGCGCCGTTTTATGGCGACAGGTCGGCGGAAAACGCCGACACTTGATTTTTGGCCGAAAAAGCATGATTGAGCAGGCCAAAATTATTCTTGCCAGACATTCTTAATACACACGTTCAGGAGTTACATAATGGAACTGTCAGCACTGACTGCTGTTTCCCCGGTTGATGGCCGCTACGGTACGAAAACGATTGCGTTGAGATCTATCTTCAGCGAGTTTGGACTATTAAAATATCGTACCATCGTTGAAATTCGTTGGTTACAAAAGCTTGCTGCCACCGGATCAATTGCAGAAGTTCCCGCATTCAGTGCGGAAGCTAACGCGTTGCTGGATACTATCGCGTCTGATTTCAACGAAGCTGATGCGTTGCGAATCAAGGAAATTGAGCGAACAACAAACCACGACGTAAAAGCAGTTGAATATTTCCTGAAAGAGAAAGTTGCTGGCAATGAAGAACTGAATGCTGTCAATGAGTTCATTCACTTTGCCTGTACGTCTGAAGATATTAATAATCTTTCACACGCTTTGATGCTCAATGAAGCACGTGAGCAAGTCATCTTGCCAGAAATTCGCAATGTTATTGATGCGATAAAAAATCTCGCCAACGAGTACCGTGAAGTACCACTTCTCTCTCGTACTCACGGTCAACCTGCCTCGCCATCTACCATGGGTAAAGAAATGGCGAACGTTGTTTATCGTATGGAGCGTCAGTTCCGTCAGATCGAAAATGTTGAGATTCTCGGTAAAATAAACGGTGCAGTGGGTAACTATAACGCGCACCTTTCAGCCTACCCTGAAATTGACTGGCATCAGTATAGTGAAGAGTTTGTTACCTCACTTGGTATTGATTGGAACCCTTACACTACTCAAATTGAGCCACACGATTATATCGCGGAACTGTTTGATGCCATTTCGCGCTTTAACACCATTTTGATTGATTTCGACCGTGACGTTTGGGGCTATATCGCTTTAGGTCACTTTAAACAAAAAACGATTGCAGGTGAGATTGGTTCATCAACCATGCCACACAAAGTCAACCCTATCGACTTTGAAAACTCTGAGGGTAACCTCGGCTTGGCCAATGCCGTTTTTGCCCACCTGGGACAGAAACTTCCCGTGTCACGCTGGCAGCGCGATCTGACAGATTCTACTGTCCTCCGTAATCTGGGTGTTGGCTGTGGTTATGCCATCATCGCGTATACTTCAACCCTTAAAGGGATCAGCAAGCTGGAAGTCAACAGCGCTGCACTTGAAGCTGAACTGGATAAGAACTGGGAAGTGTTGGCAGAGCCTGTACAAACAGTGATGCGTCGCTATGGTATTGAAAAGCCATATGAGAAGTTGAAGGAACTTACTCGCGGTAAACGTGTAGATGGTGAAGGTATGCGTCAGTTTATCGATAGCCTTGAACTGCCTGAGTCTGAGAAAGAGCGCCTTAAAGAAATGACGCCAGCGAATTATATTGGTGATGCCATTTCTCTGACTGACAAACTATAAACACCCTTGTCAGTATGTGTTGAACCCGGGCATTTGTCCGGGTTTTTTCTATCTATGCATCCACAGATACGTAAATAGCACCCACTCAATCACACAGAAACCAGCGCATGTTCATATTCAACGCATCATTGCTCATGCGAGCGTATTAAGCCGTCATGTATGCTTTGCTCTTCTGATAGGTTAAATCTGGCAGGGAATAACGCTATACTTCAGCCAAATACAGAACAACATCCAACACTATGTATCAATTTAATTTTGACCTCGACCAGTTTCTGGCTGAATACTGGCACAAAAAGCCCACTATTATTCGAAACGGTTTTGTAGAGTTTGAAGACCCAATCAGCCCGGATGAGCTGGCGGGACTTGCCATGGAAGAAGAAATCGATTCCCGTTTTATCTCAAACGCAGAAGGAAAATGGGAAGTTCAACATGGCCCGTTCGACACGTTTGAACATTTTCCCGATACGCATTCTCAATTGATCGTGCAGGCCTCTAATCACTGGCACCCGGGTCCAAGAGCTCTGTCTGTTCCTTTTAGCGCCTTACCTAACTGGCTTTTCGACGATGTTATGACATGCCTGTCAATGCCCGGGGGCGGTGTAGGTCCGCACATTGATCAATATGATGTGTTCATCATACAGGGGATGGGAAAACGACAGTGGCGGGTTGGACCGCAAGGTGAATATCAGGATGCTAACCACGAAACAGGTCTTCGCCAGATCACTGGTTTTGATCCAATCATTGATGAGGAACTAAACCCGGGAGATATCCTCTATATCCCGCCCGGTTTCCCGCATGAGGGAGATACTAGTGAAGTCTCATTAAGTTATTCAATCGGTTATCGTTCACCAAAGAAACGGGAACTACTAAGCAGCTTCGCAGACCATATCATTTCAAATGAAAAAGGCGATAGCCATTACCACCAACCCAAGCTTCAAAGCCGTAAACAGAGTGGCATGATCCCCTCATCCGAATCTGATGAATTGAATCAGATGTTGCTGTCTTTACTCAATGATGATGCTATCAAAGCATGCTGGATGGGAGAGTTACTGAGTCAATCCAGACATGAACTGGATATTATGCCAGCTGAGCCGCCTTGGCAGCCTGCTGAACTCTTTGAGTTTGTTAATGATGGTTTGGTGCTTGAGCGCGTGGCCGGATTAAAGGCGCTCTACCATGAGGCAGATCCATCGGTCATTTTCATTAATGGCGAAACCTATCGACTCCCGGACAACTGCACAACAGCAGCAAGTCTTCTCTGTGACCAAGAGAGTTTTACTGGATCTCATATGCAAGAACTGACCGAAAATCCTGCATTTCTCGACCTCCTGTTAATGCTCTGTAATCAGGGATACTGGTATCCGCAGGCATAGATGAGCGCCAACAAAAAAGCCTTCCAAATTAGGAAGGCTTTTTTATGCGGTGAGAATCAAACGACAAATTGTCCAACTAAGCTTTGCTGCTGCTCTGACAGGGCAGCAAGCCGTTGACCAATTTCCGCCGAGCGTTCTGCATTGGTCAAAATACCTTCGCTTTGCTCCCGGATATTGGACACATTTCCGTTCACTTCCGCAGACACCGTCCGTTGCTCCTCAGCTGCTCTGGCAATTTGAGCATTAAGCTCCTCAATTGAGCGAATCGCTTCAGCGATGTTATCTAGACTGTTTGCGGCTTCTTCAACTTGCAAAGAGGTATCACCAGCAAGACGGTTTCCGTCCTCAATAGCTGCGACAACCAACTTTGTACCAACCCCCACTTCTTCGATAACTTCTCTGATTTGGCTGACTGATTCCTGAGTACGAATCGATAACTGTCTGACTTCTTCAGCAACCACTGCAAAGCCTTTGCCCTGATCGCCCGCTCTTGCAGCTTCTATAGCCGCATTAAGGGCAAGAAGATTCGTCTGGTCAGATACACCTTCGATAACTGTAAGGATTTGATTGATGTTGTCATTGCTGCGCTCAAGTTGCTCAACAACAGGTTTTGCAGAATTCATCCGCTCAACAAGGGTATTCATCGACTTGGCAGATTCTGTCGCCACCGATTGCCCGGAGGTAGCGGCAGTGGTTGCAGAGATAGCGGCATTCAACGCATTTTCTGTATGGCTTGCCACCTCGCTGGCCGTCATCGTCATCTGCTCTGCTGCCGTAGCAACAAGATCAACCTCACGGAACTGAGACTCACTGCCATCGCGGGTGTTACCGGCCACATCAGCGGCCCCATGCGCTGTCTTCTCAATTTCAGATACTGATTCGACGACATCACGAATGATCCCCTGAAGCTTATCAAGGAAACGGTTAAACCAGTTTGCCAACTCACCGACTTCATCTTGCTGTTTAAGCTCAATACGCTGAGTCAAGTCCCCTTCGCCACTTGCGATATCTTTAAGGCGCTCCACCACCACACGGATAGGTTTAACAATCTGATAAGCAGCAAAGTAAACAACCACTAGCCCCAGAGCGATAACGATCACGCCAATTAACCAGTTGGTTTTTTGAGAATTGGAGAATTGCTCCGCAACCACATTCTCTAATTTATAGGCGTCGGTCAACACGCTTTGGACAGGAAGCTGAATGTAAACTCCCCAGTTTGACGTTCCCGTATCGATGGGACGGAAAACCTGAAGCCATTTACCGTCAGACGTCCAGTTAACTTGAGTTTCACCACTATTTAGCCACTCTGGTAACGAGTGAGGCATGCTCTCATCCTGATAAATCAACTCACCGATGCGACTACTATCCTGATCCCATGCCGCGAGTACACCATTATCACTGATGATGCTAACATTCCCTACGCCATCATAGAGCTTACTGTCTACTTCGAGCAGAATTGACTCGAGCTGATTAAGATTAATATCCAAGCCCATGACACCAATAACTTTTCCATTGTCTATAAGGGGAACCGTTATTGATGAAGTCAACACTGATGAACCCGATTGGCCATTAATGTATGGAGGTAATATGCAGAAGTTTGAAGAACTGGCAGAGCATTGATACCAGTTTGAGACGAAGCCAGGCATACTCTCACTGCCGGAGATTTGCGCCTCTGTCAAAATTTTTCTGTCTGGCTCAGTTCCATTATTAAACCAGTATGCAGCAAAACGGCCTTTGTCATTACCCCCTGCATAATCGGCATCAACATAATTCCCATCTTCGCCATCCAGTTGATTGGGTTCGAAAACAACGTAGGCACCTTCAATATTACTGAAGTTTTCGACAGCCAGTTTGAGTATCTCACTGACTGAGTTACGTAATTCTGAACTATTGGTGTAATTTTCCTCAGCATTTCGTTTTAAGAACAGAACACTTTGAGCCAAAGTTTGAGAACGAAAAATCGCCTCATCGAGAAAACCTTTAACTCGAGTCGCCTCATTTTGCGCTTGGCTCAATACCAAGTTTTCTGTTTTGCCTTTCAGGGATGAAACAGATAACTGAGCAATCGTTTCCTTACTTTGATTGTTGAAGTAAGCCGAAATCGACAGCAATGCAATGGCAGTAAAAAGCAGGCAAAGGCCTGACACCAGTGTTACTTTCCATTGAACAGACAGCTTTTGCATAATCACGCTCCTTGCGTCCACAGCTACCAAAAGCGAGCATTGGTGTGTTTGTTGTCTTTATATCGAGTTTATCGCCAGATAAACCGTTTTTTTTATATAAAAAAACGCGACCTTCATCGCGCTTTTTTATCATTTATCCAAATCGTCACGTCACCTCAAACCTGAAGACATGAAACAGCGTGGCTATCACCGCCTTTCAGTACAGGTTTTTGTTGCGCACAAGACTCTGTCGAAATAGGACAGCGGGTTCTGAACACGCAACCTGATGGTGGATGCATAGGTGACGGTAGATCGCCCTCCAACAACTGAATCTGTTTTGAACGCTCTTTATCTGGATCTGGAACAGGCACTGCTGACATCAGCGCCTTGGTGTATGGATGCTGAGGGTTGGCAAAAAGTTTATCGCCTTCTGCCAATTCAACCGCATTGCCAAGATACATAACCAAAACACGATCAGAGATGTGTTTAACAACTGAAAGGTCATGCGCAATAAAGATAAGGCTCAATCCCATCTCTTTTTGCAGCTCTTTAAGCAGGTTAACAACCTGAGCTTGAATAGAGACGTCCAGTGCTGACACAGGCTCATCGCAAATAACAAGCTTCGGCTTGAGAATAAGAGCACGAGCAATACCAATACGCTGACACTGACCGCCTGAGAACTCATGCGGGTACCGGTTTATTACATTAGGTAACAAGCCGACTCGCTTCATCATGGCTCTGACTTGTTCCTTGACTTCATCATTACTTAATTGCGGATAAAATGTTTTCAGTGGCTCTGCAATGATCTCACCGATCGTCATCCGTGGATTAAGCGATGCAAGAGGATCCTGAAAAATCATCTGGATCTCTTTCCGCTTCTCGCGCTTTTGGCTCGCTGGCATGCGCGTTAAATCTTCACCCAGCCAAACCGCTTTACCATCAGTTGCTTCAACAAGGCCAATAATCGCGCGTGCTAAGGTAGATTTACCACAACCCGACTCACCGACCACGCCTAGCGTTTCACCTTCAAAAAGACGGATATTTACGCCATCTACTGCCTTAAGCTTGCCCGGTTTAGTCCAAGGCCACGAAGATGCTGGCATAATATTAAAGTGAACTTTCAGATCATTGATATCCAGCAATAATTTCTTTTCTGCGACTGTCATTACCACGTCCCCTGATCAGAAAAACACGCTCTTAGTCTGTCATCGGCAAATGGTTTGAGCTCAGGTGTTTCTACCCGACAACCAGACTGCACACGATGACACCGGTCCTGATAAGGACAACCCGGAGGAAGCTGTAATAAATTTGGCGGATTACCAGGAATAGTTGGTAGAAATTCACCTTCCGTATCAAGACGCGGTATTGCTTTCAGCAAACCTTCTGTATACGGATGACTTGGGCTATAAAATATCTCGTTGACCTTGCCATATTCCATGGTTCGGCCAGCATACATAACTAATACTTTGTCACATGAACCAGCTACAACACCCAAGTCGTGAGTGATCATGATAATGGCAGTATTAAACTCTTTTTTTAGTTCGTTGAGCAGTTCCATGATCTGAGCTTGTACTGTCACATCAAGCGCTGTCGTGGGCTCATCTGCAATCAGAAGTTTTGGTCGGCATAGCAGTGCCATCGCTATCATCACACGCTGACGCATACCGCCTGAGAATTCATGTGGATACATAGTGGCACGCTTGCGAGCTTCCGGGATTTTGACCGCTTCAAGCATTCTGACTGATTCTTCAAAAGCCTCAGCTTTGCCCATGCCCTTATGAAGCATCAAGACTTCCATCAGTTGATCGCTGACTTTCATGTAGGGATTAAGGCTGGTCATTGGATCCTGAAAAATCATTGAGATTTGTTCAGCACGGATTTTGTTCAGTTCCGCCTCAGGCAAGTTAAGAACTTCACGACCTTCAAAAGTCGCGCTGCCCTTTGTTATACCGTTTTTAGCCAGTAACCCCATAATGGCAAAAGCTGTCTGGCTCTTACCTGAGCCAGACTCTCCAACAATACCAAGGGTTTCACCTTTCTCCAGCGAAAAATTCAGATCATTTACTGCAGTAACAATGCCATCTTGGGTCGCAAATTCAACGCGTAGGTCTTTTACATCTAACAGGCTCATACATCCTCCCTATCGATCTTTCGGATCCAAAGCATCACGAAGACCGTCACCCACAAAGTTGAAGCAAAACAGTGTTGTCACCATGAACAGTGTTGGGAAAACAAGCATCCAAGGGGCAAATTCCATTGTCTTTGAACCTTCGTTCAGCAACGAGCCCCAGCTCGTCATTGGCTCCTGAACGCCAAGTCCAATAAAACTCAAGAACGATTCGAAAAGAATCAGACCAGGTATAGTCAGTGTTGAGTAGACAGCAATGATGCCCAAAACGTTTGGAACAATGTGTCGAGTAATTATTTTCCATTGACTAACACCACATACGTGCGCGGCTTCAATGAATTCTTTATTTTTTAGGCTGAGAGTTTGCCCGCGAACAATACGCGCCATGTCCAGCCAAGACACCATACCAATAGCAAGAAACAGTAAAACAATGTCTCGGCCAAGTATGGTCACCAGGACAATAACGAGGAACATAAAGGGAATTGAGCCTAATATCTCAACAATACGCATCATAACTGAATCGACACGCCCTCCCAAAAACCCTGAAGTTGCACCGTAAAGTGTACCGACAGTAACAGCGATCAGTGCCCCTAAAATACCGACCATTAGTGAGATTTGTCCGCCCATTAAAGTACGAACAAAGAGGTCTCGTCCAAGACTATCAGTACCAAATAAGTGACCATCTTCAGCAAGACTTGGTGCTGCATAGAGCGCGTTCCAATCTGTATCATCGAAGGCATATTTGCTCAACATCGGTCCAAAAATCACCGCTAAAGTAATTAGACCCAAGACGCATAGACTTGCCATAGCCGCACGGTTTCTTCTGAATCGAATAAACGCATCTTGCCAAAGGCTGCGACCTTCAATTTCCAGTTGCTCAGATAGCTTCTCTACGGTTTCTATTTTTTCTTTATGTGTCGTCAACATAACGCAGCCCTTAATAACGAATCTTTGGATCAATAGCGGCAAGAATCACATCAACAATGGCGTTGAAAGTAATGGTCAGTGTGCCGATAAGAATGGTGATGCCGAGAACCAATGAGTAATCACGGTTAAATGCTGCCTGAACAAAGATTTTGCCAATACCGGGAAGACCAAATACTGTTTCAATTACAACAGAGCCAGTAATGATACCCACCATCGCAGGCCCCATGTATGAAACCACAGGCATTAGAGCTGGTTTGAGGGCGTGTTTAATAATGATGTAGCCGTAACCCATACCCTTCGCTCTAGCGGTTCGGATAAAGTTACTGTTTAGTGTTTCAATCATGCTTCCACGGGCAATCCGGGCAAAAGCAGCCGCATAAAGAATCGACATGGCAACAACAGGCATCACCATATATTCGAGGGAGCCATTAAACCAACCGCCGGCTGGCAATACGTTTAACTGAATGGAGAACACATAAATGAGGATCGGGGCGAAAACAAAGGAAGGCAACACAATACCTAACATTGCCGAAGCCATGATAGTGTAATCACCCCAGCTATTTTGCTTTAAAGCACCGATAGTACCTGCTGTCACTCCTGCTAGCACTGCAAAAATAAAGGCATATAAACCAATCTGAGCAGAAACTGGGAAGGCGCCGCTAATAAGTTCTGTGACTGTGTAGTCTTTGTATTTGAAAGATGGACCGAAATCACCTTGGAGAATATTGCCTAGATAATTGAAATACTGTTCGGCCAACGGTTTATCAAAACCGTACTTTTCATTTATGTTATCGATAATTTCTTGTGGGAGAGCCTTTTCAGAAGAAAAAGGTGTTCCGGGCGCAAAACGCATCAAAAAGAAAGAGATAGTGATCAATACCAGTATGGTAGGTATCGCTTCTAAAATTCGCTTAAAAATAAACTTCAACATAACTCAACCACGCATGTTTCTTATGAGACAAAGCCAACTCTCTCTTGTACCGAAAGAGTTGGCTTCTCTAAGCTAATACTTAGTTAGCTTTTAAATAAAGGTCCTTGGTATAGATGTTGCCTTCAGCGTTTCCATATGGGAAACCACCTACAGAAGGCTTGATAAGGCGAGTATTGACATATTGGTAGATAGGTGCGATTGGCATATCTTCCGCAAGCTTCGCTTCAGCATCTAGGTACAGTCTGTTACGCTCATTGTCAGATGATGCAGACAACGCAGTATTGATTATCTTGTCATAGTCTGTGCTGCCATAGTGAATACCGCCGCTGGTATTCGTGCTTTGCATTAGCGTTAAGAATGTTGAAGCTTCATTATAGTCACCACACCAGCCTGCACGTGCAACTTGATAGTTACCTTTACGAGTAGTGTCGAGATACGTCTTCCACTCTTGGTTTTCCAATGTCACTTTCACACCGAGACGCTTCCACATAGAAGCAAGTGCAACAGCAATTTTCTTGTGTGATTCGCTAGTGTTGTATAGAAGGGTGAAATCAAGTGGGTTCGACTGACTGAAGCCTGCTGCTTCCAGTAGTTTTTTAGCCTCTGCATCTCGATCTTTTTGTGTCAGTTTTGCATAGTCTGGCTTAACAGGATCAAAACCGTCTGTGATCTCAGGTGTTAAGAAATATGCTGGCTTTTGACCGGCACCAAGTAGTGCGTTAGAAACTACGTCTCTGTTGATTGCATATGATAACGCTTTGCGAACACGAGCATCATCAAATGGTTTAACACCAGTGTTGAAGCGATAGTAATAGGTACAGAGACTACCTACGACAGAAACGCTCTCAGGATGTTGTTTTTTAAGGCGCTTAAAATGCTCCGGTGGAATTGAACTTGTCAGCTCAAGTTCACCAGCAAGGAAACGGTTCATCTCAGCATTTTGGTCGTCAATCGGTAAGTAAGATACCTTATTAATGACAGTTTTAGCGTCATTCCAGTAGTTTTTGTTGCGCTCAAGAACAATCCGCTCATTCACAACCCAATCGGTCACTTTATAGGCACCATTACCTACAAAGTTTTCAGGCTTGGTCCACTGGTCGCCGTATTTTTCAACTGTTGCTTTATGTACAGGACTAACAGTTGTGTGGCCTACCATTTTCACGAAGTATGGTACTGGCTCAGACAACTTAAATTCTAATGTATAATCATCAAGCGCTTTCACACCCAAAGTGTCGGCTGGTTTTTTACCAGCAACAATTTGATCACCGTTCTGAATACGCATTATTTCTATATACCAAGCGTATGGTGAAGCCGTTGCCGGGTCAGTAACTCGCTTAATAGAATATTCAAAATCGTGTGCTGTTACTGGGTCACCATTTGACCACTTACCATCTTTGCGCAGGTTGAATACGTATGTTGTATCGTCAACTTGCTTCCAGCTTTCTGCTGCACCCGGGATCGTTTTACCGTTTTCATCCTGAATAACCAGTGTTTCTAGGAGATCACGGGCAATGTTCGATTCTGTCACACCAGAAATTTTGTGTGGGTCAAGAGACTCAGGCTCCGCACCGTTACCGCGAAGAATTTCTTGCTTCGCTGCCAGCTTTACACCGGCTGGAACATCTGCCGCAAAAGAGGAAAAAGAGGTTGCTGCGACTGCCATGCCTGCACTCATCATAAGTGCTTGAGTTATTTTGTTCTTTAACATTTAGAACTCCAATCTGTCCGTAATTGCATCCATGTCCTCTCCCTGTCCCAACCTTAAAAAGTGATAGCCAAACACTGAGCCATCAACAGGTCGGAGGTGGGAGAACTGCTTTGAACATTACCAAGCATCAAAGTAATTTACCATAAACAGAGCTTAAAAAGTTACATTAAACCAACATATGAGTCAAACTTAATACATCATCCTGTAATAGTGATGATATAGCAGTCTAAAACCCCATAAAAAATAGAATTAATATAATTATTGGCGAGAATTAACCATTGAGGAGAGTTTTTTAAGCAGATTCTTCTAGGAATAATGCGATCAGGTTAAATTTTGAACGGTCATTTGTTCTACTGGCAGTAATTCTAACCACGCATTAAAACGCATTTTTTTGGCATGAGAATTCAGATCTTGTTTCAAGATTGCCGCTAAAGATTTCATAAATTTCAATATAAAAATGTTAGGCCCAACCAAAAACAAACAATTAACATGTGATTAACATCATAACAATTGGGGCTATAAATCATGCCACTGACTACAGGAAAATGTTCTCACAGATAGCAATTAAACAGATAAAAATGCCAGCTATTGTGTTAGCTGGCATCTGGAAATAAAAGTTTACAGCCTGATTATTTTTGCTGCTCTTCAAGATTTACTGGATGTTGTTTTTCATTATCTTCGTTTTTCTTTTCCACTATCCCAGTTTGAGTCATATCACTCGCTCTGTCTGGCAATACTTCATTCATCATTTGCTTTAATCGCTTGCTTGAATAACGTCTATGCTTCATGTGGAACTCCCATTCGAGTAGTACGAGAACAATTACTTGTGCAAAGTAAGTCTAGCAAACCATTCAAATAACGTGATATTCACAAATGCGACATCCCTTTTTCACAGACTAATATCCCTATTTTCTCCCTACCTCCACTGTGACCTTCGCTATTAGCATACTTTATGTGTGGGAATAATCACGCTTTTCCACTTAGTTGGATTGTCAAATACGAATTTAAGGCTGATACTTTCATTAAACACATGTTATTAAACAATAATCCCATGTGTTTAATGTTCAACAGTAAGAACGAAAAGGTAATAAAGCTTATGATGCCAGTCGGTTCTCAGTCTCGTCCTCTCAGCTCACGTGTGAGACATGGTTTTGTTCCTTGCTCTAGCAAGAAAAACAAAAACGAAGCGCCGAAGAAGTAAATGTAGGGCCTCATGCATTCAGTGAGGCCTTATTTACTTTATTGACATTATATACCTCTGTTTTAAAT
This sequence comes from Veronia pacifica, assembly GCF_001707825.1. GTDB lineage: Bacteria > Pseudomonadota > Gammaproteobacteria > Enterobacterales > Vibrionaceae > Veronia > Veronia pacifica. The sequence goes on along the minus strand of NZ_LYBM01000009.1, from coordinate 16,563 downwards.
AGATTTGTTATTAATGACAAAATTCTTATTATCCCTTACAGGTCTAATTTCTCTTGAAAAAATAAGTATACGACTAACGTTGTATTTGTAGTCACTCCAAAACTTCTTTTTAACCCTTCACTAACAGATTAATAACAAAGACACTCGTCTTACTCGTTAGCCTTTGGCTGTCATAGCGAGCTTCAAGCCATTTTTTACAATTTTTCAAGGATCTGTAAATGAAACCTAACAAACTGATGCAATGCCTTGCGCCAGCAGCATTCGCAACATTAGTCAGCCCGGCAGTTTTTGCTGCCCCCGGCGCACCGCAGATTTCATGGATGAATACTGACTTCGCAATTGTTGAGGTAAGTCAGTCAGCATCGGCGTATAAAAGCTTGGTTACAGTTAAAGATGCCGCTGAAGTTCCAGTCTCATGGAACCGCTGGTCAGGCGATGCGGGCAACCATTGGCGAGTACTACTCAACAACGAAGTTGTCTATGAAGCAGATATTACTGAATCAGCCACTCAGAGCGGCAGCACAACCCTGATGGTCAAAAAAGGCGGTCAATATGCAATGACTGTCGAACTATGTAGTGGTGATTCAGCAGACAGACAGTGTACTGCCAGTGCGGCGAAAGACATTGTGGTCGCGGACACTGACGGCGCACACCTAGACCCGTTACCGATGAATGTTGACCCCAATAATGGTAACTATGACACACCAGACAACACAGTCGTTGGTGCTTACTTTGTTGAGTGGGGTGTATACGGACGCAAGTTCTCGGTAGACAATATTCCGGCTCAAAATCTTACTCACATTTTTTATGGTTTCATCCCAGTCTGTGGCCCGAATGATTCTCTGGGAGAAGTTGACAACGGTAGTAGTCTGGCTGCATTAAATCGGGCCTGTGCTGGTACTGGAGACTATGAAGTGGTTATTCATGACCCATGGGCTGCGGTGCAAATGCCACAACCTCAGTCTGGACATAGTTTCAGCACTCCGTACAAAGGTACATACGGTCAGTTAATGGCACTTAAACAACGCTATCCAGACCTGAAGATCATCCCTTCAGTAGGTGGCTGGACGCTATCTGACCCTTTCTATGATTTCGTTGATAAGTCTAAACGAGATATTTTTGTTGCCTCAGTGAAGCGTTTCCTTCAAACCTGGAAATTCTACGATGGTGTTGATATCGACTGGGAATTCCCGGGCGGACAAGGCGCGCATCCGACCAAAGGCGATCCACTTCGTGATGGACCAGCTTACATTGCACTCATGCAAGAGTTGCGCGAGATGCTGGATGAGCTAGAAGCTGATACAGGTCGCGAGTATGAACTGACATCGGCCATCGGTTCTGGCTATGACAAAATCGAAGATGTTGACTACGCAGAAGCTGCGAAGCACATGGACTTCATCTTAGCGATGACTTATGACTTCTACGGCGGCTGGAGTAATGTAGTCGGTCACCAGACTGCACTTAACTGTGCGAGTCATGTCTCTGCTGGAGAGTGCGATGGTACTGGCCGTGATGATAGTGGCAAACCGCGTAAAGGTCCCGCTTACACAACGTCCAACGCTATTGATTTGCTTCTCGCACAGGGCGTGCCAGCTGAAAAACTGGTTGTTGGAACAGCGATGTACGCACGAGGATGGACTGGTGTAACTGAAGCTTCAATGTCTGATCCTTCCAATCCTATGACGGGTGTCGGTAACGGTAAAGTTGCAGGCTCTTGGGAAGATGGCGTTATTGACTATAAAGATGTGGTAACTCGCTATATCAATAACCCGAATGTAAAAGTCGGTTACGATGAGCAAGCTGAAGCGCCTTACGCTTGGGATCCATCTAACGGTGACTTGGTGACGTATGACAACGAGCGTTCTGTCTTGGCAAAAGGTGAGTATGTTCGCTCACTCGGACTTGGTGGTCTGTTTGCTTGGGAAATTGATGCAGATAACGGTGATATTCTTAACGCGATGCAGGAATCACTGAAAGGCGGAGGCTGTGGCGATAATTGTCCTCCACGCAATAAAGCACCTATCGCTCGTGCAGGTGACGATGTCAGTGTCAAAGGTCCAAGCCTTGTTACACTTGATGGCAGCAGCTCATCAGATGCAGATGGTGAAATTGAAAAACATCAATGGACGCAAACATCCGGTCCGGCCTTAACTATTACCGATGCGAATACTGCCAATGCCTCAGTGTCAGTGCCAGAAGTACAAAGTGACACCACGTATGTTTTCACCCTCACGGTAATTGATGATAAAGGTGCTACCAGCTCAGATTCAGTATCAATCACTGCTCTGGGTGAAGGAGACACGAACAAAGCCCCTGTCGCTAACGTAGTCGCACCTTCTATGGCTAAATCTGGCGATACAGTGACTCTGGATGCCACAGGCTCTACTGACCCAGATGGTGACTCTCTGTCATATGATTGGACAGTGCCAGCAGGTGTTGATGCACAGTTCAGTGGCGGCGTCGTGACCTTTGTTGCGGGAAGCTACTCAGTTGATACTGCATTAGTATTCTCAGTGAGTGTCTCTGACGGCAAACTGTCAGACAGCGTGAGCGCAACAGTTACCGTTGAAGCAGTTGACGTAGGTTGTGATAACGCATGGGATAGCGCTGCTGTCTACACAGGCGGTGATGTCGTGACCCATCAGGGTAAAGAGTATTCAGCGAAGTGGTGGACACAGGGCCAAGAGCCAGGAACAACTGGTCCATGGGGTGTCTGGAAACTCGTTGGTGACGCTAACTGCCAGTAAGTATTAAATCGAAAGAAAAATAAATAAGCTATGTGTGGCTACGTCACAAAGAATGTAGTCAACTAGCGAGCAAAAAAACGCAGCATTATCGCTGCGTTTTTTTATCTAAAAATAAAAGTAGAGTGATTAGGTCACCAGCGATCAGCTGCAACATCATCAGATGCCTTTGCCTCAATCCAACGCTCTTCATCCTTTAGCTGCTCTTTTTTCCAGAAAGGTGCACGGGTTTTTAAATAGTCCATGATGAATTCACATGCTTCAAAAGCCGCTTTGCGGTGAGCACTGCTGACTCCAACGAAGACAATCTGCTCGCCCAGTGCTAACTTTCCAACACGGTGAATGACTCGTACCCTATTTAACGGCCAGCGTGTTTTCGCCTCCGACACAATGCTACTCAGAGACTTTTCGGTCATTCCCGGATAGTGTTCCAAAGTCAGTCCTGTTACTTCGTCACCAAGATTCATATCCCTGACTTTGCCAACAAATGTTACTACTGCCCCGTCCGCATTGTCGCGATTGAGATTTGTGTACTCATCGCCAACGCAAAAGTCTTTCTCCTGAACAGAAATCACCTCAGCCCCCTGTCACAGGCGGAAAAAAAGCCACCTCGTCACCATCTTTAACTGGCGTATCCAGCGATGCGATGGTCTGGTTGATTGCCACCAGGAGTTTTCCCTGCTCCAGTGCTAACGCCCACTTTCCACTCTGTGCAGCCAAATGTTGACGCACGGCTTCGGCAGTATTAAACACTGGCTCCAGTTCAACTGCAGCAGTACCAGTGATTTCTTTTACTTGAGCAAAAAATAAAACCCGAATCATGCCTCAACCTTGAAGTGGCCAGATTTGCCGCCAGTTTTCTCTAATAAACGGACTGAACTTATTACTATGTCTTTCTGTACAGCTTTACACATGTCATAAATGGTCAGAGCAGCGACAGAAGCTGCTGTTAATGCCTCCATCTCTACACCTGTTTTTCCTGTCAGCTTGCACAGAGACTCTACTCGGACCTGCGATGAATCAGGGAGCGGTTCAAGTGAAACCTCGACCTTAGACAACATCAAAGGGTGGCAAAGTGGAATCAGATCCCAAGTGCGTTTAGCGGCATGGATACCAGCAATTCTCGCTGTAGCAAAAACATCACCTTTGTGATGTTTTCCCGACAAAATCAGCGCTAGTGTATCTGGAGCCATATCGATGAGAGCTTCAGCACGTGCCTCACGAACAGTTTCACTTTTAGAGGAAACATCAACCATGTTCGCTTCACCAGATGCATTTATGTGGGTCAGTTCAGACACTTTATTTACCCCAGATGCGGTATGAAATTACAAGGCTTGTGGCTTGCATCCAATTGCTCTTTGACAATTTTTGTCCAGCCCGTTTTACAAGCACCTGTCGAGCCTGGCATAGCAAAAATAACCGTATTATTAGCGAAACCAGCAATTGCACGAGATTGAATCGTAGATGTACCAATTTCTTCATATGAAACGGCACGAAACACCTCACCAAACCCTTCTACTTGCTTATCAAATAATGGTGTTATCGCTTCAGGTGTGCGGTCGCGAGCTGTGAAGCCGGTACCGCCCGTGATCAAAATCGCTTTTATAGTATCTGAAGCAATCCACTGTGAAACGATAGATCTGATTTGATACTTATCATCAATAACAATTTTTTTGTCTGCTAGGTGATGCCCCGCTTCTTTCAGTGCATCTGCCAGATAACCACCCGACGTATCTGTTTCTTCTGTACGGGTATCAGACACGGTAAGAACGGCAATGTTTGCTGGCTTAAAACTGCTGACCGCATGGCCCATGATTGTTTCCTCAATAAAACGTTATGGTTGAAATTTATATTAGCCGCCAATATAGGCAAGATTTGGAGTCATTCCAGTGTATCCATCATCTAAAAAGTGGCTTACTTTTTTATCTGCTAACTGGGTTTGAATAGCCGTGATCAGTTGGTCACGCTGACTGTCTTCCTGAAGGAGATCCCTCAACTCCACACCATAATCACCAAAAAGACACATGTGTAGTTTACCAAGCGCAGATACCCGTAGTCGGTTGCAGGTCTGACAGAAGTCTTTCTTATAGGGCATGATTAAGCCAATCTCACCCTGATATTCTGGATGCGTATACACCTCAGCAGGGCCATCGTTGGCTTCTCTGGCCTTCATCAACCAGCCATTGGCAATAAGATAGTTGCGAATGCTGATGCCTGATTGATGATATCTGGAAAAGAAATCATCCATGTCACCAGTTTGCATCAACTCAATAAACCTTAGTTGTATGGGGCGACTTTTGATCCAAGAGAGAAAAGCAGGCAATTCGTTACTGTTGAGATCCTTCATCAAAACAGCATTAACCTTGATCTGGGGAAAACCAGCATCAAACGCAGCATCAATCCCTGCCATTACTTCAGTAAATTTATTCTCACCAGTAATTTGGTGAAACATTCTGGAATCGAGGCTATCAACACTTACGTTTATATGGGTCAGGCCAGCTTCTCGCCAAACAGCAGCCTGCTTAGCAAGACGGTATCCGTTTGTGGTCGTTGCGACTTTCTCAATGCCCGGTTGCTCAGCGGCAACAGCAATCACATCAGAAAAGTCTTTTCGCAAACTGGGCTCGCCACCTGTGATCCTGACTTTTGTCGTGCCACAATGAGCGAAAGCCGCGATCACACGACGAATCTCTTCAAGCTGTAAAAAACCTGAATTTTTTCCCTTGGGTTTGTAACCGTCAGGGAGGCAATACTGACATTTGAAATTACAAACATCAGTAATAGAGAGACGCAAGTAATAAAACTTGCGCTGATAACTGTCTTCTAATTGCATTGCAACTAATCACCTTTCCAAGTTCGGGAGACGGGAACATTTCTATTGCCCGCCCTGGTGATCGCGAGATCACGGCCAACTTTACATATCGGGCTAAGCCCTGACGTAGCAAAGAAAGCTTCGGTTTTTGGTCGCCTGCTGACAAATTACAAAATGTAGTGTGATGCCAGCACGTTATTTGAATGTAAATCGGGATTTCAAGAGTAACAAGAGAACGGGTTAAAAAAGAGAAAAAAACGCCTTGTCGCGTCAAATTTTCAATTAAACTATCTTATCGTTGACACAGATCAAAGGAAGATTACTTAAACGCTTCCTACGTTTATAAAGAAATATCGTTAATGAGCACCTACCAACAATTTAATCGTCTCTCGGATTTCATGTGAATTCAACAGGAGTAAACCATCAAAGTAGGCATCTGTTTTTGCTTTATTGAAAAGTTGTCATATAACTTTAAGTAGTAAGTAATTACGAGCCGAACATATAAAGTACATGTTCACAGAGTCATTCAGCATGACCCGAGAGGAGAAAGCCCATGCCAGAAATGATGCCACTGATCTTCAGTCGACGTCATGTTTTGCCTTCGGGGCGTCTACCTCTTCTCGTTTTACCGGGTGAACAACAAAACACTTTGGTTCACGCTCTCAAAACGAATCAGGAGTTTGGATTGGGAATGACCTCTCCAATGGCGAACTCCATTATCACCAAAGTTGCTATCGAAGATTTCAGTAGCAGAGACGGTAATCGTATCATGCTGATACTCCGTGGTTTGAGCTGCTTTAGAGTGAATCGAGTTTTTGAAGAAAGTGAAGGCGTATTGACCGGAGAATGTACACTTTTGCCGGACTGGCCTCAGCAAGACATTAGCGAGGACACTGAAGCACTGGCAAATAGACTACTGATATTATTTGAGCGCTTCCCTGACCTCCAGAAACTCTATGTAGATACAGAATTTGAGAACCTGACTTGGCTTTGCCAGAGATGGCTAGAACTGTTGCCTCTGTGTGCCAAAGAAAAACAAATTCTGGTCGCAAGTGATTCATGCAGAAGTACGTGCGATTATTTAATGAGTCTGATGGATAAAACTAACTAACATCACATTTTCAAGATGGATTTTTCAAACACAGGACGGATTATTCAGACAGAAACTGGAGCTGTAGTATTATTCCTCCGACATCATTTACATCTCTCTTCAAGATCGGACGTTTCATGAACAGCAGTCTAACAACCCCTCGTTTCGTCGCTATTGGCGGTGGCCATGGGCTCGGTAGAGTACTTTCTGCCCTGACTCACCACGGTGAGAATGTCACGGGTATCGTGACTACCACAGATAATGGCGGCTCTACAGGCAGAATTAGAGCATGTCAGGGAGGTATTGCTTGGGGAGATACCCGCAATTGTATCAATCAGCTCATCACAGAGCCCTCCACCGGATCTATGCTTTTCGAGTATCGTTTCAAAGGAAATGGAGAGCTAGATGGTCACAATCTCGGTAATCTGATACTGACAGCCTTAGGCAACTTGTCTATTCGTCCCCTTGAAGCCATCAATCTGATCAGAGATATGTTGAAAGTGGACACACATATCCTGCCGATGTCCGAGCATTCAGCTGATCTAGCCGCAATAACGAGTTGCGGTGAAATTATTAGTGGAGAAACGAGCGTTGATGAACTTGAAAAACCGCCGAGTCGCTTGTTTATAGATCCACCAGTGCCTGCCACTCATGAAGCTGTGGAATCCATCGTAAATGCTGACATTATTTTGTTGGGACCGGGCAGTTTTCTGACCAGTGTTATGCCCCCTCTCCTACTTCCAGAAATTGGTAGGGCGCTGAAAACAGTGAAAGCAAAGGTTATCTTCATATGTAACCTAGATGCTGAAACAGGCCCTGCGGGCCAAATGACCCTGAACACTATGCTGCATTGGTGTGAGCGTGCTATGGGCGGAAGAAAAATCGATTTGGTATTGGGTGAGGAAGATAGGCCAGAAATAGATGAATGTTATCACTACAGACGTGAAAAACTTGCCTCTGCCAACCACAGATGGCGGCATGACAGAGACAGTCTATCAAAGGCTATCGAGCAGATGCTCATCAATAGCTAACGCACGGTATTCGGTTGCGGCACCTTTTAACATAGATGTGAGTTCGGGGAGATGGTCCCTGACCCACACATCCTGACCAAGTTTCACTCTGGATTCACACTCCTGAGCAAACTCCGCTAAATCATCCGCACCAAAACTCGCTGCGCTGCTCTTGATAGCATGACTGATATCTCTTACATCGGAAACACTGGGTTCATGTGATAATTGTGATTGGTAACGGTTCAACTCATCGCTGAAAACATTCAGTAAAACGGTTACCGTCTCTTCACCAACTTCCGCCGCAAGGCGACGCAGTGTCTCCCGATTTATTGTCGTTCCCATCCGCTATTCCCTGTTACTTTCCTGAGACAATTGCCAACTTTGAAGCTTACGATATATGGTTGATGGACTGACCTCTAGGAGGCCCGCCGCCTGCGAAATATTTCCCTCGCATATATTGATAGCCTCTTCAATTGCGCGCTTTTCTACTATCCAGAGCGGCTCTATGTCAGCTTTTGTAGTCACGACTGCACAGTCGAAGTACTTTCACTGACAACCGACTCTGGTGTTTTTCGCGGCCTACCGGAGCTTAATGCAATTTTAGCACCAGAAAAGTCAGATAATGGAGGTGGTAACATATGTTCTGTGACTTCCTCTCCATTATGTAAAACAACTACATTTCGAAGGATATTCTGTAGCTGTCGAACATTACCCGGCCAGTCATAGCTGAGTAACCTTTGTCTCACTTCAGGACTAAACCTAGAAAAACTTTTATTTTCCTCGGCTGAAAAAAGGGCGAGTAATGAGTGAGCAATATCAATAACATCTTGCCCTCTCTCTTTTAATGGTGGCAGTGCTAATGGAATAACATGCAATCGGTAGTACAAGTCTTCGCGGAAGTTTCCTATTGTCACTTCTTTCCATGGATCGCGATTTGTCGCACAAATAAATCGTACATCTACCTTTTTTATTTTGGATGAGCCAACCTTCTGAAACGCACCTGTCTGGATAAAACGCAGAAGTTTTGACTGCAAATCGAGGTCCATTTCACAAATTTCATCAAGGAAAAGTGTGCCTCCATCTGCCAACTCAGCGGCTCCCTCACGATCGACAACAGCGCCGGTAAAAGCACCTTTCACGTGACCAAACAATTCACTTTCAATCAAGTCTTTAGGTATAGCTGCACAGTTTATGGCAACAAAAGCATTTTTCGACCGTGAACTGGCTGAGTGGATCGCCTCAGCACAGACTTCCTTACCTGTACCGCTGTCGCCAGTAATAAAGACGGTTGCCTTACTTGGCGCAGCAGACTCGATAACCCTATAGACAGCTTGCATAGCAAGACTGCTACCGATAAAACCGAAGTAAGAGCCCTCTTCATCGTTATCTAGGTTGGGGACAGAATCACCTTTGGGTTTCAGTGCTTTATTGACTGTCATCCGCAAAATGTCAGCCTCACAGGGTTTTATTAAGAAATCACTGGCACCGTGTCGAATGGCTTCAACAGCAGCATCAATAGAGCCGTGAGCTGTCATGATTATCACTGGTAAATCAGGGTGTTGTTTTCGAATGTCAGACAACACCTCAAACCCCGAAATGTCCGGTAGCCTCAGATCGAGCAATACCAGAGAGAACTGATGCATTGTCGGGAGCAAGGCTAATGCCGCACCGCCCGACGTTACCACGTCAACCTTGATATCCAGCGGATTTAGGTAAGACTTGTATAATGCAGCGACCGACGCAGTATCCTCTACCATCAATATTCGTTTATCTGCAAATGGTTGTTGCATTCTTCCTCCAGCCCATTTCCATGCTGAGAATCACGTCGTTACGTTTGAAGTTATAACGATAATAGTTCAAAAAATTGCCCATGAAGCGTTTTGCGTTGCAAAATGCGAAATGAAACTCTTTCAATCTGGTAAAACCATGAAAAAAACAGTCACATTGGTCAAATAAAAAATGGCACGCAATATGCTTTGATTATTGTGACCCTTCTGGGTCACCTAGCCAACTGACGTTGTTTGTGAGCAATTCGTTCACTCAAACAAGATAGCCAGCCACTTTTTGGGCTGGCTTTTTTTTATCCACAATCAGCTATTATTGATAAACAATTTACGCAGCTCAGTGATCTGATCTCTCAGTGCTGCTGCTTGCTCAAATTCAAGATTCTGAGCAGCTTCGTACATTAAACCTTCCAGCTTCTGAATTTCTGCGTCCAGTTGTTGTGGCGTCTGAGAAGCATACCCACCGTCAGGTTCTGCAACCTGGCTAAGTGCTGGAATGGGACGTGATTTTTGGCTCTTGCGTTTCCTGCCGCCAATTTCCATCACATCCATGACTTTCTTGTTCAGCTTTTGAGGAACAATGCCGTTGGCTTCATTATATGCCACCTGCTTTTCGCGGCGCCGTTCCGTTTCCTGTATTGCACGCTCCATCGATCCGGTAATACGATCACCGTAAAGAATCGCTTTACCATTAAGATTACGTGCAGCACGACCTATAGTCTGGATTAATGAGCGATCAGAGCGCAAGAAGCCCTCTTTATCGGCATCCAGTATGGCAACCAGCGAAACCTCTGGCATATCCAGTCCTTCCCGTAATAGGTTGATACCAACCAGAACATCAAATTCGCCAAGCCTAAGGTCGCGAATGATCTCAACTCGCTCAACGGTATCGACATCAGAGTGGAGATAGCGCACCCTGACACCATGCTCTTCGAGGTACTCTGTGAGATCCTCAGCCATTCGTTTGGTCAAGGTGGTGACCAGAACTCGTTCATTTTTATCTTCACGAATCCGAATTTCAGACAACAGGTCGTCGACTTGTGTTGCCACCGGGCGTACTTCAATTTCAGGGTCCAACAACCCTGTTGGTCTGACAACCTGATCCGCAATATCGTCGTCCGATTTCTCAAGCTCGTATTTTCCGGGTGTGGCAGACACATAAATGGTTTGTGGTGCCAGGGATTCAAATTCGTCAAATTTTAAGGGACGGTTATCAAGCGCTGAAGGTAAGCGAAAACCAAATTCAACCAGTGTTTCCTTACGAGAGCGGTCCCCTTTAAACATCGCACCAATCTGAGGCACGGTAACATGTGATTCGTCAATGATCAGCAAGCCGTCGGCGGGCAGATAATCGAACAGGGTTGGTGGTGGCTCGCCTTCATCTCTTCCACTAAGGTAACGAGAATAGTTTTCGATACCTGAGCAGTACCCCAGCTCAGTCATCATTTCGATGTCAAAAGATGTCCTTTGCGATATCCGTTGCTCTTCTAACAATTTGTTGTTTTCTAACAAAACCTTCTTACGGTCTACTAACTCTTCTTTTATGTTATCAATCGCCTCAAGAATCTTTTCTCGCGGCGTAACATAGTGAGTCTTAGGATAAATCGTGAATCGCGGCAGGTTTCGCTCGGTCATTGAGCCTGTCAGCGGATCGAAGACGCTAATATTTTCAACTTCATCATCAAAAAGTTCAATCCGCACTGCATCACGATCGGACTCGGCAGGAAAAACATCAATAACCTCTCCCCGGACCCTGAATGTACCCCGGGTAAATGCCTGATCGTTACGAGTGTACTGTAACTCTGCCAGTCTGCGCAGGATCTGACGTTGGTCGAGCATATCGCCACGACGAACATGCAACATCATCTTTAGATAAGAGTCTGGATCACCCAAACCATAAATGGCAGAGACAGAAGCAACAATGATAACGTCTCTCCGCTCCATCAGTGCTTTAGTTGCAGACAGGCGCATCTGTTCAACATGCTCGTTAATTGATGCATCTTTTTCTATAAAAGTATCTGTCGTGGGAACATACGCCTCAGGCTGATAGTAGTCATAGTAGGAAACAAAATACTCAACTGCGTTGTCGGGAAAAAACTCGCGCATTTCTCCATAAAGCTGAGCTGCCAGCGTTTTATTCGGAGCCAAAACCATGGTCGGTCTGCCAGTCTGCGCAATCACATTTGCCATGGTGTAGGTTTTACCCGACCCCGTCACTCCAAGTAGCGTCTGATGAGCTAACCCCGAATCAAGACCATCCAACAATTGAGCAATAGCTGTCGGCTGGTCACCCGATGGTTTAAAGGGAGATTGCAGCTTGAACGCTTTTTCCATGATTTATCCTGAGTTATTTTTGGTTAGCACTTACTATTTTGATGACACATGAGATGAAGTCAAATACTTACTGCAACAGCTTTTTCGGTAAAAAGAACACATAATGACTTCCATGTACTGCCATTACACTGCAGTATTTTGTTCAATACGTTGAGTCACAGCAATCTGGGTTGACTTATTTAGTACGACCCGAGAACATCACCGCCAATTGTATTGGCATCCATTAAGTCGACTGCGCACGGCTTAAGCCAAGAAGCGGATAGACCTTTGCTTCTTGATATGGTGTTTATCTCGCAAAAACCAAGTGGAGACGTAAATGACAAAGGTAGCAATTGTAACAGGTGGCTCTAAAGGTATTGGGCTGGCCATTGTTAAAGGTTTAATCTCACAGGGCTACCAAGTCTACAATCTAGATATAGTATCGGGTGATACACAGCCATTTATCCGATGCGATATCACAAATTCCGCTGAAGTCACTGCAGCAGTAAAGCAAGTGATTCTCGAAGCTGGTCGAATCGACACACTAATTTGTAATGCAGGGATCCATTACAGCGCAAACATTGAAAATACCACTGAGGATGAGCTCGATAGAGTAATGGCTATCAATGTAAAAGGTGCCTACTCCGTTATTCGGGCCTGCCTGCCAACGATGAAAAGCCAACAGGACGGCAGTATCGTCTTAATTGGTTCAGACCAGTGCCATATCGCTAAACCTAATTCGTTTGCGTACAACCTAAGCAAGCACGCCCTCGCCTCAATGGGTAAAACTACAGCCATTGATTACGCAGACTTTAATATTCGCGCAAATGTCGTATGTGCAGGTACGACAGAAACACCCTTATATCATCAGGCCATCGATAATTACTGTGCTCGTTCCGGAGCAAATAAAGAAGAGGTACACAAAGAAGAAGCAGCACTTCAGCCTCTAGGACGCATTGCACAGCCAGAAGAAGTCGCCGACTTAGTCATCTTTCTCGCCGGCGATAAAGCGCGTTTCATAACAGGTAGCCTATACAATATCGACGGCGGCTATACGACGCGATGAGAAAAATCATTGATCCTCACCTTCATCTTTTTGATCTTGAACGTGGCAATTATCACTGGCTAAAGCCAGAGAATCCACCGTTCTGGTCTGACAAAGCGACGATTAATCGGCACTTCGGTGAGGATTCACTAAGACCTCCAAAGGACATAGAACTGGCTGGCTTCGTTCATATCGAGGCAGGTTTTGACAATCAAGCACCTTGGCGAGAGGTGGAGTGGCTGGAGAAGACGGTCGACCTACCATTCAGGTCTATTGCCTGTGTCGATCTGACACAATCCGAATCGATATTTCAGCAGAATATTTGCCAGCTAAAGGCCTACCCCTCTCTGACAGGAGTGAGGCATATCCTTGATGAACAGGCGTCAATCCTATTAGCAAAACCGGAAGTCATTGCCAATCTTGCATATTTGGCTGAGCAAGCACTCCTCTTTGAAGCACAGCTCAGTGGCAGTGATGAAAGAGGTGTTGATGCATTGGTGGCCGTAATCAAATCAATGCCGAGATTGAATGTCATACTCAACCATGCCGCTTTTCCTGCTATCCATTCGATGGATCAATGGCATCTGTCCATGCAAAAACTGTCTGCACTCCCTAATGTATTTGTTAAAGCATCAGGCTGGGAAATGACAGACAGGGCATTTCATTTCACATTTGTCTGGCAGGCTCTGACACAGCTCATTGGATATTTTGGGATTAAACGGGTCATGCTGGCGAGCAACTTCCCACTGTGTCTGTTTAGCCACAGCTATAAGGAACTCTGGCAGCAATATTGTCGAGCATCGCTTTCAGATGGTGCATTGAATAATATTTTGCACGATAACGCCTTTCGGCTTTACCGGTTCGACAATTAAAAAAACCAGCCAAATGGCTGGTTTTTCTCTCAATCATTGCTGGTTACTTCACGGTAATACGTGGTGAACGGTTAACGACCTCGTCATTGAGTTCGATGCCTATTCCCGGCGCTTCTGACACTTTAAATGTCCCGTTTTCTGGCTGTGGATCTTGCAAACAGAGCTCTCGGTTCCATGATTTTATCGCATAGGTGTGATGCTCATGGATAAGGAAGTTAGGTATAGCTGTTTCCAAGTGCAAAGACGCCGCCGTTGCTACCGGCCCACCACACACATGAGCCTGGATACGGACATCAAAAATATCTGCGTAATCACATACCTTCTTCGTTTCTGTAAATCCTCCACACAAACCAATATCTGGCTGGAGCACATCAACGCTCTGATCTTCGAGATAAGGACGAACACCCCAGCGATTATACAGGCGCTCTCCACCTGCAATAGGAACGGCGACTTTATCTGCCACTTTTGCATGCAGTGAGTGGTTTAAGTAGTTCACTGGCTCTTCGTAGTACATGCAATCAAACTCTTCGGCGATGGCCCCCAACTGAATAGCAGTTGTTGCACCGGGAAGACTGTGACATTCAAAGATAATATCTACTTCATCACCAACAGCATCTCGAATTGCTTTCATTCTTGCGCGGTAAAGTTTCATTTCAGCACGAGAGATGATTTTTGTACGCTCGTAGTAGGTATTGCCGTCTTTGTCGTACATGATAGGGTCAACTTTAACCGCATCATATCCCTCTGCGACTGCTTTTAACGCAGCCTCTGCATATTCTTCCGGCTGTGATAACGCCTTAAACTCTTTGTCCCAATCGAACTGTAACTGAGAAGCATAGGTTCTCAATTCATCATTTACTTTGCCGCCCAGTAATTGATAAACAGGGAGATTAAGTGCCTTGCCTTTGATATCCCAAAGCGCAGTATCTATCGCACTCATCGCAGCATAGACAACCGGACCGCCGCCCAGCCCCCAGAAGCTCTCTCTCAACATTCTGGACCAGAGTTTCTCAGTCTGGAAAGGGTCATGACCAATCAGAAAGGCCTCTGCCATTTCCTTAATCATATTTGCAGCAGCACTGTGGCCTAAATCATAAGCAAGTCCTGCTTCACCTACTCCAGAAATGCCCTCGTCGGTATGAATCCTGATAAACACCGGATTCCACGGTGGACGCTCCGGACAGTGAATATCGAAAACTTCAACCGAAGTAACTTTCATCCTTGTTCTCCATTATGTCTTTGTTCGTTTCGATGCAGCTCACGCTTTCGCGGGCTGCAATATAAATGTATCGGAATTGCTACTCCATAAAACCCGGGTCAAGACGTCGGGCTTTCCGTAGCAGTGAAGGCCAAGCTTTTTGGCCCCCTGTCGCACCAGAGTGAACAACTTTTGCCTGAGCATATATATTATCCTGAATCGCTTGTGGGACAGGCATCACCTCCTGACCCGACGCCTGTAGCATCAGTTGAACTTCACAGGCACGTTGTAAGTCGTACATACGCATAAATGCATCCCCGACACTCGGACCCACCGTCAATGCGCCGTGGTTAACGAGTAGCATATGATTTTTGTCACCGAGATCGTCCTGCAGGACTTTTCTCTCATCCTCATCTACCGCTAATCCTTCATACCTGTGGTAGGCCATGGATGGTATTGAGAACATTGAATACTGAGAGAGGGGTAAAAGACCCTCTTTTTGCGTCGCGACGGCCATTGTTTCGTTGGTGTGTAAATGCATGACACAGCGGGCATCTGGCCTCACTTGGTGAATTGCGCTGTGGATCGTGAAGCCAGCAGGGTTGATAGTAAAAGGACAGTCATCCAGCACGTTACCATCAAGGTCAACTTTCACCAGGTTTGAAGCTGTTACCTCATCGAAAGCCACACCGAACGCATTGACCAGATAGGTGTCGGTGTCCGGTATTTTTACCGAAATATGCGTATATATCAGGTCATCCCAGCCCATATGGGCAACCAGCCGATAGCAGGCAGCAAGATCAATCCTGAGTTGCCATTCAATATCGCTAACCTTATTTTTAAGATTCAACTGTGGCAGGTCGTGCACATTCATCTCCTTAACTCTCTATGAGCAATCACATTACCTTGTGTCATTACGCAGATCGACACAAGTTCAAATTGGAGTGTCTTTGAGATTACTGTATGAAAACACTCTCTTGTGTACAACTGTAGCGAGATAAAACAGGCTTATTCTTCATTTGAAACGGCTTTTAAAAACGTATGACGATGATTTAACGAACGAAGCGAATAATTATCCACCGGCACAAAGGAGGTATCCCATGCGGTTAAAAGTGGAAAACTTTGGTGATTAACACACTTATCCACAGAATTTGTGGGTAACTACTGTAATGCCAATCGCTTTTTGACGTCCGAAAAGTCAACAATTTTTTGAGGTAATTCAGTAAAATTTGAGCAACCGACGAATTAACCACCAAATTAGACCTGAATCACAGTTTTACAGTCGGTATACACAGTCGATGTATGGTCAAAGGAAAGTGAAAAACACTTGAGTTGACTATATTTTGAGCGATCTGTATTTATGCGCAGTAACGATGACCTGTAACGGTTGAGCACTGTTCCTAAATAGCCCTCGAGTGCCATCATTTTTGAATCAATATGAAAATGTATCTGCTTTCGAGACGACGATGTGCCCACAGCCTCATTGGCTGCTTTTTCACAGGCAGTTTAGTTGCTTTTTCTCTTGCTGCTCAGTGAGCCGAGTCCATCAAACAAAAGAAGTTGTGTATAGGATGAGCAACAGCTTACATCTTCTCGACGGTATTTTGACCAAACAGCCGCCGTATATAAAAATCTTGTTTAAACAGAGTTGACAGCAATCATTGGCACCGATAATATTCGCCCCGCTTTCGACGA
>NZ_LYBM01000008.1 GCF_001707825.1 Veronia pacifica | reverse complement strand
ACTTCCAAGGTTAAAGGTGGGGAGCAATGTCGCTCCCCGTTTTTTTAGTTAAAGGTGTAGTAACCTTCTTTTTTCATGATGTTTTTTACTGTGTTGTTGGTTTTGTTCAGTGCTTCTTCCACACTGATCTCTCCTGTCATTGCCTTGGACAGGTTGGTTCCCAACTCAGTATTGATTTGTCCCCATGGCGGGATAATCGGACGCCAGTCTGGGTCAGCGTCTTTCAGTGCTTCACCAAAGATGGCCATTTGTGGGAATTTCTTCACAACATCAGGGTCTTGGTGCGTGGAGAAACGTGAAGGGTTACCGCCTGCAAGCGCAATTTTCTTATCTGTCTCTTTAGACGTCAGCCATTGCATAAGCAGGAAGGCTGCTTTTTTGTTCTGTGCATTCTTTGGTATAGCGATACCAAATCCACCGGTCTGAGAGGCATAACGCACTCCCTTTGGATGCTTCGCCCAAGCTACTTTGCCAACCACTTTTGATTTTTCAGGGTCGCTTACTTCACCTGCGATAACCGTTGTATCGAGGTACATAGCAGCTTTCCCTTGAAGGAAGGCATTCTTCGCCTCTGCAAAACCAAATGACGTACCGCCCTCCGGGCCGCAATCAAGGATTGTTTTCAGCGCATTGGCAGCCTGAATCGCCTCAGGGCTGTTAATGGTCGGATTCCAGTTATCATCGAAGATTCGACCACCAAGTGGAGCAAGGTGAAGCAGGAACGCGTGAGACGTCTGGTGTCCTGATTTACCCCTAGACGCTAGGCCTGCCATACCGGGCTCAAGCTTCTGAATTTTACAAGTGACGTCTAAAAGTTCTTTGTAGTTAGTTGGCGCTTTCAGACCATGTTTATCGAAGATATCCTTGCGATAACCCAGCACAGAGGTCTCTGAGCCAAATGGAATGCCGAAAAATGAACCAGTCGGGCCCGGTAAGTAACCTTTCTTACCACCTGCAACGCCGATATTCTGTACGTAACCATCGATAAGATCATCAGGGTCATAATTTGGATCAGCAAGCTTGGGATCCATGAAGAATCGAGCAAGAGGTTCTATCTGATCTTCAGATACATAATCCGCCTTTGAGAACACAACATAGGCGATAAGGTCATAATCCCCTTTGCGCTTTGTCAGCTCAAGCGTCTGCTTCTGACGCATTGCCAGATACTGAAGTTGGTCGACTTCAACTTTAATCCCTGTCTCTTTCTCAAATTCTGGTAGAACTTTCATTACGGCATCATAGTGAGGGTGAGCCGGGAAATTTACGACCAGTGTTTCACCTTTATACGGCTTATAGGGGTCTGCATTTACCAGCGACGAAACCATCATTGATGCTGCTGCAGTAACTGCCAGCAAACCAGCTTTTCGCTTACCTATTGTCTTAAACATTTTTCCTCCTGCCTTTAGACGTTTTGTCTGATTGCATGGGTTTGGTAAGGTCCTTCACGTCATTCCATTGAACCCTGGTCTGGGTAAAGTGCCTTTTCAGTTTTGGTGTCGAAGATGTACATATCCTTGTATTTGAAATAAAAGTCGACTTCATCACCCTGTTTGGGCCTATTTTCTGAACTGATCTCAATCGAGATTCTTGAGCCGCCTATTTCTGACACCACGATGGTTTGTGAACCACAATATTCAGTGACCAGAACAGGTAGCGTTATCTTGTTACAGTCTTCCTTGTACTCCTGCGAGAACGCTGATGGTCTCAGACCGACATATACGGTGCTTGATTCCAATGAATGGAGAGCAGGGATGAGTGTCGGATTAATGTCGAAATCGAAATTTTCGCCAACGACAGCAAAACCATCACCCCGCTGATGAACGTCTCCAGTGAGAAAGTTCATTGACGGTGAACCCATAAAACCAGCGACAAATTTATTAACGGGTCGGCAGAAAAGTTCTTCTGGCGTGCCATGTTGCTGAACAAAGCCATCGTTCATCACAACAATCCTGTCGCCCAGCGTCATTGCTTCGATTTGGTCATGGGTTACGTAGATGACATTTTTGTTTACCTTTTTACGCATCAGAATCAACTCTGCACGCATCTGCGCACGCAGCTTGGCGTCGAGATTCGAGAGCGGCTCATCCATCAGTAATGTAGAGGCATCACGAGCCAATGCCCTGCCCATTGCCACGCGTTGACGCTGACCACCAGACAGCTCACCGGGCTTGCGGTGAAGTAAATGATCGAGACCCAGCATCACTGATACATCGCGCACACGCTTGGCGATGGTATCTTTATCGACCTTGGCAAGCCTGAGAGCGAATGAAATGTTTTTCTCCACATTCATGTGTGGGTAGAGAGCATAATCCTGAAACACCATTGCCAAGTCCCTGTCGCGCGGTTCCAGCTGACTGACCTCTCTATTACCTATATAGATATCACCCGCTGAGACACTCTCAAGCCCCGCAATCATTCTTAGCGTTGTAGACTTACCACAGCCCGATGGCCCCACCAGAACGGTGAATTCGTTATCTTCAAACTCCAAATCGAGGCCGTGAATCACCTCAACATGGTCATAGCGCTTCACAAGGTTCTGTATCCTGATTTGTGGCATTGATTGCTCCTCGTTAGATGGTGCTTATAACTTCTGCTTAACTTAAATAATGCTGTTCCGGTGTCGCGTTTATAAGGAATAAACAGCATCAGAACAAAAAGCATTCTCTTTGCAGGTTGGCTGTCATTCTTTGTTTTATTCAGCTCGTGTGCAAAATCACTGGTCTATTTATAATACCAGAAGCTAAGGTTTCGCCAGTTTGTGTGAGACGTTTTTCACCATATATTGACTTTCATCATTTAAGTTTATGTAAATGAAATAAAGAGTATCAGTGGTGAGAAATAATTAGAAAAATAATTGAAGCGATTAATTAAATAAAAAACTAATTTAATAAGTTGTTGTTTTTAATTACAAATAATTAGACAGAATAAAATTAAAACACATTTGATACTGACAAAAAACAATAACTTATTTGTTAATTAACTGGACGAGTTTTTAAATTGGAGGAAAAAAACCGTCAAAAAATTAAATTTGTATGTTGTCTGTATAAAAACCAACTGGTATGTTTTGTATACCATTAAGCGGCACACTGTCATTGGCAGTTGTTGTTTATATATGTAAACAGACACGCGAGTGGTCAAAAAAAGGGGAAAAAACATGCGAAAGCCAATTGTTGCTGTCACCCTGGGCGATCCGTCAGGTATAGGACCAGAGCTGATCGCGAAATTATTTACATCTGAAGCACGAGATAAATCGTGTAATTGTGTGATTGTCGGCGACCCTTGGGTATGGGAGCAGGCACAGAATTTAACCGGCCTTATTAGTAACGTTGTCCCGGTATCATCTTTTGAAGATGTGGCAGATTCCGAAGCGGGCCAAATATGCTTTCTTCCTGTCAACAGCATTGAAAGACACAAACTTAAGATGGCAGAAGCAAATCCCGACAGCGGTAAAGCAGTATTGGACGTGCTTACGATTTGTCTTGATGCGGCTGAGAAAAACTTAATCGATGCAATATGTTTCGCCCCTCTTAATAAACAAGCAATGATCATGGCAGGTATGCCATTTGAGGACGAGCTCCATTTCTTCGCTGACTACTTCAAAGTGAAAAGCTATTTCTGCGAATTTAATACACTGGGCGATATCTGGACGTCTCGTATTTCTTCGCACGTTCCACTCAAAGACGTCACACCCTTGGTCACCAAAGAAAGAATCATTGAAGCGAGTAAACTCATCCACGAAAGTTTGGTGAAATCAGGTGTTGAGCATCCCCGAGTTGCGGTTGCAGGCTTAAATCCTCACGCAGGGGATGGCGGTGTCTGTGGCAGAGAGGAGATAGAGATTATTAAACCCGCAGTAGATGCACTTAATGAACTGGGATATCCCGTTCAAGGCCCGTTTCCTGCCGACACTATCTTTCTCAAAGTGAGAGATGGCGAGTTTCACGCTGTCGTCACCATGTATCACGACCAAGGTCAAATCGCGATCAAGTTGTTGGGCTTTGAAAAAGGCGTCACCGTTCAGGGCGGACTTCCGGTTGTTATTACAACACCTGCTCACGGTACAGCGTTTGATATTGCGAATAAAAATAAGGCTAACGTACAAGCCACACTTAACGCCTATAACTTAGCTTGTGTAATGGGTACAGCACAATTCAACTCGCAGCTAACAGCTCAATCGGTAGCTTGCTGATTGTTTAGGTAATGGATTTCGGATAATAGGTTTTTGGAGTAACAATGAAAATAACATCAGTAAGATCACGCGTTTTTGAATGGAAAGGTCATACCGTTCCACCTGAAAAGCATTTCTGTTCAAACGCAATGGACCTGCTCTGGGACAAAGGTGACTCAATGGGCACTTTCCGTTTTCATGGCTGGACAGTGGTCGAAATTGAAACCGATACGGGTCTAATCGGCATTGGTAACGTTGCACTCGCTCCACGAATCGCGAAAAACATTATCGATCAATACCTGACACCTCTCGTGATTGGTCATGACCCTTTCGATTACGAGTACCTTTGGCAGCGCATGTACCGTTCAACAATGGCATGGGGCCGAAAAGGGATTGGTATGGCGGCGATATCGGCGATTGATATTGCACTGTGGGATCTCATGGGTAAGGCAACCAACCAGCCTGTGTTTAAACTGCTGGGCGGCCGAACCAAAGAGAAGATACCATGCTACGCCTCTAAGCTGTATCGAACCGATTTGGATGAGATGCAACGAGAAGCACAGTCATATCTTGACCAAGGCTTCAACAGCATGAAAATGCGATTTGGATATGGTCCGAAAGATGGGCCTGAAGGGGTTCGTGAAAACATCAAAAGCGTCGAAGCTGTCCGGGAAGTAGTGGGGCCGGATGTTGATTTGATGCTTGAATGTTACATGGGGTGGAATCTCGAATACACCAAGCGCATTCTGCCGAAATTAGAGAAGTTTGAACCAAGGTGGCTGGAAGAACCCGTTATCCCTGATGATATCGATGGGTATGCAGAGTTGAATAAGATGACGCATATTCCGATCTCTGGTGGCGAACACGAATTCACCAGTCACGGTTTTAAGCAGCTGCTCGACAAACAAGCAATATCAGTCATTCAGTACGATACCAATCGTGTTGGTGGTATTACTGCAGCCAGAAAAATAAATGCATTGGCTGAGGTATATGGAGTACCCGTCATTCCTCATGCCGGACAAATGCACAATTACCATCTCACTATGTCAACACTGGCATCACCAATGTCTGAGTTCTTCCCTGTCCATGATGTGGAAGTTGGAAATGAGCTGTTCTATTACCTGTTCACGGGTGATCCAGCGCCAGAGAAAGGATTTATCGACTTAGATGATAATTTACCGGGGCTAGGCCTGAGCCTGTCTGATCAGTACCTCTCTGATTTCAACATCATTGAGTGAGGTCGGTTTATGTCACTATTTCGAGTCATACAATATAAAACGGAAAACAGTGTAAACGTCGCCAAGGTGTTAGATAACGAGCAGGTCATTCCGCTGGCCAGCCCATCGTCCTTGTTTGCTCTCGCGTCCGAGGCTGTAAACACGCAACAAAATCTGACAACGCTTATCGAGAGTAAACTCAGCGAACAACCGATCAGCTATCAGCAGTTGGTCTCAGACGGCAGTATTTTGCCGCCAATAGCACATCCAGACCCCGCTCATTGTCTGGTGACGGGGACTGGACTTACTCACCTTGGCAGCGCAGATACACGTTCAGCGATGCATGCGAATATTGCAAAGGCTGAGGACAAACTTACCGACTCCATGAAGATGTTCAAAATGGGGGTAGAAGATGGAAAGGCCACGGTTGATCGTGCTGCTTCACAGCCTGAGTGGTTTTACAAGGGAACTGGAGATATCGTTCAGCCGCCGTATCGGGCTATCGAATCACCCTCTTTTGCTGCCGATGCCGGTGAAGAGCCAGAACTGGTAGGTGTTTACCTAAACGACAATGCAGGAACACCGTATCGGGTGGGTTTTGCCATCGGAAATGAGTTTTCTGATCACGTTACCGAAAAGCATAATTACCTTTGGCTGGCGCATTCCAAGCTACGCCAATGCAGCTTTGGTCCTGAACTTATTATCGGTGATTTACCTCAGTCTCTGTCTGGCGTCAGTAAAATCATCCGCAAGGATGAGGTGTTGTGGGAAAAATCCTTCGTCACTGGCGAAGAAAACATGGCGCACAACATTGCCAACCTTGAACACCACCACTTTAAATATGCCCAGTTCAGACACCCAGGCGACCTTCACATACATTTCTTCGGTACGTCAACGCTCAGCTTTGCGGACGGGATCAGCACGCAAGATGGCGACATCTTCGAGATAAGCATCCCCGAATTTGGCCGGGCATTGCGAAATCCTTTAAAGAAGTTGAGTGATGGAGGTGACGCCGTCACAACCGTCAGCGTACTGAAATAATATGCTTTAAAGTCATATCACGGAGAATGAAATGGCGAAAGACACCTTAATACTCAATCAAAAAAGTGCACACACCATTGGCTTTTTTGACGTAGAGAGCGGTCAGGCAATAAAACAAATCCGGGTTGAAGACTACCCTCATGAGTTTGTTGTCGATTCACAGCAAAAGTACATGTACGTTGGGCATTATGGTGTCGAAAACTCCGGTATCATCGGTGATCACGGTGGCTGCTCCATCTTTGTTATCGACATCGAGACAGGGGAGCAAGTTAGGACCATAAGTTGTTGGCCATACTACCGCATCCATGGTCTCGCACTCGATGATCAGGACAGACTATATGCGATGAGTGAATCGCACAATGTGATGGTGGTGTATGAAGATCCTACGACGGCGTCTGCGCCGGATCGAGCTATCCCTTCCGGCGGCTTTAAAACCCATCTTTTTCTCTGACTGCCGACGGTGAAACCGCATATTGTCTGAATCTGCTTAGTCACACTGTAACCATGATAAAGCCATGGCAGCCAACCTTTGCACCTGTTGCTATGTATCCCGGCAAAAAACCAGAAGGCAACTGTCTTTCTCCAGATGGCGCGACGCTGTTTGTCACTAACCGTCTTGATGATCAGGTTGTGGCCGTTGACACCCAAACACTGGAGTTGACTGGCAGAGCAGATACCGGGCGTGATCCGACGCGGGCTTACATCTCACCCAAAGACCAAATCTTCGTAACAAATTATGGTGGTAAGTCCATTACGCTGTTTAGTCAGGCATTGGAAAACCTTGGAGAAATCGCATTACCAGCCGACCCTATTGCTGTCAGTTTCCACCCGGATGGTAAGAGCGCCTTTGTCTCCATGACCAATGATCAGGTTGCCATTATGGACGTTGACAGCCTGACGATTTCCAGAACATTCGATTGTTTGGCTGAACCGGACGTATCATTTTTACTGCCATCATTTTCTTTTAAATAACAAGGAGAACCCATGAGCATTCAGGGGCAGATGTACATTGGTGGCGAAGCTGTCACCGGAACAAATGGGGAAATCAGAGGTTTTGACCCTGTCAGTGATGCATCACTGGAGCCAGCATTTGGTCTGGCAACCCGAGATGATGCCGACCTAGCCTGTCAGCTGGCGGCAGATGCATTTGGTCCATATCGTCAAATCTCAGGTGCAAAACGCGCAAGCTTCCTCAGGCAGATTGCAGACAACATTATGGCTCTGGGTGACGAGCTGATTGAGCGTGGGACGCTAGAAACCGGACTCCCCGCTGCTAGACTCCAAGGCGAAAGAATGCGTACAGTAAATCAGCTAAAACTGTTTGCTGACGTCATTGAAGATGGCAACTGGCAGGATCTGAGAATCGATACTGCAATGCCTGATCGCGAGCCACTTCCCCGTCCGCACCTTGGCGTGAGGAAAGTACCACTGGGACCTGTGGTCGTATTTGGCTCAAGTAATTTCCCTCTGGCGTTCTCAGTAGCAGGTGGTGATACCGCATCAGCACTGGCAGCCGGATGTCCGGTTATTGTTAAGGGTCATTCCTCTCATCCCGGGGTATCAGAGTTGGTGGCGAGTTGTGTTGTCGACGCGGTGAAAAGCTGCGGTTTACATCCGGGAACCTTCTCTCTGATCTTTGGTTCCGGCAGAGAAATTGGTCAACATCTTGTGTCTCATCCTGCTGTAAAAGCGGTCGGGTTTACCGGCTCACAAAGCGGCGGTACTGCACTGATGGAGCAAGCTCAGCAGCGGGAAGAACCTATCCCTGTCTATGCGGAAATGAGCAGCATCAATCCGGTCGTCCTGTTGCCAAAAGCGCTATCATCTCAGCCGCAGCAAATTGGTGAGCAATTCTACGGCTCCTTGATGATGGGCGCTGGTCAGTTCTGTACCAATCCTGGCCTTGTTATTGCTATCGAAGGTAGCGGGCTGAATACGTTTAAAGATACAGTCGCGGCACAGATGAGCGGAAGCTCGGCGGGCCCTATGCTGTCACCTTCTATATTCCAGTCATACTGTGAAAACAAAACTATCCTCACCGATAACGACCAGACGGTACTCATTTCACAGGGACAAGCCGAAGGTAATAATGCCTGTGAACCCGCCTTTGTAGAAGTCAGCGCAAGCAACTTTTTATCTGACAAAGGTCTACATCGCGAAGTCTTTGGTTCATTCTCAATGCTGGTGACATGTAGCAGTGAAGATGAAGTGATTCAGGTTATCAATGCGCTCGAAGGACAACTTACGGGGACTATCCACTATAGTGATGACGACAGTGAATCTTTTGTCCGTCAGCTAATTTCGGCGTTGGAGCTTAAAGTCGGCAGGATCCTGTTCAATGGTTTCCCAACTGGTGTGGAAGTATCCACTGCTATGGTACACGGCGGTCCCTACCCTGCGACCTCCAACAGCCAAACAACCTCTGTCGGCACATTAGCGATTGAGCGGTTCGTGCGTCCGGTCAGTTATCAGAATGTACCTGAAAAATTCCTACCGCCAGAGCTGCAAACAGACAATCCACTGACTGTCGCAAGACAAGTTGACGGTAAAAAATAAAGCATAAGACATCGCTTAGTAGAAAAAACGGACGGCAAAACACAGACCGGACTACAAAAGGAGAAATCAATGCAAAAGTCTGAATCACCGCTACCAGAAAACCCCGTTGTTGAACAATTGTGCACCGGTGTTATCTGGGCTGAAGGCCCTGTTTGGTTGCCGGGTGAAGACGCCGTCCTGTTCAGTGATGTCAAAGGCTGCAAACTGTATCGTTGGAATAAAAATAAGGGGTTAGTGGTTGAAAAAGCCTACTCCCATTACAGCAACGGTAACTATCTCGACAGTGAAGGCTGCCTTATCAGTTGTGAACATGGCCGCCGTGGTATCAGCCGAACCAACCCAAATGGCGATTGCGACATACTGGTAGACAGTTTTGACGGTAAAAGACTGAATAGTCCTAATGATTTGGTCATGAAAAAAGACGGGACTATTTGGTTTACTGATCCTCCCTACGGCATTCTTGGCAATGACGAGGGATTTCAGGCCAATAGCCAAATGATTGGATGTTATGTATATCGCTTTGATCCGAATACAGGAGCATTGGATATCATGACAACGGATGTGCAGCGCCCAAATGGACTGGCATTTTCGCCTGATGAGTCAGAGCTTTACGTCGCTGACATGTCAATTGTTGAGTTCCCAACCAAAGGCAGAAGAGAGCTACGCCGTTTTTCTGTGGATGAAGAAGGGAACCTTGGCAAAGGAGAAACGCATTGCGTTGTTGAACCCGGTATTCCAGACGGTTTTAGAGTCGACACCAAAGGTAACATATTTTGTAGCTGTGATATTGGTATCAAAGTCTTCAACCCGAGTGGAGAATATCTGGGTCTTATACCGGTACCTGAAAGAGTCAGCAATTGTACCTTTGGCGGAGAAAACCAAGATTATCTGTTCATCACCGCGACAACGTCTCTATATGGGATCGCGCTGGAAACACAAGGAAACCAGTACACACATTTACTCGATAAATGAGCGAGTAGTACTGAGTGACATTAAAAAAATTAGTTAGGCATGCAAACGATTTAAGCGTGAAAATCTTCAAAAAAGAACCGGGCCCCAAAAATATGATCCAGAGCGGATATCAAATAGTTGTTCACGCGAGAGTAGATTGACGACACAAATGTCAGCACCAGTGAACAATCAAAAATTAACGTTATCTTTCAGATAACACTGGATCTAAAAAGGGGAGCAATAGCTCCCCTTTTAACGCAATAACTTTTCTGCAATTAATTACAGAGCAGCTTTCGCCTTTTCAACCAGTACTGAGAATGCAGCTTTGTCGAATACAGCGATGTCTGCCAGGATCTTACGATCGATCTCAATAGATGCTTTTTTCAGACCGTTGATGAAACGGCTGTAAGACATACCATTTTGACGAGACGCAGCGTTGATACGCGCGATCCACAGTTGACGGAATTGACGCTTCTTCTGACGACGGTCACGGTAAGCATATTGACCAGCTTTAGTAACCGCTTGGAAAGCTACGCGGTAAACACGTGAACGTGCACCGT
Organism: Veronia pacifica; assembly: GCF_001707825.1. Taxonomy (GTDB): domain Bacteria; phylum Pseudomonadota; class Gammaproteobacteria; order Enterobacterales; family Vibrionaceae; genus Veronia; species Veronia pacifica. The sequence goes on along the minus strand of NZ_LYBM01000008.1, from coordinate 112,693 downwards.
AGTAACCTTTAGCTTGTTTCAGAACTTTCTTATGACGTGCACGAGCTTGTACACCACGTTTTACGCGAGGCATTATGTGACTCCTAAACTAATTCGTTAATAAACTAAGAAAAATTATGCGTATGGAAGCATACGAACAACTGCAGCAACTTCGCACTTAGGCAGAATTGCATTTGGACGCAGTTGACGTTTGTTCTTAGTAGAACGCTTAGTCAGGATGTGACGCTTGGTCGCACGCTTGTATTTGATACCACCAGCAGTCTTTTTGAAACGCTTAGCAGCACCTTTGTTTGACTTCATCTTAGGCATGATGAATAACTCCGCATTGTATGCAATTAATAACAGTGTAATCCGGCGAACAAAAGGGCCGTGCCACTTGGGCACAGCCCTCAAGTTACTTGTATGCCGAAATTACTTCTTCTTAGGGGCCAGAACCATGATCATCTGACGACCTTCAATCCTCGTTGGGAAGCTTTCAACCAAAGCGATTTCAGCTGTGTCTTCCTTCAGACGATTTAGGACGTCAACACCGATACCTTGGTGCGCCATTTCGCGACCGCGGAAGCGGATTGTGACCTTGACCTTGTTACCCTCTTCTATAAAGCGAACCAGGTTGCGTAGTTTTACCTGATAGTCGCCTATATCGGTACCAGGACGGAATTTGATTTCCTTAACCTGAATAGTCTTTTGCTTTTTCTTCTGCTCTTTCGCAGCCTTGCTCTTTTCGTACAGGAATTTTCCGTAGTCCATCACACGACAGACAGGTGGCTCGGCATTAGGGCTGATTTCTACCAAATCTACACCAGCGGCTTGCGCTGCTTGCATTGCTTCATCGAGAGAAACGACTCCAACCGCTTCACCATCAAGTCCTGTAAGTCGAACTTCACGAACTCCACGAATTTCTTCATTCAAACGATGTGCATTTTGTTTAGCCGGGGCTTTTCTTGCGCCTTTAATACCTTATTCCTCCAAAATATTGAGCGTGCGACCGCGAACTTCTTTTTCAAGCAGAGAAATGAATTCTTCAATCTTGAATTTACCCAAATCTTTACCTTTGCGGGTACGTACTGCCACCTCGCCAGCTTCCATTTCCTGGTCACCACAAACGAGCATATATGGCACACGCTTCAAAGTATGTTCGCGAATTTTAAAGCCAATCTTCTCGTTTCTCAAGTCCGCAGAGGCTCTAAATCCTGCTTTTTGCAGTTTTTTTGCAACTTCATGAACGTAATCGCCTTGGTTGTCAGTAATATTCATTACGACAGCTTGCTGAGGCGCTAACCAGCTCGGGAAATGTCCTGCATATTCTTCAATCAGAATACCGATGAAACGTTCCAACGAGCCAAGAATTGCGCGGTGAATCATCACTGGTGTGTGACGTTCATTGTCTTCACCGACATATGTCGCGCCCAGACGTTCAGGCAGTGCAAAATCGAGCTGCACAGTACCACATTGCCACGCACGATCCAAACAATCATGCAAAGTAAATTCAATTTTTGGTCCATAGAAAGCGCCCTCGCCTTCCAGAATCTCAAATTGAATGTCCATGTTGGTCAATGCTTCTGCCAATGCCTTCTCTGCACGGTCCCACATCTCATCAGAACCTACGCGCATTTCAGGACGGGTAGACAGTTTTACAACGATGTCTTCAAAGCCAAATGTCTGGTACGTGTCGTAGACCATCTTAATACAAGATGTCACTTCCTGTTGTACCTGCTCTGGGGTACAGAAGATGTGAGCGTCATCCTGAGTAAAGCCACGAACACGCATTAACCCATGCAATGCACCGGACGGCTCGTTACGATGACAGCTTCCGAACTCGGCCATGCGAAGCGGCAGATCACGGTAGGATTTCAGACCTTGATTGAAGATCTGTACGTGACCCGGACAGTTCATTGGCTTCAGTGCATATTCACGGTTTTCAGAGCTGGTGGTGAACATGTAGTCAGCATACTTGTCCCAGTGACCAGAACGCTCCCACAGGACACGGTCCATGATCAGAGGACCTTTCACTTCCTGATATTCGTATTCGGCCAGTTTTTCACGGATGAACATTTCCAGCTCACGGAATACTGTCCAACCATTGTGGTGCCAGAACACCATACCCGGTGCTTCTTGCTGCATGTGGTACAGGTCAAGTTGCTTACCCAGTTTACGGTGGTCGCGTTTTGCGGCCTCCTCAAGACGGATAAGGTGCGCTTTCAACAGCTTCTTGTCCTGAAATGCAGTACCGTAAATGCGTTGCAGCATCTTGTTATCGCTGTTACCACGCCAGTAGGCACCGGCAACATTCAAGATTTTGAAATGCTGACAGAAACCCATGTTAGGTACATGAGGACCACGACACATGTCGATATATTCTTCATGATGGTAAAGGCCTGGACGGTCGTCGTGCGACACGTTTTCATCCAGAATTTCCATCTTGTAAGATTCGCCGCGTGATTCAAACGTATCACGTGCTTCCTGCCAGCTGACGTTCTTCTTAACCACTTGATATTTGGTTTTCGCCAGCTCTTTCATGCGCTTCTCTATCGCATCAAGATCTTCCTGCGTCAGCGAGCGATCCAGATCGATATCGTAATAGAAGCCATTATCGATAGTTGGACCAATTGCCATTTTGACGTGGGGAAAAAGCTGCTTAATCGCGTGACCCAGAAGGTGAGCACAAGAGTGACGAATGATTTCCAGACCGTCTTCATCTTTCGCTGTGATGATTTCAAGGCTGGCATCATTTTCAATAAGGTCATGTGCGTCAACACGCTGCCCGTCAACGCGACCTGCGATACATGCTTTTGCAAGGCCGGGACCAATGTCAGCGGCTACATCATAGGTGGAAACAGGGTTATCGAAGGAACGCTGACTGCCGTCAGGAAGAGTAATTACAGGCATGTTTATGTCCTATACACAGTGGTGCTACACACGAAGTAGCACTTGTTAATGTTTGTTTGCATTAATCTAAAGCGAAGAATAATGCTCGAATAGTTGATGGCTCGTTCGGCACAGTTTTTGGTACAAGTCAAAATCACTGTGCCCGAACCGAATGGGGGATTGTATCTGGCTGAAGTAAGATTGCAACTGAATAAGCAGAACAGCGATTAAATCAGCTCAAATACCACAATCATCTGAACCTTTATGCTTAAAAATTCGAGTGATACAGCAAACAGAAGAAGATTTTTCATTGGATAGAAACAGGCCCTGTTTAAACAGGACCTGTCATAAATAGTGCGTTTTAGCCTCGCAGCTACCGAACGTTAAATCCCCATACAGTTTGCATAGTAGGTCGTCGTGGCTGGCCAGTCAGAGAACACCGCTTTTACACCAACCTGCTTAGCCAATACATCAAGCAGTTTGAACGTATCGCCATCGTTATTCGTGGCATCCTGCACTGATTGATAATACCAACCGCCACCGTTAACTAATGGCCCAGAACGCTCAAGTGTCCATGTAATAATGCCAAGACCCGCATTCTTTGCCAGCTTAGCGTATTCTGAAGGCACCATTTCCTTGCTGTTGTTCTGGGTGACCAGTGCGTAAAGCGGTGGAGCAATAATATTCACCCCCGAATCTGCCAGCGCTTTCATATCAGAAGCAGAGGGACGCCATGTTTCGTCATCGTACATACGAGAATCAAGGTACACCGCCTGTTTGCCAAAGTCCGCCTCTTTACTTATCCAGTATTTCACATCAGACAAGTTGAATGACTGAGCAAATACATCCTGTGGCGCAACACTCGCTGCTTTGTACTCATTAATTAATTTCTGCGCATAGTCTTGCTGTGAGAATCCCTGATATGGCATCTCTACGGCTGGCGACTTGAGCTCTGGCGTCATTTTCACACCCAGTGATTTAAATAGCGCAATACTCTCAGCATGAGTCATTAGTGTGCCACGACTGGCGTAAAGGTCCGTTCTCCAGCCCGGTGTACCCTTCATGTAATCTTCAGGCGTGGTTGCCATAGGATTAGCACCATCCATTTTTCCCTTCAAACGTCGAAATTCTGCCAACGTGAAATCCGATGTCCGGCATTCAACCTTTGCTTCTTCATTTTTATCAGGATTAGCAGGCGTAAAAGGAACCGAGCATTTAGATGCCAGATCAGGATAGGCAAGAACATCCGTCGTGGTATGCAAATCATTTTGAGAATGCCGGCAAACCAGCTCTTTGTCTTTTGTGAAGGTGACATCACATTCCAGTATGCCCGCCCCCATCCTGGCCGCTGCAATGTAGGACTCCCGGGTATGTTCAGGAAATTGCATCGGAGCGCCGCGGTGCCCAATCGAGAACTCACTCTTTTTAAACGGCCCGCTCTCACAGGATTCAAGACGTGTTTTTAATGGACTTTTATCCATATCGTCGACCAAATAAAAAGGTCTTGGACCAAGCTGTATGTTGTCGGCAAAAGTGAATAACGAAAGTGAAGACAACACAACAGCTGATACTGATCTCAAAGCAATATTTTTCATCGGGGTCCTTCTCAAAGTAAAGTCAAAGCGGCCTGAGTTTTTCAGGCTGCAATTACATTTTTGAGAAATGTACATGACAATTACATTACATGATGTGATCTCTTGAACAGAGAAGCACTTTAATCAGTTATTGCCACCTTGACTCGAAAGTAAAACTTTTTTCAAAGGAAATTTTTATTCGTTGCCCCTTTAGGTATGCGCTATTACATTTTCTATTAGCAACACAAGAAGCTGTAACGAAGAGTTGGCTTACCGCATTTAATATGCAACTTAATGATAAAAGGAGCTTTTTATGGCTGTGCAACAAGCAAAGGCAACATGGGAAGGTACCCTAAAAGACGGTAAAGGGAACATGCAATATGGCGATGTATCCGGTCCATTTACCTTTGCATCGCGTTTTGAAAATGGAGAAGGTACTAACCCGGAAGAGCTGGTCGGTGCTGCTCACTCTGGCTGTTTTTCTATGTTTTTATCTGCCCTCTTGTCAGAGAAAGGACTCAATCCGACGATTAATACCACTGCAACTGTCCATCTCGGGGAAGACGACGGGCCCAAGATAACAAAGATTGAACTCGACTCTACCGTATCCGCCGATGGCCTTACTGACGAAGTCCTTCAGGAGCAGGCAGCTGTCGCCAAGCAAAAATGTCCTATATCCAGACTATTTGCTGGTACAGACATATCACTGACCATCAAGCTTGTATAAAACAACGTAAACAAAACGTAAAAAACTACACCGCGTGTCACTCGATGAGGTGGCACGCTTCATAAATACTGGAGGTATTATGGTTACCGATGTAAGAGGCCTTGCGCTGACAGGTACTGATTATTCCGGTGCACAAAAATATCAGGATGTCATTCAAAAGCTATACGACTACCGCCCCAACCTCGGCAGTTATCTGCAACCGCTGATTGATGAATATCCCGAATTTATCATGGCACGGGTTGTGTTGGCGTATGGTATGGCTAGCGAAGGTCGTTATTCCTCTCTCGTCAATGTGGCAATTAAAGGCTCTGAACTCAACTCTCTTAGAGAAGGAGCAACAGAGCGTGAATCATTACATATAGATGCGGTCAATACCTGGTCGAAAGGTGATTTGAAAGGTGCTATCGAAATCTGGGACGCTATCTTAGCAAAATGGCCCTTCGATCTGGTTGCATTCAGACAAATGACAATGAATCTCTTCTGGATGGGCCAAAGACGCCGACTCGCGGATCTATGCGCGAGATTGATGCCCTACTGGGATGAGACAACACCCGATTATGGTTTTTTCATCGGACCCGTTGGTTTCGTGATGGAAGAGCTCGGACAATATTCTCTGGCAGAGAAATATGCGCGCAGAGCCGTTGAACTGAACCCCTCAGATATGTGGGCCGTTCATGCAGTCGCGCATGTTCTCGAAATGCAGGGCAGAAATGAAGAAGGTATTGATTGGATAGAGCCTAAAAGTCACGTGTTTCATGAACACAATGCCTTTGTCGGACATCTATGGTGGCACCTTTCATTGTTCCACCTTGAGTCGGGAAATGTTGATAAAGTCCTGAGTCTATTCGACCAGCAGGTATATCCGGGTAACTCAGATTTTTACCTAGACATACAAAATGGTGCATCGTTACTTTCTCGTCTGAGCTTCATTGGTGTCGACGTGGGTGACCGATGGAAGAAACTGCTGGAGGCGGTTGAAAATGCCAAACTCGACTATGTCTACGACTTTACTGATATCCACAATGCAATTGTGCTGGCCAGAAATGAAAGATTCGGCGAATTAAAATCAATGAATGATCAACTTTCACGCAGGCTGTCATCATCAGATCATGACCCTTGGCTGACTTATCAATTAACGAAGGCCATCGAGGATATCCATATGGGTGATCCGGCGAGGGCAGCGGACAGACTCGCCCCAATTCGTTATGATCAATTGGCATTGGGTGGCAGTCACGCACAGCAAGATTTGTTTCTTCAGTATCAGATAATGGCGTATCGCAACAGCGAAAACCTGCCGATGATGAAAGCGGCTCTCAAGGAAAGACTGGCGAAACGAATAATCGGTAACGATGTTGATGGATACCTGACGAAAGCCAGACAGATTGATTCACTTACCTTAAATGATTCAATCACGCCCTATTTGCAGAAAGTCTCGGGGTAAGCGGCGGCTTTTCTGGCAATATCTATGATGGATGAAATCTCCGATGCAACAGTACAAAGCGACTCATAGCCGGGTCGCTTTTGGGCTGACTCAATATCTCACCCTTTCACCACATCCCTCCATCTGGTAACAAACTGGAACCGACTGACTCCATTTGCGAAGTGCAACGCTTGATTTCTGCCAATCATTTATACTACCTTATTTGTATACACAATTATTGGTTGTAGAAATGACAAAAGCGCCCAGATTCCAACAAATCAAAACCCATATACAAAATAAAATCGACTCAAGAGAGTGGCCGGTTGGCACACGTATTCCGACAGAAGCCGAATTGTGTGAGCAATTTTCAGTCAGCCGGATGACAGTCAATAAAGCAGTGAGGGATTTGGTTAATCAGGGTTTACTGGAGCGCACTCCCCGCCTTGGCACCTTTGTATGTCAAAGCAAAGCAGAATCGCCGCTGATGGATATCAGAAATATCGCGGACGAAATAAAAGAGCGAGGCCACCACCACCATAGCGAAGTCGTACTGCAAAAGAGCATTATTGCGCCTGAAGATGTTGCCATGCGTCTGGGGGTAATGCTGGGTTCAGCGGTATTTAAAACTGAAATTGTGCACTATGAAGAGGATAAAGCTATACAGGTCGAGGTACGGTGGGTTAATCCAGACTTTGCACGCCATTATCTCAGTCAAGATTTTAATGAAATCACCCCGCATCAATATCTTATGCAGAACTGTCCACTCAGTACCATCGAGCATACCGTGGAGGCAATTCTGCCGCCGCCGAACATTGCACGACTGTTGGATATTTCACCCACGAAACCTTGTCTTTTACTGCATCGTCGGACGTGGAGCGGCCAACAACTGATCAGCTCAGCGCTCCTTTATCACCCCGGTGATCGATACAAACTCAGTGCTAGGGTCAATGTATCTTCATAAGGCTTGCCATCACATGACCTATTGAACCCACACTATATTCGCGATGGCAGTCTTCTAAAGAGCGTATCTTAGACTGCACGCCCAATGTGTAAAGTGTCTCTTTTCTATTAGTTAGCAGTCATTCATCTGTCATTTCGCTGTCAAAACTGACGTAATTGACTGCCAATACCGCCCTGCTGTTCGCTAACACATATTCCTGTTCATATGTTTACTATCCAGTGACAAATGGCAAAGTACGATCTTATTGCAGGATAAATGACTGAAAATTAAGCTCTGGTCATTCAGCTTTACAAGCGGTGTCACGTCTTTGTATCACTGACTCTTGATATTTACTTCATATTTGTCTATACATTTGTATAGACATAAAGGTGAGTGTCAGAGCACATGAAACGGATATTTAAAGACTGCCGCGTTGTCACCATGGACAGCCCGGTTAATGACATTGATGGCTATCAAGTCAAAGAACATTGCAACATTCTGGTTGAAGACGGCGTGATAACTGCCGTCGGCGAAAATATCAACGATGGTGACTGCGAGGTTACGTCTCTGGGTGGACGACTTGTCACACCCGGTCTCATCGACTCACACACCCACCTAATTCACGCGGGTGACAGGGCTGCTGAGTTTGAAATGCGCCTTAACGGAGTACCTTACGAGGAGATTTCCCGTCGGGGCGGCGGCATCTTATCGACAGTGAAAGCAACGCGAGCTGCCAGCGTTGAACAGCTTACTGAACTTGCTGTTCCCCGTGCACAGGCTTTAATGCGTGACGGCGTCACTACCATAGAAATAAAGAGCGGCTATGGCCTGACACTGAAAGATGAGCTCAAAATGCTCCAGGCTGCAAGAAACCTCGGCGAACAGCTTGAAGTCAACATTACCACCACACTTCTCGGTGCTCACGCGATACCACCTGAATTCCAGGGACACAGTGACGACTACATCAATCTGGTATGTGAAGAAATGATCCCGGCAGCCGCTGAAGATGATCTTGCTGATGCTGTTGATGTTTTTTGTGAGTCCATTGCCTTCACCCCCGCTCAATGCGGCCGGGTATTTGAAGCTGCTCAGGCACATGGTTTAAAAATTAAAGGTCACACCGAACAACTGACCAATCAGGGCGGCAGTGCACTGGCAGCACGCATGGGGGCAACCTCCGTCGACCACGTTGAATACATCGATATGGTTGGAGTGGAGACACTCGCCAGACACGGTACAGTCGCGACACTCTTACCAGGCGCATTCTATTTTCTCCGTGAAACTCAGAAGCCACCAGTTAATCTGCTGCGCAAAAATGGCGTTCCTATCGCGCTGGCCACAGATTTCAATCCCGGCACTTCACCTTTTGCAAGCCTGACCATGATGATGAATATGGGCTCGACCCTGTTCGGTATGACACCAAAGGAAAATTTATACGGTGTCACACGTCATGCAGCACAGGCTCTGGGACTACACAATAAAGGACAAATCGCCGCAGGCTTTGATGCTGATTTTGCAGTCTGGGATCTGAATGAACCAGCACAGCTCAGTTATCAGATTGGTCTGCCGTCACTCCATGCACGTTACCTCAAGGGCGAAAGGAGCAGTGATTTATGAGCATCGACCTTTCAGCATGGACAGGCCGCAGCGATCCGGAAGACGGAGATCTGGGTCTTAGGTTGCACAACAAGGTGCAATCAGCCGAAGAGGCCACCCATCCGGGCACTATGATCCTGGGATTTGCCTGCGATGAAGGTGTCGCCCGAAACAAAGGGCGCGTCGGTGCCTACAATGGTCCGACAGAAGTAAGAAAAGCGCTGGCCAATCTTGCCTGGCATCATCACGGATACCTCTATGACGGAGGTGACACCCGTTGTGATGATCATGATCTGGCAAAAGCTCAGCGTATCCTTGCTGCAGATATCAGCGAAGCCCTACGGCAACAACACTTCCCCATCATCATAGGTGGCGGACACGAGATCGCATGGGCCTCTTTTCAAGGCCTTGCCAACCATCTTCAGCAAAAAGGCACAGAAAGAGCACCTCGCGTTGGCATCATCAACTTTGATGCACACTTTGATCTCAGAACCCCGAGTGGCGAAAGTGCACACGGCAGTTCAGGCACGCCCTTCGCACAGGTTGCCGAATACTGCCATAACAGGCAGTGGCCGTTTGAATATGCCTGCCTCGGCGTCAGCAGTACCTCGAATACTCAGGCGCTGTTTAAAAAAGCTAACGATCTCTCAGTGCTCACCGTTGAGGATACTGAGTTTAACGAGCGAAACTTTGACAGCATTACAGCCCGACTCTCTGAATTTATCGAGCGCTGTGACTGGCTCTATCTCACCATAGACCTTGATGTGTTTCCCGCAGCGGTTGCACCGGGCGTATCCGCTCCAGCACCACACGGCGTGGCATACCCCATGGTAGAAGCACTGTTATCCCTTATTCTGAACGCGAAAAATGCAGACGGCGACAGAAAGATCCGCCTCGCTGACATCGCAGAATACAACCCAAGATTTGATATTGACGGACATACTGCCCGGCTTGCGGCGCGTCTGATATGGACAATTGCACGCAACTTACCGGCATTTCATGAACAACAAGGAGTTATCTGATGACAGACCCACGTCTGGATACCACAAGGACAATCAAAGCCCCCACTGGTACTGAGCTGAACGCAAAGTCATGGCTGACCGAAGCGCCACTGCGTATGCTGATGAACAATCTGCATCCTGACGTTGCGGAGCATCCACATTCACTAGTGGTTTATGGTGGCATTGGCCGTGCGGCGCGTAACTGGGAATGTTATGACAAAATTGTTGAGGTGTTGAAGCGCCTTGAAGATGATCAAACGCTTTTAGTTCAATCAGGCAAGCCTGTTGGGGTGTTTCCAACCCATAAAGATGCGCCACGGGTACTGATTGCGAACTCAAATCTGGTACCTCACTGGGCAAACTGGGAGCATTTCAACGAGCTGGATAAGCAAGGTCTGGCAATGTACGGACAAATGACTGCCGGCAGCTGGATTTACATTGGCTCACAAGGCATTGTTCAGGGCACTTACGAAACGTTCGTTGCCGTCGCCAAAAAGCACTTCGATGGTGATGCAACAGGACGCTGGATCCTGACGGGTGGACTTGGCGGTATGGGTGGCGCACAGCCACTGGCTGGCACCATGGCAGGCTTCTCAATGATTGCCGTTGAATGTGATGAAAGCCGTATCGATTATCGCCTTCGCACCGGTTACGTCGATAAAAAAGCGACGTCACTGGATGAAGCGCTTGAGATGTTGCAAGAATCACTCGATAACCAGACGCCGATTTCCATTGGCCTACTGGGCAATGCTGCCGACATATTCCCTGAGCTGGTTAAACGTGGCATTACACCCGATGTCGTCACCGACCAAACATCCGCTCATGACCCCCTCAATGGCTACCTGCCACAGGGCTGGAGCATGAATAAAGCTGCCGATGAGCGTCAGAAAGATGAATCTGGTGTGGTATCAGCTGCCAAAGCGGCAATGGCGGTTCAGGTCCGTGCGATGCTGACGCTGCAACAGCGTGGCGCTGCTACTTTGGACTATGGCAACAATATCCGTCAGATGGCACTGGAGACCGGTGTTGAAGACGCATTCAACTTCCCGGGCTTTGTTCCTGCCTATATCCGTCCGTTGTTCTGTGAGGGTATTGGTCCTTTCCGCTGGGCGGCATTGTCTGGTGATCCTGAGGATATCTACAAAACCGATCAGAAAGTGAAAGAGCTGATCCCAGATAACCCTCACCTACATAACTGGCTGGATATGGCCCGCGAGCGCATTCAGTTTCAAGGCCTGCCTGCCCGTATCTGTTGGGTAGGTCTGAAAGACCGTGCACGTCTGGCTCTGGCCTTTAACGAAATGGTGAAAAACGGCGAGCTGAAAGCGCCAATCGTGATCGGCCGTGACCACCTGGATTCAGGATCTGTTGCCAGCCCGAACCGCGAAACAGAAGGCATGCTGGATGGCTCAGATGCTGTATCAGACTGGCCTCTGCTGAACGCACTGCTCAACACAGCGTCTGGTGCGACATGGGTATCCCTGCACCATGGCGGCGGTGTTGGCATGGGCTTCTCACAACACTCAGGTGTTGTCATTGTTTGTGACGGTACCGACGATGCAGCCAAACGTGTTGGTCGCGTGCTTCACAACGACCCAGCGACCGGTGTAATGCGTCATGCAGACGCGGGGTATGACATCGCTGTGAATTGTGCCAAAGAGCAAAATCTGGATTTGCCTTTGCTGGACCTACCAAACACGCCGGTTAAAAAATAAGGAGCTGACATGTACCAATTAACGATTCATCCGGGCAAAGTCACTCTGAACCAACTGCGTGAAGTCAGTCGTCAGCCTGTCAACATTACCTTTGCCGACGGTGTGGCTGATGAGATGCAAGCGAGCATTGATACTGTAAGCCGCGTATTGGATGAGGGGCGTGTCGTTTACGGCATTAATACAGGGTTTGGTCTGCTGGCTAACACCCGTATCGACCGCGAAGATCTGGAAACACTGCAAAAAAGTATCGTACTTTCGCATGCCGCCGGTATTGGTGAATATATGTCAGATGATACGGTTCGTCTGATGATGGTACTGAAAATCAACGGACTGGCTCGTGGCTTTTCTGGCATTCGCTATTCAGTGGTTGAGGCACTGGCTGCACTTCTTAATGCAGAAGTTTATCCATGTATTCCCAAGAAAGGCTCAGTAGGTGCATCAGGCGATCTGGCTCCGCTTGCTCACATGAGCACAGTGCTTCTGGGAGAAGGGCATGCGCGTCACAATGGTGAAATTGTTACAGGAACAGAAGCGTTGAAACTTGCCGGGCTGTCTCCCATCACTCTCGGTCCTAAAGAAGGCCTTGCTCTGCTTAACGGCACGCAGGCATCGACCGCTTTTGCTCTTGAAGGCTTATTTGCTGCAGAAGACCTTTATGCCTCGGCAACAGTATGTGGTGCGCTGTCGGTTGAAGCCGCACTTGGCAGTCGTCGTCCGTTTGATAACCGCATTCATGCCGTGCGCGGACACCAGACTCAAATTGATGCTGCCGCTGCTTATCGCCATGTTCTGGAAGATGACAGTGAGATTGGCCAGAGCCATGTATGCTGTGAAAAAGTCCAGGATCCCTACTCCCTGCGCTGTCAGCCGCAGGTCATGGGTGCCTGTCTTGAGCAGATTCGCTCTGCGTCATCTGTCCTTCAGGTCGAAGCTAATGCCGTTTCTGATAACCCGCTGGTGTTCTCAGAAGCCAATGACATTATCTCAGGCGGAAATTTCCATGCAGAACCCGTTGCCATGGCAGCAGATAATCTTGCACTGGCAATTGCCGAGATAGGCAGCTTATCAGAGCGTCGTATGGCATTGCTTATCGACAGTGGTCTGAGTAAGTTACCACCATTTTTGGTCGACAACGGTGGTGTAAACAGTGGCTTTATGATTGCTCAGGTTACATCTGCTGCGCTGGCAAGCGAAAACAAAACACTGGCTCACCCTGCCTCAGTAGACAGTCTGCCGACATCTGCCAATCAGGAAGACCATGTTTCTATGGCTACGTTTGCGGGTCGACGTCTTAGCGATATGGCAGAAAATACGCGGGGTATTCTTGCGGTTGAACTACTGGCAGCTTGTCAGGGTATTGATTTTCGTGCACCGCTGAAGTCTTCGCCGAAACTGGAGCAGGCGAAAGGAGCATTGCGCGAGAGAGTGGATTTTTATGATAAAGACCGATATTTTGCGCCTGATATCGAAAAAGCAGACCAGTTGTTGAAAGAAGCGGTTTATAACAACTTGATGCCCGCAAGCCTGCTACCCAGCATCTGATGCTACCCCTATGAATTAATGCTGTTTAGCGATAACAAAGCCTCCTCTCCGGGGGCTTTTTACTTGTTAACATTTTTACAGGGTGCCAATTCCAATTCTCGCGACGTTTCAGATCCTTGTGTTTAGGCTACTATTGAATCAGTCCCTATTGATATTACATTGCAGGGCGGGAGAACAAAAATGTGGCAATCTTTGTCTCTTCAACTGACCGCGGTAACGGGTCAGCCAGTAAGCATCAGTGAAAAAACGCCTGTCGACGGTGGAGATATTAGCGAATGCTTTATCGTCGGTGATGGCGACACGCGTTTCTTCGTCAAGCTCAATGATCGCAACAAACTACCTATGTTTGAATCCGAAGCGGAGAGCTTGCGACATTTAGCACTCTGTAGCGAAGTCGATGTACCTGAGGTGATTTTTATAGGTGCAGTAAAAGACCATGCTGTATTAGTCCTCAATTATCTCGCACTTAAAAACCTCGATAACGAGAGCGCCTATCTGCTCGGCAGACAACTTGCCAGTCAACACAAATGGGGTGAGCAGCCAGAGTACGGCTTCGATATCGACAATTATATCGGGCGTACAGAGCAACCTAATAACTGGCATCGCAAGTGGAACGTATTTTTCGCTGAGCAGAGAATCAGCTGGCAATTGCAACTAGCGGCCGAGCGGGGCTTGTATTTCGGTGACCTCGACTCAGTCACCGCGAAGGTGAAAGAGCGTTTATCTGGTCATCAGCCCAAACCGTGTCTACTTCACGGAGACCTTTGGCTTGGCAATACAGGACTGTCTGTTCTCGGCCCAATATTCTTTGACCCCGCAGCATACTGGGGTGACAGGGAAACGGACATCGCGATGACCGAGTTATTTGGCCGTTTTCCTGACAGCTTCTATCAAGGTTATAACGAAGTCTGGCCGCTGGAAGCGTCTTATGCAGAGCGGCGGGATATGTATAACCTATACCATCTTCTAAACCACGCATTACTCTTTGGCGGACATTATATTACCGACGCTGAGGACATGATGGCGTCTCTGCGTCTCATTTAACATCGAGACAAGGTGCTGGTAGAGATAAATGTGATGATGCTTCTGACAAAAGAAATAATAAGTTATGAACCTGTCAGTTAAGGAAAATATAAATGTTCAACAAGGGTCTGGAATAAAAATAAATCTGTCCAATTATGTCTCGTTATTAAAATAAAATGAGACACAATGTTTATTAATACACTATCGTTTTCTCACTATTTGTTCGTTGTTAAATACACGTCTTAAGTGAGAATAACCTGAACATTTGAATAACAATTAGCCTCCATCATTATTGAGAGCCCCACAGGACTTTTGGCTTAATATTGACCAACGCCTCGCCAAACACCTCTGAAGATTCATTGTTCATGTCGCTTATATCATTTTTCTATTTTAAGTATGAATTACTTATTAATCCCTTGGTTAAATCGTAAGATAAATTAACATCCCATCTTTACAAAAGATAAAAAATATAAATGCAAGATATTTTTTATCTTTCGGCCAATTAAGTTCTATAAATGAGAAATAAGTCATTTTACTGGTTAAAAGTTATTCGTCTGCTAAAGTTTTGTATTAATACCGAACGCTATTTTAAATAAAAAATCTTAAGCAGTATCACCTAATCGTTGGAATTTTGACGAATAATTCGCGACATATCCAACTTTGTTATTAATTTTTAGATAGAAAAATGTTTGTTGCCTAGTATGAATTTTGTCAGGGTCATTGTCTTAAGGAGTTTGATAATGACTGGAGCCACACTTGGCGACCCCAGAAGGAGAAAAGGATGCAGAACTTCACTGAGAGAGGCATAGACTGCCCACACTGTGGACATAAAATCCGGTTAACACTTGATATAAGCGGTGGAGACCAAGAGTTTTATGATGATTGCCCAGCATGTTACAACGCAATCCATTTAAACTTAAAAGTCGACAGCCAACATAGAAAAATCAGCTTATTTGTTGATGCAGATGATGAACAGGTTTTTTGACAAAAGAGCGGCATGATAATACTTGAGTGGATAAGCTGTCAGGTATTATCAGGCCGTGTAAATTAAGTTAAAAGATGAGTGTAAGTTTTCAGATCACTTGAAAAGAGCGACTGAGGTCAATCGCTACGTTAACATTCATATCAGGACTGTTTAGCAGCCATGACTCGCTCGACAGTATCAACAACCGCCTGCGTTTGTGGGTCTACTTCAATATTGACCCTGTCACCTTCCGCTTTCCAACCAAGGTTCGTGCGAGAAATGGTTTCCGGAATAAGATTGACACAGAACGTATTGCCGCGAACCTCACCAATTGTCAGGCTGATCCCGTCGATACCTATGTAACCTTTATCGAAAACATATTTAACAATATTTCCAGGCACAGAAAACCAGACTTGTTTGTTATTCTCACTGAGAATGACCTCGGTAATATCTGCCGTACACATAATATGGCCTGACATGCTGTGACCACCGATTTCGTCACCGAATTTAGCAGCCCGCTCAATATTGACTTTATCTCCAACATTGATATCGCCAAGGTTAGTCAGTGACAATGTTGCCTGCATTAAATCGAACCAGACGATATTATTTTCTATCCGGGTGACGGTAAGACAACATCCGTTATGTGCCACTGAAGCACCAATTTCGAGGCCGTCACGCCAGTTTTCCTCAAAAGCCAAAGCGTGGCTCTGAAACTTTTCTTTTTGCACAACCTCAACAACTTGTGCTGTCCCCTGTACGATGCCGGTAAACATAAGGCTCCCTATTGTTCTTTACGAGATAATGCTGTGATGGGTGAGTATGTAGAAACCCACGATGTGTGGTCCCCAGTCGCCTGAGTATATGTGAATCATATTTTTATTCCTAACCTCGATGAACTCAATAGGTATCAATACACTATTTACACTGAAATAGGTCAAACACAGGTTTAGATGAGTTTAACAACTCGAATAGATATATGCTCTGCTTATGTATAATTTATCAACATATCAATGGACATATTTCTTACTCTATGGTGATATTGGTCGGCAAACACGCTTTTTCCATTCCATTTTTCTAATGGAACAATAATCCTCGGAGTTTTCTTTGTACAACTATCGCCAAGAGGCCGTCTCAATCATCAAATTGGGAACGCCCGTCCTGATTGCCCAACTCGCTCAAACGGGTATGGGATTTGTAGATACAGTCATGGCTGGTGGTGTCAGTCCAACAGACATGGCCGCCGTAGCCGTTGCATCCAGTATTTGGTTCCCGACAGTATTATTTGGCATTGGTGTTCTGATGGCCATGGTGCCCATTATTTCCCAGCTGAGTGGCTCAGGACGAGTTGAAAAAATCCCCTTTCAACTCCATCAGGGAATTTATCTATCGCTGATGATTGCGCTGCCCATGATGCTCTTGCTGGCCAACACAGATGCATTGATCCTGTATATGGATATCGACCCAGCCATGACAGAAAAAATTATTGGCTACATGCATGCTGTTTTGTGGGGAGCCCCCGCCGTCCTGCTGTTTCAGGTTCTCCGAAATTTGTGTGAGGGAGTCTCGATGACTATCCCTGCCATGATCATCGGATTTGCCGGGCTCATTGTGAATATACCGCTCAACTGGATTTTTGTTTACGGTAAATTTGGTGCACCCATGCTTGGAGGTGTCGGTTGTGGTGTCGCCACTGCCCTCGTCTACTGGCTGATGGCCGCTGCAATGCTGGTTTATATTCTGAAAAATAGACGACTTAATAAACTCAATTTGTTCAGCCATTTCAGTCGAATCGATTTTTCTGCCCAGAAACGTATCTTTAAATTGGGTTTGCCTGTCGCAGGTTCTTTGTTTTTCGAAGTAACCATGTTTTCAATGGTCGCCTTGCTAATCGCGCCTCTTGGCGCAGATGTAGTTGCCGCACACCAGGTAGCGATAAACTTTTCATCACTGGTCTTTATGTTGCCCCTGAGTCTGGCGACAGCTGTCAGTATAAGGGTCGGCCATCAACTGGGTGAAAAAAGTACGTTCGGCGCGGGCGCATCAGCAAAACTCGGTATTTATATCGGCCTATTTGCTTCAGTGATCACCGCTTTCCTGACCGTTGTGTTCAGAGAGCAGATCATCGATTTATACACCGACAATCATGATGTGCAGCAATTGCTGCATGGTTGCTGATTCTTGCCGCTGTCTACCAGTGTACTGACGCCATTCAGGTGGTCGCGGCCGGAGCGCTGCGAGGCTACAAAGATACCCGTGCCATTTTCTACCTAACACTGATTGCGTACTGGTTTGTTGGTGTACCCGTCGGCTATATTCTCGGGATAACTGATATTTTCACCGACCCTATGGGAGCGACCGGTTTTTGGATTGGCCTTATCATCGGCCTGTCAGTTGCAGCAGTGCTGCTTGGAATACGTCTTATCTGGATAAGACGTCAGCCAACAGACTTTCAATTGGCAATGGCCGAGAGATAATCTAGAAACAGTATCTTGAAAGGTTGAATTCGAAGGGGCGTGAACAGCCCCTTCCTTTTTCTAAGACCTCGTCGCCTATCCATTCTGCGAATACCTTAGCTCTTATCCCGCACTTAACTCTTATCCAGCACCTAGCTCTTTTCACACTTCGCTTTTTTCACGCACAGCCCAGTTATCACACATAGAACTGTCGACGAAAGTGTGACGGCGTAACGCCTTTAATTTCCTTAAAGTGGCGGTTGAAGTTCGACAAATTAGCGAAGCCAGCCTGCTGAGCAATCCATGAAATAGGTTTTTTTGTCTGTATCAGCAATTCACACGCCTTCCCCACCCGGTAATTTTTTATATGCTCGCTGAGGCTTTCCAAAAAGTGGCGTTCAAACAACCGATACACCGAACTTTCGCTCATGTGTAAATGGCGGCAAAGATCAGCAACATAAATGGGCTGTTGATAATGCTGCTCTATATAGCGCCGTGCCATATCGACCCGACACTCTGCACGATCATCAACAACAGGCACAAAGCCATAGTCCACCTTATTCACTGTCTTACTGCTTGTATCCTCAGCCAATAACAACAAAATATCGATGACAACTGAAAATTGTCTTGCCGGACCCAATAAGGTGGGATTTCGATTCATGATATCTGCCACCCGACCGACGGTATCCTGACTGAACGTTAACCCTTTTGTTGATTTATCGAGCGTGGTCCTAAGGGTCGATAAGGCAGGAACAGCAGTGATGATCTCTTCTATCCATTGCGGAGAAAACCATAAAACATAAGTAACAATGCCATTTTCAGACACTGTGTTCACTCGACCAGATATCATATGTGGCAAGCCGGGGCCATAGAGCAACATAGTGTTATGAGACGGCTCACCAATATAATCCCCGGCAAAAATATTGCCGGTAAATAGCGCATCAGGGTCTTGATAGAGTACTAACTCATACTCGTTGTGATAATGCCAGCCGCTACATTTCAGTTCGTCGCCCGCCTTGTGTTGTCGTCCTTGCCAATCGAATCTTGCGAAACGCCAGCTCACCTTGTTGTCACTACTAATCGCTTCTATTTGTGGTTTCATATTATGTTTGCATCTGAAAATGACTGCGCCAGCAAGTAAGGTTTTCCCAGCACAGAATGACACACATATACTCAAATACTCCCATCAACGTCATGAAATTTGAATGGATTTCATTATTTCTGGACCGATTTTTATCACAACACATCGGATGTACACAGTAATCTAGAGCACGTTGAAATTCACATCTGTCATTGCTCTGGAGCACCAATGAAACTCTCTCCTACCGTCATCACATTCGTCACCACCTGCCTATTGTGTGGTCTGGCGGGTGCGTTTATGACGCCTCTGCTGACGCTATATCTGACTGAAGCTCTTGAAGCAAAGCCACTGATGGTCAGCGTTTTTCTTTGTTTGTCTATTACCAGTGGTATTTTGGTATCACAGTGGATAGCCACCTTTTCTGACCGGGGCATTGCTCGAAAAAAACTGATTCTGCTCGGGCTCGTCTGTACGCTGGTGGCATCATTAGTCTTTGCCGCCACACGAAGTTACGTTGTCGCACTGACAGTCGCTATCGCCATATTTTCATTTAATGCGCTGACACTGCCCCAGATCTTTGCATTGATCCGAGAATATGCTGATTCTCAACCCGATACTGACAGTCACTTGTTGATGACCTCATCGCGTGCCTGCATTGCGATTGCATGGGTATTAGGGCCGCCGCTGGCATTCATCTGCCATGACGCCTATGGATTCACCTTTACCTTTGCAATATCGGCAGCCATCTCACTGGTCAATATCATCTTGGTGGTTTTTATGCTGCCAGATGTCAAAACACAAACAGGCGACACGACTGACAAAGATTCAGATACCAACCAAGCGCGAGTAGCATCCTTCACGCCTTGGTACACCATCCCAAAAGTGGTGCTTTTTGCCCTTGCCGTCTGGCTGATGTTCTTCGCCAACAACCTTTACATTATCAGCCTGCCTCTCTACATCATGAATGAAATGCAGGTCGCCTCGTCATGGGTAGGAAAACTGTTTGGCCTCGCGGCGTTCATTGAGATTCCAATTATGATTGGTGGCGGGTTGTTGGTGAAATATTTTGGCGCAAAGCGGATGGTGGCGTTCGGCGTAACCTGTGGTGTGATCTTCTCACTTGCGATGTCCCAAACAACAGCAATATGGCAGATGTTTGTACTCCAAATACTCAACGGTATTTTCATTGGCACCACTGCCACACTGGGCATGGTCATTTTACAAGATATGATGCCAACTCAGCGGGGCGTCGCGACGACCCTCTTCAGTAACGGTATTCAGTTGGGCACTCTGACCGCAGCACTTGCTTTTGGCTTCATCGGCGAGTACATCAACTACCATTTCGCCTTTTACCTCAGTGCAGGCGCAACAAGTATTTCACTGCTCTTGATCGTAGTACCGAGCCTAGTTCTTCGTCATCAAAGCAGAAAATCCCTATCTACCTAGACTTCATTTAATAAATAAAACAAAGAGATGAAGCCACTTCTGTGGTTTCTCTTCCACTGAAACACGCTGACTTTTTTCCTTCTATCTAGTCCTGAATCCAATATACTTCGTAATGAATAAAAAAAGTCGGCCATGGAGTGTCACATTTTGCGTCAGTTAGTTATTTGTTGCTTACTCATCGTAATGACAGGATGTCAATCAGACGACAACACTGCAGATTTGTTCAAAACCTATCAGCAACGACTGGCGAATGTTACTGATTCTGACACCGTAGCGCTTGCTGACTCCTACAAAGTGCCGCTCCCCCGTAAACGCGAACTTATTCAACCTATTGAAGATGTGAGATTTGGCCTGCTCGACGCCTACGACCTTCGCAAATGCGGTTTGTTTGAGTTAATTGCAGAGCGCAATTCTGTGCTGGGTAAAATTCAGGATCCGTTCAGGCTGTTGGACTACGAAATTACGTTTTTAAGAAAAGCCAACGCATGCATGCCGCTGGTTGAAGACGTAGATATAAAGAAAGAGCTCCAAGAAGCCATTGACGTAAAAACACGCCAGCTACCGACCCGATACTGGAATGCAATTGGCGGCAGCGATGCCTGGAACAAACAACTGGTGCTTCCCGCTACCATGCTCAATGTTAACGAAGCCACGCCACGAACCGCTGTCGTGTCCGCCATTTCAGCTTTCGCATCTGTGCAGTCACCCAATGGCCTCGAGGTTTCAGTGACGCCGTGGCAAGAAACGATTGAAAAGCAAAAAATGCTCGGAAGCCTGTTTCTGTCTATCGATGAGAGTCGACGCTGGTTAACGGCAATAAACAAACAGCTTGAAGAAAATGACCATCGGATTTTATGTGGTGAAAATATCAATCAAACCAAAGCAAAGTACCTGAGGAATGTGTTTGATGAGTTTTACATCAAGAAAATACAGCCCTACCTGTCATCCATAGACACCATGTATCTGGATGTGTCCCCCTCTTTAGAAAAAATTGCGCTCTATGCGGACAGCCCCCGTCAGTTTGATGAATATAAAACAGCCTACTTTACCGGCCTTCACTACCAACTTTATAAAAAATCAGTAAAAGATCATGTCTTTTATTGGAAGTCTTTGTTCGAGCGGTGCAATATCCGACTCATCCGATAGGTATGATATCACCGAAATCTTCGTATCGATTTAAACATTCACCTCGCCCAACGGGCCTTAAACGAGAAAATGTGTTTGATATGCGAACGTAATGAACACCTTTTCATCAAACGGACTTAAAAGTACAAAAAGTTGCGGTTAATCGCTTGCTTAGCAGCAAGGTTGCCGCTAATATTCATCCCGCTTTCGAGAGAAACAAAGCGTAATACGACCGTAGCTCAGTTGGTTAGAGCACCACCTTGACATGGTGGGGGTCGGTGGTTCGAATCCACTCGGTCGTACCAATTTCTCTCTTAAGAACCATCTCTTTATCAGAATAAATTTCCTAGTCTAAGCCTTTAGATAAAAATACTATAAATCAATTAATTAAATCTAAATCCCACAATTCACCACCCTACTCTCATAACTTTCACCCAATTTTCTATATGAATTTTCATATATCTAGCCTGACTACCATCGAAAATTGGCGTTTTTGGTCACTGTGGTGATCAAAACTATGTTGGCATCTAAAAGATTAGATAAAGAACTGGCTAGGTTTTGGAAAGGAAAATACGGGGTTTCATCTAACTCTCGGAGCTCATTCAAAGCAAGGGCTATCCACGCACTCGCTTTGATGACGTAACTAGACTGTGATTAACTTTCAAACCACTATCTCGAATTGTTGGTTCACCGCTAACTGGAAAGACATGGCAGCTTACATAAATGTCACCATTCCGTCGCATTTGTGTGTACTCTTCAGGCATTCCGATATCACTATTAGAACTACTTTTATCTATCATTTTGAATTCACAGCATTTACTTACGTCACAACGCATTCACTCC
The DNA here is from genome assembly GCF_001707825.1 of Veronia pacifica. Classification (GTDB taxonomy): domain Bacteria; phylum Pseudomonadota; class Gammaproteobacteria; order Enterobacterales; family Vibrionaceae; genus Veronia; species Veronia pacifica. The sequence continues at coordinate 90,375 of NZ_LYBM01000008.1, read as the reverse complement.
TGAATAAGCCTTCCACGCTTAAAATTTTTAATACTCTTATTATGCCAAGTCCAATATTTGTCTGGGTGTTACACCATAAACTTGCTTGAACGCCATTGAGAAGTGACTTGGGCTTTTGAAACCTACTTTTGCGGCTGCTTGAGACACTGAGCATTGGCGGTCTTTAATTAATGCTCTGGCTGTCTCCATGCGGTGTGTGTGTAAGAAACCAAACACTGTTGTTCCGTAAATCTGTTTGAACCCCTTTTTCAACTTGAAGTCATTAATTCCAACACGGCGTGATAACTCAAGTAACCCAGGAGGGTTTGCCATTTCGTCAATGAGAATGTCTGCCACTTGATGAATAACAGCAACATCTTGTGCATTTAACTTGACCACTTTTTGATTAGAGACTGTAGCCAGACGTTCCAGCAACTTGAGTTGATGAGACCAAAGTTCGAGTACCTTGGCTGAAATATAGTGGTTTTGTACATCCGCCTCTTTTGTTGCATTTATAATGTCCTGAGAAACGGTGAGCATTAATCTTGATACAGGCCCTGACTTATATATACCTTGCCAAAATGGATTATTAAAAACATCAGCGTGAAGGCTTTTAGGATCAGACTTTAGCCATTCAGAACCTAGTTGTATCGTAATGAAGCAGTTTTCTTCATGAGCATTAAAAATGGATGACATTTTCTGTGGCTCTTCTTTATAGCGAGCAAACAGAGTCTCATTCTTCTGTATTTTTATATCCGGACGCCCCTGGCAAACATTCCTTAATGTACCTTGAACGCATACCGTAAAACTCAGGCTTTCCACTGTAGCTTGGTTTGAGAAGATCTCTATGTTTTCATGAAAACAACACTCCATGATCACAAGTGTCGCCCCCCCATTAACGGAATAACGACGACTCGACCTTCCCCATACTCCTCTGGTACATCCCAAGACATGGGAATAGCCATACTTTGGGTAAGTGATTGGCTTGCTTGATTTTCATTACTATTAATCCGCAAGAACTCATCAAAAAGAACACGCTGAGTACCCATAATCTATTCGCTACAACCACCATACAAACGATAATTATTATCATTACCATTTAGGATGATGTCGGTCAAACAAGTGCATAAATATAGCGACTAAATCACATTTTTTTCTAAAGGCTTCTTATTATAGAAACATCGTTTTCTTATTAGAGAGCAGGTGAACTCTCATAAATTTTTATAAAAATAACCACCAGTTTGCAGGTGGTTATTTTTTGACTCTAACTTGTACTTTTTTTACTTATTCATGCAACGTTATCCTGTTCTTCTACTGCTCTTTTTTGACGGGCATAATCACGAAATATATTTATTTTATCTTCGCCGACCTTTTCACGTAATTCAGTATTTCTAATACCCAAATCTTCTTTATCCGCTAAGCAGAGAATACCTATTTTTCCGACATGTTCATTAGCTTTGACTTTAACAACAGAGTCGGCAGCACTTTCTAATGTATACACATCAGATACAACAGGATTAATTTTACCCTGACAGGCAAGCCTGTTTGCTTCATAAGCCTCTGTGAAATTCGCACCATGCGAGCCTATAATCGATTTCACGTGCATCCATAAATATCGATTATCAAAGGAATGTTGATAACCCGTCGTTGAACCACAGGTTACAACTTTACCTCCTCGCTTAGCCACAAACACGCTGGCACCAAATGTTTCACGCCCCGTGTGCTCATAGGCAATATCAACCTGTTCATTTTCCAGCAAGCGTTCAACCGCGGCCCTGAACGCAACAAGATGTCGCTGATTCTCCTCTCCATTTTCTTTAAAAAACCGGTAGCGCCCTTTCTGTCTGTCAACAATCAGTTTACAACCGAGTTTTCTGGCTAACTGTGCTTTCTCTTCACCAGATACGACAGCAACTGGATTGCCACCACCATTGAGCACATATTGGATACCGAGAGAGCCCATACCACCCGCACCACCCCATATGAGTACGTTATCACCCTGCTTCATTTTTGCACCATTCTCAGAAACTAACATTCTGTATGCGGTACCTGAAACCAGTGCCAGTGAGGCTGTTTCCTCCCAACTAAGGTGCTCTGGTTTGGCCATTAGTTGCGTTTCCTGAACAAGACAAAACTGAGCTAATCCTCCGAAGTTTGTTTCAAAACCCCAAGCTCTGCCGTCGGGATCTTTGACACCATCGCTGTGTCCTTGGTGTTTCAAAAGTGTGGCCACTGAGGGATTGACAGCAACCCGATCACCAGGCTTCCATAGTGTTACGCCGTCACCTACCTTCACAACCACACCGGACGCATCGCTTCCCATAATATGGTAATCAAGGCAGTGTTTTTTATTTCGAGGGTAGTACTGAGCAAACTGAGAAAGAAACTGAAAAGTAGACAATGGCTCGAAAATGGATGACCAAACCGTGTTGTAATTAATACCTGACGCCATAACTGCAACGAGAACTTCACCCGCCTCTACTTCTGGTATTGGCACGTCTATATAATGCAGTGATTGCCGCGGATCTTTATCCTCAGATTCCATTCCAACAAACATCTCCTGTTCTTCACGTAACGTCACCAGCGCCTTCATAGAATCAGGTAATTTTACATTGGCAAAATCATCAGCATTCGCATGTTCTGAGGCAATCATCTCCATTAAAACGTTTAAATCAGATGGCATTTTTAACATCTCCTATCATGTAGCGATTAAGCTGCTCAAATTATGTGTTTTTTATTTTTGTTTCTTTCGTAGGGCTTCAATGCGCTGGCTACTCGTCCAGTGACGTTTTGTGTTGGATCTTGAACAAAGAAATGTCCCCCCTTCAGGCTGTGGGAAATAAGAGGAAGAGTGCTGTATTTAGCCCATTCATGCGTCACTTCGATTGGCGAAACTTTGTCATCCAAAGCAGCAAAAACATGTAGAGGGCATGATAAGGGGGTATCGAAGTCTCTGTGCCAAGACTCAATCAACTCAAGGTCAGCCCGCAAAGTGGGCTCAACCATCGCCATGTACTCCGCACTGTTGAGTAACTCTTCGTGTATTCCTCCTCTAGACTTCAATGCATCAACAAACTCGGGCGTTGAGAGGTGGTGAATGGGTTGAGTGTCAACGATGTGAGGTGGTCTGCACCCGGAGACAAACAAAATATCTGGCTGATACCCCTTGTCGGTAAGTTTACGAGCAAGCTCATAGGCAACAATCGCCCCCATACTGTGGCCGAAAAAAGCGAAAGGACGATCAAGCAGTGGCTGTATTTCAATTGCCAACGCATTGAGCAGCGTATTCATCTCGCGAATTGGGAATGCTTTAATTCGATTTTCTCTTCCCGGCAGCTGTACCCGGCACGTTTGAACGTGATCGGGCATTGCTTTTTCCCAATGACGATAAGCGGACGCGCCACCACCTGCGAAAGGAAAGCAAAACAGCCGTATAGACGGGTCATTCGCTTTACTCAGTTGAAACCATGGCGTTTGATTGATTGTATTTAACATAGTGTCTCCGGCATATTTCCTGTTTCTTCATCACCATTGGCCGTAACCGCATCACCATCAAGGGCAGGTTGGACATGCTGGTCAATGTAATTTGCAATATTCGCAACGTGCGCAGCCTGCATACATGTCAAATGATTTCCTTCTATGTTCATCGCTTGAAACTCATCAGCCAATCGCTGCCAACGCTTATCCAATCGAGGTGTATCTTGGGTTGCCAGAGTTTGAAGCAGTAAGACTGGTACGCCGTTTATTGGCTTCACTTCATATTGCGAGGTCAATTCAACGTAATGTTGAAAGACTGAAAAGCGCTGTGATAACTCATCGGCACCCAACTGAACGCCACTGACCAGAGGCGTGTTTTCAGACAGTACCTCTAAATAGTGCTGCACCGCCTCGCTATCAATATCTGTAAAGTCATCAAGCGACGTAGGTTGATGTTCAATACAAGCGAGATTTTTCAGTGCTAATTCGTCGACTGGTAATGGATCAATCGGCAAGCCAAGCGACGCAGCGAACATAGTGAGAGTCACTAACGGTTTTTCGACCAGTTGCCTCGGTAAAAATCCACTGTCTATCAATATGACCTTGTCTACCGTATCGCCAGCGCGTTGTAACTGCTTCGCCATTTCCCAAGCCAATACACCACCTGAACTGAAACCACAGAGGTAATAAGGGCCCGAACTTTGCTGTTGTTTAATCATCTGGATATATTGAGCAGCAATGTCTTCAAGCGTTGGGGCTTGAGAAGCTTCAGGAGCCTGAATACCGATGATGTTGATGTGATCGGCCAGTTGATCGGCAAGTTGTTTGAAGACAAAAACATCTCCATCACTGCCATGCAGACAAAACAAGTTAGGTTGACCTGCAGCATACTTATTAAGTGTCACCAGATCTTTTGTATCGCCGCTTCCGGTGCAGGCCGAAGCCATGTCTCTCAAGCTTGGCGTCATAAAGACCTGACGAACGGAGAGTGCCAGTCCCTCATCCTTCAAAGCGACGCTCAGCCTTGTGGCTGACAGAGAGTCACCACCGATATCAAAGAAGTGATCATCCAAACCAACCTGTCGACCCAGAATCTGCTGACAAGCCTGCAACAGGCTCTTTTCAGTAGCAGTGCGAGCTTCTGAGGGCTGGATATTCGTTGCTTTACTGAGGTCCGGCGCAGGTAAAGCACGGCGATTGACCTTTCCGTTTGCCGTTAAGGGCATACTGTTGAGCAGAATAAAGTGGCTGGGAATCATGTAATCAGGTAAGGAACGGCTCAACTCACCTTTCATCGCAGTAATAGCCGACTCGTCATCCGTCGTCGCACTTTGATTAATAACACAATAAGCAAGTAAGCGTTGTTTTCGCCTCGCCGCTCCTTTCGCAGGGCGAGTATTACCGCTTACATCACTCAGGTCAGCTACAGCAATCACCAGGGTTTCTTTCACCATGGGCAGCGCCAATAAAGACGCTTCAACGTCACCCAGCTCAATCCGGTAACCGTTCACTTTTACCTGATCATCATTTCGCCCAAGAAATTCGATATGTCCCTCTGGATGGAACCGTCCTGTATCGCCGGTTCGGTAGAGCATTTCGCCAGTCACAGGATGTCGAATAAACGCTGATGTTGTTTTTCCCTGATCTTGCCAATAGCCCTTAGCGAGACCAGCCCCTGTGATGTAAAGCTCCCCTATCACCCAGTCAGGACATGGGGCTAACTGTGAATTGAGAACATGGAAGCCCTGATTCGCCAGTGGCATACCGTAAGGAATACTCCGCCAACGGCTGTCCACCTTGTGTACAGGGTAAAAGATGGACCAAATCGAGGCTTCCGTAGCGCCACCCAAGCTGAATAATTCGGCCCGATTAGCGAGATCACTGACCTCCTGTGGCAGTGAGAGCGGGATCCAATCGCCGCTTAACATCACAACACGCAGTGAGTTTAGAACGGAATCCTCAAGGCTGGCAGCTTGGCTCAGCAGCATTTGGCACAGTGCGGGTACGCTATTCCAGACGGTGACCTGATGTTTTTCCACCAGCTCAACCCAGTGAGCGGCATCTTTGGTGCCCTCGGAATCAGGCAGTAACAGGCTAGCGCCTGCTGACAATGTTCCGAAGATATCGTAAACAGATAAATCGAAGTTGAGTGCAGAGAGGCCGAAGACAACATCCTGATGGGTCACATTAAACCGAGTATTTATATCTAAAACGGTATTTAATGCGCCACGATGGTCTACCATTACGCCCTTTGGAACGCCCGTAGAGCCTGAGGTATAAATGATATAAGCCAGCTGCTGCGGAGGTGAGGAAATAAACTCAAAGTCCACTGCATCATTCAAATACTGCTCGGCGTCATGCCATTGCGGAAGAGGCAATACTGGTATGTTAGAGAACAATTTTATAGGCAGCGTCGAGTCTGAAAGTACGATAATGTGCTGAGGAACAGCGCTCTCTAACAAAGTCACCAATCGCTGCTCAGGCAGACCGTCATCGAGTGGAACATAAGTTGCACCGCAGCCCAGGGTTCCCAATACCGCCGCTACCTGCTGCCACCCTTTTGGTAATAACAAAGCAACACGATCACCCGGCTTCACCCCGGATTTTTGTAAACGCCATGCCACCCAGCGAGCGTAATCAAACAGCTGGTGATAGCTCAGTTGTTGCTCAGTGGTTATCAATGCAGGCTTATCTGGACACTCAGCAACCTGTGACAAGAAGCCTTTGAGGAGATCTGCATTGTCAGGAAGATATTCAGGGTTATCCGTTGCATTGTAAGCGTCACGTTTTGCTTGCTGCTCCTTATTGAGGGTTACCGGATGCGTTGATTCCCAGATATCCTCATCATTGGCAAGCGCTGTCAATAACTCCGTGTAAGCAGCGAACATGTCATCAAGCACATCAGCCGGGAACATTTCATCAACGCAATCCCAATAGACATTCAATTGTCCTCCATGATCATGAACATGGTTATCGATATATACCTGTGGCGTCTGGCTGATGGTGTAAACCTGTTCACCAAGAAGTTGCTGTGTTTCGCGCTCTTTATCACTGAAGTCAGCGTCGATTTGCTCTGCAAGCCCGAATGTACTGGTAAATACCACGGGCATATTCGCTTGCTCGGGCGAGCCAGTATGTCGGACAAGTTCACGTAACACCTGAATACCAGAAAAACTGTCATAGGCCTGATCCTGCAAAAGCTGCTTCTGTAAGCTTGTCGCTCTCGACCGGAAGGAGGCAACGTCGCTGAAGTCCAGGCTCAGGAGAATCAAAGAGGTAAATTCACCCACAATATCGTTTACCTGTGGGTGCACAGGCATACGGTTAAATGTCGGGACATTTAAGGTGAACTTGGGTGATTCACTCCAATAAGCTAAAACCTGCGCGTAGACCGATAAGAGTAAGCCTGACGGCGTTAATCCAGCCAGTTCAGCCCCACGTTTTTTCAGAACTTGCCACTGTTCAGAAGACAGATGGAACGATCGACGATGGAATTCAGGAGAGGAAACCTGAGCGGCCTCTTTGGCCAGCGGCAACTGTGGCGCTGGATAAACCTTATCCAGTCGTTCGGTCCAATACGTTTTAGCTCGCTGGTAGTCTTCGGTTTCACGGTAGGCTTCGAGAGAGACCACATAATCACGGAATGCCAAATCCAGCTCTGGCAGTGTCTGATCGGGGAGGCGATACATCTGTATCCACTCGTTCAGCATAGTGCCGATACTGCGTCCATCAGTCATGATGTTGTCGAGACTGATGTGCAAGCGAGTTGTATCTCTATCAATCTTTGTGGTCCGAATTTCAAATAACGGCCACTCGCTGGTGCAAGGTACACGATGTGATAGTTGCTGACGGAATAACAGCAGTTTCTCCTCTCGGCTTTTCGGAGAAACATAAATTAAGTTGTCGCAGGCAATTACATAGTCAGGTACCTCTGACAGAACCCGCTGCTGGCCGTCTGGCATGATAATGCAGCGTAGCATCGCGTGGCGGGATACCATGCGATTCCACGCATGCTGAAGTGCTGGAATATCTAAATGCTGACAATCAATTTCTAAGTATCCATGGCAAGCAACATTCCCGAGATCCATGTTTTGATCTCGCCCAATCCAATAAGCCTGCTGAACATCGGTCAATGGAAACGGTGCAAAGGCCTGACTTTTATCTGCCTTTAGCGGGAGGTCGTTTTTATCTGTGCCTGAGACATTCCAAATCGCGTCAAGAATGACACGGCAAATGGATTCAATTCTGAGGTCTGCCATCAGTTCATTCGGTCTAACCTGAATTTTCAATGTCTGATTGAGGCCATTCATCAGGTCGAGGAACATCAGGGAATCAACACCCAATTGCATGAGGTCAGTTGATACCGGCACTTCGTCTGCCGGGCAACGCAGCAACACGCCAACCCGCTTTTGCAGATACTCAGTCAAGACATTTCGCCGAGTTTCCGCTTGCGTTTCATCAAGCAACACCTGCCTCAGGTCATGCTGAGCGTCAGCCTCATTGGGTAGAGTATTGTGTTGTGCAAGTACCTTATTCTCGCCCATACCCGGTAAGCGACTGAAATACCCGTTCAATTGATGTTCAGGGTAATGTTGCACCAAGACTGGCCACTCAACGTCCATCACCCCGAAATGCGCAGAGGGTTTATCACTGTTAAGCAGAGTATTTAAGTGTTCGAGAGCCTGCGAGGGTGAGAAACTTCTCAGCCCGCCTTGCTCGAGACGCTTCAACTGCTGCGGGTCTGCCACCGTACCCACGTCTGACCAAGCCCCCCAACTCACACTTAGAGCAGGTAATCCGCTCGCAATACGATAATGGGCAAGTGAATCAAGAAAAGCATTACCCGCCACGTACTCTGGTAGCCCTCGCGCTGGCACAAGAGACACCGAAGAGGAATAAAGAATAAAGAAGTCCAGTGGCTGATCTAGGGTGATACGGTGCAGATTCCATGCGCCTTGAAGCTTAGGTGCGAGCACCGCCTGGGCACGTTCAAGTGGCGTCATACCCGAGAGCTGTTCAGAGTCTCTGACAACAGCACTGTGTACGACACCTTTAATCGGCTGGTTAAGCTCAGAAACCATACGTTGAAGTGCGTCTGGGTCTGTAATGTCCACCAGACCGATTTCAACATTCACGCCTCTTTCTCTGAGTCTTTTAACGGCATCTTCCGCAAGCTGTGAGGCTTTATTACGCCCGATCAGGAGTATGTTTTTTGCTCCGAGACCAGCGAGCCAATCCGCGGTTTCTAACCCCAAGCCACCCAAACCGCCCGCAATCAAATACCAACCGTCTTCATCAATAGGTAGGCTCGTTGATTGAGCGGAGGGTGCGGAAACGCTCTGTAACCGCGGCCAGTAGCAGTCGTTATCACGCAGGACCAGCTGATATTCACCGGTACTTTCCGAGGCAAAAAGTTGTCCAAGTAGCTGGGTTGCGTTTGCCTCGTCACTGACTGAATGGTCAAGGTCGATAAGTTTGACTTTCAGCTCCGGGTGCCCCAACGCTACAACCTGAGAGAAGCCCCAAAGTGTTGACTGTGCGATTTCAATCTGAGCACTGTCAGTCGCCTTTGAAGGTATTTGCGTTCCCCGTGTAAAGATATTCAGGGATCGAAGATTGGACTTATCCACCTGTGATAACTCTGCCAGCAAGTCCAATAGATCACTGAAGAGGTCTGTTTGTTGTCGATTTAGATCCTCGGTTTCAACATCAAGATCGAGGTGACTATTCAGCCCCCAGAAATAAAGTAGGTGAACAGGCTCAGTCGTATCTTTATTGAATACCGTCTCAAGCAACTGCCGCATATTTTGTGAGGATGCAGAAGGCAATATCTGATGGACCGTCTGTTGATTGCCCTTCAATAATTCAGTAACGGCATCAGCCTGCCCGGTGCAGTCTGCAAAGACTAACCACTGGCTCGGCTCCGAGAGCTGTGAGGCTGAAGAATCTGCAGAGATACCAGAGTACTGCCAGTCCAACTGATAAAACGGAGAAGCGGGTTGCAGGCGAGTGACATTCTGCGCTTGTTGGGCAAGCAAAATCCGTTCCCCTAAAACGGATGCTTCACTCTGTTCACCCGGTAACTCAGCAAAATCACTGAAGCCCAGCTCCATCAATAATGACTGCCATTGCGGCTGTGTCATAAAGGGCTGAATACCCCGTAGGTCAGTATCCTGAACCAGTGGTAACAACAAACCGGTCGTTAACTCACCAATGAGAGTTTCATTGACGATCTCATACATCAGTAGATGAGCACCCGGTTTTAACAACTGACTGACATAGCCCATGGTTTTACGTAAATCGTCACCCGCGTGAAGTACATTTGATGCCACAATCAGATCAAAACTGTGAGCGTCGAAACCTTGGCTACAGGGGTCTTTATTGATATCGAAAAGTGTGTATTCAACGAAGGTATGTTGCTCAAAGCGCTGAGCCGCGACTTGAAGAAACAGCGGTGACACGTCGGTATACACATACTGACAGCGATCAGCAGGTAAAACGGGAAGCAGTTGCTCACTGGTAGCGCCTGTGCCCGCACCTATTTCCAGAATACGAAGCGGCGTGCCCTTCGGTACAGCTCTGGCCCATTCGGCAACGGTCTCACGCAACACATTGTTAAAATAGCGGGATGTCGGTAAGTCAGCATAAATGTCACGGACCTCATCGACAGAGGTATTCCCCATCATCGCCTCTAATGCCGTCATCCTGCCCGTCAGTACGTCTGCAAGCTGCTTCCCAGACTGTAAAAATACCGTTTCAAATACCGTATTTTGAGCGAAAGCGTCACTACACGCTTCGATGTACTGGGGTAACACGTCGTCACCAACGTTGCTCAGTTGTCCGTAAGTGTCCCCTTGTTTTCTTAACAGGCCATCCTCAACCAAGGCTTGGATGAAACGTTCGAATAGCTGGGTATATTGTGGGAGAACCTTTCCTTCGCTGATCAGTGTTTCAAGAGGGTAAAATCGCTCTGTCGCAGTAAAAAGCGACATTTCCCTGAAGGCACGAACAATGAACACCTGCGCCAGTTGAATCAGCGACCGCTCTTGTTGCATCAAGGCCGATAACCCCAGTGATTCAATCCCTCTTTCAGCAGCTTGACTACCTGCGGTGATGAGTGATTGCCAGACCGGTATCTCAACATCAGCAGAGCGTGATTGCAGCCCACGGTCGACATCTGACAACCAGTATCTCTCGCGGGCAAAAGGATAACCGGGAAGTGGAACACGTTGGCAGTGTTGATGGTCTTCAAGTTCAGCCCAGCGTATATCTACGCCAGCACTGTAAAGAGCGGCTGCACATTTTAACATCTGTGCTTTGTCATGCTGCTGATGATGTAGTGAATGCAGCCATTTTTCATTCGGGACGTCCTGATTGGAATCAATCAGACAACTTGGGCCCATTCTGCTCAGAACAGGGTGCGGCCCACATTCCACATACACGTCCACCCCAAGTCTTTCCAATTCGCGAACACCGTCTTGAAAAAGCACTGGCTCTCTGACATGCGCTCGCCAATATGCTGGTTGCGTAATTTCATCATCAGTAAGGGTGCGGCCATACACATTCGAGACCACTGGGATCTTAGGCGGATTCAGTGTTAGTGAGGCCACGACGTTTTCAAATTCATCAAGTATCGAATCCAACATCGATGAATGAAACGCATGAGAGACATTGAGGGCGCGACTTTCAATATCGCACGCTGAAATCTCGCGCACGACATTATCTAACTTATCCTTTTCGCCCGATATCACTTGATGTCGCGGCCCATTCTCAGCCGCAATGGTCAGAGAGGGATAATTCAGCAGCAAGGTTTCAATAGTTTTTCGGTCGGAGAATACTGCCACCATGCCGCCAGCTTCAGCTGGAAGAGACTGAATTAATCGTCCTCTTGCAGCAATTAAGGTCAACGCATCATCGAGACTCAATACACCCGCAACACAGGCTGCCACGATTTCTCCGACACTGTGGCCAGCAACATGGCTGAATTCGACCCCGGCCGATGTCCACATTTCATATAGTGCATATTCCACGGCAAACAAAGCAGGTTGTGCATAGGCGGTTTGTGCCAATAAAGCTTGGTCTTCTTTACGGCCGAACAACACATCCAGTAATGGCGCATCAAGCCATTGCTCTAAGCCTTTGGCACACTTATTTAATGCATCGCGGAAATGACGCTGCTGTTGATATAGGTCTTTAGCCATGTCAGGGTACTGTGCCCCCTGACCCGTGAATAAGGCTGCTATCATTTTTGAATCGCTTTCACTGCCCTGCCAGCCCTGAGAAACCGATTTATTTGCCACAAAATCGTTGAGTTGTTTCGTCAGGGTTGATGTGCTGTCACTCAACAATGCCAACCTATGAGTGAAATGTTTACGCCCCTCCATGGCGGTGAAACTGATCGACGCTAATTCAGGTGGCTCAGTCTGCTCAAGGCAGTGAATGTATTTCTGCGCCAACTCCTTAAGTTGCGGTTCAGAGGTAGCAGAAAGAGGGATAAGCACAGGACCTTGCAGAGTATTGCTGTTTTCGGATTTTACTGGTGCTTGCTCAAGTACCATATGCACGTTCGTGCCACCAAAACCAAACGAGCTGACGCCAGCACGACGAGGATGTGCCCTCTCTGGCCAGTTTTGTAAGCAGTTATTGACGTAGAAAGGGCTGTTGGCAAAATCAATCTCTGGGTTAGGTTGCTGATAATGCAAACTCGGTGGGATCTTCCCGTGCTTCAGCGCCATGACTGTCTTAATGAGACTGGCGATACCTGCTGCAGCATTGAGATGACCGATGTTGGTTTTGACCGAGCCTAATCCGCAGAATTGGTTCGCTTGGGTTTCACTCCTGAATACCTGAGTTAGCGCCCTGACCTCAATGGGATCGCCAAGCGCCGTTCCTGTGCCATGCGCCTCGATATAATCAATACTCTCAACGGACACATCAGCCAATGCCAGCGCATCAGCTACTACCTTTGCCTGTCCCTGAATACTTGGAGCGGTATAGCCGATTTTATTCGCGCCATCATTATTCACCGCAGAGCCGCGAATAACGGCCATGATGTTATCGCCATCTTTCAGCGCATCATCTAAGCGTTTCAGCAACACCACACCGGCGCCGTTTCCGGCGACTGTCCCTTTTGCGTCGGCATCGAAAGCGCGACAATGACCGTCAGGGGAAAAGATCATTCCCTCCTGATACTCGTAGCCCATTTTCTGTGGCACAGAAATATCAACACCGCCGGCCAGAGCCATACGACATTCGCCATTGAGCAGACTTTGCGCTGCGGTGTGTACAGCGAGGAGGGATGTAGAACACGCACTCTGCACACAAATACTGGGGCCAGTAAGATCAAGCTTGTAAGACACGCGGGACGCAAGATAATCTTTGTCATTCCCCATCAAGAGTTGCAATAGCTTTGTTAGCCCACCGCCTGTCGTTTTTGGCGCGGCAGCTAATAAATACGTGCTGATACCAGCCCCAGCAAAAACACCAACATCACCCGCCACATCCGGGCGATACCCTCCGTGCTCCAAAGCATGCCAGCAACATTGCAGAAAGAACCGCTGTTGTGGATCCAGCATGGTGGCTTCATACGCCGTGCACTGGAAAAAGTCGGCATCAAACATATCAATGTCATCAAGGATTGCAGCTGCACCAATGAAGTTTTCTCTTTGGATATCGGACTCATCGAACCCCGACTCGCGCAGTTCATCTGCGCTAAATGTGTTGATAGATTCCACACCGTCAACCAGATTGCGCCAAAATTCGTCGATATCATTTGCTTGTGGAAAACGACCCGCCATGCCAATGATGGCAATCGCGTCAGGATGTTCTGTTACGGAAGTCATGCGGTTTCTCCATGCTGAGGCGTTTCGCCTTTTGCGGGCCTGCTGGTGCGGCGACGACGAGACTGAATGTCTTTGCGGGCCTGTTCCATAAGACTTAACCCCTCTTTACCTTGGTCATCAAGCGACTCAGCCAACAGGCGTATGGTGGGTTTTTCAAAGAGGTCGAGGACTGAAATCGTGAGCTTAAGTTGATCTTCGAGCACTTTATGAATGGCAACGATGTCTAGCGAGCTTGCGCCGAGGTCAAACAGATTTTCAGTGACACTCAGTTCTGGTGTCAGTAACCTGCCCGCAATAACACCCTGAATGGTTCTCTCCATATCGCTGGCCGGCGCGACATACGCCGCTTTTCGTTCGGCGGTGAAGTCAGGAATTGGTAGCGCTTTTCGGTTTACCTTACCGTTATTATTCAGCGGAATACTGTCTATTGCGATATAGGCGCTCGGCAACATATAACGTGGCAGTTGCTCAGCGAGAAATTGTTGTAACTGTGCTTTATCTATATGATTTTCTTCAGTCAGAATGTAGGCAACAAGGCGCTGTTGATTTCCACTCTTTAACGACGTATCCCCAACCAGTGAGGTCACTGCTTGTTTGACGGCAGGATGAGAGTTCAACAGTGTTTCTATCTCACCTAACTCAATGCGATGACCACCAAGTTTAATCTGTTGATCTTCACGCCCTTGAAACTCGATATAACCCGGCGAATCATCAGAAGAGGGATGGAAACAACCCAGATCGCCTGTCTTGTAGAGTCGCTCGCCGGTCTGTGGATGTCTTACAAAGCGTGAGCGGGTTTTCTCATCATCTCGCCAGTAGCGTTGCGCCAGCCCTACCCCGCCAATGTACAAATCACCCGTCACCCAATCAGGGCAAGACTGAAATGCATCATCGAGGACAAAAAAGGTCTGGTTAGCCATCGGCAGGCCATAAGGCACGCTTCGCCATGTCTTGTCGACATTTGTAACCGGGTAGTAGATCGACCAAATCGCCGCTTCGGTGGCTCCGCCAAGACTGAACAAGTTGGCTTGAGGGCAAGCCCGAGATATTTTTTCCGGCATGTCCAGAGGTATCCAATCACCACTGAGCATTACGGTCTTGAATGAGGGTAACGACTGATTTTGTGGCAGTGACTCGAGTAACATCTGCAATAGGGCCGGAACAGTATTCCACACCGTACATGGCGATTTGCTCAGACAGGCAAGCCAGTGCTGGGGATCCCGCTCATGCCCTGCGTCGGGCAGCACAAGCGTTGCGCCTGCGGCCAAGGTGCCGAATATGTCATAAACAGAGAGATCGAAATTGAGTGCTGATAAACCAAATACTGAGTCTTCAGGGCCAATCTGGAAGCCTTCATTCACAGCCATCAGTGTATTAACGACCGCATTATGGCTCATCATTACACCCTTCGGTTTGCCCGTCGAACCCGAGGTATAAATGATATATGCCAGTGCATCAGGTGCTTGTTTTGTGGGCCAGAAACACAGGGCATCGGGATTTTCAACAACAGGCGTCGCGTCAATATGAATTTTACCTGTCGTATCGGGCCAGTCAGCTGACTGGAAATCAGCCAACGTAATGGCAAAACGGCATTCCGCCTCTTGCAGCAACCAGCTGACACGTGATGAGGGTAAGTCAGGATCGATAGGAACATACGCTGCACCAGCCGCCAGAATTCCCAACACAGCCACGACCTGACGCCAGCCTTTCGGCAAGACAACGGCAATTTTGTCACCAGCTTTCACACCACGAGCCTGAAGCGTGAGATTTAGATCGTAAGCACGTTGCGCGAGTTCTTGATAACTGAGCTGCATATCACTGGCCACAACCGCAATCGCATCAGGCTGCTTGAGCACTTGTTGATTAAAAGGTTGAAACAAAAATGTTTGCGCTGCGTCATTAATTTTTTCGTTGTTCGTTTGATTGTAGCGTTTGCGCTCTTCACGCTGTGCCGTAGGCAAATAGATATGAAGTGGGCTATCCCAGTCGATTTTGGCTTCCGCCAACTGTTGGAGAATGTCGGTGTAACTTGCAAACATCGTGTCGAGCAAACCCGAAGGGAATGCTTCAGGCACATGATCCCAATGAATACAAAGGCCACCAGCTTCCTCGTAAACTTGGTGATCAAGTAACACCTGAGGTGTCTGAGTGATTGAGAAATCCATTTCACCGAGCTGCTTTTTCGTCGTATCCAACTGTTCGCTGACATCCCCTACAGTGAGGGCACTGGTAAAGACAATCGGTGCTAACTGCTGACCTTCAGACACAGAAGACCACTGTTGCAGTACTTGCATACCGCTGAAAGCTCGCTGCTCAAGATCATCAAGGAAGCGGCTCTGAATACGCTTCGCTCTGGCTTTAAACCCGGCGTCATCACCATCTGCCAGTGCTTCTACAGCCAGCAACATGGTGGCAGTAAAATCACCAACAATTTGATCCATTTCTGAATGCCATGGTTGACGATTGAACAATGTCATATTCAGCGTAAACCGCGACTCTCGACACCATCGGGCCAGTACATGTGAAAAGACATTCAGCAGTACCACTGTGGTTGTCACACCATGTTTTTTCGCCTGTTGTTTTATGCTTCTCCACTCATTTGCAGGCAGTCGATGATACAAACGCTCAAATCGCGGTTTGCTGATATCCGCCAGTTCTTTTTTCAGTGGCAATAAAGGTGCTGCCGGTAAGGTTTTGATGCGCTCTTGCCAATACTTTTCCGCTTGTTGGTAGGCAGTGCCACTTTGCTGATCTCTGAGCACAAGCACGTAATCGCGGAATGAAAGAGAAAGCGGCGATAGCTCCACAGAGTCATCGTAATAACAACGATATATCTCTTCTTGGAAGATAAAGTTACTGTAAACATCAGAGACAATTGCATCAAAGCTCCAGTGAATACGCTGCCGCTGCTCATCAATCAAACTGACGTGGATGTCAAAAAGTGGCCAGCGACTGGCATCCAAAACCTGATGAGAAAGCGTTGCGCGAAGATCCAGCAAGGCTTTTTCTGTTGCTGCTGGGTCTAAATCCCTAAAGTCATGCACGTCGATATCAAAATGAGGCACTTGGGACAGTGTCTGCTGAGTGCCGTTGTTAAATACCACCGTTCTGAGCATGTCATGACGAGCAATCACTTTTTGCCATGCCTGTTGATAACGCTCGACGTTCAATTCCTCGATCGAGAATTCAAGATACGCATGGCTGGCAACGTTCCCCAACAGAAAATGTTGATTTCGCCCCAGAAGGTATCCCTGCTGAATATCTGTCAGCGGGTAAGGTTCGAATCGGTTTTCCTGATCTGGCGTGATGACATAGTTGTCTGATGATTCTGTTTTTGTTAATTCAACGCCTTTATTTTTCAATAAACGCGCCATTAGTTGCTGTTGGTCTTTAGATAACTGACTCATGAAAACAGCGTCCTCCAGTGATTAATTATTTGCTCATCATTGCCCCTTAAAATTTGCTGTCACACCGTCGATGCTTGCTCCTCTTCCGCCAGAACTTTCTTAACTTCATCAGGCGATAGGCTTCTGACTTTCAGATAAATATCAGCAATATGCTCGCTTAAGCCGGGTTCTGATTCGTTATCGGTTATCAAGGCTGCTATGCGGGCAATGTTTTGCTCGCTAAACAGGGCTCTTATGGGAAGATCAAATTGAAGCGCATCGCGCATATCTGCCATTAGCGGAAGGGCCAACATCGAGTCTCCCCCGAGTTCAAGGAAGTCGTCGTTAACACCGACTGCATCAATACCTAACCGCTGTTGCCAGAGCATGGCCAAAACCTGCTCGACAGCATTTCTTGGCGCAAGGTAATCGCTGCTGAGATTTGAGCGGTCGAAATGGTGTTGCTCATTGCTGATATCAGCTTGCTCAAACAGAGAAATGGCTTGATCAACAGACTGTGAACGCTGTTTTATGAGTAGCGGAAGATCGGCGGTAGAAACAATCAGCTGTGGTAATGACTGTGCTAATACATGGTTAAAACAGGTCATTCCCTCTTGCGGTAAAATCCCGATATCCATGCTGCTACCGGTGATTTTTTCATGGCGTTCGGCTAAATCCAGAATCATTCCTACTTCCAGCCAGTAGTCCCAGTTCACACTGAGTATTCGGGTAGCGTTTTCTTGTCTGGTACAAGGATTTGCATGATGTTGAGCAAAGGTATCGAGGAAGATATTTGCAGCGGTGTTCTCTACTTGTCCGAGACTGCCAGCAATCGCACCCATCGAAGAACAAAGCAACATGAAGTCGAGCTGTTGGCCTTCAAAAAGCTGATGGAGCAACACAGTTCCCACCACTTTGCTATTCAGGTTCAAGTGACTTTCAGCAGTGGCTTCAAGCGTCATCAGGCCGCCACCAACAACACCTGCGGCATGAACGATACCGTTAACTGCCCCAAATTTAGCTTCTATAGTTGTCTTGAGCGACACCATGCCATCTCTGTCTGCTACATCGACAGCGAAAACATGTACCTTAGCGCCTTGCTGTTCTAATGTTTTCACCTGCCCAATGCGCTGGTAAATCTGTTGCATTTCTTTTGACGGATCAGGCTCGTCTTCATAGGTTTTCATCCATTGAGACCAGATATCACGGGACGGCAGTTCCGTACGGCTGACTAGGATCAGATTAGGGCTTTCAACTTCACTGGCCAGCCAACTGGCCGCCGTCGCGCCAATGCCACCAGATGCGCCTGTTACCAGATATGTGCCTTCCTGACGCAGAGACTTTTTGGCGAGATCTCCGGCATTCGGTAACGATGGCGTTAAAGGGGTATAAACAGGTTCCCAACGAAGGCCGTTGCGGTATGCAACCGATAAGAAGCGACTTTCCCGTTGCGGTTCAGATTGATCAATTTCCTTGATAAGACCTATAGGGTTAGAGGCTGAAGCGACTTTTGCATCGATATCAATGTGTAGGAAGTTCAGTTCAGGAAATTCATAAGGAATGACCTTACAAGGGCCAAGCAGTGTTGCCTGATTTGGTGAAACCTCCTCTTCTCCCGTCACCTTGTAAAGCTCGCGGGAGAGAACAACCAAACGAGTCTCAGCACCTGTCAGTTGTTTATCTGACATCGCGCTAAGAAGGTACATAAGGCTCAAATAACCCGTTTGTTGGCTGAGCGAACCGGATAATTGCTCAGTGCTTTTTGGTAAGTGCCTATCTAGCTCTGATAGCTGCCAGCCATGAACTATTACGTCAGGTATCGAGCCAGCTTCCACTACCTCACTGAGAAGTCGCTGGTAATCAGCAGGTTCACCCGCACGAATACAGAATTGATTAGAGCTTTGACGACAATAGGTCTCTGCCCAATCGACAGTGATGACGTTATCGCCTCTTGTCTCGTGTTGTTCTTTTAGTTCGTTCAACACCGACTGATCGCGATTGAACACCAGATAACACCGCGCCTTTGTCGACGGCACCTCGACACGCTTGGGGCGCTGCTGCCAAGAAGGTGCATAAAACCAGCTCGCCATATCTGCACGCTTCTCGAGAGTGACGCTACCGGAAGGTGTTTCACTGTGTTGGCCATGTCCATTGTGGCGTTTACGCTCAAGCCAATAAGACTCTCGTTCGAAGGGATAAGTGGGTAACGCTGTCCGCTTGCCGACAGCACCTTCATTGACAGCTGTTGCTCTGACTTTTCCCCAGTCGATGGGTAAACCAGTCAACCATAAGGTACCTAATGCTTCATTAAGTACGTCGTTGTCATTGAGCGCTTTATCCGCACTTCGCATCGTCGGAATAATTTTGCGCTTGCGTCCAAACTCGGGGTGGCGCTTCGCCATTGTCGTCAAACCGCGTCCTGCACCGAGCTCGAACAGCACCGCTTGCTCGTCTTGCATGATCACCGACAATCCCTGATGGAACAGCACAGTCTCTCGAAGATGACGAACCCAATAGTCCGGTGATACGGCCTGCTCAGGCGTAATGAATGTGCCTGTTACGTTGGACACAAAGGGAATGGAAGGTGCTTGTAAGTTCATGCTTTGCACAAACTCGTGAAACTCACTCAATATAGGATCTAGCGTGCTGGAATGGCCTGCTCTTTCGCCGGGCAAGCGATGGAAACCAGTTTTGTCCGCCTTCAGTTCTTGCTCAAATGCATTAATCTCAGCCAACGGGCCAGAGACCATACAAAGATTTGGCGCATTGACCACGGCGAGGGAAAGCGAGCCCGGCAACGATCCTTGCAGTTCAGACGAATCCTGACTCACCACCAGCATGCCACCCGGCATGCATTGCCGGATCAAGCGCCCGCGGAATACAACCAAAGAGAGAGCTTGCTCAAGTGAGAAAACGCCCGCCGTTAACGCCGCGCAATATTCGCCGAGGCTATGGCCGATAAGTTTGTCTGGGGCAATGCCCCATGCGGCTAACTGCTCAACCAGTGCATGTTGAAGTGAGACGAGGCAAGCCATGCCGATTTCAGGCTGATTTAACTGAGATTCTGCCAACGCTCTACCGGTATCACTGGGGTAAAGTACATCACGAATATCGAGTTCTAGCAGTGGCAGCAAAATGTTCGCACAGGTATCGATGGCATCACGAAATGGTATTTGCTCTCGGTATAAATCCGCTCCCATGCCCACATATTGGTCACCAACACCGGGGAACATAAACGCCGTTTTACTTATCGCATTCTGCGCGTTAATTTCCGCAACCTGACCTCGCGTAGGTTTAGCACCCAGTTTTTTGATCAAGTCATCACGGTGCTGACTTACGATAAATCGTCGATGAGGGAAAGCTTTCCTTCCGCGTTGCAGCGTGAAGGCAATGTCGTTGAACTGTGTGTCAGGGTTCTTGGTCAAATAATCGAGTAACTGATCAGCCTGAGCTTGAAGGGCCTCTTTGGACTTTGCCGAGAGGGGGAAAATTGTTGAAGAATGAGGGGCATCATCCACTGGCTTTTTGTCGGCTGAGTGCATCTCTTGCAAAATCAGGTGAACATTTGTCCCGCCAATTCCAAATGAGCTAACTGCTGCGTTTACCGGTTGATCCCACGTTTCACTGCTCCAGTCCTCTAAAGCGGTATTCACGTAAAACGGGGTATTTTCGAGGCCAAGCTCGGGGTTTGGCGAGGAAAAATGCATCAAGGGAGGTAATTGACGATGTTTAAGCGCCAGCGCGGCTTTGATAACACCTGCGACACCCGAAGCTGCGCCCAAATGCCCTATGTTGGTTTTTACTGATCCAAGCGCACAGCGCGGATTATTGCCAGAGTGGGTTGAATGCGGTGAGGTTAGCCCATAAGCACGCTTGATTGCGGTAAACTCAATAGGGTCACCCACAGGTGTGCCTGTTCCGTGCGCCTCAATAAATCGAATAGATTCGGGCCGGATATCAGCCATCGCCAGCGTTTCTCGGATAACATCTGATTGCCCATCAACGCTTGGTGCTGCATAAGCGACCTTTTTCGCGCCATCGTTGTTGATGGCAGCCGCTTTAATCACAGCCGAAATGTTATCGCCATCTTCTATGGCATCTTCAAGGCGCTTCATGATGATAACGCCCACACCGTTGCCATGAATTACGCCAGTGCCGTCCGCATCAAACGCATGGCATGCAGCATCTTTTGACAAACCACCTTCTTTGTAGAATCGGTATCCACGCTCTTGAGGTATGTTAAGACCAACGCCACCAGCAATCGCCATGTCACATTGGTAATCTAATAGGGACTGATACGCAGTTGCAATCGCCGCCAATGATGACGAACAAGAGGTGAGCACAGTGATTGCTGGCCCCGTCAGGTTTAGTTTGTGCGAAACACGAGATGTCAGATAATCCTTATCGTTAGCAATCATTGCTTCGAGATAGACATCGATATCGCGAAGATCAAAGTGATCGGCAACGTTGAATATATAGTTATTGAAATTCGCACCCGCATAAACGCCAACATGGCCGGGGTACTCGTCAGGTACATACCCAGCATCCTCCAGTGCCTGCCAGGTCGTTTCCAAAAATAGACGTTGCTGAGGATCAATCATCTTCGCCTGTCGCGGCGTGATATCAAAAAAGCTCGCCGCAAACTGGTCGACGTCATTCAGTCGATACCCTTTAGTGACAAAATCACTGAATCGGCTCGCTTCATCAGACAGATTTGATGCTTTCAATTGTTCATCAGTAAATTGCTCGCGAACGTCTTTCTTTTCACAAAGATTTTGCCAAAACGTGTTAACTGTATCGGCGCCAGGGAAACGTCCTGCCATGCCGATAATCGCAACACTCATCGTGATATCTGGTTCACTCATATTTCCGTCCCTCCGAGAATTAATGTTATGAAATGCGCTGCTTCGCCCTGAGTTTCTGGCGACGCTTCTGCCCCCTTTCATGTAGGACTTTTTCTGTTTTATTTTTTGATGATTGAGAGGTTTGGCGGTGAACAAAACCTGCCAATGACGAGATGGTTGGGTATTCGTAGAGTGTGATTACAGTGTTAACAGCCGGAAAGCTCGCCCGAATTTTCAGGAATAACTCTGTGGCGATTAAAGAGTTGCCGCCCGCTTCAAAGAAGTTCTCTTGAACGCCAATGGCATCGCGCTTCAGCGCCTCCTGCCAGAGCTCCGCCAGACTGGCTTCTATATCATCGGCGGGTAACTGATGAGACATTGATGGTGCGCTGTCGCTCTGCGAGAGTGTCTCTTGCAACAAACGCCGGTCGACTTTTCCGTTTGCGGTCAGTGGCATCGACTCTACCGCTAACCACTTCTTCGGTATCATCGCTGAAGGCAATTCAAGGCTTAGCCGTTCTTTTAGATCATTTGAGCTAACATCCTGACCGTGCTTGCAAACATAAACGACAGCCAGTTGAACAAGCTCGTCCTGCCCATGCAGCATCCCCAGCGCTCGCTCTATTTCAGGTTGCTTCAGCAGTACAGATTCAATTTCACCCAATTCGATACGGTAGCCCGCGATTTGAACCTGATTGTCACGGCGTCCCATAAATTCGAGGTTACCGTCAGGCATCCAACGACCGAGGTCATCAGTTCGATAAATCCGCTCTCCAGTTTCCGGGTGTGTGATAAATACCGAGCCCGATTTTTCAGGATCCCCGAGGTATCCATTAGCAAGTCCGATACCTGCGGCATAAAGCTCACCCTGCACCCCAGTTGGACACTCCTCCATCAGCCCAT
The DNA here is from genome assembly GCF_001707825.1 of Veronia pacifica. Lineage (GTDB taxonomy): Bacteria > Pseudomonadota > Gammaproteobacteria > Enterobacterales > Vibrionaceae > Veronia > Veronia pacifica. Next base: position 67,944 of record NZ_LYBM01000008.1, on the reverse strand, counting down.
TGAGTACATAGTAGCGATTATTCGAGATGGGCTTTCCGTACGGAATGCTCCTCCATTCCGGGTTAATAGCCTCAACTTCATACATCACATTCCATACGGATGTCTCTGTTGGCCCTCCAACACTGAAAATACGCATTTCGGGATTTAACTGCCTGAGCTGCCTAGGAATGGCTAACGAAATCCAGTCCCCCCCCAGAATGCAACAACGTAAATAACTGCAACAATCACGCGCAAAAGCAGGCTTTACCCGACACACCCTAAGCAGCATATCCATCATTGCGGGTACACTGTTCCAGACTGACACCTGATAAGTCGCCATCAGTGACAACCAATGCTCCGGATCTTTGCGCTTAGCAGCATCGGGGATCACGATGCCAGCTCCAGAAGACAGCCCACCCAGCACATCAAAAAGCGCCATATCATGGTGAAGTGGTGTTAACGCCAGCAGACGATCGCTGTCATCCAAGTTAAAACGCTGCTTTGCATAAGTGATGGCATTGGCAACACCAGCTTGATTCAGCATGACTGCTTTGGGTAAACCAGTTGAACCTGATGTATAGATAATAAAAGCTAGCTCAGCGCAGGACGGAATATCTTCATCGGTTAGCAGTGTCCCTACAGATTCATCCTGAATCGGTGATTCAATCACTAGGCAATTAATAGAGAAAGGTGTGAGGGACTCGGCAAGGTGATGCTGTGTTAACACCACCTTCACTCCCGCATGCTCAAGCATATAGTTCAGGCGGGCTGATGGTAGATCAGGATCAATGGGCAGACATGTCGAACCACTCGCCAGCGTTGCCATCACTGCTACAACTTGCTGCCATCCCTTCTCCATGATGATGGCGACAGGCGCTTCAATATCAGACTGTTGTTTGGCCTCGGCTAAACGAACAGCCCAATAACGAACCTGTATATCAAGTTGGCGATAACTCAGGTGCTGATTATCAGTCAGCACTGCCATTGCATCTGGTCTTGCTTTGACTTGAGTCAGAAATTGTTGATAGAAATCCTCTTCGGTTAAATCCGTAATAAGATCATCAGGGGTGTCACTTTTGATGAGACTCAGGCTGCTGAGCTGCCATGCCTGTTCGCTGATCGCTAGTTGCTCAATGAAGGAGACAAAATGCTCAAACAAGGTATCAAGCAATCCGGGCTCAAAGAGTCCAGCCATTGCATCCCAGAAAATCAAGAGCCCGCCATTTACCTCGTGGTATTGGCAATCTATCCAGACCTGAGGTGTTTGTGTCAGGAAGAAAGGAATCTCTGCGTCGTCACTCCATTGATTCAATAATTCCAGACGTTCGCCATCAAGTGTCTCTTCAGGCATGTTTGTGAAAACGAAAGGCATGATGATATTGGGTTTTTGCTTTATTCTGGATAATTCGCGTAACAAGGTGACGCCGGGTACCCATGGATTTTCCATGTCTTCCCACAACTGTTCTTGTAGACTCAAAGCAAAATCGACGAATCGCGTTTCTGGACCTCTACGGCACGCAACCAGAGTGAATGTTGCAAACTCCCCCACTAATCGATTGACGTCCTTATGTATCGGTAAGCGGTTAAAACGGGGAACATTCAATGTGATGTCTGGACTCTCACTCCATCGACTGAGTACCCACGCATAAGCGGCCAGCATCGTCACTGCGGGGGTTAATCGGTTCTCAGTTGCTTGTTTTTTGAATGCAATGTGTGAGGTCTCATCCAGCTCATGCTGCCAACGCTCAAAATGTTTTTTCCTCTCATTGCCGCTCGCCATTGGAAGCATCGGTGCATCTGGAAGTTCCGGCAGTTTTTGACGCCAGTCGTTTAACCTTTTTTTGTAGATATCGCTTTTTTCCAACTTCTGAAGTGCCATGACGTAATCACGGAAAGTAATGTCCAGTGCTGGAAGTGCTGTATCCGGGTTATGGTAAAGGCGATGAAATTCGTGAAATAAGACTTGGTAACTCCAGCCATCTATACACCATCCATCAAGGCTGATATGAACACGAGAAATATACCCAGGAAGGTGTGTAATTCTTAGGTCCGACTGCGGCCACCGACTGAGATCTGCATTCTGGTGAGATAGCTCGGTTCTGACTGCATCCAAGTAGAAATCGCGCTGAGACTTTTCTGTGTCAATTTGTAGTGCTTCCATGACTTTAAAGACTGGCGCATTTTGAATAACTTGTTGCTGGCCATCTGTATTCACCAACGCTCTCATCATGTCGTGGCGGGTAACAAGTTTCTGCCAGGCGTTAATCAGTCTCTTGGCATCTAGGTGTTTTATGTCCATCTCAAGATAAAGATGAATCGCCACCTCGCCGTCTGAAACCGCATTGTGGCGACCAAGCCAATAAGCCTGCTGCATCTCTGTCAGTGGGAAAGGCTCAAAACGTTCTTCTTGGTTGTGGGTAAGCTCAGGAGCATCAAGCCATGGATATTCATACTCAACAGAATCGGAACTTGGCTGACGTTTATTCTTAGCCAGCATTGTCAGTTGCTGTTGGAATTTATCAACCGCGACTGACTCCTCTGCCATTGAATTAAAGTAAGAACAGGCGTCTCTAACATTCAGAGATTGCTGTGCAAGAGGGGTCAGTATCTGGCCAGGTCCAACTTCGATAAACTGCCGACATCCTTTTTGATAGGCGTATTCAACACTGGCACCAAATCTCACACTCGCCTCAACATGCGCCACCCAATAATCGGCGCAGGCAATGTTTTCGCCTGCTGGAAGCCCATCAATATTTGATATCACTGGGCATTGAGGTAGCGAATATTGAATGCTTTCAGCGGCAGCTCGGAAGCGTTCCATCATTGGTCGCATAAGCGAAGAGTGGAAAGCATGACTGACTGAGAGATACTGAACGGGAATATTGTTGCGATTCAATGCCTGACAATATTCAGACAATGCGTCCTGAGGACCGGAAAGCACCAATTGTTTGGGGCTGTTGACCGCAGCAATGGAGATGTTATCCGGCCTCGCGGGCAATAGGCTCTCTGCACAATAAATCGCGGCCATTACGCCACCTGACGGCAAAGACTGCATCAACTGACCACGTAAACTTATTAAGCGCAGCGCATCCTGTAAAGAAAACACCCCAGCCAGACAGGCAGCTACATATTCGCCAACGCTATGACCAATGAGGTAGTCCGCCTCCACACCGCGTGACTGCCAGAGTTTTGCAAGCGAATACTCAACAACAAATAGCGCGGGCTGCACATATTCAGTCCGCTTTAATAGGGCTGGGTCGTCACTGAAAAGAATCGCTTTAAAATCCAGTGCCAAATGACTATTCAAATACTCGCAGCAGCTATCCACTGCTTCCTTGAACACAGGAAAATACGCATAAAATGCTTGCCCCATACCTGCGTATTGACTGCCTTGCCCACTAAATAGGAAAGCTATTTTTCCACGAGTGTAATCGACTGTATCGACATTTTTTTCCGTCGCTCTATCGTTGATTAGCGGCCATAGGTAAGCAGCCAAATCACAAATAGATTGCGCTTCGAAAAAGAGCTTCTGCGTCGTTTCTTGCTTCAGGTCATCGTTAAAGCATTTACGTATCTTCAAAGCAAGCAGGGAGTTAAGCCCGAGGGTAAACAGGTTTGCATCAATATCTATATCACCTTGTGATTGATGCATTTCGCGAGCAACCACCTGATGAAGATAATCCTCAAGCTCCGACTGAGACCATTCTGAAACGGCCTTTGTTGCAACAATATGTTTGGCTGTGGTTGAATCAGGTTGGTTCAACAATTGATCGAATAGGGACACACTCGCCAAATGTCCGAAGCTTTCACTGAACTGCTGCCATTTGGCATCTATAACCGTTACCTGAGGCAGCTTCTCTCTCTGGCTCTTCAGCATTGCGGAAAACGCAGAGGAAACGGGCATTGGGTCTATACCAAACAGATCCAGAGCTTCTGCATCTTCAGCACTGACCATGCCATTGGTTGCAAATCTGCCCCAATTGATGCTGAGCGCAGGCAAGCCTTCGCAGTGTCTCTTTACCGCCAAGGCATCAAGACACGCATTAGCGGCTCCATAGAGTGGCAGGTACTTCATTCCCCATACTGCTGTCACTGACGAGAAGAACCAAAGAAACTCAAGTGGCAAATTCTGACTCAATGTATACAGGTGTTCAGCCCCTTTCACCTTGGTGTTGAGAATGCTTTCTACTGCACTCTGATCCAACGGTTTCACGAGACTCTGTTTTTCGATATTGCCCGCTGCATGAATAATTCCCTGCAGTTCGACACCAGTGTCTTGCAGCATGTCAAACAACGATGTTGCTTCTTGAAGGTTTCCTACATCGACAGAAACAAGGTCAATTCTTATCCCTCTTGCGCGCCACTGACCGACACGCATTGCAATGCTTTTGTCGTTTTCAAGAGCAGCTTCGCCACGTCGGGAAGCCAACACTAAGTGAGTGGATCCTTGCTGAATAAGGTATTCAGCGACATCCAGCCCAAGCGAGCCCGTACCTCCGGTAATTAAACAGGCCGCCCGACCAAACGAAATGCTTGGGGTTATTTCTTTTTTCGGCAGCGACGGGAGTGGAAGTAAACGTGGTACATAACACTTACCATCGCGAATCAAATATTGGTCTTCTATGTCGTTACTTAGGGTTTGGTCTGGAGAACAGTTTTGAGTACTGGCCACAATATTGAACAAGGTAGCGTCATTGAGTAAGGTAGCGTCGTTGCTGGTGCTAGTATCACAATCAATCAAGCCTCCCCAATGCTTGCCTAACTCCAGACGCAATGAGCGCATCATGCCCCACACAGCAGGCCCAGCAAGTGTTGCAGGTGCGTCTTTGTCATTCAGCATTTGCGCATTTTCGGTGCAGAACCAAAGCGCACTGCTATTGGTCCCTAGTGCAGCTTTTGAGCGCGCGATCGTCCACACATCCGAGATAAGTTCATTGATATCACTGACATCGTTTTCAATGCTCACCAGTACCACATCATAGTCAGTCGTTTGATGTGGTTGATTTAGATACTGACTGTGCCGTTGGACATCTACCGTGCAATTTTGTTTTCGCAGACCATCAATCCAAACAGAATTCAAAGAATCAGTCACCAAACACAGTTTCAAAGGCTGACGATTGGACGCAGGTAACGGCTCAAATCTTTGCCACGACAAACGATAACGTGGTGCTATAGGGCCGGTTTTTTTAATGATTTCAGGTTGGTGCTGAACAGTGTCAGAGATTGTGTTAGGTGCAGTGAAGTCGTAGATACTGTCCGGCCAGAATCGTTTTTCTTGAAACGGATAAATAGGCAGGCGACATGGCAACACATCTTCGACACCCTGTACCCTGAAATATTGAGCCCAATCCATGTCCTCGCCAGCAAGATACCGTGTTGCTGACTGCTGCAGGTGTGCAGGAAGATCGCCGATAGGAAAGCAAAGTCCGTCTCCGTCTGGCTGCCAATCATCCAGTTGACGCTGAAGATCTCCGTAATCAGAGGCAAGTAGCAATAAACGGTGCTTTAAAGAGGGACGTTTTACTGCCGCAGAAAAGGCTACCCTCTCAAAACTAGGCTGGCCATCTTGCGGTTGCAGATAAGGCGCTGAACGCCAGGCATTGACCAATTTAATAAGGGCATCTTGAGACTTTGCAGACAACGGAAAAAGAAACGCTTTAGGCGAGGTCGCTTGAGAAGCCGCCTGTTCACTACAATATTCCTGCACAATCAGGTGAACATTACTGCCACTGAAACCAAAGGCGCTGATGGCTGCCGTTCTTAGGCCTCCCGAATTGGGTTTGGGCCAGGGGAGTAGCACATCGACCACATCGATTGGCGCTTTTTGCCAGCTGATGTGTGGATTTGGGCTTTCAAAATAGAGATTCTGAGAGAGGTGCTCGTGCTTCAGACATGAACACACTTTTAACAAACTAGCCACACCCGCTGCAGCCTCCAAATGCCCAATGACACTCTTTACCGACCCGAGATAAAGTGTGTCTGTCTGCTCTCGATGTTTGCCGTAACATTCGATCAGTGTATTCACTTCAACAGGATCACCCAGCAAAGTGCCAGTGCCGTGTGCTTCTACATAGTTCACCTGTGATGCATCAATATTTGATTGCTTTAACGCGCGTTGAATTACCCTTTTTTGCGCTTGTCCATTTGGTGCAGTCAATCCATTGCTGGCACCATCATGATTAACTGCCGATCCTCTGATCACTGCGATAATATTGTCATTGTTTGCCTCGGCGTCACTCAGTCGCTTCAAGACAACCACGCCATAGCCTTCGCCACGCACATAACCATCGGCAGAACTGTCAAACACCCGACAACAATCGGTTGGTGATAGTGCTTTGAACTGACTGAGTGCAACCATCATTTGTGGTGATAGCAAGAGATTGATACCGCCCGCTAACATGCAGTCGGCTTCGTGTAATCGCAAACTCTGACACGCATTGTGGATCGCCATCATCGATGAGGAACAGGCGGTATCCATTTGCATGACCGGCCCTTGAAGGTCAAGATGGTACGCAACCCGTCCAGCGCTGATTGAACGCATTGTTCCCAAAAAATCGTAAGGCTCGACAGCATCCAAAGAGTGGGTGTGGGAACAAAGATGCGCGTAGTCATCGGTGCTGATGCCTATGCTCAGCCCGGTGTTCTCACGTAACTGACTGTCGTTTAGCTGTCCTGCGTCTTCCAGCGCATGCCAGGCAGCCTCAAGTAGCATGCGCTGCTGAGGATCCATGGCCTTCGCCTCTTCCGCGGTCAGCGCAAAAAGTCAGCATCAAATCTATCAACGGATTCCAGCAAACCCGCCTTCGCGGCATAGCTCTTCCCAGCTTGGGGCTCACAGGAATAAATATCCTCTTGCACCCATCGAGAATCAGGGATGGTTTTAATCGCACATTTGCCTGCACTGAGCAGCTGCCAATAACTGTCGAGGTCTATCACCTTACCGGGAAAACGACAGGCACTACCGATAATCGCAATGGGATCACAAACCGATTTGGTCTTATTCATGCGCACTCTCCCTGCAGTTGCTCCGTGACATAAAGCGCCAAGTCGCGGGGGCATGGGTACGACCAACATAAACTCGCTTCGAGCTCTATACCCGTATGCTGCGCCAATTCATAAATCATTCTTGCTGAGGTTTGTGAATCCATCCCAAACGCCACAAAACGATTCTCCTCATCAAATTCAACTGAGCATCCATTGAGGTTTCTCTTCATCCAGTCAGAGATCCACCCGATAAGTTGTTTGGTTGAAAGCGAGTTGGCTGATAAAGAATCAGGTTCAATTTGCCCGTAGCGCTTGTTGTGAAATGTCGCACTTGGGTCAAGGAGTTGGTCGGCATCAATCTCAGACTGCTGCCATTTGAACAGTGCATTCCAGTTATCGTTAATGAACAGCACTTTGCTCAAACGCCGCTGTACTTTTCCACTCGATGTCTTCGGAAGATTCGCTTCATTGATCAGCACCAGCGCAAAAAGCGGGAGTTGATGATTTTCCGCAACAGAAGCTTGTATCGATCCGAGCAGTGCATGGGTATCAATGGCCCTACGTGCACTGCGCTTGACTTCTTGGACGACAACCAGCCGCTCTTCCCCATTGGCTATCACAGAAAATGCTGCGGTGGAGTTTTTGACAAACGCATCATCGGAAAGCGCAACGGTGCGTTCGATGTCCTGCGGTGCATAATTTTCACCGTGGAAGATCATCATGTCTTTGTGGCGGCCGACCACATAGACTTGACCGTCAGTATGCAAAAACCCTAAGTCACCCGTGCGTAAATAAGGGCCTTTTTCAATATTGCTTTGAGGATCGGTGAACGTTGCGTGGAATGTTTCGGCTGTTGCCTCTGCGTTTTGCCAGTAGCCTTTTGCGACACTCGGCCCTGCAAACCATATCTCCCCAACTTCATTGGCATTACAACGTTGCTGAGTATTTGGGCTAACAATAGCGACTTCGTGCCCGGGGATGGGGTAGCCACAGCCGATTCCCCATTTTAGTTCTGCATTTGAATCTACAGGCTGCTGCAGAGACAAGGGTTGCGAGGAAATAACATTCACTTTGCCACGCTTAAGCTGATCATTATCAAGCGATAAAAGCGGCGTTTGAGACGCTGCATTCGCCGTACTGACAATCAGGGTGCCTTCTGCCAAGCCATATGAGGGAGTGATGTAATCGATATCGAAACCGCATCCAGAAAAACGCTTACCAAACCGATACAGAGTATCGGCGTGTATTGGCTCTGCGCCGTTCCATGCGGTACGCCATGTGTTGAGGTTCAAATTACTGAGTGCTTGATCACTGATTGTGCGCAGACAACTCTCATAAGCAAAGTTTGGCGCCCCGCTATTCGTCCCACCAAAATGGCTGATTGCCTGCAACCAACGCACTGGCTTTTGAATGAAAGAGACAGGGCTCATCAATACCAATGTTGCCCCCGAATACAGGGACTGGAGAATGATGCCTATCAGGCCCATATCATGGTAATGCGGCAACCAGCTGACAATGACCGATGACTCATCGTTTTGCCAAATCGTTTTCATCGCTAGCTGATTGGCCAGAAGATTTTGGTGGGAAACCATCACCCCTTTTGGGCTTCCCGTTGAGCCGGAAGTGTATTGCAAAAAGACCACGTCATCGGCTGACGGCATTTGATCTGGAAAATGGCTTGAAGCATGGTGATCGTCTTCGATCAGCCAAGGTATCTGACACAGCAACAATTGATTTTGCATCGCGGGATAGAGACGCTGCTTTACGGTCTCTTGACTCAAAATAATGGTCGGATCCGCGTCAGCAACGATACTGTTGAGGCTATCCAGTTTTTTCGTTTTTGGCGGCGGGAGCGGAATAGCAATCATGCCCGCGTATACACAGCCCCAAAAACCGGTAATAAATTCGATGCCCGCATCAAAGAGTAATAAGACACGATCGCCACGAGACCCCTGCTGGAGTAGCCTGACCGCGATAGATTGCGCTCTCCGATGTAACTCAATAAAACTGAGCGAGATGCTCTCTTCACTTATCTCACCACGAGGAAGAAAACGCACAGCAACATCATCAGGCGTCAGATTGACACGGTATTCCAACATCTCAATCAAGTTGGTCGTCTCTTCAACCTTAGCTATTCTCATGTGTCAGTCCTTTTGGGTGCATTAATCGCTGTCAGTCTCAATCAGAATTGATAACTGACTTGAAAGTAGGTAAACGCATTTCGGTGGTAATCTTGATAAATCGAGCCCTCATCGCCGTTAATCCAATAACGGCCCGTTTTTACATTCAGGTGGTCATCGAACTGGTAATGGGCGTAGGTCTCTACGGCATATTCATGGGTACTGAAGTCATTGAGCCCCCTGACACCAATCGTCAGGCTTTCATTTAAAAACTGGTCGCTCAGAGCGAAGGTAATGCCATAGTGATCAGGGACATCGGGTTGGCTGTAGCGGTCGAAGAAAGCCTGTACGTTAATGTAGCGATCACTTTCCAGATTGCGGTCCCAACCAATGATTAACTGGTTGACGTCTGATGGATTGAATATGAAATTGGCGCTCGCTAACGGAAAATCAGGTTTGTAAGCAAATTCTGCTCTGATAGTTGATTGGCCCAGCCCCAGAGCTAATTGCGCCCCATAAGCCTGATATCTCTCATACTCAGTGAAAAAGCCATCACCACTGCGCAATATGATTGGATCATCGATATAACCATCAAAAAATAGCAGGCTATAGTCGAGCCCTTTGCCGTGATGTGAGTAGCGCCAAGCCAGCTCTTGATGACGCGGAGCCTTAGACTCAGTTAATAAAATCTTACCGCTTCTGCTATCACGACGAAGTTGGTTGACGCTTGTCAGCTCCCAAGGGTCACCAAACACAGGTTGTTCGTTAACAGCAGCCATTGGGAGGAGCCAAAGTTCAACGCTATGTTGACCAGACGTCCATTGTCCACCCGCAACCAGAGTGCTCAGACGAGTGCTGTTACTTCCACTCGCTAACGGGTCGCTAAGATCGATAGGATTGATGAGGTCGAAGGTGTTTCGACCATCTGATGTGCCCCAGGTTATCCGCCTTTTCCCGACAGTAAAACGCCATGATTGTTGTTCGTATTGCCAGTAAGCCTCATGCAGACGAATGTCTGTGATATCGTCAAAACTGCGCCGTTCAGGGTCATAATCAGCAAAGACACTGACAAGGCCACCCCACACACCTTCATCGGTAAATTGAGTCGTGACGCCATCATTACTTTGATAATGCAATTGACCCCAGAAACGCTGCCTCAATGACAAGCGCTCACCATTTTCACGAATGTGAAAACGGCTTTCGACATATGCGTCAGTTCTCCACCCATTACTTTTAGGTGCCACCTCTTTGAATAAATCGAGATCAGCAAGGGGATCATTTGCGAGTGCTTCTGTCATGAGCAACATGAAAAACATTCCAATACCGTGAATACAGATATATTTCATTGAAATCAGCGTGATAGTGAGGCCTGAGTAAACAGGCTGTCTGGCAGGCCCGTGTTATAAGCAATATCGCTATACTGGAGAAGCGTCACAGAATTCTGGCGTGGCGTTTCCATCTTTATTTTGGTCACAGTCCAGATGTCACCGATTTTTTTCACACCACCGTACGTAGCAGTTTTGAAGTGCTGGCCACTTTTGTCGAAGTAGTGAACTTGCATGGGAAGCCAGTTATTGGCGTTCACCCAGATGGTACGCTTGCTGTAATTGCTTTCCTTTTTGTTGATTGGGGTGAAGTCGACTACATAGGCCTGCGTACCGAACAACTGCTCACTGCGCAAAAGTTGGTGGGAATCGTCGTTCAGGAAACGCTTTTCGATATCTTCATTATTAAAATCACTGCGCATGAAGCTGCTTGTCTTGCCCCCTCTTCCACTGATCCGACGCGTCAGGTTTTCACCCGGTAAATAAATCCATAGGTCATCGCTCACGTCAGGGTTTTCGTACGTCCAGCTGAGAAAACGGGTATTTCTGATATCTGCTGGCTCAGAGAAACGGATAAGACTTCGCTGCTCTTTCTCGCTTCGTTGCTGATAACTAACAAGACTACGGCTCAAATTCTGTCCATCTCGATTAGTGACCATGATGCCATGGCGTTTGCTGTCCCAACTGCTGTCGACTGTCTGCATCTTTTCGGCAATACCCAAGCCATCGAGTGCTTCTGACGCCATCAACTGAGTGTTAATAAAGAAAATCGCTAGGAAATATGACGTTCGCATAACTCAATCCTCGAGTTGTTTATCTGAGAAAACGGAGACGTTAGGGTTTTGTATTTCGTGATCTTCTTGACCAAGAGGTCTCAGGAGCACAAGTAAAGCAGGCACCAGGAAAAAGTCTGACAGTAGCGCCCACAAAAAGGCCATTGCAGACAGCAAACCGAAATCAGTGAAGTTATCCATCACGGAAAAATTGAATACCGAAAACCCGCAGATAAGCACTAACGTCGTAAACAGCAATGGTCGCCCTACACTGGTCAGGGTGCTTATCACTGCAGACCGATAGTTTTTCAGTTCTCGAAAATTCTGTTTGAATCGGAGGAAAAAGTGGATGGTGTCGTCGACAGAAACAGCAATAATAATTGGTGCGAAGATCACCAGTACCATGTGCATTGGAATGCCAGTGAATCCCATAATGCCAAGTCCAACCAATACTGGAAGTACGTTTGGTATCATTGAGAGCAGGCCCAGCTTTACCGAGCGTAAAACCAGCGTCATCAGCAAACTGATAGCAATGAAGGCGAACAAGAAACTACTTTTCTGACCACTTGCTACATGGTCAGCAACGGCCTTCACCCAGTTCATTGTCCCCGTATATTTGACGACAATTTTTGGGTCAATATTCTGTTTTACATAGCCATCGATGACCTCAATAAGATTGCGTACGTCCTGTGTTGACAGACTGTCTGTGCGGATATGGATTCGCGCTTTGTCATAGAGAAAACTGACGTAATTGCTGAGTTGCTCTCCACCACCTATCTCGTAAAGAAACAGATATTGCGATATTTGTTCACTCGTCTTCGGCAAGCTATAAAATCGGGGATCATCATTGTTCAGGGAGCGCCGGGTTTGTTGGAGTGAATCAAGTATCGAATATGTTTTCCAGACCATAGGTTGTTCAGCGATGAATGCTTGCAGCTCTTTCATCTGCCTCAAAAATTCAGGGTCTTTGATACCATCAGCTTTGAGACTGTCCATCACAATTTCTAAAGACATTGTGCCGCCCATGTTTGCATCAACATAATCATAGGCCTGACGCAAAGGCACATCTTGGGAGATTGCCTTAATCGTATTTGTCTCTACTGTCACTCGGCTATAGCCCAGTACCGACAAAATACCGACTGAACCAAAGATAAAAACGATAGCCAGAGGGTAAGAGGTGGCTAACTTGCCTACCCAAGTCAGGAAATGATCAAAATAGTCCGATCCATTCGTTTCTGATTTCTCAGCGACAGGAGATGCACCAAAAGACACGAATACTGGCGCGAGGACGAGTGAAAGCAGCAATGCCACGCACACGCCAATCGCCGAAAATAGTCCCATATCGCGCAGTGGTTGAATTTCAGTCCCTTGGAACGCAAGAAATCCTATTGCCGTAGTCAGTGTTGTTAACAGACAGGGTAAGAAAACACGTTTTAGAGATTGAGGAATGGCTTCTTTTTTATTTTTTCCTTGGGAGATAGCACGTTGATAGTCAGCCAAAAAGTGCAAACAATCACCAATTCCCACACAGATCAGCAGTATAGGCAACATAATGATCATCATTGAAATCGGCACACCACTCAATCCGATGATGCCAAGAGTCCATATCACACTCAGCACAATGATAATAAAAGGGATGAGGACACCAGACAGTCGGCGCATAGTGATAAATAGCAGCAACATAATCAACGCTAAACACGCTAACCCTAATTTGCTTCCTTCACTGCCCGATATTTTGTCATATTCGTAATCAATGACGGGGCCACCCACTGCATAGGTGGTTAAATCATTGAATTCAGAGAGAATGTGGTTGATAATGGGTGGGCTTTCTTTGCGCGCATCTTTTTTGTCATGTGGATAAGGGTAAAACTCTAAAACGATACCCGCAGTTTGGTAGTCTTCAGAGATAAGGTTATTGATAAGTGAAGGATTTCGTTGGATTCGTTGTATTAATGCGTCAGTTTCACCTTTGTTTTGAGGAGGGCGCGACATCAATGAGGTGATCTCGATACCTTCAGCAGTGCTCAGAATAGATTCAGAGTTACCAAGCCAAGTGACCCTTTTTAAGTAAGGTACATTTTGTTCCAATTTCTCTGCAAGAGCACTCATTCGCCCAAGCGTCTTTTCATTTAATACTGAGCCATTGTTGGCAATCAGAATATAAACAAAGTCATCATTCCCAAAATCTTTTTTAAACTCTTCTAGAACCTGTTGCGTGTAATCATTCTTTATAAACGCTGACTCGTTTGAGTTATCAATACGAATATCTTTTATTTTAAATACGAAAAATAGTGTCAATAGCGTGACTAATAAAAGCAATAACCATCGGTTATGCAGAGTTACTTGCGTTAGCCTGTATAAAAAGGTCTGTTGAGAATTATATTTCTCATCCATTCTTATACTCCTGATGAAGTCAAAAATATTAGGGTTATTAGTGTCTATATTTCATCATCATTAATAAAATTATTCTCACACAAGATGTGAAATGTAAAAATTAGGAAGAATAGCGCAATGAAAATTATCTATTTAAACATCACGCCATTCTGGAACAGTGAGATTAAAGTTCAGGAAATAAAATATATTTCACATTAAAATGTTGTCGAAACTTTAATACCCACCTCTCGCCCATGTCCAGGCTGACCCTGTGGTTCAAAGAAACCTGGTGAGCCTTTAATACCGAAGACACGGTACTTTTCATTACCCAAATTGCTCGCAAAGAGGCTAATGTCTACGTCATGATATTTAAGCCCGGTACTCAGATTAATAAAGGTATGTTCAGGCTCCTCTAACGTGTTATCCACATCCCAGTAAAACGACGATTTATAAGAGACGTCGGTAGCTATATAGCCATTAGTGTGACTGAATAACTCTGTCTCATAGGATGCACCCACTGTACCCGACCACTTTGGTGTGTTTGGTTGTGTATTGCCATCAATTGCTAAACTATCGAAGCGAGCATCCACGTAACCCGCAGAGGCGCTCAGCAACAGACCTTCCATTGGTTTCGCGCGCAATTGGAACTCAGCTCCCTTGGATGACGAGCTGTCAGCATTGGTGACTTTGGAAATACCATTTTCAAATACCAATACTTGCTGATCTGACCAATCCATGTAAAAAATGGCGCCATCAAGTTCTACCCGATTATCTAAGAAACGTGTTTTAAAGCCTGATTCATAACTCCATATACTTTCTTTCTGATAGGGGTCATTAACTGGACCCAGAAACTCTGTGTTGAAACCACCGGCCTTAAAGCCACGCGTAGCCTTGGCATAGAGATTTACGCCCTCAAAGCCTTTATATTCAACGACTGCCCTTGGTGAGACATCATTAAACTTTTCTTCCAATTTCAGTGCCTGATTAGGCGCGAAATTGAAACCGAAAAGCGGGGCGAATGAACCAACATGACGATAGTCGATCTCTTTTTTGTCGTGAGAGGCGCGTATACCCGCTGTAAATGCCCATTCTGGTGCAGGCTCATAGGTTGCATCACCAAAGATCGCAACGGAGTGATCGTTTATATCAGCGAACGACCGCTCAAAGAGATTTTTGGAAACGTTAATAACATCGCTGATCCGCTCTGCATTGTTATGCTGAAAAAATAGTCCTGCAGTCCAGAAAAAACTATCGTCAGCATCTGACTCAACACGGATTTCTTGTGTGAAGGTGTCCTGATCCAGCTCTCCGGTAAAATCATTGTTGAATACAATTGTTTTTGTAATGGCTGGAACGTAGTTTTGCAATTCAGGCCTTCCGCCTTGACCCTTAAGCTTATGTTTTCTGACACTGGTTAACGATATTACATCTAATGTATCTAATAGGTATTCTGCACGCACACTCAGACCATGGCTTTTTATGTCTAGGTTGGCAGGGCGAGGTGTGTTTACTGATTCCGTCCCCTCTTTGTCATATACACCTGTACCCGTCGTTTGTTCTGATTCGCTGATATCTGCGGAAATAAGAAAGCTCAAGTCATCTGACGCTCGATAGAGCAACTTACCTCTTGCTGCCTTGATTTCACTCTCGTCGACGTCATCTGCGCCAACAGCGATATTCTTAATACGGCCATCTCTTGCACCATGCACGATATTAATCCGGCCCAATAGGTCCTCTGAACCAAGCATTGCATTGCCCGTTAACGATATTCTTCTCTGGTTGTCAGAACCGTAAGAGAAAATACCTCGCGCACTGTTTTCCGCTTCTGGATTATTGGTTTTAATGTGCAGTACACCACCGAGAGCATTTCTGCCATACAAGGTACCCTGCGGGCCTTTCAGTACCTCAACCTGCGATATATCGAAGTATTCAGACCCAAATTCAGCAACGCTGGCAACTGGGGTCTCATCAACGTAGAAGCCAATCGATTGATCAACATTCATTGCCGTTGTGCCCACCCCGCGGATGGAGAAGTTACTTTCGCCTAATCCCGCGCGCTGGTTGGTTATGTTTGCATTGGGTACCGCATTTATGAGCTCTTGTGTATTTTCATACCCTCGAGTTTCAATCGTTACAGCATCAAATACCTGAATACTGGTTGGCACATCAAATGCTGACTCTTCTCGGCGGTCTGCCGTCACCATAATGACATCAAGCAAAGCCGCTTCATTTTCTTCATTTTTATCAATATCTTGCGCCCTAACTCCATGGCTGAACATCAGTGACATAATGGCAACTAATGGACTTAACTTCACTGTCTTGAGAACTTGCATTACCTGACTAACTCCTGATTAGTAATTACTATTACTTATCAAAGTGAGCTAGCAACAAATGAAACATAAGCCAGCCACTACTTGATAATGATTCTCATTATTAGTGCTATAAAAATCAAAGTGAATAGCAAAAGTATCGACTGACGGAGCAATATCTATGGCATACGGAGTTTTTGAATATTCAAAGTGCAATTAGGAGATAAAAGTAAATCTTAGACTAATATTGTGGTTATTTTTTAGTGATATTTTACAAGTTAGCATATAAAAAACCATACTTTTTATACAGTATCTCCTCTTATTTTTTATAGAATAGAACAATATGAATGTTTCAACAAAATTAGAGATAAGTTGAATTTTATATATTAGTGATAGATAATGCGAAAATTAGATTTTGATAACATCTATCACTATCATCCTTTATATTTCTTATGTGAAAAACTTATCTTTCATAAAAGATAATTTCTTATTGGAGAAATAAATTCATAAAAATCTGAGGGCAGTCGCAGTTGTCCGTAAAATTAAAAACGATGACTCTCAGAAAAAATTCGAGTCATCGTTTTTAATAATATTTAAGGCGGGATCACACTTCGTTAATACCAATTGAGAGAATGCAAAATTGCTAATCTGATGGTGCTTCATAGTAAATCGTGACCTGGTATTACACTCATTGAACACTTATCCGTTGTAGAAGAAACTCGCTCTACCATTAATCAAAAAAATGATTTAGTGGATGTTATCTTTTTCATTATTAACGCCATTATGGCGGGTGCGGAAGGCTGGCAGGATATCCAGACTTATGGCGATGCAAAACAGGATTGATTGAAACGATATCGCCCTTTTGAGCACGGCATTTTGCGTCGACACACGATCGCTCAGGTCTTGAAGTCTATTGTGGCCGAACCCTTGCTCGAAAGCCTTGTTTAACTTGGTGAATGAAGATCGAGAAGCCTATGGCAAACCTGTGGTAGCCTTTGATGGTAAGGTGCTTCGCGGCGCTTACCGTAATGAGAAAAAATCCGCACTCCAACTCGTTACAGTCTTCGACGTAGAGAATGGATTGGTACTCAGTCAACTGCCCACTGCCAACAAAAGGGGGAAAATTTGTGTTGTCCGTCAGATGATGGATTTTCTCAACATCAAAGGGAGTATTTTGACGTTTGATGCGATCCAGTGCCAAACGGAAACGTTGAAGAAAGCGTCTGAAAAAAAGCACATGTTGTTGTTCAGGTGAAGAAAAACCAACCCACGTTGTGGGGGGAAGCGCATGCTCAGTTCCAAACAGTGTTTGATGCGGAAAGAGAAAAAGTCATAACTGCGATGATGTAAGAAGCAGATGGTCGAAAGGAAGCGTGGTATGTCTTCCAACTGAAGCCTCAGTTTTCCCGTGAGCTACAAGAGCGATGGCCAACAATAAGCAGTATTATTGCAGTAGAACGGTATCGAACGGAGAGCGGAAAAGGCAGCGTTGACACCTCATACTACGTGAGCTCTCTTTCCCCTAAACATAAGCGATTGGGCCACTACATCCGCCAACACTGGAGAATAGAAAACAGTCAACATTATGTACTCGATGTTGTGTTCAAACAGGATGACTCACGAATTATGTTAGAAGGAGCAGTGGAGAATATTGCCTTTTTCGTCGCTTTGTGATGGACATGCTTAAACAGTGTCACTGCGGCGCACCAGGTCAACGAAATAAACACAAGAAAGCGGGCTAGAGCGATGAATATCGAGCTCAAGTTTTCTTTGGATAGAAAGTATTCTCCGGCCATGTGTGGCAGTCAAAGATCTGTTAGCTTCTTTATAGCGATAGCGAATCTGTAGTAGTGTGGAATTGTATATCTATATAGACACTTGTGTATTGGTCACCAAAATGTGACCAATATTTACAAAAAATAGACGACTCGGTTTAAAAAAGAAGTCATCATTGGGGCGATGAATCCTCAAAAAAGCCGACATACATAACTACTAGCATATTTATTGGGTTGTGAGGCAAACAGTGAAACTTGGTGACCTCTGTCTTGACATGGTGGGGGTCGGTGGTTCGAATCCACTCGGTCGTACCAATTCTATTCTCAAGAATTCCCTCTTCACCGGAATCAATATTCCAGCTAAAAGCACGATATTTCAATTAGTTAAGGCTAAACATCTACAGTTCACTACCCTACTCTGTCCTCATAACTTCCACCCAATTTTATATCTAGCCTGACCATCACTGGCTTTTCTATCACTGTAATGACCACGTGGTGACTAAATTCACGTGTACATCAAGAAGATTAGACAAAGCACTGACTAATTTTTATTTAGGGAATGGGTACTTAAATTTGATGAACATTACTAATACAGTGCTGATTTAGAAAGTCCGGAAAAGCCACATTAGACATCACAACAAGTTTTTATCTGGAACTTCAACGTCATTCAGCTTCACATGGAACTTACCACTCACCAACTAATAATCTGCTTTTTACACCCCTTACCTGCAGTCCCATTGCTTCAAAAACGGCTTCAAAGTCATTGCACCCTATAGGCACATTGGGTAATGACATTTCGGCTTCACTGAAAAAGCTTTGCTTATCCAATTCATTCTCCCAAGCCAGTTGCCAGAAATCGATAATCCGGCCTTTTGCATCCGCTAACCTTGATCTTGTAGGTACCCTGTCACTTTTTTGCAGGTTCTCCCTTACAGTAGTGGGTAATAAATTCCAACGGTCATTGTTAGGCCAATGAGCAAAAGGTAAACAATGATCAACATGGTAGTTGTCAGTTATTTTCTTGCCGCTCCATACACTCTGATCCCATCCACCTCTTGCGCGCAATATGTCTATCCGCTTTCTGGCATATGCTGTGTCATGTTCAGCATCAAGCCATACTAGGCAGTCGTAGTAACTCTGCAATGAGATGTTGCGTTCACGGTTAAGCTCGTATCTCTTCATTTCGGTGATCCACTGATTAACCACCAAGGGTTCAATCCAGCTGTGATACACCTTTAAACAATCCCAAAGACTTTCATCCAAAACAAACTGACCAAACGCGCCGAGAAAATCCTGATTAATATAAATACTGTCCTGAATTTTATGCGGAGTTCTCTCCATTTGAAAAACGGGATTCGTTTTGTCCCCTTGGTAAATATGTTTTACAGGGCCATCTTTGATGGTGCTGAG
The DNA here is from genome assembly GCF_001707825.1 of Veronia pacifica. Lineage (GTDB taxonomy): Bacteria > Pseudomonadota > Gammaproteobacteria > Enterobacterales > Vibrionaceae > Veronia > Veronia pacifica. The sequence goes on along the minus strand of NZ_LYBM01000008.1, from coordinate 48,896 downwards.
TGTATCCTTTATGGTCTTTTGGATAGCCTCAGCTTCTCTGCCAACAAACAGGCTGCCAATAGACAGATCTTCTGGCGCTAAATGCTTTATTCGCGCCCAACCGTCAGCTGAAACAAAACCTAACCCTTTATTAGTATTACTGTTCTGCTGTATTCCCTGTCCGTCACCAAAGTCTCTATCGAGAAGTCGTTTGTATTGACGGATCCAATACATGGCTACCAAACCGAGAGGCAATGCGACTTTATTGTCCGAGCGATCAAGAACAGCACCCGGATGGGCATCGGCAATTCTGAGTAAGGTGCGAAGAAGCGCTAATTTATAGGTGGATGATTTGTTGTCGTTAACAATAACATGACGAACTTTGAGCAAGTCACCGCTGCCATCATCAGGCAGAGAAAATACGAGTGTCTGCCATTTAATGTCATTTCGACCTAATGCATCGCTTTCAATGTTTGTTTTAAGACGCATCTTCAGTGCATGATCTTTTGCCAGTTGCTCTATTTCTTCGCTGGAAACAGAGTAGTTCGACCTGTTGTCATCAAAGTCGCCAAATCTTAGTGTGATCACCAGCTTTCCATTCGGTGCCAAAAAATTAGCGAGTTTTCTAAATGCGCGTTTCCGGACACTGAGTGGTACATGCATCCATACGGCCGACAGCACAATCAAATCAAAGCGTAAACTGAGCTGATCAACAGTTCTTAGCTCTGGCAGAATATCGCTGAGCCATACGATGTCTTGGTCAGCCGTCTGAGTTTGGCCATGAGCACGCAAACCTTCTGATGGCTCAACAGCGTAAACACTGCATCCTCGCTTGGCATACCAAATCGCATCGCGACCACTACCCGCTCCAATATCAAGAACATGGCAATTATCCATATCAGGAGACGGCCAAAACGCCTCCCAACTCTTGTGTACCTGTTCAAAAGAGACGGATTGATACTGAGCGTTAAATTGATCAGCGTGTTGATTGTAGTGTTGAATGGTTTTGTTCATTGATTGATAACTGCAATTACTAGCATCGTGAATATACTGGATTTCGATCAATTTGTCTGACGATGTAGACGTGGATTATTAACGACCCACAAAATTGCGAGACGTTCGTTATCACTTTGAAGGGCAATCTGTTCTTGTAAAAACCAGCCAAATCCATACACAGCTTTCAATAATGGTTACAGCGCTTTTAATCTTTGTTTATTTAAACGTATTAGAACTGACACCAGTGTAATTGAATGGCTTGATAGAAAGTTTTCTAACCCCTGATAATCAACAAATCACTTTTTACTCATACAAGGCTGTTCTTAAATGTAGTGAGCTTTTACTGTTGAGTATTGCGTGTAAAAAGAATCCTCATCCATTCCATCGACATAAAAAAGTACCCGGTGAGAAATGCTGCTTAGGGGCAGGAACTATGAAGATATAGCCTCTCACCGGGTATGTCGATGAAGCACCGACATCGACACTTCCAAACTAGTACGTTAACCGTGCATTATCACCGTCAAATCTTCAGTTTGCGGGCTGCGTAAACCTTAAAATTCAAAATGCTGTTTGTCAGTGACTTCAGTCTATGAGTTTACCCGCATAAAATCTTATGTTTTCGTATCTATGTAGCAAGTGGGTTGGTCAAAGTACTCATCGTACTCTTTTGCCAACTAATTTTGTGCTTTATCTCGGTGAAACCTGCTTTGCTGTTTGTCGACCTAAGGCGAGCTGGAATGCACTCTCTGATAGACAAATTGAGGTGGCAAGAGCCTATACACTCAGTGGTCTGGTGTTATCATCAGGTCGGAGCTTGCAATACGGCCGCTAACAGTTTCGTTAGCACCATAGTATGAGGATTAATACTTAATAATCAGGCCTTTCTGCGCAAATCATGGCAAGGCAACAAGAGGAGTTATAAAACCAATCACCTGATTATGACAAAGCACTCGCCTCATAAGTACACCTAATATTAGCTGCCTGCAGGATGAACAAGAGCCACCAAAATGTAGATCGAATTTTGACCGAGCTGAACAAAACCCATCAACACGCTTGCTGAAGAGCTGACTTTCGCTTCCTAGCCTACCTCCCCTATTGCGTTCACTATTTTTCATGCATTTGGGGGATAACTGTCTGCCTTTTCAACGGTACTTTAAAAATAGAATCAACAGCTTACAAGAGGCTAAATTTCTGCTCGTGTAAAGTGTGAAAACGAGAAAAGAAATAGTTACACCTTGTTATCTTATTCACGTCCCAAGTACTAAAGAAATACATACGATTTTCTCTTAGCCATCACCTAATAGTACTAACTTATAATCTCAAAAATAAGATAACGAACGGACAAATTATGTGGGCGGTTTTTGGTGGTTTGATTGGATGTTTTTTCGGTCCTGTGGGCGCTTTTTTTGGTTTCATAGCGGGACTTGCCGTCGGTAACTTAATGAATGGCTCTGTCAACTTTGATCCTAAATCGAGTATTGATTACTCCCATGAACCTAAAAGGGATGACTGGCTTCCCAAACGAAACCGTAACCAGCCTTTAACCAAAAGACCATACAAAACCCATAACAACACTGACTTTCATATCAATGGATTATCAAGCCTGGAAACATTTGGCGATAGCACAGACGAATGGTTTGACCAAGACACACCAGACACAGTCATAAGCGATCATGAAGAGATCAACCCTGAAAACGGACTTCCAATGATTGATGATGTTGATGTATTGGGTAACCCATATGGCTTCGATACTCAAACAAATGATGAGGTCATGAACGATCACAGCTGTTTCGATGATTCATTTGGCGGAGATAATGGCTTTTGAAGGCTCATGTTTTTGAGCCGACTTCCTGCCCAGCTCATATATAACCGCTCGGTCTTGCCTTGGGTAGAATCCTTCAAAACCATATTACGAATTCACATTAATTTGATGTGTTCAAGCTGTCAATTCACTAGCATGGTTTAGGCTATAAATGGTATCGATAGATAACGCTTTATTTCAATAAATTAAATATGGTTAGTCTTTTTTAATCATCCCAAATTCACTCTTGAATAAGCCTTTCAAGCTGATGATTTCTGGGAGCCTGATTTAGGAAGTGTATCCTTAGACACGAATAATTACAGACAATATTCAGATGGCGAATTTTACAAAAATATCTCTCTCGTGAGTCAGTATATTTTCCTCAAAGATGGGACTGTGATGGATAATCTTTTGATGGCTCGGTCTGGGCTAACAAGAGAAGAGGCTATTGGTGAATGTAAAAAGGCACGTTGCCATGAGTTTATAATGCAATTACCTCAGACATTCGAAACAGAAATTGTTGAAGAGGGAGATACCCTATCTGGCGGACAGCGTCAGCGACTCGCCTTATCACGTACCCTACTCGCTGAGGCAAAAGTCATATTGCTTGATGAAATCGGCTCGGCATTAGATGTCGAAAATGAAAACGCCATTATGGATATGTTACAAACATTACAGGAAGATAAGACCATTATTATGATTTCTCAACATATCAACATGGCAAAAACGCAGACCAAGTCATTTTCTTGGTAAACGGTTATGTCGAGGGGATCGACACGCACGACCGACTGATTAGTGAATGTGAGTCGTGTAAAGACCATTGGTCAATTACTTAGCTATCCCCATGTTTTCTCATAAACTCAAGAGGCGTTTCGCTAAATTTTTCTTTAAATAGCCGACAGAAATAACCGGAATGTTTGAAGCCAACAGCTTCTGCTACTTGCTGGACTGATACATTGCCCGCGATCAACATATCTCGAGCCTTTATCATTCTCTTTTCATTAAGATAACCATAGACAGTATTATTAAATACCTTTTTGAATAGTTTTTTCAGCTTATTATCGTTTATTCCTACTTCACGTGCTAATTCTATAAGCGATGGAGGAGATATCATATTTTCTTCTATAATTTCTGCTGCCTTAGTAATAGAATTCAAATCATACGTTTTTATTCCAGGGTAAAATAATTTCCTCTCAAGGTAACCAGAATATATAAGTGCAAGTAACTCTATAATTTTTCCATTTATGTAAAAGCTTAAAATACCTCCGCTTAGTTTACTATCACATATATCACATATTATTTTTGACATATCTGGTGTTGTTGAAAGTTGCCACAACATATTTTTGGTAACTAATTCTTTACCTTTAATGACTTCAATTGGAAAATTATTATTTTTACGATCTAATCTATGCATGATTGATGCGCCAACGTAAAAATTAATCATGTGTATACGACCCTTAGAATACGTAGCCTTACAATCAGCTTTGTTAATGGTCATTAGCATTAGATTGCCTTTCTTTACGACGTACTCCTCGTCAAATCCCTCTATCTGCATTGCTACTTGTCCGTCCAACACGATAAAACCACCGCATTGCTGTGTTTCGGTAAAGCTCATAGAAACTGGCTTTTCAAACACGTTATCGGTGAACATTACATCAATATTTGGACTCGTATTAACTAAGTGGCTCACGCCACTTCCTATATCATCAGGTGTTTTAACAATGTAGTCTGCACAATCGGCACAGTACTTGTTTTCATCACAGAATTCATCCATGCGTTCTAGTAAAAATTTACTTGCATAAGGTGTATCTTTTGCCATAAATACAAACCTCTGTAACGTTCAAAATATGGCAAAAGAGTGTCATATAGGTAGGTCAAAAGTCATCTGACATGGTGTATTTTGCGACACAGTGTTGCTTGATATGTCATGTCTTCCGTAGGGAAAATTCAAGCGCGGAATAAACTTTGTGTCTGGACAAGCGTGATAGGCTAATTCAGTAGATTTTAGAGATACTTTCTCACCACCAAAGAAAGAAATAGAACCGCTATCATCATTAGAATTATTTTTTTCTATTCTGCGCTCATTATTACTATCAGTAACTTCCCCAAAAATAAAAGGTGGCACTGTTGGTTTTATCTCTCAAAACTGCTGCACATACCTCCGCTTGCCCTATAAAAAGAGTGCGTATAGAAAGAAAAGAAATTTTTTTTCTTCATCTGAATGGTCAGATATTGGAGGAAAGCTTAGTGTGATTTTTTATCGCCGGCCAATATTTTTTTAAAGGGTAAAACAACATTCTTTTTTGACAATATTGTAAATAGTGATGACACCTGACCTCCTTTCAAGTCCTTACTGACAAGCAAAAGTTTTTTTACCCGGTCGATAATAAAAATGCACTTTAATTACGCAAATGAAAGTCGTTATCATTTCCGTTTAGTGCCTTTTATGTTCCCTTTAGCGACATTATGCTCGCACGATTTATGAGATTATCTAGTAACCAACTGAAAGGTAAGGAAAGAAGGGATGAATAATTTAGGTTCCGCGATCGTTTCGCTTCTAAAATTGGCGTTACCTTTAATGGTAATACAGTTGAGTCAGGTCTCGTTAGGGTTCACTGATACGATCATTGCAGGACAATACTTTTACAAAGATCTTGCTGCTGTTGGTTTGGGGAGTAATCTTTGGACACCATTTGGTATCTTGATGACAGGTATTTTATACATTCTTATTCCCAAGGTAAGTGAAGTAAATTTAGATGATAGCAAGCATAAAAAGAGTTTATCTTCTTTACGTGCTGAAGGAGAAAAGTTAGCACTTTTTGTAGGGGTATGTGCCATGGTTTTTATTTTGGCGATATCCCTGTCAACGTCTCTATTTATCGATGATGAGGAGACAGCAAATATATCAAGTAACTATCTTATTTTCATTGCGTTTAGTATGCCGGGGTTGGCACTTTTTATCGTCTATCGATTTATGTGTGAGGGGCGTGAACGGTTAAAGCCAGTTATTTTGGCGGTTTTCTTTTTGGCCTTGTTCAATCCGATATTAAACTTCGTATTGGTAAACGGTTTGTTTGGTTTTGAAAAGATGGGGGGAGCGGGGTGTGGCTTAGCGACATTTATCAGCACTTACCTCGCTTTTTTTGTAATGCGTTTTCTTTGCCGCAGGAACTTCCCGGCTATTTTTATAAAGCCAGATGAAACACCAAAGAAGAACGTTTGGAATAAACTATTGCTCCAAGGTTTGCCGATAGGTGTTGCGCTTATCTTAGAAGTTGTCGCCTTTACGGCTCTTGCATTGATGGCAGCACAACTGGGAACTCGTGTAATAGCAGCCCATCAAATTGCTATAAATATAACATTACTGATATTTATGATACCGGTCGCCATCAGCAGTGCCTCCACTATACGTGTAGCCCTCTTTCGTGGCGAAAAAGACAGACCAAGCATTGTCCGAACCAGTATTGCGGCCATGTGCATTGCAACCTTGTATGGAATTGGAATGACACTTGTTCTTGCAATTTACGGCGAGTCCTTAGTGAATCTATTCTCAGAAGATCGAGAAATCATATCTTTGGTCATTAGCGTCATTTTCCTTATTGCCGCATTCCAGTGGTTTGATGCCATTCAAATCACCGCCTCTGGTATTTTACGTGGAATGGATGAGTTCGTTAAACCTCTGCTCGCAGTATTCGTGACATACTGGATTTTTGTGGTGCCTACCGCTTATTTTATTGGTGTGAAAGGTGTTCTTTTCCCTGAATTTGTTGGGATGAGGACGATTTGGATTATCCTCAGTCTCGGAATAATACTTGCTGCGATCGTATTGTGTTGTCAGGTCGCGTCAGTCTTAAAAAGTAAAGAACCAGAGACGGTAGAGGATAATGAAAAGTCAGTTACGGGGAACGCCGCCGTCTCGGGTGAATACTAATTCTCGTATGAACGTCCCCATACTAAGCCCTTATGAAGGGCTTTCTAACTGCGGTAACACCAAAAATTCTGTCTCGTTATTTGGCTGGCTAAATAGGAAACAAAGATGGCAAACAATGCTTTAACAAATTTAAAGTGGTTGCTTCGACTTAGCGGAAGTGTCAGAAACCAACTCTATTTTTCTGTCGGGCTGACACTAATGCATAATGTATTAACCTTGCTCGGCACAGTAATTCTATTTCTGATACTTGATGAGTTAATCGAAAATACAATGAGTTATGGTGAAGTCACTGAATATGTGATCGCAATTATTTTTGTCCTCGCAATTCGATATACATGTTTATCCATCTCTGCCTATTTTGCACACAAAGCGTCGTTTTCACTAATAAGAAAAGCTAAAGTTGCGCTTCTAAAAAGTATTTCTTCCTCTCAATTTTTTTCACTTGAGAAGTATAGAAATGCAGAAATAGAGCAGACTGATTAGTGAATGTGAGTCATATAAAGACCATTGGTAAAATAACTTAGCTATCCCCATGTTTTCTCATAAACTCAAGAGGCGTTTCAGTAAATTTTTCTTTAAATAGCCGACAGAAATAACCAGAATGTTTGAAGCCAACAGCTTCTGCTACTTGCTGGACTGATACATTGCCCGCGATCAACATATCTCGAGCCTTTATCATTCTCTTTTCATTAAGATAACCATAGACAGTTGAGCCTTTCAAGCTAATGATTTTTAAAGGGCTCAACATTAAAAAGCGCCCACTATGGGGCGTAAAAAGAACGAAAAGTCACTCTTCCTTTTGGTTTTCACACATCAAATGAAACCTACACGCCAAGACATCAAACCTTGTAAGGTAAGACAAATCTATAACTAGATACAAATCTCCGTTTTCGCATCAAAAAATACGGCTTTAGAGAGATCAAAGTATAAGTTGGTCACCTCCCCCACCTTTACATCAAACTCGGGGGAGAGTCGGCAAGCCACTTCTTGATTGTTTACTTTCACCATAGCTATTGTGTCTGGACCGGTTGGCTCTAGTACTTCTATCTTTAGAGGGAGTTCGCTGGCAACATTTCCTGATTCAACCTGTTCAGTGATGTTTTCAGGTCGCAAACCAATCACCACATCTTGTCCATCGCGAGGTCTTAGTGATTCCGGCAAACGAATACCATGAATTTTACCTTCACCATCGGTGATGTTTAACACTGGGTGGTCAACTTCATTTAAATCCACTTTACCTCGGATAAAGTTCATCGAAGGCGACCCCATAAAACCGGCCACAAACATATTGTTGGGTTTGTTATAGATCTCTTTTGGCGTGCCGAGTTGCTGAACCTCTCCATCCTTCATGACGGCGATTCTATCTGCCAATGTCATGGCTTCAATCTGATCGTGAGTCACATACACAATGGTCGTGTTCAGTTGCTGATGCAGACGCTTAATTTGAGTCCGCATTTCGACACGCAACTTCGCATCTAGGTTAGATAAGGGCTCATCAAACAAATACAACTTGGGCTTACGAGCCAAGGCACGTCCCATGGCGACACGCTGGCGCTGACCACCGGACAATTGCGATGGCTTACGATCAAGAAGGTGATCAATTTGCAGCATTTCAGCGACTCGGTTTACCTCAGCGTCGATTTCATCCGCTGGCATTTTGCGGATTTTTAATCCAAATGCGATATTCCCTCTCACGGTCATGTTTGGGTATAACGCATAGGATTGAAACACCATCGCGATATCACGGTCTTTCGGCTCAACCTGCGCGACATCCCTGCCATCGATAACAATTTCACCCGACGTGATATCTTCAAGGCCAGCAATGGTGTTCATTAGCGTTGATTTACCACAGCCAGAAGGACCGACTAAAATCAGAAACTCACCCGATTCGATGCTGATGTTTATGCCTTTTAGTGTTTCTTGCTCCGCATTGCGATAAGTCTTGCGGATCTTGTTGAGTTGTAAAGTAGCCATGAGTTTATCCTTTTACTGATCCGGCGGTGAGACCACGCACGAAGTATTTACCTGCCAATACATACACAACCAGTGTCGGCAGTGCGGCGATAATGGCGGCGGCCATATCTACGTTGTATTCTTTCACCCCTGTGCTGGTATTCACCAAGTTGTTTAGGGCAACAGTAATGGGCTGAGTGTCCGAACCGGAGTAAACAACGCCAAATAGGAAATCATTCCAAATTGTAGTGAACTGCCAAATCACACATACCATGATGATGGGGAGCGATAAAGGCAGTAAAATTTTGAAGAAGATGGTGAAAAAACCTGCGCCGTCAAGCTTTGCCGCTTTTACCAATTCGTCCGGTACACCGATATAAAAATTTCGGAAGAATAGAGTGGTAAACGCCAAACCATAGATAACGTGAACGATCACAAGACCCATGGTTGTATTGGCGAGTCCGAGCTTGCCCAACGTTGCCGCCATTGGGAGTAAAATGACCTGAAACGGAATAAAACAGGCAAACAGCATGAGACTGAAAAACAAATCTGAGCCCCTGAATTTCCATTTACTCACTACATACCCATTAAAGGCACCGAGTAATGTAGAAATGGCAACCGCTGGAATCGCCATTTGAAACGAGTTCCAGAAGTACCCTTTTACTCCCTCACATGCCACGCCGGTACACGCTGAGGACCAAGCTTTACCCCAAGCGTCAAATACCCACTCTTGTGGCAAAGACATGAGGTTACCTGCTTTGATATCTGGCAAGGTTTTGAATGAGGTGATCACCATAACAAACAGTGGCATGAGGTACACCAAGCAGAAAAACAGCAAAGCCGCGTATAAGAATGCTCGGCTTAAATTGATTGGCTTACTCATCACTTTTTCTCCCTTAACTCAGAGTAAAGGTACGGCACTAGAATGGCTAAAATACCCGCGAGCATCATCATTGCACTTGCAGCACCTAAGCCAATTTGGCCACGGGTAAATGAATGCGCATACATAAACAATGCAGGTAAATCAGACGAGTAACCCGGTCCACCCGCAGTTAATGCAGTGACCAAATCAAAGCTCTTGATTGCAATGTGGGATGTAATGATCACGGCACTGAAAAACACCGGCCTTAAACATGGCAAAATGATCTTGAAATAGATGCTTGGTAAACTTGCGCCATCGATTTGCGCGGCTTTTATGATAGAAGAGTCGATACCACGGAGGCCAGCTAAGAACATCGCCATAACAAAACCAGACGATTGCCAGACAGCTGCGATCACCAAGGTATAAACTGACATTTCAGAGTTCACCAACCAGTTAAACTCAAACTCGGTAAAGCCCCAGTCTCGCACCATCTTTTCAATGCCTAGCCCTGGGTTTAAAATCCATTTCCACGCCGTGCCCGTGACGATGAACGACAACGCCATGGGATAAAGGTAAATAGTGCGTATCGCACCCTCTTGTCGGATGTTTTGGTCAAGAAAAATAGCCAGCCCTACACCCAAGACAATGACGATAAACATAAAGAGCAAACCAAAGATACCTAGATTAGTGATCGAGGTAACCCAACGGTCGTTTTCCATTAATTTCTCGTACTGAACGAGACCAGCAAAGTTGAAACTAGGCAAAAAGCGTGAATTGGTTAGAGATAAGGCTGCAGTCCAAAAAACGTAGCCGTACACACACACCACAGTGACGAGCATAGTTGGAGCCAGAACAATTTTTGGCAGCCAGTTTTGTAATTTATCGACAAAGCTGCGCGTCGGCGCCGATTTAGTTTTAGGCACTGTCAAAACATGCTCCATAACTTATCCTTGTTAAAAGGCCCCTAATAACCGCTGTAAGCGTCGGTATATAAGTAAAGTGCGAGCTCATCTTGAGCTGACTCTCAAGGGATATTCTTTTCGGGGAGAGCTCAATATCAAAACCAGTAGATCTCTCGGCGCTTTGGGTCGAAGGGCTACTGGCTTTGAATCGGACTTAGATAGCTGCTTTTACCGCTTTTGCCAGCTTCTTAACCGCTTCATCCGCTTTTGCTGATGGGTCGTTAAAGAAGTCGGTTACAACGTCGTAAATTGCCCCTTGAACATAACTGGTTGTCGACAAGCCATGCGCCATACTTGGCACTAAATCGCCACTGTCTGCACTGCTCTTAAATGTTGCCATTGAATCCAGAGCACAGGAGTCGAACTTGGTCATGTCCATATCTAAACGAACAGGAATTGAGCCTTTATTGAGGTTAAATACTTCTTGGAAGTCTTTAGTGAGAATGGTTTTCGCCAGTGCTTTTTGCGCCTTTTCATTTTCTGCATTTTTCAGCTTAAAGAAGGCAAAACTGTCGATGTTAAACGTAAACTGACCATCTGTACCCGGTGATGGCGCACAAATGTAATCTTTACCGGGCATTTTACCCGCCGCAGCAAACTCGCCTTTTGCCCAGTCACCCATAATTTGCATAGCGGCGTCACCATTGATGACCATTGATGTCGCCGCGTTCCAATCACGACCTGGGGAGTTACTGTCGATGTAATCGCGGATCTTCTGGAATTTTTCGAATACTTCCACCATTTTCGAGCCTTGCAGCACATCCATATCGAGATCGACAAACGCTTTGTTGTAGTCAGCACTACCAAGCACATCAAGGGCTACCGCTTCAAATACTGTCGCGTCTTGCCATGGTTGTCCGCCGTGAGCAAGAGGAATGTATCCTGCAGCTTTGATTTTTTCTGCTGACGCAAAAAACTCATCCATGGTTTTAGGAACAGACACCCCCGCTGCTTTCAATACTTCTGGGTTTGCCCACAACCAATTTACTCGGTGAACGTTAACAGGGACGGCGACAAAGCGACCCTCATGCTTCATCACTTTTGTCACAACGCCAGGGAGATTATTTTCCCATTTTTCCGCTTTCGCCACGTCATCTAAACTTGTCAGAAACCCAAGGTTACCCCACTCTTGAATATCATGTCCTTTGATTTGAGCAGCTGAAGGAGGGTTACCTGATACCGCACGAGTCTTTAATACTGTCATGGCACTTTCACCGCCGCCGCCAGCAACAGCGAAATCTTTCCAAGAGTGACCTTGTTCCTCTACCTTACTTTTCAGTACAGCAGCGGATTTTGCCTCACCACCAGAGGTCCACCAATGAAGCACTTCTACTTCGCCAGCTTGTGTGTACGACGTGGCAGCTAGCAATGATAGGATAATCAGAGTCTTATTCATTTTCATCGTCCATGTTGTTTTGGCTTTGCAGCCTTGGATTAAGCAAAAACGGGGAAAAGGATACTACCGAGCATTTCCTCATTTACCCTGAGTCTAAACATGGAAAAAACAGAATATTGAAACAAAAGGTAAGAGCAATGTAACTGAGATGTTACATTAGAACTCAGGGTCATGTGGAATAAGGACTTTTGCCTCCAGACCACCATTGAGAGAATTGTAAATAATGAGATCTCCACCATGTGCATGGAGGATATTTCGGCTAATCCCCAGCCCTAAGCCGTGTCCGTCCTTATCATTGGCAAGGCGATAATACGGCTCAAATACCAGGTCCAGTTTACTTTCAGGAATACCCTGCCCTTCATCTTGAATAGTGAGTTCTAATCGATCCTCGTGGTCATAGACAAAGACATGTACGCGACGCCCATACCTAACCCCGTTATCGATGAGATTGGTGAGCACCCTTTTCATGGCAAGTGGTTTTCCCCAAATAGGTAAGATAGGTTTATCTGGCAGGAAAACTTTGGTGCTTTCCTGATTATGACTCTCGGCAATCGATGCCAACATGTCCGTTAGGTCTACTTGAGTATTATTCTCATGCAAATCGGTCTCTCTTACACACTGAAGCGCTCCCTTCACCATCATCTCCAGCTCATCGAGATCGCGGTTAAACTTAAACCGTTTTTGATCGTTTTCCAGTAACTCAGCACGAATTCTCAAGCGCGTGATGGGGGTTTTTAAATCATGTGAAATGGCAGAAAACAAATGCTCTCTGTCAGTGATGTAACGGTTGATCCTAGATTGCATCCGATTGAATGCACGGGTCGCGGTTACCAACTCACTTGCGCCTTCTTCGGCCAATGGAGATTGTTCTGCGTCGATACTCATGTCGTTCGCTGCTTTTGCCAGCCTTTTCAATGGACGAACCTGACGACGAACCAATAAATAGGTTAGCAGCAGCAACAGTGTGGTTGAGAAAGCCAGAAACACCATCTGATCGCTACCTATAATGGTGTCGTCCAAGCTGATGTATGGGGCGGGAAGCAGTGCGGCGATATAAAGCCATTGATTGGTAGCCAGCTCTATTTGCACCACCAAAATAGGTGGGTTGAGCGGCTCAAGCGTTAGGGTATGGTGCGCCCAAGAGCGCGGTAAATCACTAAGAAGAATGTCATTTTTTAAGATTCGCAATGTATCTGGACGAGAAAACTCGACATCAATTTGCTGTACCTTTCGAAGCTTGTTATCAAGCACCTGTTCTACGGCATCAATAGAAATACGCTTCAGACGAGATTCCGCAACAGGATCGATCGACAGCCGCTCTTCATTAAACGAGACGAAAAATCGAGTCCCTCCCATATTCCGAATCTGATCTAAAACGATATGGCGGTACTCTTTAGGTAGAGACTGGAAAAACGTGACAGTTGAAGCAAACATATTCGCCATACTTTCCGATGCCGAACGGATACCTTCATACTCACGTTGCTTATATTGTGAATACCAAATAGAGGTTGCAATCCCTTGCGCAACCAAAACAGCTAACAGCGTTAAGAGTAACGTTCGAGCAACGAGAGAATTCGGCCACTTTAGCTTCATATAAGGTGCTCCCTATTATCGCTGGCTGTCATCGCTCATACGTAACGCTTGCCGTGAACATATAGCCATTTCCACGCATGGTTTTGATATATCTATTCCCTTTATCACCAAGGCGTTGTCGCAATCGACTTAGCTGTACGTCAATCCCCCGCTCCATTGGGAGTGCCTCTCTTCCACGCGTCGCAATAGAAATGGTGTCGCGATCCAATATTTCATTTGGATGAGACAAAAACAGCATCAACAAAGCAAAATCACTGCCCGATAATTCGATTATCTCGTGAGTATCCGAATGAGTCGCACGAAGAGAGAGTGTGTCTAGTCGCCAATCACCAAACACAATATTTCGGGATAAAGAAGGTGATGCACCAGCCTCATCTTCTTGAACATGCATTCGCCTTAACAACGCTTTGATTCTTGCTATTAATTGACGTGGGCTGAACGGCTTCGCAATATAGTCATCCGCACCGATTTCCAACCCGATGATCTGATCCGTTTCATCAGATACTGCTGTCAGCATGATAATAGGTACATTAGATTGCCTTCGAACCTTCTGACAAAGAGTAAATCCATCGTCACCGGGGAGCATTACGTCTAACAAAATCAAATCCGGATAACCCTGTTGTTGCAAAAATTCAGCCATGGCCTCGCCGTCTTCCACGCTTGATACTTGAAAGCCAGCTTTAGACAAATACTCTTCTAGCAATTCCCGGATCTCACTGTCGTCATCCACAACCAGAATATGAGTTTTTGTGTGCATTCCTTTGCCCATAACACATTCGTGCCTTACTAAGAAAGAGAGAAAGTGACGTACATTGTAACCATCCCTGAAAAACGTGCCGTTAGCAATTGGAGTTTTTCTTTTTACTGGGCCCCTGCCAAATGTTGCCGAACTCATTTTAATTGTTTTCTCTATCGTCCCCTCATATATTTACCGTGTATCAATACTTTAACGACAAGTGGAAATTATACTGTTCAGCACAAATGCCAAGAAGTCGAAAAAAACGAAGGAAAGCAACCCACCAAAAGTCCATACTGAACCATATGAACTGACCATTGGATAGGAGATATCATTTAACCCTTTCAAAGTAGAAAAGAAGATTAAGTTAACGGCACGAATAGTGCTCTAGAAGAATCATGATACTAAGCAAAACTATTAGGCCTTCCATCATGTTTTATTATTGATGTAGTGAAAAGCAATACTATCGGAGCTTAAAAAAATAATAATTGACGATACTGAAGCATCACTTGCAGGAATAGCTGAAAAAATTAATGCCATCAATATATATTGCACTACGGCATCCAAAATAGAAACAGCATCATCAGAATAACCAATGATCATAATAATATCGATTTATGATGCTAAAGTAGAAAAAGATATGGATACTAAAATAAAAGAAAATAGCTTCGCGAATCGTCGCCATTAACCAGAAATAATTACCTCGCTCAATATTCGTCAGCCTGATCAACTCCGCTTCCCGCAGTAAGACAACCGTAAACTACTTCGCCTCCAGATTTTCAGAGAAAAATTCCTTAAGACTCTCATGCACATTAACCCTTTTACCAACCAGTACATGTTTATCTGGGAGCTGAAAATTCGTGGTGTGCAAACACTCGCAAATTTTCACCGTTAATTATATTAGACAGAATGTAGAGATTATATTGGGTGGCGAAATTGGTAACACACTCAATGATATGGAGCAAAAATATGTCGGAGACTACTGGGTTAAGTCATCTTGGTTTATCGGTCGATGATTTGGAGGCAAGTAAATTGTTTTTTATCGAAGTCCTTGGATGGCAAGAGTCCGGTTATGACCCATCCTACCCCCGGACAGCGGTATCTGATGGAACCTTACGTCTCACTCTATGGCAAGTAGACAAGAGTTTAGGTGGAGCGGAATTTGACCGAAAGAAAAATGTCGGCCTACATCACCTAGCTATTAAAGTGGAGTCTGAAGCAAAACTTGATGAGCTATATCGTAAAATTGCCGACCACCCCAAATGCACCATTGAATTTGCTCCTGAGCTACTCTCCGGAGGTCCCCGCAAACATATGATGTTCAACGAACCATCGTGGTTAAGGATGGAGCTAATCTGGCAAGGTAGCTAAATGGAAATTTTCCCTACAACAAAGCATAAATGGTACTTAAAGCACTAAGTGTCAGGAGAATAAGTAAATATGAATGGTAAATGCTTGTGTGGAAATGTTGAATTTAGCATTGATGGACATCTTCCTCATCTTTATCAATGTCATTGTTCGTTGTGTAGAAAACTATCAGGTTCTTCGTCAGACACAGCCACTTTTCTAAATAAAGAACAATTTTCATGGCTCAAAGGCGAATCAATGATTAACTCCTTTAAAACTGAAACGGGATACCGTTCAGATTTCTGTAGCAAATGTGGAAGCAATGTTCCCCATCTAATGGACAATGGAAAACAGTTTTGGATTCCAGCAGGATTACTTGATGGTACCGGAAAAAGCCAAATAGCCGCTCATCTCTTTGTCGAATCTAAAGCGAGTTGGGACAACATTTGTGACTATGGCAAGCAATATGAAGAAATGCCCGACATAGAAATACTGAATAAAATATTACAGGAGATAAGCCGCTAAATGCGGCATTTACCTCATAAGATCATGAGGTATACCGCTTCTACATTGGACGTTGGTGCGGAAAAACTGAGAGTTGTACATCATTTATACGCTGTTGCTACGGCTAGTTCAGAAGTCATTTCAGACAGCAGTAGATTAGATGAAAATGAATTCGCATCTCAGAAGGTCTAATAAGATAATCAAGTTAACGCTGAAAATTCAATTTATTGAGAGCTAAATCGATGACACCACCCCAATAACTTAACCACATCACAAAGCTGGGCTAACCCGTCATGAATCAACTTCTTTGCAATCCGCTCCGATCTACCTCTAAAGGACCAGAAGCGGGAAATATTTTGCTCCGCTCGATATTCGTCATCTTAATCATCTAATCGCTCTACATATACGAAATCGTAAAGAGCTTCGCCTCCCTAACTGTTTACAAATTTATATTTCAAACAATAAGTTACCAATATTACAGAGTGGCGTTTTTTAGACCTGTTCCACAACAATACCCCTCTTTAGCGTAGCGGTTTTTGATATGGTTGTGGCTAAATACAGATATGGCATATGGAGCGTATGAGACTTTTACGGATTCTACTAACAGCACTTTTCTCAATATTTTTTGCACTAGGTATTTCGCAACTGGTAATGGGGGAGATGAGTTTTATCGGGATTATAGCCACGCCAGCTTACTTAGCAACAGCACTTGCACTGCATAATAGAGGTGGAAAATTCGCGAGGTATATAGGGTATTTCACTTGCTCTTTATTAAGCCTATCTTTACTTGGTGCAATATATTTTTTGATACTTCCATTCCTTGGCGATGCCTTTAAACCGATACCTTTAGTCGTACTCTTAACCATTGGTTTAGTTGGCCTCGTCTCTTTTAGGCTAATAAAAGAAAACAATAAATCTAAGGTTCTAGAGATTCATTGATTAATTCTAATATTAGGTCGGCCTCACTGGTCCGGCCTTAACTATAAGTTCTGCCATTGGTTCGCCATCTTAACTAAAATCAGAAAACAGTATAAAGTATTTTTTCTCTCAATATTAATCATATTTGTCACATCATCATCCCGCAGTAACGCAACCGCAAATATCTATACCGCCCTCATCTTCTACCTTTCAGATTCACACATTTTAATAACCTCGGACGCAGAAATACGCTCATTTATGCATCATCTTTTTACCCAAACCCTTAATAATTCAACGCGTGCAGACACTCGAAAATATTAACTTTAAATTATGTTGGATAATTCTTTAGCGCTACGTTGGAAATGTTAAAGAAATTGATATTCAGGGAATAGCTATGCCAAAAAAAACAGTAGAAACAACCATAGGGAATACACACGTAAAATTTGGAAATACGTGGTTCAGCGGTGCAAAACTCTTTGTTGATGGCGAACTGATAGTTAAAGACAATTCCCTATTCTCATTAGACAAATCTTCACCGTTTATTGCGAAAAGAATTATAGTTGACGGTGCGGAACATCTTATCGAAGTTTTTGTATTTGCATTTTGGACTGTAAAAATCAAACTTTGCCTTAATGGCCGATACGTTGCTGGCGATATGATTTAGCAACTATCAAGGCACCAGCTATAAGCTTGATCGAAGTGGCCTTAAAAGTGAGGTCTTGCAGTAAATTATTACGGCTCTCTTACTTTCTAATCTGAGTGTTAACCCAAGCCTGAAACCATATACTTTATAGTTATTATTCAAACTAAAAAGCCCACCATAGTGGGCTCTTTGTCATTGAGTCGCTTTAGATGCGGATACCTTCCACATTCAACTCAAGCTGAACGTTTGTTGATGCAGGACCGAGGTTTGTATTGATACCGAAGTCTTTGAGGGCGATAGTTGTTTTACCTAGGAAGCCTCGACGATAGCCACCCCAGGGGTCTTGACCCGCTCCGATGTGGTCGACATCGATAGTCACCGGTTTTGTAACACCATTCAAAGTAAGGCTACCAGTCATAGTCGCTTTACCTTCACCCAGCTCTTTAAAGGAACTACTTACAAATGTTGCTTGTGGGAACTTGGATACATTGAGAAAGTCTTTACTGCGAAGATGTTTGTCACGCTCGGCATGGTTTGAGTCCACACTCGCGGTATCAATGTTCACAGTCACTTTCGATGCATCTGGATTTTTCTCATCATAACTGAACTTACCATCAAACGTATTAAAGCGTCCAACCAACCAGCTATACCCTAAATGCTGTATCCGAAACTGAACGGATGCATGCGCTCCACGGGTATCAATTTTGTAATCATCGGCCAACGCAGATGGTGATAAAAATGAGGTCGCTAGCAATGCCGCTGGCATTAATGTGGCTATAAGGCGTTTTTTCATAACAGAGTCTCCATACAATCTTTTTGTCTTGCTATTAAATGTCCTGTCCTAACTATGCCCTTCCGAGCATGCGCTTTAATGTTTTGTCTTTATCTATAAAGTGGTGTTTCAATCCACCAGCAGCATGAAGCACAGCGAGTGCGACAATAGTACATGCGCCATACCAGTGAACCAGTCCTGCTACGTCTTCCTGATTTTCGATGGACGTTATGGTTGCTGGAATATCTATGACGCCGAATAAGCTGATTGCCCTGCCGTCAGCTGTCGAAATTAAATATCCACTACACATCACAACAAACATCAATGCATAAAGTGCAATGTGAACTTTACTGGCGACGACTTTTTCGAACTTGGAATGAGAGGGAATAGGTTCAGGCTTACGACCGAAAAGCCGGATGACTGAACGAATAAGCATCGTGACAAACAGTAAAATACCAATACTTTTATGGAGGTCAGGCCCTGTTTTGTACCACGTGTCGTAGTAAGAGAGATCCACCATCCACCACCCCAAACCAAATAGTCCAAATACTGCCAATGCAACAACCCAATGGATGATGATCAGCGTTGGACTCCAGTTTTCTTTATTTTTATCTGACATAACGTCCCTGTGCAGTGATTGTGCAATGTCAAAAGTAAGTCGAATTAATGGTGATTCTATAATCTACTTTGTTGACGAGATATACGTCCTATGCAAAGATTGTGTGCATGAATGCACAAAGAATCGACTGGAAAGATGTTTATTTTGCATATCATGTAGCAAAAAGTGGCAGCTTATCAGCAGCTTCTCTGCAACTAGATGTGCATCATTCCACAGTACTTCGCCGAATTGACGCTTTAGAGGCGCAATTGGGTGTGAAGTTATTTCATAGACATCCACGCGGTTACTCCCCGACGCCAGCTGGAGAAATGCTACTGGAGACAGCTGATAAAACTCAGCATCAGTTTGATAGGTTGCTGGGAAATTTAGTTGCCAACGATAACACGCTACGCGGCGAACTGGTTGTGACCACCTTGCTATCGTTTATACCGCCATTAACCCCCATATTTGCCGAATTTCAGAACCTTCATCCTGAAATATGTATAGAGATTTCTGCGACGCCCAAACTGAGCCGCTTCGAATATGGTGAGGCACACGTTGGTATCCGCCCCGGAAAAAAACCCACAACTCCTGATTATGTTGTGCAGCATCTAAAGCATATTCCAACCAGTCTTTATGTATCTCACGAGTACATCAGAAAATTTGGGAAAATGTCGTCGCTGCGAGATATTGAGGGACACAGATTTATCACTGTTGGTAAAAAATTGATGAATGTTGCGTCAACAGCTTGGATAGAGACCTCCGTCCCCAAAGAACAAATTCATCACCGGGCGGCTGATTTCAATTTTGCACTGGAAATGGCCAAAGCGGGAGCAGGTATTGCGCCTTGCCATGTATGGTTGGCTGAGCAAGAAGAAACGTTAGTACCCATGTTCCCAGCTCCCACTGAATGGGATGCGAGTCTATGGCTGATCACTCACAGAGATTTGCATCACTCACCCAAAGTGCAAGCATTTACTCAGTTTCTAAAAACTAAACTCAAAGATAGCTAAGCGAAAAACTAAAGAATCTCCAAGTCGACGTTTATGAGAAAGCGACGTAAAAAGAGAAAGTATAAATCAATTGAAATAATGTAAAGAGCCTCGTCTACTTTAGTGACGAGGCTCTTTAACACTACGTTTTATTTTTTATTACGGTCGAATTGATTATGGAAATCTTCATTAGTGTTATCAACACCTTGAATAAATCCTTTGGCAAAACCGACTACTGCAGAGCCAGCTATCTCGACCGCAGAGGCTGGCACCTTCGCACACTCAAGAGCAATTCGAGCCGGTGTGTCAACAAGACCAAATAATGTTTTTGACCCGCGATAGACAACGTTATCTGCTATATCAAATGGAGCATCAACAACTTCGTTAACTGCATCCACAATGTCGCCCACTATATCTGAGAATAAACCGCCTTTTTCCGGTTCTTTATCGCCATCGGGTTTAACGGTCGGTGATTGAACTGTTTGACCGCATGGCTTTTGGTGAAAATGTCCCCATTCCGGAAGTGTTGTCACAGACGGCTGTAACATTGAAGGGTACACCACTCTTCCTTGAGTTTGAGCCAAACCTGAATTGTTAAAGAAACTCGGTGCTGAGAATCCATAACCACCAGAAATGATTGAAGCACCATTATTTGGTAAGGTTTGAAGCTGAAGTACTGCATTATGTCGGTTTTGCTGTGCAATCAGGCTTTGATCATTTAAAAAGTTAACAGGTGTATTTTTTACGCCAGGTACAATGTTCATCTCTAATATTCCTTATTTTTTATTGGATTTTTTTACTATTTTATATATCAATTAGACATTTTTTATTCATATAAAATAAATATCTATTAATAATATATTTTTACTTAAAAGCTGTTTTTATTTTTTATCGCGATTAAATTGTGCATGAAAGTCTTCATTGGTGTTGTCTACACCTTGAATGAAACCTTTAGCAAAACCCACAACTGCCGATCCAGCGATTTCAACGGCAGAAGCTGCCACTTTTGTTGTGTCAAGAGCAACGCGAGCTGGTGTATCAACGAGGCCAAATAGTGTTTTAGATCCTCGATAGATAAGGTTGTCCGCTATATCAAATGGTGCATCAATAGCAATATTTATTGTGTCTACCACATCGTCGGCCATAGCCTTAATATTTTGTGTTGGTGTGACTACATTGTTTCCATCAATTTTATTCTCATTCTGTCCAATATTACCAAATTGAAGATTGGTATTACTCCAAGCGGGATAATTTGTAGGACTTAATATGAATACCTGTGGTTTTGCAGGACTAATATTATTATGAATACTCGGTGTTGAGAGTCCATAACCTGCAGAAATGGTAGGGTTTAAAACAACATTTGATAACGATGTCGCACTCTCTTGAGGTAATTGTTGTTGTGTATTTACAAATTGATTATTAGAAAAATAAGCAGGTACGAATTGTACTCTAGGTGCTATATTCATTTTTATCACTCCTATTATTACATCAGGGTATCTTTACGATTTTATAATTTTGTTTTTTTATAAATAAATTATTCAAGAGTTAAGTGCTAGTACTAGTAAATTAGTTCAAATTAATTTAGATAAAAATTAATATCTTCATTTAAAGACAAAAAATAATCAATTTATGACAAAAAAACTGATATTTATAGTTAAGGAGTAAATTTTGTTTTCTTAGAAAACTACATCTATAAAATTTATTGTTATAAATGTCATACTGTGTTCTAAGGATAGTCAATGAAGGAATTTTTGAACATTTTTAGGGTGACTATTATCTACAGTTTAATAAATCGATTAAACTCAGTATGTTATCGTTAGATTAATATCTTAATGCTTATAATCTGATTTAAAGATAAACATATTTCTATTATAAATGCAACTATATTTATATTAAATCAGTTTTATATTAATAAGTAGGTACACTAGAAGCTCATTGAAAAACACCCACCTAAAAATAAGCTAAGTTATTAATTTATAACATTAAAAATAAATCAAAGATCACATTTATCAATGAATGAATGATGAAAAGTCATTAAAATTTGATGCTATCAGCAAGATTTATATTCAGCGATAACAAACCTATAAAAATGACCTTAGATTAGGGATGTATATAATTTGCGAGGAGCAATTTATGTCATTACTGGTAGCCCAACCATTACCTAGTACTACGCGTGAGATTGTTAATATTTTAAAGTACCAGGATACAATTGAGACTATTGACTTAGCCAACGCAATCAACAGCTCTGGAATAGATAGCCTAGCTTCTGGTATTGATAAAATACAGAACAAAATAGACGATTTTGAGAGAGACTTGCTGGCACGTGATCTCAATGGAAGCCTTTTAAATTATCGCAAGACATGTGAGTCATTTGATAAGCTATATAAAAATCGTCAGATCGGGATGACAGTTAAATCAGCAAAAGATGTTCTAGATGTAGAAGGAAAAGGTATTTATCAACATCTTCTCTATATCAGTGAGTCATTATACCCACAACAAGGTATTTATACAGAATTAAGCCACTATTCTGCTGAGCTGATAAAGGCTGGAATCAGCGTAGATAAGTACATCGATTCAATGTTTTTCTTGTATCAAAATTACGTTTGTAAGGCTGTTATAACTATTCAAAAAATTCTTACTTCGATAAATACACTTGAAAAAAGTGAAAAATTTATACTATCGAAAAGTATCAAAGACATAAATAGGGAGTACCTTTCACTTATCCCCCGTTCCATAAACCTAATCTGGCAGCATTTTTTCGATATTGTTAAAAATCCACTGATGATAAGAAAAAAGATACAGCTTCCAACTGTGATGTTAAAACAAAGAACATCAAAAAATTACCTAACAGGTTACAAGAATGGTTGTGGTGACTCAAAACATCCTCCTTGGATTGAACATAGAAGAGTCAAACCTATTTTTAATAACTTTTTTTCATGTGATAATCACAATAATAACCCTCAAATATTCATTGCAGCTGACGCCAAATATCAAAAGGTATACCTATGTAATGGAAAAGCGGCTGTCGATCGACTTGAGATAAAAATGCAACAGTGGAAATTCATCCCATTCAATAAAGAGAGTGAATCAGTCAGCTATTTGATCAAAAACCAGTCATCAGGGCTTTTACTCGACGGAGTTAAAAGAAATTGCATTTATTTAAAAGATGTTAAGCAAACCCTGACAATACACGATTCCGTGCATTGGATCCCCATGTTAGTGCCCACGAATGGACTAGGAATTGAAGGTATGTCAGCGATGAAAGATACCATTGTCATTAAACATGTACTCTCTAAAAAAATAGTACATGGCAACGAAAAGAATATTGTCTGCCCAGTCAAATCTAGAGAGGATGACAAACCGACATATTGGGTGTTAGCAACATAGCCTATCTGCACAGTTGACCCGGGCACATCAAAACTATGGAACGATGGCAGACTGCAGACATTACACTAAATTGGACGGCGAAGGCTTCAACCCATCTCATAAGTTACTGAAGTGGTTCAGTTCCTCTAAATGCGATGATGACAAGAGGTCACTGGCAATATCGGCAGACGTGATATTCTCATCGTTGCGCATAATCATCCAATCATTGAACCTTTTGAAAGTTTCCTCATTGCTGCTTACAGTAAATTCAGACGATACTGCTTTTGTATTCGATATTTTCATATAGCCTGCTCGATCTGATTGATTGGGACAAAAAAGCGGCAGTTGACTGAATCTGATTTGTGCCTCTTTTATCATCTATTTGTTAACGCAATGACCATTTTTTATATTGCGATTTTCAGCAAGCTCTCGCCACGTTAAACGTAGTTCCGATAAGTTGTAATCACCCACTTTCCTTTCGCTCAGGCAGAGTAAGATAAACTTATCGACATCCTTTACGTCCACAAATTGAACATAATCATCTCCATTGCCCGTTAACAATACTGGTTTCGTTGAGCGAGTCTTGGTCAGACAATATCCACCCCTCCCCCCCCGAGTGACTATGTAGGCCAACAACTAATAGTGGCCTAGTAATCATTGCATAACCGTTGAAGGATTCATCGAGAACTCTCTCGCATGAGGTTCTGAGCGGACTATAAGTCTGGTTATTTAACTCAGTCACATGGGCCGCAAGGGGCTGATATTTTACTTTCTTCGAACAATGTATTACCGCAAGTGAGTAAATACGCCCTCATCATACTGATAGAAATGTAATGACCATGAGTAAATCTGGATGACGTAAACGCACACTGCACATAAAATGCATTATCAGCCCACTACGGAGCCTTTATATGGATATCTCAAGACGCCAATTTATTGGCCGCTCTCTCGCCGTTTCAGCCTTGCCTCTTCTCCCTTCCTGCACCCTTGTTCGCTCAGAGAGTGCTGGCGATCAGTACGTGTATGACCTCACTACAGAGCCCGCAACTGCTGAACTCGTGCCGGGTCATACGACTGAGGTACTTGGCTTTAACGGACAAATTCCAGCGCCAACTATACGTTGCAGACAAGGTGAAAAAGTCACTATTAGGCTGACCAATAAGCTCAACGAACCGACAACCATCCATTGGCATGGTTTGCGTATTCCAGTCGAAATGGATGGCGTACCCTTTTTAAGCCAAAGACCTATCATGCCCGGTGAAACCTTTGTTTATGAGTTCACGCCTCCAGACGCGGGTACGTTTTGGTATCACCCTCATATGAACAGTGTTAAGCAACTTGGTATGGGATTGGTCGGGCTTATTATTGTTGAAGAAGCTTCACCTGTTATTTTCGATGAAGAACATGAAGTCGTGCTGAAGCACTGGCATCTAGACAAACAGGGTGGATGGAAAGACCTGATGATCCCCCGTTACTCTGCGAGAATGGGTACACCTGGAGAGTGGGCAACGGTTAACGGCGTTCACGAACCCACTTATCAACTCAAACAAAATGCAACCACACGACTTAGAATTGCCAATGTCGACAACACCATGACCTATCCTATCGCTGTTGAGGGGTGTGAGGCTTGGGTTATTGCAATCGATGGCAATCCAATTAAAACCCCTTACCGTTTAACAGAGCACAAAATCAGCCCGGGCATGCGGGTAGATATTGGTCTCGTGGCTCCAAATGCAGGTCAACAGGTACATGTTCGATTCATGAGAGGTAAATTTGCGTTTCCGCTGTGTAGTTTCAATGTTGTCGCTTCCACTCTGCCAGCCAATCAAACCCTACCCGCTCTGCCTCTGAACCCGGTGCCATTGCTAGATTTGGATAATGCAGAAAATCTCAATTTTGTTTTCGAGTGGGCGGGAGCTGTCAGTCCTGCCGATAGCGACGGGAAAGTGAAGCCAAAGTTTTGGTTAATGAATAAGCGAGCATGGGAAGGGATGACCAAAGACAATATTCCGGCTCCGCTTTCCCGGCTGACTCTGGGTAAAACCTATATTTTTTACCTGCGTAACCTGACACAGTATCACCACCCTATTCACCTGCATGGACATACTTTTACCGTATTGGAACTGGACGGTAAAAAGCTGGCAGAACCCTTTCATACTGATACTGTGTTACTAGGAAGAAATGGCTATGCCAAAGCAGCTTTTGTTGCAGACAACCCGGGAAGATGGATGTATCACTGCCATATTATTGAGCACATGAAAACAGGCCTTATGGGATACATTGAGGTAACATGAATTACTGATTTAAAGTGATTATTCTATCTATCACCTTATTCAAATAAGTAAGGGCGGTTGGACAATACGGACGCCCTTCATTTTTCTTTGCATATAAACACTTACAGAGCGATGTTTTTTTAACGCTGTAAAATTCGATATTAGCGATATATCACCGACATTAATATCAAACTACTCCCTACCATAACATCGCTCCAAAACCAGACGAATACAACGGCCTAGGCTAACCTCTCAAACCGCTTTTTTCTACCACTACCAAGCAAATTTTAAACGCTAATCCGCACGATATAGCGACATATGAACAGCGAGCAATCACAAATTTAGAATGGCTACAGAGTGATTAAATGACGTTGAGGTTAATCCATAATAAAAAACTAGGTTCGCTTTAAGCATTTTACAGATAGGATGCAGAACACTGTTATGTGACTCGAGATTCGATAGTTAGGATCACTCAATATCGACATATTTTATGAATGAAAATCAAATTACATCATGTGGTGATTTACTGGATACATTGTGTTGGTGAAGTAGGATCTTATAGGGAGAGGTTAGGTGTTGCATCAAAAATCATCCAACTGCACTCTAGTTGCACCAAGTGAATGTATCCCTGCACATCAACTTGGTTTTTCAGACGTTATTTTTTCCTTGGAGCCCTCATTTAATCAATGAGGGCTATTTTTTTACTTTTTTCACCACGCCAAGCTACATTAGAGAACTTTAAAATATTCAACGGAAGAGCTGACACTCCCTCATTTTCTAGAGGCAAAAGATACCCATCACTATGGTTTGTGACGCCTTGGCGCGGAGAAAAAACATAGTTTACGACGAGGGTTCAGGTGTTGGCTGAGACCACTTAATAATGGCTCGAAGATTCATAGTTAGAAAAATAATGTTAGCGATTATCATCGCCATACTCCCAGTTAGATATCCAACCGCGATCCAACTGGTATTACCGAGCATCATGAGCATAAAACCGACTTTGTTCTTATTGCCAATCTGCCAGATAGCCAAAAAAGTCAGTACCATGGCTATCCAGTCGATACCAAAATATTGCAGGTAATCCATTCTGCTTAACACCTTGTTTTTATAACGAACATATTGTTGAAGATTTTATCATTAGTAATCACACCAAATGACCGTTAGTTAGGCATCGTGGTGTTATCGCCGCGAGAGAGTTCACTATTTTTTCAAAGGGTAAATACCAATTATTACTCTAACTTGCCCCGTGCCAGCGCAGGATTCTCTTGTACCTTGGTGAACTGTTCCGCGCTGCCAACTTTTTTGCAATTGTGTCTCAGACCATTATTTCCAATCTTAATCATTGAGCCGTCATTGAGCCAACTTAGTGTCCACTTTGCGCCACTAGGTAATCGAGTTTCCATCAAAGGCGCAAATTTATCAGATATTGCATTGTTTCCTGTCACCGAGTACCTGATTGTTGATTCGTTTAACAGCTGTTGTTGTCGCTTCCAATTCCCATTTGATGAAACATTGAAGCTTATTGAAATTTCTAGACCCGGCAGATTAGCGACAGTTTTCACCTCACTCAAGAAGGTACCATTCGATAAGTAATCAGTGACCCCATCAAAGCTGATTGGCTTTTCACCATCCATCTTTGCTACACAATGCCACTTCCCAATCAATACGCCTTGTTCTTCCTGTATCAACGACGGCTGGGCTTGAAGCTGATAACAGTGAAGCAGCATAAGCACTGAAATTCCTTTGCTAATCGATGGCCATTTTTTCATTTATACGTCCTATTCAATATGGTTTGGGCTTCACGTCTTTTGACTCTTTTTAGATAGGTGACCTCGAAATGCGAATAGTTCATTAAACAGTCTTTTCTAACGTCGGGTAAAAAAGTGAAAAAAAGAATCAAAAAAATCACCCCTTTTTTCTGCCCGGACGTTTGTAAGGTCGAAAAATGTTTTGATTCAATGCAGACAATCTTGTTCTTTCAGCCAGTTATAGGGGGCGCACTCATGAATACTGCTAAAATCGGATTAGCACTATCTTTTACACTATTAGTCATTACCGCATGCACAGCTGAGCGAACAGATAACGACAATCCGCTTACTCAGTCAAAGCCTGAAAAAGAGCAAATCAAACAGATCAAACCCGGGACGCCAAACGAAGAAAACAGCATAGTGAAAACACCACTTGCAGAGGTATCTCTATCAAAAGGTTCTGCCGACTTTTCAAAACACGCAAACGTCGGACTGGCTTTACAAGCCAGATACCACACAGAAGTTGTCCCGTTTCCTCCAAGAAGAGAGTCGTCAATCATCCAACCCAATAAGGATAATTACTTACCCACCCCGAGCAACGGCGTCTTTCTTACTTCACAGGCACCATTGTCGACATTCTCTGTCGATGTTGACACAGGAAGCTATGCCAATGTTCGTAGTTATTTGCAATTAGGCAATAAACCTCATCCGGATGCTATTCGAGAAGAAGCCTTTATCAACTATTTTGACTACAACTATCCTGCGCCTGAAAATAAAGACCAGCCCTTCTCCATTTTTACTGAGTTGGCACCAGCCCCCTGGCACAAGGATAGAAAACTGATGCGGATCACTCTCAAAGGCTACGATGTGCCGGTCACCGAGAGGAAACCCTCAAACCTTGTCTTTTTGATTGATGTGTCGGGTTCAATGAATGAATCCAATAAACTGCCTTTGCTTATCAAAAGTCTCTCACTCTTGGTCAATCAGTTGTCGGATAAAGATACAGTGAGCCTTATCACTTATGCCAGCAGCACCAAACTCCTCTTAAAGCCGACACCTGCAAGTGAAAAATCTGTCATTCTTGATGCGCTAAAAGGCCTGAAAGCGGGGGGAGCGACTAATGGTGAAGGCGGTATCCAACTGGCATATCAGCAAGCATTAAACGCTAAAATTGAAAAGGGTGTTAACCGTGTCGTTCTGGCAACAGATGGTGACTTCAATGTAGGAACCACCAATATTGATGAGCTAAAAGCGATAATAAAGGAGAAAAGAAAACAAGGTATAGCACTGACCACACTGGGCTTTGGCCGAGGAAATTATAATGATGCGGTTATGGAGCAACTTGCTAATATCGGTGATGGTAATCATGCCTATATCGACACGCTCCACGAGGCAAAGAAAGTACTTAGCCGCCAGTTAAGTGGGACCGTGCAACACATTGCGTCTGACGTGAAAGTACAGGTTGAGTTCAATCCGGATGCAGTAAAAGAGTACAGACTCATTGGTTACACCAACCGTAAACTTCGTGACGAGGATTTTAAAAATGACGCTGTTGACGCGGGTGATATCGGCGCTGGCCATACTGTCACTGCGCTTTATGAACTCACATTAGCGGGTGCTGAAGGACAAATTGATGAGCTGCGATACGCCAAATCGAACAAGGTGAACAATCCCAGTGAATTGCTTGAGGTCAAGGTTCGTTATAAGTTGCCAGGGAGTGAGGTCAGTAAAATGGTAAAAAGACAGGTCAAACAAAGTACTGTGTTGAATGATTTTGATAAGGCATCAGAAGATTTCCGTTTCGCTGCCGCTGTCGCCGCGTTTGCGCAGAAACTCAAAGATAACCGGTATCTGACCGGTATGAGTTATCCTGAAATTGCTGAAATTGCGAGAAAAAGCCGCGGAAATGATCCTTTTAACTATCGTGGTGAGTTTGTTAGTCTGGTAGAAATCGCCCCAAGCTTATAAACACATGACAGAAACCAAGGATGAGCATCTGATGACCGCATATGGCGAGGGCGACAGTAGCGCCTTTGCCATCCTTTATGAAAAACACAAGGGCCCGCTGTATCGCTATTTTATTCGTCAGCTACATTGCCGGGCCCGAGCCGAGGAACTCTATCAGGAAACTTGGGTTCGGGTCATAGACAGCCGTGATGAATATCAGGCGAAGGCGAAATTTACTACCTGGCTTTATCGTATTGCGCATAATCTTATGGTTGATGAGCACAGGAAGATGAAGTCTCAATCTAACTGGTTAAAACAGGCGCAATGGGATGAAGAACCATCAACAACAAATGATAACGTTGATATTGGGAGCGCTATTAAAGCATGTGTTACCAAGCTCCCCCATTCCCAGAAAGAAGTATTTCTTCTCAGGCATGACGCCGGTTTCTCCCGGGAAGATATTTGCACTATCATCGCGGCAAAGCCAGAAACAATGAAAACACGACTACGTTATGCACTGGACTCCCTCAGGCAGTGCTTGTCTAAGAAGCTAGGAGTGTCTGATGGCGAGTGAGTTTGATAATGAGAAGGTGATCAGCACGTATCAACAGCACGCTGATGAGCTACCTCCGAAAGAAATCGACGACCTGATTCTTATAAAATCAGTTCGGCAACAACATACTTCACGCCGATGGTGGTCTTACATTGGAGCAGCGGCATGTGTTGGTTTGTTAGCCATACTGGTCCCTTGGAATAATAAGGAAACACTGAAAGATATTAATGAACTCAAGTCCTACGAGTTGCAGGATACAAAGTCAGATGAAAAAATTCGACAGATACAAGGGGTAACACCAGATATCCAAAGCGAGATTTTCCTCGGCGCGCCAGCAGCTGAATCACTGTCAAATAGTCAGCGTATGGCGACTAAAATTATTGCGCCTGAGCCAGTTAGCATGGAAAATCCATTTGCCAATATTCAAGATCTACTCGAACGTGGCGAGACGATAAAAGCCAAACAACAATTAAAAAAGCTACTTGAAGAGCGACCTGAACTCACTGATACGCTTCCAAGCGCGTTGAAGTCCTTACTCTCTGACAACCATAAGAAACGCGTGCCACCATCATATACTGAGTAAAAACGCAGGCAAACAGATCTTTTGATGCCCGAAGATCCGAACTTTAAGCTATTTGTCTTAAATGTATTAACAATGGCAACTTCCAGACGTTATAAACTTTTGCGGCGCAATTAAAACAAGAGATACTCAGGTAACTGCCCGATAACATCTGGTATTTTTCCTCAAACTCAGAATAAACTTCAACCGAGTATGCGGAATGTGAATAACGGACAGGGATTGGGAGATGTTCATCTGAGCACGTTGGTTCAGGTAAACGCCAGATAGGTTTTTTCAGGAAGATAGTGATAATGACCAAGCTCGTACTATTGCTCGTTGCACTTGTTGCCACTGCAGTCTCGTCAGATCCAGTCAGTAACAATGTAATCGAGGAATACAAGAAACTCGCTGAACTGCAGTCAAGATCCGCAACACTGTTGAATAATGTAGTGGCTGTAAATATTGGTTCTGCGCAGCAATGCGACAAAGTCGCTAACTTCCAACTACTTATCGAATCCAAGCAATTTGATAATCTCAATACCCATGTACATCAGAATGGTCAAAATAACGCCTCAAACTATATTGATAAGTTAACCGGAGTAGTGACCGCAGTTTGCGACAATACCTTAACCAGTATCGTACAAGCTTGGTTTAAAGAAACAATTACCCGTTACAGGATCAGTGCCATTGAAAACCCTGAAGATAAGGCGTTAAGACAAACTTACTACTGCTTAGTCAAGTCACTGCGAGAATACGACCGGTCCAAAGAAGAACCAAATCTGACAGTGGAAAACCTTGAGAAGAGTTGCGGAGTCAAATCTTAAAAAACCGTGTGAGCTGATAGGTATGCACACATCAAATGTTCGATTGTTTAGCAAGTATTGCTGATGTCCTGAGCGATTAGGCCACACTAACCCATTGCACGCTTATCTCCACTCAGCGCCTAAAGTAGCATGGTACGCTTCAAGCCTCTGATTCAGAGTCACTCATTAACTGCAGGCTTATCGTTGGTTTCGATATCAACAAACTCTACGAGGCTCAGAAATTCATCCATTTCTATTCCTCGACTGTATAGAAAACCCTGCCCATATTCGATACCGAGATCTCTGAGGCACACTTCCTGACTGTCGAGCTCAATACCTTCCGCCACAATTGTCATACCAAACTGTTTTGCCAAATAGACCATAGTCGTTACGATAGAACGCGATTCATCATCCTCTGGCAGGCGTTTGATAAACTGCCTATCTATTTTTATCTGATCAAATCCAAAGTGAAGCAGATACTCCAGCGATGCAAAACCTGTACCAAAGTCATCCAGAGTGACAGTGATCCCCTTCTCTTCCATCCACTGTCTGTTTCTCTCCAGCACATCAGACCCCGTCATTTGACTGGTTTCAGTGATTTCTATGTCCAAGCGGTTGAGAGGAAAACCCGTTTTCTTACTGATATTATCCAGAAAAGGAATGAATCCTTCGTCTTTGAACTGGCGAGGAGAAATGTTAACGCTAATCCTAAAGTTGTCAGGGAAACGCCTGACATAAGGCTTCATTTGTGAAAACGTCATTTCTATCACCGACTGACCCAAGCGAATGATTTGACCGCTTTCTTCCGCCACCTCAAGTAGCTCAAATGGTGCACGATTGGGATTGCTCCTCAACCTGAACAGCACCTCTGCGCCGATAACCTTGCCATTATTCAGGCAAACTTTCGGTTGATAGACAACGTAGAAGGCAGAGTCATGAAGAATTTTGTGTAATTCTTTGCGAAGTTGCATGTAGTGCTTCAGCTTGAGATCAAGCTCCGGCGAGTAAAAGCAGAAGTGAGTGTCATTCTCACCATGTGTTTTGGCAGAAAAGAGAGCAACGTCGGCACACTGTATCAAAGCTTCCGGTTTATTGGCATGTTCGGGGTAAATCGATACACCAACAGACGACGAGATTTGTTCATCTGGCAACGTATGATGGTCGTCTGGCAGATAGAACATTTGAAGTGTTTTAAGTTTATCAAATATTTCATCATCAATACTTTGAACGGGTGCCACCATAGTAAAAGCATCGCCGCTTGCCCGAGCGATGAAGGTAGATTCAGGTAGATTCTCAGTTAAATATTGCCCATATAGTTTGATGAGGCTATCGCCTCTTTTGTGGCCGTACTTATCATTAAAATCTTTTAACTCATTCATTCCCAGCGCGATCACGGCCCATTTTTGTTCGTATTCAGAGCGACAAATCCGGGTTAACTTTGCCAACAATGCACGGCGATTCCATAGACCAGTAAGAGGATCCGTATCCGAGAGTGCGCGAAGCTTTTCTGTCTTTCTTTTCAGTTGGTCCATATAAGCTTGAGACTGAAGCGTCACATCATTAAATGAAGTGATTAAGGCGCCTATTTCGTCATCCTCATGCTCATCGGGTATCGGGTAGTTACCTATGTGATTGCCATCATCTTTCACAGTCAGAAACTCACTCATTTGAGTGAGCGCTTTAATGATTTGTCGATGGCATAACACCATAAGGACAACCATGGTTAACATGACTGATACCAGCGTACTGGTAGTAATACCGAAGAGAAGGTTCGCCGCCGTGTTGAGCATGTGTAACGTATCAACCTCGACTTCCATCGAACCTACGTTAATCATTTCAATCTGGTTACCTGCATCAACCTCGTAGGACAGGGTGAGCTGAAACTTTGTCTTTTTATCAGGTACTAAAGACAACATCAAAGTAGACATAGGTGACATGGCATGCGGAACATCTATTCGGTGAGCAACATTACCGCGTAAATCTTTCACCTCAACAAAAGTAAACATAGGATCGGCTTCAAAGCTTTTCATCAGTGTGCGGAGCTGATTTTGATCCATAGAGTACAATGCCAAGGCCGTGCTTGGCGCAACCGCATTAATCCGCTCCCTCGCTCCCTCAATTTCTCGATTGAGCTCATCATTTATTCCCTGATACGTGAAAAACAGGCTACTCACTAGTCCGAGTAGTAAGGTAACAAATACGCTCTTTTTGAGCAGTTTCTTTGAAAGCGATTGTCTGGCTTGATGTTTAGTTGTTTGCATAACCTTCAAATCTCAGAATCTTTGTTAACGATTTTAAATGGTATTGAAAGCATCATTTTCAGTCGGTGCGCATGACACTCCAGATAACCAAGTATCCCATCTTCTCTTATTTTGCTTTATCCATATTTCGGCCGTTTCGCGTGCTGTATATCGATAATTAATGTCTAGTTTTATTAGCGAAGATAAAAAAACCATGTCTGCTTCAGTGAGGCTAATACTGTTAATAATTTTAATGACACAGATAGGTAGTCCATCCACGGCTACTTTGACTATTTTCGTTTCAGACGGATAACCGCAATCAAAAATATGTAAACGGTTTAGTCCCCAATTGGGTTGAGTTTCGCAGTCTTGTTGATGTTTAGGGAATTCAACAAACTCGCCCGGATATATTCTATCTACCCAATTTGGTGTCCAGTTTAAAAGTATAATAGGTTTATTTTCGGTGACTGCATTATCGAGTAACGACCATAGCTCGCCCTCGTCATTAACATATTCAGTATGGTATTTAAGTTCCAGCGCTCTGATTCTTGCCTCTATATTTTCATTCCACGGACCAGAAAAAAATCTTCCTAACGCCTCACTTCCGACAGCAGTTGGCTCTTCAGCTTCAGGGGCAAAGATACGATAGCATTCGTTCAACGCGCGCCAGTCTGGTAATCCGGGACACATCTCCTTTACGTGTTCGGGATACCACCACTCCTTTCTCCCTTCAGCCAAATGGTCACCCGCCTTGATAATGTAACCTTCTGACAAAAGGCGCTTTAGTGGTGAATGGTCATGAGCCCATACCTCCATTTGTACGTCAGCACGCCCGGAATAAAGAAAAAACCATTGGCCCAACGAATCTGCCTCAACTATCTCGGTGGATACACCTGCTTTGTTAAGCAAAATTTCGGTAATGTGTGTCAACGCGTTCTGGCTGGCCCAGTCAAGTTTGAGCAGTTTTATCTTCTGTTCCAAGGCAGAAGTTGGCAACGACATCAAAAGAGAAATAGTGAACACACCAGAAAAAAAAGCCCTGCGAATATAAAAAAATAGGTCTGGTATAGTGTTCGATATAATCAAAGTTACAACCTTCAAGTAATTACCGTACTTGTAGAAATTTAAAAATTTATGACCCGACGTTTACCAGTAAAAAATTTTTCAGTAGTAATGAATCAAAGTATAGACCTCAATAAATTTATTGGTGTCTAAAATTTTTATCCAAAAAAATTAAAAATTTTCATTTGAGTTATGATAAAAAGTAGTTTTTGGGATATGCTTTATCCCCATGACTACTTTGTTTTACGTTGTCTTAATTAATTTTTTACGCATTTCAAGTTATTTTTGATATGAGTAATAAATGACATCTTATTATTCTAAGTAGACAGACCAATCTGATAAATTTTATAGACAGCATAGCCATCTCCTTCATGGAAAACGTCATTGATATAATCATTTATAAGGTATTTAAATTGGTTCCTTCAGTTTACAAAATATCAACACCCCCCTTTGGCCACTTAACGACCAAAAATCCTGCCCAACCCCGGCTTTGATTTGTGTATACCTACTCAGTGAGTGACGGCAGCGCTATACGACATATACTCTTACTTGCCACGCTCTGTCAGATGGGACGATAGACGTGGTGTCTACCGTCAAAAAGCATCATCGTTAATAAAAAATAAACCATATATTTCAATGATATAACTGATAAATTGGAACGGTAAAGAAAATCTGTTCTGGAATGAAAAAATACTGCGTCGTCCGATGCAACATATAGCCATAAACTGGGCTCAAAAGTACGGAATACACATGCAGAGAGGGTACGACTATGGCAACCGCTCAAAAAACAGCAGCTCAAAAGTTTATTGAAACGAACGTAGATTTCGATAAGACCGTCAAGATTCATGGTGGAGAGACGCCATTCAGCCCGACTCCTATGAAAGGGGTAGAAAGAATGATGTTTGAGAGACGGGGCGATGAGGTCGCGATAAGAGCGACATCCGTGGTGCGTTATGCACCTGAAAGTTATTTTGAACCCCACGCTCACCCGGGCGGTGAGGAATTCATTGTATTAGAAGGCACGTTTCAGGATAACCATGGCAATTACCCTAAAGGGTATTATGTTCGCAACCCAGTGTGTTCAACACACAGACCATTCTCAGACGATGGCTGCGAAATTTTCGTAAAACTGGCCCAGCTCCCACCTGAAGAGGGAAAAGAGCAATTTATCATCGACATGAACACGGCAGAGTGGAAAAAAGACAGTAATAAGTCGTGCAAATTACATCTTTGGGAGTCCGATTATGAACACACTGACGCGTTTATGTTCGACGCAGGGTACGAGTCAGAAACGCAACTTTTTAATGATGTCGCAGAATTTTTCGTCATCAAAGGAGAAGTCACTGTC
The DNA here is from genome assembly GCF_001707825.1 of Veronia pacifica. Lineage (GTDB taxonomy): Bacteria > Pseudomonadota > Gammaproteobacteria > Enterobacterales > Vibrionaceae > Veronia > Veronia pacifica. The sequence goes on along the minus strand of NZ_LYBM01000008.1, from coordinate 13,014 downwards.
AATGGCGTCAGCTACCCAGAGCGTTCGTGGTTGAGGTTTGCTGAGGGTACGCCAGTGACCATCTCTAGTGAAAACGGAGCAACGGTATACAGGAAAATTGGTAAAGGGTATGCCAGAAAATCTTTGTAAGTACGACGTGACAAATACTTACATCAATGCACTGAGAACAGACAAGTAAGGAGACACCATGTCAGCAGAAAATAAAATCACCATTTTTGAAACAACAGGCTTCCCTAACCCGGCAAGAATAAGAGCGGCACTGGCAGAAAAGAATGCAATGGAAGAAGTCGATTTTGTCGAAATTGATGTGATGAACAAGGAGCACAGGACAGAGAGTTTCTATGCAATGAACCCTCTCGGCACTGTGCCGGTGATGCGGACAGCAGAAGGCGACTTTATCTCCGAATCTACGGCGATCACTGAATACATTGACGCCCACTTCGATGGCCCGAGTTTAACTGGCTCAACGCCCTTGGAAAGAGCACAGGTTCACATGATGCAGCGACGTGCAGAATCAATGGTAATGGACGCTGTTGGAACCTATTTTCACCATGCGACTGAGGGACTGGGCCCAGACCTGGAGACAAACCAATGTTCACAGTGGGGTAATATTCAGCTCAATACAGCAAAGAACGGTATGTTGTATTTTGATCGGCACCTTGCAAATAATGAGTTCGTTGCTGGCGACAAGTTTTCAATGGCAGACATTACTTTGTTTTATGGTCTAGCCTTTGCTGACTTCGCCAAAGTGGAGATATCCTCAGAGCTCAAGAATCTCATTGCTTGGCGAAAAAGAGTGGCACAGAGAGCGAGTCTCAGCGCTTAATCAAAGGTAGATTTGCCTGAAAGATTATCAGCTTGTTTCCTGAACACTAAAAGTAAAAGAGCCAGTTAACCTGGCTCTTTTTTATTTCCGACCCATCGCTACTTATCGTTCTGAGGCACGATATAGGTATTGAGCTTCTTTTTCGGCGGAGAAATATCACGGCTGGCAACAACGACGTCCTCACATACAATCTCTGCTTTGGTTGGATTCGTTTCTGTCTCGATATTAACGTTGAACTGGTTCATCCGTGACGGTGTAAACCGGTGATTTGATAAATAGTAATCGGCTTTGCCTTCATCCGATGTGACGACTAAGTAGCAACTGTTAGCGGGCTGGTTATTGTCACTGTCTGCCGCATACACCATGCCATAGGAACCATGCAAAGCAGGATAGATATAACTGGAGAGTTTTCGTTCCGGATCGAAATAACCAACCAGTGTGGTGACAGGGACACCAAAGCGCTCTGGCTTTCTGGGAACGGTGAGCGAATTAAGATCACTCATTTCAACCCAGGTCTCTCCATCAGATTGATAGTTTTTGACCGTCCCCCACGACAAGGTAATGACCGAGTCATTAATGTGCAGCCGACTGTTCCATCCAGCTGAATGACCCACCTTCAACATTTTTCCGTTATTCTCTGCCGATGCTGATGGAATATGAATATTACCCGCCCAATATCCATTACTGAAATGGACACTGACACCATCATAATTCTGCAGTAGGTTTGCAACTGATGCTTCGTCTGAACTAGATGGCGATATGGCTGCCAGGGTTTTGTTAACGACAGAGTGTTGCCATTCCTTCATCTGCTTCAGCTCGGGATCCCATTTGATAAATCCAGTGGATGAAGACGGTGAGAACAAGGCTTTACTCTCGAAAAAACTCTGTATGATTTTGGCAGAATAAGGAGTGTACATCGTAAATGCGTTAACGCTTGGTACATGAGGCGCCCCGCCCCCCATTGAATCTGAACCGAATCTATGACCATTAAATGGAGCAACACACTCACCATTCAGGCAAGCGTTTGTGTTCGATGGTGTCAGACCAAAATTTGGCACAAACAGATTTTTTTCACTCTCCCATCCCCATGTCGAATTCACTTGGTCTGCTGGCTTGTGTATGGTGCCTATAAAGCCACCGGGGTAATGACCGAGGCTATAGTTATGTCCAAGCTCATGGCTCATCTCGTTTCCGATGCTACTATCCAGCGTTACCATACCTGCGCCGCCTGACCCACCATGCACGATCACACCATTTTGATACACGCCCACTGTATTGTGTGCGGTTAACTGAGCAACGCTATAAGGGTGTCCACGGCCCGCTTGCATCCATACATCAGAGGCATTGATTCCGTAGTTAGCATTATTAATTCCAATCGAAATAAGCATTTTACCTATCGCTTCCCGCATTGAACCACTATGCCAACCGCCATTATCCAGCGCTTTATCGACAAGTAATGTGCCGTCATACATCATCACTTCTGTAAAGTATTGAGGCTCATATGTCGACATTATCAGTCTACTGGCCGGTAGCGTCTGGAAATATTCCCGGGCGTACCTTTCGTCATACTGGAATAGGAATCCCTCGCGATTTTTAGTCAACATGCCAACGTCAATAGTGTGAAGGATCAACTCGGTGGCAGGGCCAACATGAAGTTTGTCGATTTTTCCGTCAAGTGTTTTGGTGTCTTTTAGCTGAAGTGAAAATTGAAATTGGATACCCGTTTGAATATGTTTGGCAGGTATGACAGCAGTCCAAAAATTATCGCCGTATCGAATTTTGCTGTACTCAAAATCGGAAGCGTTTAGCCAGGTACCATGGATGTTGACAAATACAAGTGTGCTACCGTTGTTTAAAGGTCTACTTAACTTGCCGTAATTGACTGTGGAGCCGTATCCAGCAGATGACTGGAAGACAATTTTTTTTCCATTTAAATTATTTGATTCAGGCAAGTAGAATGATCGTCGCCATGCACCATTATACGTAGAGACCTTCACTGTATTGGCACTCTCGAAGATAGCGTTGAGCCTTGACCCATTCTTATCTAACTGATTAAGTGCATTTTGTCCTGCGACATAATGATCGAACTCAGTTGGTAGGGTGAAATCCATGGTTGCTGAGTCAAAACCCTGCGGCACCTTTGTTTGCCCAGCGACTTTCGGCAGTCTCTCCGGCGACAGCATCTGTGCGGCAAATAGCTCAGCCCCCTCGTTGCTCTTAACCGTTACATTCAACGAGTCTATATCGCTCAAGGGAACATTCGGTCTCAACAGAACCAATGTTTTACGGTTACCCGTCAAGTGCGGCTGCCTGTCATTACCTATGTGATCACTCGCCGGGATAATAGCGTGTTGGCCAAAGAGTAAGTAGCCACTGAGTGTACCCGACAGATCGTTGAACTGATTTTTATTGAAATCAATATAGCTATCATGGCTGATGTACTGGGGGCCTGTCTGGGAAGAGTCCAGCGGAAACTCATCATCCACATCTGCCACCCCATCACCGTCATCATCAGTATCAGCATTGTTTCCAATACCGTCCGCATCTGTGTCAATGGACTCTCCGGCGTCCAGAGGGAAAGCATCATTGATATCTGGAACACCATCATTATCGTCATCTATATCTGCATTGTTTCCGATGGTATCACCATCAGTGTCCTGCCATTCCAGTGGATTCAAAGGCAACGCATCCAGGCTATCCACAACTCCATCATTATCGTCGTCGTTGTCCCTGTTATCTCCAATCCCGTCATTGTCAGAATCCGCATACTCTGAGGCGTCAAGCGGATATCTATCAAGGTTATCATCAAAGCCGTCTTCATCATCATCGTTATCAATGAGATTCCCTATCCCATCAAAATCAGAATCGATTCCACAATAATTATTAAACTGCACATAGCTATCCGGGCAGGTCTTTGCGTCACCAAGAGCGATAAATGTTTGGGTCATTTTATCCATTGACGTTATACCCTGCTCCTTGAGGTGCGAGACCATATGCATTATTGCTTTGCTCACCAGCATAAGATCTTTAGTCGGAGAAACGGTCTGAGCAAATGTTCGATTGCGCTGACCTGTATCGAACATGTCTGTAATAGAGAGAAATAGACCCGACTCAACGAGGTTCGAGGCAATATATTGCGCCGTCTCATCCTGATTTTTCATAAAATCTGACGTTACCACTTCCCTGTCTAGTCCATACAACAACGACACCCATGAAATCGCGTCAGTATTCAATATCTGACTTTGAGTGAGAGAATTAGATTGCCGTAGGTTGAGTTGATGGAGCCTGAAATCAACAATCGTTGTCAGCGGGGTCACAATAGATACCCCGGGCGGAGAGCTCATAAAGTAGGAATGTTCTAAAGCTTTGTTAGATTTTACATCTATCGTACTACCAGCATTAATGGCCGCAACGACTGGAAAGCGCTCGGGAAAATCGATACCGGATACATTAAGGCGGGCGACACCATTGGCATCGGAGTTCGCAACAGGCTCATTTTCATCTTGTCGGAAATTAACGTTCTGATCCAACCACACCGTCGCATTGTTCAGGTAACCATTGCTGACAATAATATCGATATATTTATTCGGGGCACCCTCAACCACACTCGCCTCTTGTTGAACCTTATCTCCTTCACATGCAGTATTACAAAACACAACAAATGCGAGAGAAACGATGAGTCGATATCGCTTCATGTGAACTCCTCATACTACGAACAATTTTTCCCAGTCCTTTTAGATTAGTGTATTGTCTAACTAAATAAAATAAGTATGTAAACGTTTCTGTAGTCTCAACCAAGGAACATAAATAAGTAATTTTTTCTAAAAAAATTTTCATGTAGATATAGACAAATCTTAAAAGTTGATTTTTCTTGGAACCGAATCGCAAAACGAAATGAGAAAAAGATATAAAATTTATTTTTTATAATTATTTAAATTAATAACGGCTGATACCATGTCTAACTTTTCAAAAGTATTCTTTTTAGTTATCTCATTCATTCTAATTGGCTGTGCTTCAGGGCCTAACTCAAAACCAGAGAAAGGAAAGTCTCTTGTTGTAGGAAAAATTGTGTACGAAGGCAAAGATATCTTCAACCGCCTTGCTAACCTAAATGGAATCGCTAAAGGTGGTATTAAGTTATATTTCACACGTGAGAATGGTAAAATTGAGAGTGTTACTTCAGGACAAGGTGGTTTTTTTTATATTCTTACTAATTCTGGAGAAAGAATAAATCTAAATGAAGTAAAATTGAAAAGAACTCGAGGAAATGATTCATCATCAACATTTAAAAGCATAAATATGATAGTAACGTCGAATGATTCAGGTGTTACTATGCTAGGGGATATATCGTGGAAAAAAACAGGTTCAAAATCGTGGTACTCAATTAAAAACTTAAATTTAAGAGACGAATTTGTTTCTACATACCCCAATAATGTCTGGAATGATGAGAATTGGTCATATTAGTAATACCTCTGAGTTTATCTTGATTTTTTAACATGCTGAATTTTAAAGTTCAGTATGTTAAATATTAATACCTATACTAATTTTTTATTTGATAGAGCATTAGTAATAACGAATGATAAAAATATTTTATTTAGGTATTGATAATTAATATATTATTAAACATCTATTATGAAAATGTTGATCATTACTATTTTTAATTGACGGAACACTAGTGTAAATTAAATAAAAAATTGCACAAAAAAATCACTAGGAATATGTTGTAGTTTAGAGACGCTGTTCCGTCTGTTCACTTTGTGACAGTATGATTTTGGTATCTCGTAAAAAGTGATATTCGCTGATTGAACTAGAACAACAAGTAAACCCTAATGACCAACGTCAAGTCTTCACCACCCCAGTCTCACACACCATCCTAATAACGATAATTCTGCAGACACTGACAAAGAAATTCTGTCGGTGTGAGAATTTTTTGTGCGTCGTCGCTGCAAGACTGGATGAATACACTAAAACCCGAATTCAAAAAGATGTTTTGCAAAGCATCGATTGAGAAAAATAATAATTAGGAGGGTTACTATGAAAGTTCAGCCTTTTTTCCACCGTCAGACAGGCACACTGACGTACATTGTTTCCCAATCACAGCAGGCTATCGTGATTGATCCGGTACTGGACTATGTTGATGGAAAGATCAGTCACGATTCATTAAAAAAAGTGGTTGATGAACTCAAATCGCAAGACCTTGAGCTTCAATATATTCTCGAAACACACATACATGCGGATCACCTTTCCGGGGCACAGGCTTTACAGCAATATGCTGGCGGTAAGACAGCGATCAGCACAAAAATTGCTGATGTTTATGACACTTGGGTAGAGACCGTAAACGGTAAGCCTCTGGCTTCTTTTGACATTCTACTTAATGACGGCGACACACTGCCATTCAGTGATATATCCGTAAATGTTTTGGCAACGCCCGGACATACTCCCGCTGACCTGACGTATCATATTGATGACAGTATTTTTGTTGGCGATACTCTCTTCGCACCACATCGAGGAACAGCACGGGCAGACTTTCCCGGTGGCAGTGCCAATGATCTCTATCGGTCGATTTCTCGTCTTTATGGGCTGCCCGATAACACAAAAGTCTATTTGTGCCATGACTATCCAAGTGATGATGAGGAACCCGATGTTTACTCAACACTGGCTGAACAGAAGAGTGAAAATGTGATGCTAAGCGGCAAAGTGAGTGAAGAAGAATATGTAGCTGCACGTTTGGAGCGCGATAACAAACTCGCAATCCCCAAACTTCTCGATGTGGCAATCCCGTTTAACCTGACGTATGCACTGCCCTAGTGCCGAAAAAGAAAGCCGCGATTAACGCGGCTTTTCTTATCGACTGTTCAAACCTGAGCCTGTAACCAAAGTTTGAAATCTTCCACCTTTTCAGAGACAACACCACCAGCAGTCCATACCGCGTAGTATGCAAAATTTGACGTGTAACTGACCGCCCCGATATCGAAAGGACAGACAAGCTTCCCTTCTGCTAAATCTTTTTCCACCAAAATACTTCTTGCCAAAGCTAATCCCTCGCCACGTATTGCGCTCTCTATGACTTCGGAAAAGCTATTAATTTTAAGTCCCACATGGTTGTCAGGGATTGCGAGTTTTTGTTTCTCGAACCACTCGGTCCAGCTGGGATAAAGTTTATTCTTCTCGACGGATACATCGAATAGCAGTGGGATATCAGCCAGTGTCTCCATCGAGTCTTCTTTCAGCTGATAATTTTGAGCAAACTCAGGCGTACAAACGGGAAAGATTTCCTCATCCATCAGAAAGAGGCTTTCATATCCGGGCCAGTAGCCATTACCGTAGCGAATACCGATATCAATTGATTCCTTTGCATAGTCCTGCGTTTCGATTTTCGTTGAAATACACAGGTCGTAGTCAGGAAATCTGAGCTGAAAGTCCGCGATTCGTGGTAACAGCCATTTCGCTGCAATCGACGGACTAACACTTACGGTCAGTTTTTCGTCAAAATTCGGACTTTTCAGCTTACTGAGCCCATTTAATATCAGGTTAAAACCTTGATATATATCTGGATAAGCTTGTTTAGCTTCCTCCGTTAATGTCAGCCTCGCCTGGCCTGAGGTCGCCCGGATAAATAACTTTATACCTAGCCAATCTTCAAGTTGCCTAACCTGCTGACCAACTGCTGCCGGTGTGACATTAAGCTCTTCTGCAGCTGCAACAAAACTTAAATGTCGTGCGGCTGCTTCAAATGCTTTAATTCCGTTAAGATGCGCAAGTCGGTTCATATGTCCCTTTTCTGAATAATAATATGCTTAATCGCAAGCATAGCACCGTACAGAGAAAGGATATTTTCTCATCACTAAAACTAATTGAATTTAAAAGAGTTAACTTTAGCAATGTCTTTACTTAACCATCGCTGATTAAACTGAAAGTTTATAAACATTGCTTCGTATAGAGATGACGAAATAACCACTTTATTGCTTATACGATGAAAGAATCGAGATGGCAGTTAAGCCAGCGTAAACGCTGACTTAACGATTGTAAAATTTATCTTCACTCGAAAAATAGGAAAGCTACGTTTCATGCTAAGAGTCAGTGACTGCAGGCTAACGATAAAGGATCTTACTCTGATATTCGTCTGTATCCGGTAGTCTGGTTAACTTCATATACCCTGAATCTCCAGTCAGCCTCTTACCTGAGATATACCCTGATTGACACGACGTAAAGTCATTACTGTATCCTAATACTTCAGCAACAAATGCAGACAACTGAACCTGAAACACCTTCGGACATTGATCAAATCGTGCTCCCGCCAGATCCCTCACCTGCGGTACGTTAGATTTGATAAAGATGGGTACGTCGTAGTTACTGCTATATTTGAAATTGCCCTTTCCACCCGCTGTTTTGCTCACATGCTGACCATGGTCAGACGTAAAAAGAAGTGTCCACTTGCCGGGAAGTGTTTCAAGACGACTGTTGATCGCTTTAAGAATACTGTCTGTGTAATGAACACTGTTTAAGTATTCTTCAAGCAGATTTGACGTTCCAAAGACCTTTGACGATAAAGGTGACCGAATAGCATAAGGTTCATGTGAGCCATTTTGATGCAAAACTATAAAGTTCTTTTTATTTGCATCTATCTTACTCAACCAGTCAAGTAATTGACTGTCATCAACAGGCTGATACTCGTCGCCAGTAATTGATGAAGAGTCTGCGTAATCGTCTACCCATTGCTTTCCAATCTTCGATGTCAAAGCCAGGCCTGAACGCATTTGAGCGGATAAGAAGTGAGTCTGATAACCGTGGAGTTTGGCCAACCGAAAAAGGTTTGCAGTACCTCGTTCAATTTGCTGTCTTGCATTGGGCTTTTCAATCATATTGAACAGATAAGGCACACTGATATCGGTAAACAGACCGCCGGAAAAGCCCTGTTTAATGAGACCGAGTCCTTCCTTCTTTTGCTCAGTGAGCCAAGGCGTTGTCGGCTGGTCATATCCAAAGACGCCCATATAGTCTGAAGAAAGGCTTTCTCCCATCACAAAAATGATATTGTCAGAAAGCCCCTCATTCAGAGATGCAGGCGCAGGATGCAGCGCAGGCTTGACTGCACTCAAGCCTAAAATCTCATCGGGTAATATATGAGCAAAAAAGCGTGACGCTGTGTAAAGCGATGTTTTGACTGCGGTGTGCTGGAGCTTTGGTAGCCGACCCAAATCAAAATCTCTATCAAGCATCATTTTCACCGGATAGAAAAGCAGTAAAATTAAGCCAAACACAGATAAGGCACGAGATTTTTGTTTGCTTTGCTGCCTCATTTTGAAACACAGTGTAAAGGCTGCACACACCAGCAATATCAATACAATCGACACACTTAGGTGCCCAATCATCGCGACACCGTCGACCAATACCTCTGCCGATTTCTCAAGCAGCAACCAAATATCCATCGGCGACATCCAGTAGCCGAAATAGGCAAGATTGGAGTACTGCATTGTATATGCGATTGAAAAAAACACTACATATGTCAATGCAACAAATTTAGATGAGGCATACGTGATGATAAAACCGATTATCAAACCATATATGACTGAATAGCCAATATGTTCAGCTGAACCCACAGCATAATATTGTCTTAACAACCACTCAGAAAAACAGAGAGTTAAAGCGAGAAAGAGTGTAGAGAGGAATGTTAACTTTGGCTGTCTAATGCGCTCAGACAACGACGAGTACCAAGAGAGAGTATTCATTTATTACTTTGTACCTATGCGCTTATTTCAGTTTATTTGCTTTTTAACTCCCCGCAGTCCGTTGAAAGGATAAGCCCCGAACATAATAAGTCCTGCCCTAAAACGGACAGCACAATACCATTTTTGTCAGTTCAGTGACGAATTTCTTGTTAGAAAAAAGCCAGTTTGCGCTGGCTTTTCTCGACATGGAGATAGAAATAATCTCCAAGCAAGTGCTGAGCAAAACTGACTACTTAGTAAAGGTTGTAGCTCACACCAAGGTAAACGGACCCCAAATCCATTGTCGGATTATTCACGGCCCTATCTTCATTATCCATAAAGACTTTATCGTGCTCAGAGGCGAGTCTGACACTGATTTGTGGCAGTTGCTTTGGCGTGTACTCCACACCAAAGCCATAACGAACGGATGGGCGTCCATCTTTTTCGTTTTTGTGTTTTTTATTCTGACCACTGTTGTAAGCCGTGATCCCTAAACCTAGGTTAACGAAAGGCCGCACACCAATGTCGGTGGTAAAACCAAAGTTCCCCAATACGGTAACTGATGATGCATCGAGCTTACCCACTTTAGGATCACCGTAATCTGTATACTGTCCCTCAAGGGCAGCGAATCGATTAAACCTTATACCGGTATATATACGTTTTGTTTTTTTGGACACGTCATAACTGGCCGAGTGTCCTTTATCATCACTAAACTTGACGTTGCTGGTATTGCCATAACCTCCTCCTATATAGAAGAAGGACGTGTCTGCTGCCGAGGCATGCGCACTACAGGCAGCAAACAAGGATAAAGCGAGAATGTTTTTTTTCATCAGGGACTGCCTACTCAATTAAAATTTATAGGCCGCGCCAGCATAAACACTGCCGAGACTAATCCCGTAGTCTTTACCTGCTGGATCTACAATGGATGAGCGATTAATTTCAATCATGTCGCCTTCGTATGCCACTCGGAAAGTGACTCCTTTAGTAACAGCAGGCGCATATTCGGCACCAATGCCGTAATGAAGCCCAACCACACCGTTTTCGCCATTTTTGATCAAAGGTCTTGATTGGTTAATTTTCACATATGAGCCGCCCAGCAGAACAAAAGGTCGGATACCAGACTTGGAGGTATAACCCATATTTACCGATGCTGAAATAGAAGTAGGCTGCCAATGATAATCAACCGCCTTTCCAATACCGTCAGCGATCGATGTTCTGCCGTACTTGGTATAACCCAGTTCAAAGCCAAAAATTTTGTCCTGATAAACACCGGCAAACGCGTGATAGTCCATCGCATTCGACTTCATCCGAGAGCCTTCCTGCTCAGAAACAGACCAGCCTGAATCATTGATCGATGTTTTACCTATACCGCCACCAATATACGGATGAAATTCGTCAGCATTTGCTTGAGCGGTAAGTAATACACCAGCCATAAGGATTAGGGATTTTTTCATGATCACTCCGAATATACGTCTCTGCCCAATGTGGAGATACCTGACGACAGCCAAGCCCTACCAAAAATAGAAAACAACATTTTATTGGGCGAGAATATATAGGGTTATGATGCAAACATAACGGCGGAATCTTCATTTTTACCACACCAAAAATACACCTAACGGGTAATGCATGCATTATCACTCCCAATAACCAATTTCATTGAACACTAAAATAATTGTTTCTAAACAGTAGTTTGTGATTTTTAACTCCTCTCAAAATAAGGTGTAATTTATCCACAATCGCTACAGTCACCCTCCGAGAAACAATTTCTTTACTCAGCACAAAAACTCATCATTTGTCCGTTTTTTTTCAAATGGGCACAATAGCTTCATTAAGAACATCTGCATTAATTCAGCAGGAGAAGGACATGGACAAGAAACTCGCTGTGATCACTGGCTATGGTGCAGGGCTCGGAAAAGCACTGAAAGAGCGTTTCGAAATGGAAGGCTACACCGTGCTGGGAATCGCCCGTCATGGAGGTGACTTTGAGGCTGATTTGACTGATCCAGATGCGACAGACAGAGTTTTCGCTGAAATAACCAAACATTATGGAACACCTGAAATCGTGATTCATAATGTTGCTCATCTGGGCCGAGGACAACTGGAAAGTTTGACCGCCGATGACTTTGAGCAAACGTGGAAAACGACCACCCTGTCTGCATTTAATGTAGCAAAATCCGCTATCCCAGCAATGGCAGCATTGCATAGAGGAACCGTGATTTTTACTGGCGCAACGGCAAGCACCAAGGGCGGCAAAGGCTTCTCTCCCTTTGCATCAGCGAAATTTGCATTACGGGGATTGGCACAGTCTCTGGCACGAGAGTTTCAACCGAATGGTATCCATATTGCTCATGTAATACTGGATGGAATCATCTGGTCTGAAGTCAGTCTCAAGCGTTTTCCAAACCTACAAATTGAAAATGCTCTGCTGCCTAAAGATATCGCAGAAGTCTATCTCAATCTGGTGAAGCAGCCTAAATCAACATGGAGCCACGAACTCGATCTTCGCCCTCAGAATGAGGCGTTTTAACACTGTTCGTGATGCAAGATTGGAGGCAATATTATGAAAAAAAATAAAGTGGTTATTATTGGCGCTGGCCTCAGTGGACTCTATGCAGCATATTTGCTTAAGCAGAAAGGTATAGATTCAATCATTCTTGAGTCACGCGATAGAATTGGTGGTCGAATACTCACCTCACAGACAACACGTCGCGGTGAAAGTGAATATTATGACCTTGGGCCATCGTGGTTTTGGCCAGGCATGAATCGGCGAATTGAATCCTTGGTGAAAAAATTCTCATTGAACGCCTTCACTCAGCACGAAGAGGGCAACTATTTGATTGATGAAGCCAAAGGCGCACCGCCAAAAGTGATTCCTGGTATTTATGTAAATACACCAAGCTCGTATCGCATAGAGGGTGGTATGTACGCTCTGGTGAACGCTGTGTTTGAGCAACTCAATCCAGAGCAAGTTGAGTTAAATGCGCAGGTTACCCGTGTCAGTAAAGATAACAATAGTTACATTGTAACTTATGAGCGGAATGAAGATAGCTTTACAGTTGAGGCTGACTATGTGATCACCGCATTACCACTGCGAATATTGGTTGATCAAATTGGTTTTTCACCTGAACTGCCGGAAAACATACTTAACGCCATGGTCAATACACCAACCTGGATGGCTGCACATGCAAAACTGGTTGCAGTCTATGAGAAACCTTTCTGGCGAGAAGACGGTAACTCTGGTACTGCTAGCAGTCGTCTCGGACCCTTGGTAGAAATCCATGACGCGACAGTGAATGGTGGGAAAGGCGCCGGTGCCTTGTTTGGTTTTATTGGTTATAACGCACAAACAAGGAAGACGGCAGGTGAAGAAAAACTGAAGTCGCTGGCGGTTGAACAATTGACACGAATATTTGGTGAGCAAGCAGCAAAGCCATTAGATGTTCAATTAGTTGACTGGTCACAGGAAACTGAGACTGCCAA
>NZ_LYBM01000007.1 GCF_001707825.1 Veronia pacifica | reverse complement strand
GATCCGCCCACCGCACCAGCCACCAGCAACAGCCATTTCGGCTTATCTAATATCCAATCTTTCACCAACCACACATAGGCTGCGAAACCCGCCCACAGAAACATCAACCAAATGGGTAATATGTTGTCAGGAAATTCAAACACGCCTGAAAACATCAACGCTGAGTCGCCGAGTATCCCGATGATTGCAAAAGAGGGGACAACCCAAAGCAATTTCCGGTCAAAGACAAGGCTTCCTGCCAACAAAACCGCGAGTAGTGGCCAGTAATCCTGCTGGCCAACCACAGCGATAACCCAGTAAACATTAAAAAGCAGCGAAAGGGCTATCACTCGCATATTATGCTCCTGCTTCACGCCATAACGGACGACTGAGAAGTAACTGTACCGTGCTTATTGTCTTCTCACGAAAGCCACCTTCGCAGTAACAAAAGTAAAAACGCCACAAACGGAAAAACTTCTCGTCGTAACCCAGTTGCAGTAGGGTCTCAGCATTGTCATTGAAACGCTGATGCCAGTCATTGAGCGTTTTAGCATAATCGAGTCCGATGTCTTTCAGATCACGAATCACCAAATCAGTACAACCCGTAAATCGGTCCAACAGCACGTTCACTGATGGTAAGAAACCACCCGGGAAAATATGCTTCTGGATGAAGTCGACGCTGTTGCTGTAGCTTTCATACCTTTGGTCAGCGATGGTGATCGCCTGAATAGCCATCAGGCCTTCGGGCTTGAGCAGCGTTTGGCATTTTTTGACATAGGTATCTAGATACTCACGACCGACAGCTTCAATCATTTCAACAGAAACAAGCTTGTCATATTGACCTTCGAGATCTCTGTAGTCTTTTTTGAGTAACGTAATACGTTCAGACAGCCCCTCGCGCTCGATGCGCTCTTTAGACCACTGGTATTGCTCCTCTGAAATCGTGGTGGTGGTGACTTTGCATCCGTAGTGTTTTGCCGCGTGGATGGCCATTGCTCCCCATCCTGTGCCAATCTCAAGGAGATGATCGTTTGGCGTCAGCCTTAGTTGGCGACACAACCGATCCATTTTACAAAATTGAGCTCGTTCAAGTGACTCAGTACCACTCTCATAAATGCCGCTTGAATACAGCATTTCCTGATCTAAGAAATTGCGATAAAGGTCGTTACCCAGATCGTAATGCGCGGCAATATTGCTTTTTGAGTTTTCTTGCGTATTACGGTTTTTCCAGTGATTGACTTTGTTGAGCAACCCAGTCAGCCAACTCATTTTGCTTTCAAGTCGGTCAAGCGCAGGTAAGTTGCGGCATATCACTCTCACCAAGCGGGTTAAGTCCGGTGTGTCCCACCAGCCATCGATATAAGCTTCCGCAGCGCCGATAGAACCGCCGGAAAGCGTTCTGGCATAGAAACGCTTGTCTCGTACGATGAGCTCGGCAGATAAGTCAGCGTTTCTGTCACCAAGGGTCACGGTCTGTCCATCGGTATCAATGAGAGTGAGTGAAGCACCCTCCATTTTTCCAAGTAATCCGACCAGGACTTTTGCGCATAGACATCTTTTTTTGTTAGGGGTACGTTCTGTTCTAGTTCACTTGAATACATAGTCACTCCTTGGCCTGATCTGGGTGGGAATAAAAACGGGCCCCTTTAAACCAGAGTTTTGCTGCTTGCCAATAAATTAAAACCAATACTTTTACTGTAATCAGCGGCGTCTTCAGCAAAATTTTTGCTAATTCCCCACTGGTAAATGCCTGTTTTTCTAGTGCCAGGGTGGCATCGAATTCTCTGTTATCTCTGTGCGTCTCCAAGTGGACAAAAGCCTTGTCACTGAGCGGTCTCAACCTCCATTTATAGAGTTGTTCTAATGGATTAAAGGGGGAAACATGAAATTCCTTGTCGTTTTCCCATTTATTGCCAGCAGGCACAGCATAGTAGTGTCTTTGATTCCACGGCGTATTACTGACCTCTGCAAGCATGTAACGCCAGTTACCCTTGTCATCGTATAGGTAGTAAAAATTCACCGGGCTAAAATACATGCCAAAGTAGCGTAAATGACACAGCGCCATCACCTTACCTGTTAAACGGTCGCCAGTAAGCTCAAAGAGTTTATCCTGACACGCCAGTTTGGTGTCAGCTCTACCATCGAGGTAGTCAGTTGCATGGAAGGCCGCAACCCCCCACTTTCCCAGTTTGAATCCCGCAACTTGCTTTTCCAGTATCTCAAGTTCATCTAGATCGATAACTGGCATGAATATGTCGTATTTAAAGCAATGGTTAACAGGGGTAAAACGTCGATGCCTGACTATTCCGGTGTACAAGCCACTGGAAAGGCTGACTGTCATGACACGAACCTCAGCGGCTCTGCAGACGCAGCAATTCCGTCAATCACATCCGTCGCACTTCGCACACCATCTTCGTGGAACCCGTTGTACCAGTAAGCACCGCAATACCAAGTATTGTTCACACCTGACAGCTTATCTTTCTGCTTTTGCGCCCAGATTGCATCTGAATTAAATACCGGGTGGTCATAATTGAATTTACCCAGGATCTTATCTTCCGCTATGTCTTCTGTTTGATTCAGCGTGACACAGAACGTTTCAGGGGCGTTAATACGCTGCAGAATGTTCATGTTGTAGGTCAGTGATGCCAGTCTCGTGTCCCTATCTCCGGCCTTGGGCAGAAAGTAATTCCAGCTGGCCCATGCAGACTTGCGTTTTGGTAGCATAGAAGCATCTGTGTGCAGCACAACTTCATTTGGCTGATAAGCCAGAGCACCTAACAATTTGCTCTCATCGTCACTTGGATCATCAAGCATTTTTAGAACTTGGTCACTGTGACAAGCAAAAATCACCTGATCAAACGTCTCTTCACCGTCTTTTGTCACAATGGCAACGCTGTTTGTACCGCGACGTACACTTGTTACCGGTGTGTTGAGCCGGATGGACGACTCAAACGCAGGCACCATTTTACGTACGTATTCACGAGAACCGCCGGGAATCACGTACCATTGCGGTCGGTTGCTAATATCAAGTAGTCCGTGATTAAAGAAAAAACGGACAAAGAAGTTGAGCGGGAAACCACGCATGTCAGACAGCGTTGACGACCAAATAGCTGCGCCCATGGGTAGGATGTAGTTCTGGCAAAAATAACCATCGAAGTTGTTGGCATCTAAAAACTCACCCAGGGTGTGTTGACCCACGATATCGCTCGATGATTCTTGGTAGGCTTGCTTCGCCAGTTTGTTGAAACGAAGTATTTCAGCAATGAATTTGTAGAACCGAGGATTGAGTATGTTGCGTTTCTGCGCGAACAACGAGAAGGCAGTGTGACCATTATATTCCAAACCATTCTCTTCATTGTGCACACTGAAGCTCATTTCAGTGGGTAGTCCCTCAATGCCCAGCTCTGACATCAACCGTTGAAATTTTGGATACGTTCTGTCGTTGTATACGATGAAACCAGTATCGACTGCGTATTTTCCGCTGGCTACTTCGACATCAATGGTCGCGGTGTGGCCGCCTATGTAATCGTTCGCTTCGAACAAAGTAATGTCGTGATTTTTGTGTAAGTAATGCGCACAAGTAAGCCCAGAGATCCCGGACCCGATAATGGCAATTTTCATGATGTCTTCCTAACTAAGCGCCTCACCAGCATCAACTGTAAAAAAACCGGAAGAGTGGCAATAAATTTTAAAATGAGACTAAAACGTCTCGGAAAATGAATTTCGTTTTTCTTTTTCTCAAGTCCAGCCCGGATGGTCGATGACGCTTCTTCTGTTGTCACCATCATTGGCATCGGGAAATCGTTTTTGTCAGTCAGTGGGGTTTTTACAAAACCCGGAGAAATAAGTGACACCGTCACACCTAAATGTTCAAGATCAACTGACAATGTTCTCGCTAAATAATTTATTGCGGCTTTTGATGCGCCATAGGCTTCTGCTCTCGGTAAACCGAGATAAGATGCTGTCGATCCCATCAGCGCCACATGCGTTCCTTCTTTGTAGGAGCGCTGTAAAACCTCCAAACAATTCACCACGCCAAAAACGTTCGTCGTAAATACTCGCTTGAATAAAGCGGCATCTACCTGACCGTTATCTATGTACTCACACGTACCTGCATTTAAGATAATGAGATCAGGGTTATGAACTAGATTACCTAAAGCTTGCTCACATTCCTCTTGGTCTGATGTATCAAACCTCAGAACATCGAAGTTTTGATAACGTTCTGAAAGTGCTTCCAAGGCGGATGTACTCCGTCCGCACCCTGTGACTCGCCAACCATCAATGGCATAATCTTCGGCAAGCTTCATACCGATACCGGACGTGGCACCTGTAATTAAAACCGTCTTCATTATTCAGCCATCCTTTTCTTAATGTATCTGATGACGGAACCCATGACAGGTACAGTTTCATAAATCATACAACCAAGATCGAAATAATCTTTATGGCGCACAACCATCCCGTTTCTGAACGTTAACATCGTGCTTCCTTCCATTTTTCTCGTCGCGCCGTTAGACAACTTCTGGTGCGCAAACGTCATGGTCCAATTGAGGAATGCCACATCTCCATTAACCGCGTAAGTGTGAACGTCAAAACGGCACTCAAGCATGTTCTCGTACAAATTGCCGAAGTACCTGGCAAGATTATCGTATCCCTCAATACGATGTGCCGGGTCTTCGAACAGGATGTCTTCGCTGTAAATACTGCCCAAGGTTTCGAGATTATCTTTTCCAACTGCCTGATATACTTCCACAAATTTTTCTATCGGACTTTGCTCGCTCACAGCTACTGTATCTATCATGCTCAGGCTCTTTGTTCGCTCTTGTGGTTTTTCGCGGCTTCGAAAAAGCTTAGCGCTTCTTTTCTGGCCAACGAATGATCCACTATGGGTTTGGGGTATGAAAGAGGTGAACCAGTCGCATATCCTTTGTTGTAAGGTTCATGAATATGCTTCGCAGACACTGACTCTAACTCTTTGACCCATCTACGAATAAATATGCCCTCAGGATCAAACTTTTTGCTCTGTGTAAACGGGTTGAAGATACGAAAATAGGGCTGTGCGTCCAAACCTACCGATGCCGACCACTGCCATCCACCATTGTTAGATGCAAAGTCACCATCGATTAATTTTGACATAAAATACTGCTCGCCCCAGCGCCAATCGATGTGTAAGTCCTTGACTAAAAAGCTTGCTACTATCATCCTCAGTCGGTTGTGCATCCACCCAGTTTCATTCAGCTGGCGCATCCCTGCATCCACAATTGGGACACCCGTTTTTCCTTGCTTCCACTTCTCGAAAAGAATTTCATCGTGCTTCCATGAAATGTGAGTTTCCCAACAAAGAAATGCCTCTCCTTTACACAAATCGGGATTTATCGCGATGACATGTTGGTAAAACTCCCGCCAGATAATTTCGGATAACCAAGTTTGGGGGCCTTCTTTGACGTCGCTAAAGCAGTCTCTGTGCTCGGTGATCAGTCTTGCAAGACACTGCCTCGGTGATATGGCACCGATAGCGAGGTAAGCAGATAGTTGACTCGTCGCTGGCTCTGAGGGAATATCTCTCAGTTGATGATATTTAGTTACCCTGTAACTACAATAATCCCTCAGCCGCTGGATAATGGTATTATCATCCACTGGCCAGCTTAATGAGTCTTCATGCCAATACCGCAGATCAATCTCTTTAGCTTCGTCAATAAGTGATTTTGTTAGTGCAGTGGGCGCTATTTGACCAGGCTGTTTCAATGGCGAATAGTCAGTGCTCTGAATAATTTTCAGCCATGCCTTTTTGAAGGGCGTGAATACTTGAAATGGTTTTCCGGCCCCTGTCGTCACTGAACCGGGTGGCAATATGCACTTCCCATCAAAAACGTGAAATCCTATACGTGTCAGGCTAAGCGTACCAGCAACAGCGTTGTCCCGATCGATCTCGTCATATTCATAGTCGCGATTGCAGTAGACATCTGACACCTGATACTGCTGGCAGATTTCAGCGAGAAGTACGGGTATGTCAGAAAAGTTATCGACTACCTTGAAAAGCATTGGAATGTTTAGGGCTTCAAGTTCTTGCCTGATCACTTCCAGCCGTCTTTGGATTAAATCAGCTTGCCTTGGCGAGACAAAATGTGACTTCCATTGCTCAGGCGTTGCTACATAAATTGCCGCTACAGGTTCTCCCGTTCGACATGCATCAGCCAGTGCAGGGTTATCTTTGATCCGCAGGTCCCTTCTAAACCAAACCAATTTCATCGGCGCTTGCTCCTGTTAAAAAATCTATCTATCGCTAATCGAGTTGAAGCCGACAAAGAACATCAGCGTGAATATCCACACATTTCCCGGTGAACCTCAGGGAGAAATTTGTTGAATGATTGATCTTCTCTACCTCGTTTAGAAGGCCCGTTGTCAACGCTTTGTCCGAGTGAACGGCCAATAACATAGGTTTCTCCTTGTCTAAACTGCCCGCGATAAGCCGTAATGACTGACATGGATAAAGTAAAAATGTGACGTCGTAACTTTTTAGACTCAATTCGTAGGCAATTAGCGCTAGCGAATAATCGGGAGAATCATCCAAACTGATTAAAGTACAAGAACGCTTCACTAAATCCTTTCTTTTCTTTGACAGATATCCGAGTACTGTCTGCACAATGGCGCTTCGCCATACGCTTTTGTACAGTTCACGCACTTGGTATTGAGAATCATCAATTTTTCGTTCAATCGGCAAAATCAAACGAGATTTCACAACGGTGAAAGGATATTCTTTCAGCGTTAATGCTAGGAGCCTGTTCACCTGTGTGATATCAAACGACTCTATCGCTTTAAAAATCTTGTGAGTTTCTTCAAGCACGGCACCTGTTTTAACTTGAACTGTCTGAGTGCCCATCAAGGATTTAACTTGGCTGATGGCTACCCCACGATCCAACCAAGTCAGGATTTCGTTGATGTTTTCGACGTCTTTAGTGCTGTACAAACGATGTCCTTTTGGCGTTCGCTGGGGGACGATCAAACCATAACGTCTTTGCCAAGCTCTCAAAGTGACGGGATTTACGCCCGTCAGACTGGATACTTCACCTATCCCCATCAGCGCTTTATCAGAGGCCATACCTAAGCCTCAGTGAATCAGGATACGGTTTAAGGTATTTTTGTTTCGCAATATAAGCATCAGGATGCATCGTTAAGTGGTGATTAATTAGGGTAAGAGGCACAAGTAAAGGCATTTCTCCTTTGCGATAGGCTAGGATAAGTTCAGCCAACTCCGCTTTTTGTTTTTTGTCCAATGACCGCTTGAAGTATCCCTGCAAGTGCATCAAAACATTAGTGTTATTTTTTCTTGACGCCCGGAAGGCAAGAGCTTGCATAAGCCGCGTTCGGTATTCGAAAAAGAACTCTTTAATGTCGTGATCGGCTACTCTCGCAACAAATTGACCGAGCGCTCGGTACTCTTTTGGGCAATGCGCCATGAGTACCAATTTATAGCGGGAGTGAAATTCAATGATTGCCCGTTTGGTAATGCCATCAGCCATAGCGTCATAAAGGTCACGCAATGCAAAAGCACGGAAGACAAAATTCTCTTTCAAAACTGGATCGTTTAAACGCCCATCCTCCTCAATGGGTAACCAAGGCATTTTTTCCATCAGGGCTTTAGTGTAAAGACCTACGCCAATTTTCTCCGCTGCAACGTAACCATTTTCGCGATAGACCTTTACTCTCTCCATACCACACGTCGGAGATTTAGCGCACACCACGTAACCGCACAATTCCTGTTCAGAAAGATGCGTAGCTTTTGTCTCACTGAACGTGATCATCTTTTGTGTGTGATCAATGTCGTTGTCTTTTGTGTCGACAAGCCTTATCTCGTTGTCGTGGTCCAACAATCGTATCGTTGGTCGTGGGACAGGCAGGCCAATTGCCACCTCCGGACAAACAGGTACAAATTCGGCAAATTCAGACAGCTCACGGCAGACAAAACTGCTTCGCTTATGTCCCCTGTCGAATCGAACTTTCTCGCCTATAACACAGGCACTGACTCCGAGTTTGAATTTCATGTTGTTGCCTCAGACTTGTACATACTTTTTATTTGTACAATATTAGCAGGAGAATAGATCACTTTTGTACAAAAAAAATTTTTGTACACATATGGAGTATAGGTATTGATATAGAAAAATGCCTCACTCGTGATGAGTAAGGCATTGATAATATGAGAGGTTGATCAGTTTCTACTATTAAAGGAGGTGATTCAGTACATCGCTTCAGCGAATGCTATCAGATTACCTTGACTTGCATATACATCATTCGACAACCTCTTCTGGTTCCGAATCTATCATGTCAATTTGTTGTTCAAATGCTCTGAGACGTTTGTAAATAGACATCAACTCAACAATGGTGCTCCATGAATGAACAAGAAACTGAAATGAATCTTCCACCTTGTTAAATGCTCTCAGTATTTGCTGTAGAACACCCAATGTTATGGCTCCTGACACTATCGTCGGCCCGAGAGCAATATAGGGAACAATCACGGTGTATTGGATGTACGACCATTTAGCGATGTCAAAGTAGAGATAATGTTTATAGAGGTTGAAGTAGTTTTTTCTGACGTTTGTGAACAACTCACTTACCGTTTCTGGTTGAGCACGGCTCATGTGATCTTCGCCAAAGACAAGTTCTTTCCTGTAGGCTGCTTCCACTTTCTGATTTTTAAATTCGAGACCTGGTAGTTTTATCCCAACAATAGCCAGTAAAACCGTTCCGACAATTGCAGAAATAATAGCCATATATACCAGTGAACGGTCAACTTGGCCTAGCCAGGGTAATTCCGTCACATTCTCACTGAGTGTCCATAAGATGGGTAAGAACGCAACCAGTGTCATTACCGAACGCATAAAGCTGACACCAAGTCCCTCAACAATACGGGCGAAACGCATGGTGTCTTCCTGTATACGCTGAGCAGCACCTTCTACATGCCTGATTCTATGCCAATGAGACATGTAATAGTCGTTCATCGCTGTACGCCAGCGGAACACATAGTGGCGAACAAAAAATTCAAGCACCACCGCTATGATGATGTAAATGGAGACGATATTAAAAAAATCGATACATCCAGCGAGAAACTCATCGAACGTTACAGCGTTGGGCTTGCTGAGTGCTTTTTGGATGAGATTATAAAACTCTCCGAACCACTCGTTCACCTCTACATCAATTTGTACTTTGTACCAGGTGACATAAAGTATGATGATGCTGCCTAAAATTGACCAGAGAAACCAGCGTTTATTCAGGAAAAACGACTTAAACATATACACATCCTCATGTCAGAACACTCCTTTAAAGCGGTTGCCAGATGACACCTATAAATGCCTACAATTACTGACTACTTTTCCGCATACCCATCTTAACTTTAGACCATGTCTAATAATCAGTAAGACTCTGGAACTATTAATAATTTTATTAATTCCAGTTAGTTGATCTAAATCTTGAAAGTTAATGTAATCGGTTTGAGGCAGGAAGTTTGTATCTTTATTTGCTAACAAGACGAATTCAAGAACGAAAACTGAATTTATTAATAAGCACTATCTTGTAAAATAAGTGCTGCCTGTTAATACGCGACGAAAATTATAGAAATTCATCGGTTCACCAAAGAAATCACCTTGCAGCATATCTACACCCGCGTCGATCAGATAATCGGATTGGATGTTGTTTTCCACACCTTCCGCGACGATATGAAGATCTGACGTTTTACCAAAAGCAATGATGGCGTCGAGTATTGCTGTGTTTTTCGGCTCAATATCGATAGTTTTGACGAACATCAGATCGATTTTTATCGTGTCAATATTCAATGACTGAAGGTATTCAAATGCACCATAACCCATGCCACAGTCATCTAACTTAACAGACATGCCTTTTGCCTTTAAAATTTCAATTGATTTAGCCGCTTTATCTAAATTTTTAAAAGGTGTCCTTTCAGTCACCTCCAATGAAATAACGTCATATGACAATCCGGCAAGTTCGATTTTTTTTATCAGTTTATTTGCTACATTTTTTTTCTCTAAATAAGCGGGGGGGATATTAATACTTACAAAAAAATTAGGAGGCAGTTGGAGACGTACAAGCTGAGCCAATACATTATCAATCAGTTGATCGGTAATTCTGTCTATTAGGTTATTTTGTTCGGCAAGAGGAATAAAACTTGATGGCAAGATTGTTTTACCATTACGAGTGATCCACCGAACCAAGACTTCAGCGCCTACAATTCTGAAGCCGTTTTCTTCACGCTTTACAATCGGCTGATAAAAAGGTTTTAGTGCTTGCTTATCTATTGCTTCGTTGAGTAGATTCTCAAGCATACGATTGTCTGACTGATTGAGCGCCAACAGAAGAACAATCAAAATCGCACTCATACAGATAAGCATGCTGAGGTAAATAGGTGTTGCACCAGCGATAATTCGTTTTGCATCCTTGTTTAAATGAAAAACGACGTTAACATTATCGATGTAGGAAAACTGAAATGTGTGTTCGTAATCGTAAGTAATGCTTGCGAACAAATTGAAGGTAGAACCGGCTTGGGCAACATTGACAGCAATGCACTTGGGACAATCTTTTAAGAGTTCATTGATTGGTCGTATTGTTAATATCAGCATTCCGCTTGTCGTAGTCACACTGATTCTGTTGAACCTCTTTTTATTTGTCTCCCAACGTAAAGCGTCAATGGTAAGCAATGGCTTTGACTTATCCCATTCTTTTACTCGGGACGACTCAATACAAGACCGACCCTCCAGAGGATAGAAGTCTGCTTTGACGATATTTGGATGGTCGGAGGGAATCGCAGTCAGTTGATTGATCGTTGTCGGTGAGCAATCATCCATTGAGTCAGCAGTTTTACGGATATCCTCAATACCAGACGCTACAAGCCCAAAAATCTCCTCCGCAAATTCCGAAGTACTGTCTGATAGTTTGCGGTCAACAACCCAATCTTGTATCGGAATAAATAGTAATAAGCTGACTACAACAGATACCAGTACCACACCAAAGATAGTTTGGCGCTTGAGAATGAGATTCAAACAACCCTCCGGCAGTCATTGAAGTTTACCCGGTGTTGTAAATTGATAGAGATAGTGTCCCCCGATGGTAAAGCCCTACGCTAAATATATATGACAACACCAATATAATAGCTGTTTGAGCGGGAGAAGGAGGGACTTGCGCACACTATCTTTTAATTATTTAAGGAAAGAGTCGCTGTGAAAACGATTTATCCAAACGGTTCAAAAGTAAGTAAATTCGCACCGATTAGTCACAAGAATAGGTCAGATAGCCATTCTCTCATTAGATGAGAGCATAAGTTCTATTTCTGATGCTGCTCTGAATAGAGCCGGGTCTTTAATGAAACCTCCATCGAACTGGCCGATGAAAGACAAAGCTTCTGCTTTGCTTCCTTCTCCAATGACATCTAGCTGGCTACATATTTCACCAGACTCAAACCACCCTGAATGATAGGAGCTATGGTCGCTTCCACCTACGCTTGATGGCTTTATCAAAGGTTCATCATGCGGCTGAAACCATACAACTGCCCGACCATATACCCAAGCTTGACCATGGCTGTAGGCAGCATATCGCGTCATACAATCACTGTAGAAAAGAGTTTGAGAAAACTGTCGCATGAGCTTGTCCTTTTTATTTGACTTAGCCAAAAAGCCATACACCGGTTGCTGTGCCCGCAAGCAGCGCTCGTTTGTGTCAGATCTTAACCACCCACAAAATCAGTTTATACGGAAATAGATTGTTTTGGGGTTACAATTTGCTTATTTCTCTGTCTCCCCCAACAACCATAAAACCCTATTTTTCATATAAATACGTCATTACACAAAAATAATAATGATGAATAATCAAGCGCTTAATAGTATGTTTTTTTTCTGTGTTGAACCTTTCTGTATCCGCTGGTTCAAGTAGGCACTTATTTCTGTGTCTTGAATTACAAACATAAAGCTAGATGCCTCAGCGATAAAGAATAGAAATAATGTTCTAGAATTGAGAGTGAACTCTCTATATTGCAGTGATTTGTCTTGGAAAAATTAAATCAGTCCCCTCTTGGTAGAAAACAGAGTAGAGACCAACATCCAAGGCTGTGGTCATTACTACTCATTGGTTTCGTCTGCATCTCCATACTTTCTGCTACTTTTGCACTCTACCGTTATATTTCTGATAATGAGCACAGACATCAGGTATCCATTGCCAATGCCAAACTGTCTGAAGTCATCAGTACCCTCGAACAATTTAATCAATCCGGTGAAAAGCAGCTGACGTGGTTAAGCGCTCAGCTATCACGTTATCCAAACCTCGAGGAGAGGCTCTGGCTATCCTTCTCTTCAGATCTAATGAAACTTTTCCCTAGGTTCAAAAAGGCAAGTTGGCTCGACCAATCCGGAAATATTATCTGGGCCTCCGGCAACGCACTTTACTCATCGAATAAACTACACTCTATTGCCTCAAAACTTTCATCAATAGCCATTTGGCCGGGCTATACCCTGAGTAAAAATAATGAGCAGATATCAATAACAATGATGATGGAGAGTAAAAGAGAAAACGTACTTCTTGGCTATCTAACGGTGGAATACTCACTTACCTCACTGTTATCAGAGTTCGAAAATACCTTATTGACTGATAGCCAGGTTTTAGTCACGAAAATCGACACACCTGACGACCCAGTGGAATCAGGGAATATATTCTCATACCGCACGGTTGGCTTTGGAAAAGAAACGGTTAAGCTTGGAATCATTCAAACAGTACCGCCCTATCCGTCGTTAACGTCACCCCAGATGTTGGTCTTCGTGGCAGGTATCGCCGCTGCCACCATTGTTTCAATCATCCTTTACAATCTGGAAATTAGTCTAATAAATAAAAGGGAATTGAAAGATAAAGTGGGAGCTTTAACCACGGAAATCAATGAAATATCGGATAGAGAAAATTACTTACAGTTTATTGCCCTTTATGATCCAAAGACCCTACTACCTAACCGATATTCCCTTCAACAATACCTCGTTAAGGCCTTGGCTGTAGAAAAGGAACTGGTACTCAGCTGCATTGAAATTACCAACCTTAATGAAATAAAAGATATGTTTGGCAAACATATATCTGAACAACTGCTGGAGAGCATTGTTAAACGTTTTAGAGCTGTTGTTCCTAAAAACGCGATGCTCGCACGGGTTGAGTCATCTCAGTTCATGACTTCTGTCGCTGGCATGTGTCAATTAGAGGCGGAAATGCAGGCTAGTCAGCTGAAAGTTTGCCTTGAGGAAGAAATTCACATTGATGAAAATTTAATTATTGCCAACTGCGTGATCGGTATCGCCTGCCGCTATGACCAATCGACGACTTCAGGAGAACTTCAGGGATTTGCTGAAACCGCTGTTCACCAAGCACGCAAACTCGGCTCCGGTGGCATAGTGACATACAATCAAGTCATGCAGGAGGACTTACAACAACTCAGGATCGTTGAGCAATCATTAAGAAAAGCAATAAACCAGGATAATCTCGACATCCAATTCCAGCCTCAAATTGATATGAAAACATTTCACCTAACGGGTATTGAAGCGAGGGTTTGTTGGACATCTCATCAAGGTAACATTATCGAAGCACAAAAAATAAATGCTGTCGCGGAAGAGACGGGGCTGATGCGAAATTTGGGTGAATGGATAATAGATAGAGCCTTATCTGAATACTCTTATATGTTGGATAAACGAAGTGCACCGTCAACTATTTCAGTTAATTTATCTGGCAGGCAATTTCATAACGGCCTTCTCGCTGACCATTTATTACAGACGATTCGGCGTTACGACGTGCCTGCCGCTAGAGTTCAGGTTACGCTTGACGAGCAGACCTTACTCGAACATGTGCAAGATAATTTGGACGTGTTATATCGGCTCAGATTAACAGGCCTAACCATTATAATAGATAACTTTGGCATGGGCTATTCGTCACTCACCTGTCTAAAGCAATATCCGATTGATATGATTAAAATCGATAAAAGTTTAATCACCGATGTTGAGAACTCAGAAGATAATTTGGTCATTTGCCAAACAATGATCTCAATGGCAAATATACTGTCATTGGATGTTATCGCTGAAGGGGTAGAATCCATGCAACAACACCAGATTCTGAGAAACCTCGGATGTTTAATAGGGCAAGGTTCATATTATTTTCAGGAAATGGATACCGAGAGCATTTTGAATATCATAAGGGAGCAAAGGACTAATCAGCTCTATCCAAGAGCATAGTAACAGTCATAGTCATCGCGTTATCCCATGAACTACCTCTTTTAATTTTTAAATATCAGCTCGTTTCCACATATCCGGCTTGATACTGATAACTTTATCACCTATCGAAAACCATACTAATTCATCCTCTATTGTGGCCTGAATAGACATGGTTCTCTCCACCTCATTTGCGGCTGCATCAAGAATCTCGTCTTGCACGTTAATTACAGTGAGATTAGCGAAAGGATACAACTTATTGAGCGACTGCTTTTTCCATACTGAAGACGCATTATCATTGTAGGTAAGTAACACAACCCGGGAAGAGAGACTACAGGCCCTTTTTATCCGTTTTTCGTCAGGTAACCCGAGCTCGATCCATAGTTCAACGGTATCACAGTACGTTTTCTTCCACAATTCAGGCTCGCTGTCTACGCATAACCCCTTCGTAAATTGCAAATTTTCATCGGCAAACAGACACCATCCCAAAATGCGAAGCATCATGCGTTGCTCGGTTTCAGACGGGTGCTTCGCCAGTGTCAAAGATTGATCAACATAAACATTTCTGTCCATATCAGCTACGTTGACATGCGCCTTATAAATGGTCGATTTTAATGACATAATTTTTAATCTCAGTCCGTAGTAGACAAGAACACCAACCAATACTTTTCATCACAACAAAGGCGTTCTTTCTGCGTTTTCTTCAACCTTTTTATGCGGTACTCCAATCGCATTGCGAGACGTTTATCACCCACTCGCTTGTACCACGCCAAAATCAAAGGTTGCTTCCCTCTGAGATACTTTGCAGTTTTAGTGCCATTTTCCTGGTGTTCATTGAAACGACGGTCAACGTCCGTCGTGACACCACAATATAAAGCCGCATCTTTGGTTCGAATAAGATAAACGAACCAGTCACATTGATTTGCTGTTTTGTCCAATATCTTTGAGGAGTTATTCTTCTCCTTCTCCTTCTCCTTCTCCTTTTAAGGCACTCAACTCACGTCGCAGACTTTTGACCTCTTCCTC
Organism: Veronia pacifica; assembly: GCF_001707825.1. Classification (GTDB taxonomy): domain Bacteria; phylum Pseudomonadota; class Gammaproteobacteria; order Enterobacterales; family Vibrionaceae; genus Veronia; species Veronia pacifica. The sequence continues at coordinate 126,169 of NZ_LYBM01000007.1, read as the reverse complement.
CAGCACTTCAAGGCGAGATAGCAAATCATCATTCGCTTCCTTTGCCTGCGAAGATACAGTTAATACTTCTTCATGGTGTTCGATTTCACCACTGAATAAATGAGCATATCTTGATTCACGCTTACCAGGTTCTCGCGGAAGCATAACCACATGGCCAGCCTCGCATAAGTTATTGAGCACATCTTCAACCTCAGCCACACCAGAAAATGTACAAAGACGATTTGTTCGAGTACGGATTTCACCGGGAGTCTGAGGCCCACGTAACAACATCACACAGACGATGCCTTTTTCCTGATCGCTAAATTGGAGATTACCGAATTCGGTATTACAAAACCTGTGCTGATACTTGGTTACTCGGCTGCCAAAACCCTCGACATCACTGACCAGCCTTTTTTCCTTCAGTTGTTCAAGTGTGTCCATGACTTCGGCTTCTGACAGAGACAAGACGGGGTCCCGGCTGCTCTTTTGATTTGCAGCATTTGTCAGTGCATTCAGTGTCATAGGGTATTGTTCTGGAGTCGTCGCTTCTTTCTCAAGAAGACAGCCAATCATTCGAGCCTGATAAGTGGTGAGTTGGATTGTCATACTATGTCCTGAATTACAGTAATCCTTTGATAAAGCGTTATAACAGCCTTCGACTTACCCAGCAATGGAGCGAATCAATTATTATGCGTAAAAACGCCTGAGTGACCATCAAATACACGACACATGTGTGGGCAAGCAAAATCATATTCATTCCTGCGGCGTAACGCGACGATGCTCAATGAAACAACTATGAGATTCACACCATCAATAATGAGAGATATCGTCTATCAAAACAGTCACTCTTAACTGAAATTATGTGGCGAAAATTTCATTCAGAACCTGTCCAAACCAAACTTTGAACAACATAAATGTTCACTTGTTTAATAAACGAGAAGATACTTTTTATCATCGATTATTTGATAAAAAAATCACTCGTTGAATAAGTCCCGTGCGATACACTGAAAAAGAACAGAGGCCTTAGATTCATGGAATTCGTGGCGCAGTTTAGCCATGTTAGAAACATAGTGATACGACAGGAGTATTGTTAGGTATGTTCAAGAATAAACAGGAATCAGCAAGTTCGTTGTCGGTAATAGCAAAGAATTGCAATATTCGCGGCGAAATTCAGTTAGAAGGCGACATCCAGATAGATGGATTCTGTGAGGGTTCGATTTGCAATGCAAATTCGGTCGTCATTTCGTCGACGGGCCATTTCTCTGGTGAAATACGGGCTATGCACGTCACCATAAATGGCTTGGTTGAAGGAACCTGTATTGCCAACGACGTTGAGATATTGTCTAACGGCAGAATGATGGGAGTCGTCAACAGCCAACAACTAACAATAGAGAAAGGCGGTTGCTTGTCTGGTGAAAATAAGCTGGTTGAGGAAGAAGTCATGCTTTCCTTGATTAACGAAGATCAAGAGGACGACGCCAGCGCTTTGCCGGAAATAAAAATGAGCGCACCAACCGCTGCTAGCACTGATGAACCAACACCAAATATAGGTGCAAATGAGGCTCGCTAGTTACAGAAAGCCTTTTTCTGACCAACTTTTCAGCCATGCAGCGTTGTTCACTTGACATATATATCAACAAGGATACGATGGCCGATTATTTTGTGACACTGGGAAGAAAAGCGATGTCAGAGCAACAAGAAACCGCCATTGAAACTGTAAAACTTGAAGATCTGTCTGCTGAATTGCAGCAGGTGATCAAATATGAACAGGTTCCGGTAGAAATGCATAGTATGCTGGTTTCTGTTCACGAGGTAAGCGAGCCTACAGTGCGAGAAGCATGGGATGAACTGCCGGCAAGCGCACAGAATATTCTCGATAATTTTGAACAATTCCATGCTCTGGTAAGTTTGAGTCAGAGCTATGCGGGCGTAGATTTTCTCAGCCAGTATCAGGATGCAAAAATTGAAGACATGAGCGACGATGACGCTGAGGCGTATAAAGCGCAGCTACTCGATCAGGTCTTATTCAATTGCGTAAAAGACCTCTGCAAGCAACTTAAAAAAGCACGTCTGAAGCCGCCAATGAAAAAAGAGTTCAGAGACATATTCGCTGACTAAAAAATATCGACCAAGAAAAAGAAAAATAGGTGACATTGTCACCTATTTTTCTTTGGCTCGCTGCGAAACTTGGAATAAAAGAATCATTTCAATGGGATTGATACTAGATTAAACCTGCCTGAAACCCGACTCAAACAAATACATAACACTGCATATAGTAAAATGACCCGCCCGACGTAAACGACACTCTCTCATCTCGCCACATAACCATTAAAGGTTTATACGTTTCGGTACAGTACTTTTATGATGTGAAAACCAAATTTAGTTTTCACCGGACCAATAGGTGTTAAAAGTTCACCACGAAACACAGCTTTGTCGAAGGCTGGTGCCATATCACCTTGATTGAATTCTCCAAGATCCCCACCTCTTTTTTTTGATGGGCAGGTGGAAAATTTTTTCGCGAGTTGTTGAAAATTAGCACCCTGCTTTAATTGTTTAAGGATATCCAGAGCCTGCTTTTCCGTTTTGACCAAAATATGTAGTGCTGCAGCGCGTTTTGCCATGTTCTCACCTGTTAATGCGTAATTCTCTCAGAAAGGCCGCGGATTATACCTAAGTCCACTTGGCTCGTGTATACCCTTTGGACGCTATATTTTGGTAAGAAAAGTGGGGAAAAGGCGTTTAAGAATAAAGCAGAGGGAGAAGAGTGCGGCCAAAGAAGCCGCACTTTTTTGACACATCAAATACTGACGTTAAAGCTGCCGGCGTTCAGCCAGAGGTGGACCAGAATCGATGCAACATATCCCAACATGATGATTGGCGCCCATTTCAAATGGCCGAAGAAGGTATACATGCCTCTAGCCTGCCCCATAAGAGCAACACCAGCAGCAGAACCCAGTGATAAAAGGCTGCCACCCACACCAGCTGTAAGGGTTACCAAAAGCCAGTTTCCGAGAGACATTTCAGGGTTCATCGTTAAGACCGCAAACATCACTGGAATATTATCAACAAGCGCTGACAAAATGCCCACTATGGTATTTGCCCAGATCGGATCCCACTGTAAATACATAACATTGGATACCATATTGAGATATCCAATCAGACTCAATCCACCCACACACATTACCACGCCGTAGAAGAACAATAAGGTGTCCCACTCTGCCAACTGGACCCGGCTGAAAACGTCAAAGGGAACAACCGAACCGAGTCTTTTGAGTGCCGCCTCGTCTTGTTTCGCCATCGCTTTTGCTCGTTTTCTCGCAAGAGAACGCGGTAACGTCTTTCTTAAATAGAAACCGAAGAATTGTAAATAAGCCAGCCCCATCATCATACCGATCACAGGAGGGAAATGAGCAGCGCCATGGAAACCAACGGCCGTAAAAACGGTTAAAAGGAAAAGGAATACGATCCGTTTTGCACCACGCTTCATTTCAACATGTTCCTTGACAACATCTGGCTGAACCCGGGGAACAAAAAGAGACATGATGAATGCAGGAATGACGTAGTTGACAACGGATGGCAGGAATAGAGCACCAAATTGCAAGAACTCGACCTGCCCTGCCTGCCACACCATCAGCGTAGTGATATCACCGAATGGGCTGAACGCGCCTCCCGCATTTGCGGCCACGACAATATTGACGCAAGCAATGTTAACAAACCTCGGGTTATTCCCACCTACTTTGAGTACAACAGTACACATCAACAACGCTGTCGTTAGGTTATCTGCGATCGGTGATATAAAGAAGGAAAGAATACCCGTGATCCAAAACAAAGAGCGAAGGTCGTAGCCTTTACTGGTTATCCAAGCTTTCAATGCATCAAAAAGACGCCGTTCTTCCATGGCAGAAATGTATGTCATTGCAACCAGTAGAAACAGCATCAGTTCAGCATATTCAAGTAGATTGTGCTCTATCGCTGATTGTGCAACTTCGATATCACCGTAGGAGCTGTAGGTGAAACCCAGCATTAGCCAGATCAAGCCTGCAGCTAGCAAGACAGGTTTAGATTTTCTTAAATGAATCTGCTCTTCCAATATCACTAACGAGTATGCGATACCAAAAATAGCCAATGAGATATATCCAATGTACGAACTAGTCAGATCAATAATCCCTGACCCTGTTTCCCCAGACGCAAATGCATTGCAAGAGAAAAATACTGCGAAAAACGCAGAAAAGCGCTTCATCCTTGAGCCTCCAAATAAACCGTAAGCAAAAAATATTGAAAAAGAAAAAAGTATTTTTGTTGTGATTGTTACTGGACCGTGAACCGTTCCCTATTTGGCCGACATGGTATTTAATATGGGTTTGAGTTTTGATGTTTTTATTATGCAGCTTGAACTTTGTCGCAAAAAAAAATACCGCACTCGCAAAAATCTCATTTAATAGAAAACTTCCTCCAAAGTGACCGTCGAAATATCGATGATTTAAAAAATTTAAGCAAACACTGTTTTAAACAGATAAGACACTTCAGATCTGGAGATTCCAGCTCCGATATGCAATCAGCAGAAATAGCTTTTGTTGCGCTATTAATCCTTACGCATATCTCGCTTCTATTTTTTGTTACCAATAACACACCTTCTAAAACTTGGTCGAAAATCACTAAAAATAATAATGTCTTTAACGAAAAACGATCAATTTAGCTGAAAGGTAATGTTATTTTGTTGTAATCCCCTATTGCGTACATGTTAAATTTTTGTTTATGCAATGATCATTGTTAGTATTTGAGTCGTCTGTATTAATTGTTTTGAGAGAATGAGAGAAAATTGAATTGGAGCTGACAGAAGTAAAGAGCTGGCTATGAAGTTTCTTTATGTGTTCAAAGGTACTGAATACAGCTTTGACAATGTGAGTGGAGATCAGCCCATGGCATCAAATTACACATTCCAATCATAAATATTTGAATAATATGATAATAATTTCAAAAAACGACAATGGCAGGCACAAACTAATCGTTAATATTTACAGTGTAAAAGAACATTGATACTTCAAAAATTGAAAATGGTCATATAAAAACATCGTTCAATTTTATGTGATTTACGTTAGATTGCTTTGGAAAGTAAGAGACAAATACAGTAGAAACATGAGTTACCTCGTGTATATATGCAACATATAGATTTTTTGTGTTAAAGAAAACACTAATCGCTTAAAACGGTGTTTTAGCTCTGAAATTCAGTAACAGGATAGGCCTTTTATCTCATTTTCAGTCACTCCATCACAGGTGACATGTGAATTTTTAGTTATAACTATCTTGTCAACTTGTTCCAAAAAGTAGTGTGAATATTGCAAATTGGAAATCACTTTCAGTTAAAAGCGCAATAGCGCCTGAGTATCAAAGGGAGTAATAGTCATGAAGACAAAAAAACTACTGGCATCAGCTTGTATCGCGGCCGCTTTCCTCACAACCCCTGTTTCATTTGCCGCAGAGAAAGCTAAGGTTGCCGTATCGCAGATCGTGGAGCACCCAGCTTTGGACGCAACCCGTCAAGGGATTCTTGATGGTCTGAAAACGTTAGGTTACGAAGACGGTAAAAATCTGGACTTCACTTTTCAAACAGCACAAGGGAACCCCGCAATAGCCGTTCAGATTGCACGTCAGTTTGTGGGAGAAAGCCCAGATGTTTTAGTCGGTATAGCGACGCCGACAGCTCAGGCTCTTGTCTCTTCAACGAAAACAATTCCTGTTGTCTTTACTGCCGTCACAGACCCTGTTGGCGCGAAGCTTATCAAAAATATGGATAAGCCTGATGCTAATGTTACTGGTTTATCCGACTTATCCCCCGTTGCTCAGCACCTAGCTCTAGCAAAGAGCTATTACCAGAAATGACAACGATTGGCGTTGTATACAACCCAGGTGAAGCAAACGCAGTGACACTGGTTGAGTTACTGCGAGAGGCAGCGAAAGATCAGGGAATTAAAGTTGTCGAAGGTACGGCGCTTAAAAGTGCAGACGTTCAATCTGCCGCGCAAGTTGTCGCCGCTCAGTCAGATGCAATCTACGCACCTACGGATAACACAGTTGCCAGTGCGATTGATGGCCTTGTCAATGCCGCTAATCAAGCTAAAAAGCCCGTTATTGGTGGTGCGACATCCTACATCCCAAATGGCGCAGTCGCGGCACTCGGTTTTGATTATTATCAAATTGGCGTTCAAACAGCGGACTACGTTGCTGCTCTGCTAAAAGGTAAGTCGCCAGCTGATCTCCCTGCCCGTGTTGCCACTGGTTCTGATTTGGCTGTAAACCTTAAGGCAGCACAAAAGCTTGGTATATCGGTACCAGATTCAATCATGAAGCGCGCAACAAGCGTTGAGAAGTAAGGAAGTAGTAACGTCATGAATGCCATAGCTTTTTTTGGTACTCTTGAAGTGGGTTTGGTATACGGCCTGGTCGCGCTGGGCGTATACCTGACTTTCAGAGTACTGGACTTCCCAGATCTGACCGTTGACGGCAGTTTTCCGATGGGCGCAGCAGTTGCAGCCACTCTCATTGTCTCAGGTGTTGATCCATGGGTAGCCACATTCGCCGCGATATTGGTCAGTTCATTGACAGGTCTGGTTACCGCATTTCTTACCGTAAAATGTGGAATTCTAAATCTTTTAGCCAGTATCCTGACAATGATTGCTGCTTTTTCAATCAATATACGCATTATGGGCAGACCTAATGTTGCCTTGCTGGGTGTAGATACCATACTGACACCCTTTGAAAACATGGGAATGAACCCTGTGTACGCAAGGCCACTGGTTGTTGGTGTGCTCGTGCTACTCAGTGCCCTCTTCGTTATTCGCTTACTTGCCAGTGATTTCGGTCTGGGACTCAGAGCAACGGGTGTCAATGAAAGAATGGTGAAAGCGCAGGGAGCAAGTACTGCATTTTACACTTACTTTGGACTTGCACTGTCAAACGCCTTTGTTGGCTTTTCCGGCGCACTGTTCGCTCAAACCAATAGCTTTGCAGATGTCACCTCCGGTGTCGGAACCATAGTGGTTGGTCTGGCTGCTGTCATACTGGGGCAGACCATTCTCCCAGGGCGAAAAGTGTGGGTCGCAGTCGTGGCTGTCATACTCGGCTCTGTTCTCTATCGACTGGCAGTTGCATTCGCGCTCAGTTCAGGCATGTTTGGTCTTGAGGCATCTGATCTCAATCTGGTCACTGCTGTGCTGGTCGCGGTTGCTCTGATTGCACCGAAACTTAGGGTGCAATATCAGAAATCGAAAAAGCTCCGAGAAGTAAGGGCAGCAAAATGATTGAACTTAAAAATATTGAGGTCACCTTTAATCAGGGTACTGTTCTTGAAAACCGGGCATTGCGCGGCGTGAACCTGACCGTCCCAAAAAACCAGTTTGTCACCATTATTGGTTCAAATGGTGCGGGTAAATCCACCTTGTTGGGGGCTGTAACTGGCGAGACGCCAATGGCTGGTGGACAAGTGATTATCGATGGTATTGATGTTACTAAACAAGCCGTTCATGAGAGGGCAACACTGGCAGCGCGAGTTTTTCAGGATCCACTCGCGGGAACTTGTGCATCGCTCACTATTGAAGAAAACCTGGCACTTGCTTATAAACGAGGCTCACTTCGGGGTTGGAACATGGCGCTAAGCTCAAAGCGCCGTAATGTTTTTCGCGAGCGGATATCAATACTCGGTCTCGGCCTTGAGGACAGACTTGGCGATAGTATCGGTCTGTTATCAGGTGGACAGCGTCAAGCAGTGAGTCTGATCATGGCCACTTTATCAGAGAGTAAGTTACTTCTCCTTGACGAACATACCGCAGCTCTCGACCCAAGAATGGCCGCATTTGTTATCTCACTGACAAAACGAGTGATCACTGAGTTTAACCTGACCTCGTTGATGGTTACTCACTCAATGAAAGATGCGCTGGCATGTGGCGACAGAACGGTAATGCTTCATCAGGGCAATATCGTGTTAGACGTTGATGGTGAAGAGCGCAAAAATATGGATGTTCCAAGCCTGCTCGAGATGTTCAGCAAAGTGCGCGGTGAAGAATTAGCTGATGACGGATTACTCCTGAGCTAACAAAAACCAAAAAAAAATAAGGCGGCGAAAGGCCGCCTTTTTCTTGTCATTTGCCTGTTAAAAACGCTTTACGATCCGATTTAACAGTGAAGGACAGTATTCCCAACAATGATTAAACATGTTCATCAAACTGGGATTGCCATATTTGGACAGGTTTACTGCATGAAACCGATTGTGTTTGCTTTTCAGCTTACCAATTCTCTCAATCAGTGGTTGCGGCTGCTCAGGCGCAATAAAGTCAGATATCACAACTAAATCAGCGTTGACGTATCTATCTGTCTCCATCAAATCGATCGCATGATTCAATGCAGGTTCGAGATCGGTTCCGCCATGGAAACTGTAGCTGAGAAAATCCATAGCCTCACGAAGCCCACGCTCACCAGTAAACTCGTAGCTGATGTGATCAGTAGAAAACAGGGTAACAACACAATCCCGGCTCTCAGATAAAGCGATATCCAAAAGCGCATATGCCATGGCTTTTGCAGCCTGCTCTGGGAAACCATTCATGGAACCTGATGCATCAACACATATTAAGAATGGCCCTTTCTCAACCTCAACTTTTTTGTTTGCAGGTTTAAATGCTTTCACTTTTCTGAGTGTTCTGCTGGCACCTTGCATCCGATATGTCATTAAGCGTTTATCGGCGAAATGCTTATAAAATAAGATCTCCAATTCAGGCTCAGCTAGGAACAAAGTCTCCGCTGGAACCATCTTATCCAAGTGATCGCTCTGATGAATTCCGACAATATCATCAGCCACTAGATCACTTTTCTCCTCCACCAGCCTGAGCTCTTCAGCTGGGCTTTTGTGCAGCGAAGGATCGTCGGTCTCATTGGCCATTCTCCCGAGCTTATTCGCAATCTCCTGCAGCTCGGGATTATCTTTCAAAAAGCGAATAAACCGTTTGAGTAAGACAATGTCTGTTCTGGTCATTTTTGCCGACGCCATATCCCACAGTCGGCCAGACTGATTGGCATCTCCATGCTCACGGACTTCTTCCAGCGTTTTAAAGGTTTCAATGCGTTGATAGAGTTCTTTAAGCAGTTTGTCTTTGTGTATTGCCAGCTCTCTTTTTTGAGCCTTTTTAATCGACTCTGCCAAATGCTGATGCCATTTATCGCAAAAGTACTCCTGAAACATAGGATTATGCGTCTTTCCATTGCGGTCTATCAGTCTTCGTGCTTCAAGATAAAAATGTGATTTACCCTCAAGCTTCTTAGCCATATCACGACAGTTTTGTTCAAATTCGCCATGGCTCATCCCCACAGCCTGTTGATAAAGCTCCAACTCTTTCTTCAAATTTTCAGTAATACAGTCGGTACTTAGACGGCGTTTTACGCCATGTCTCCACTTCCGGATATGCTGACGTACAGCCGTTTTTGCAGCAGGACTTGCATCTGTCAGCACCAACAGCTCAGGCTTGGCAAGTAGATCACCGACAGCATTCTCAAGCATGCTGGTCTCGGCGAGCATCATACCCAGTTGAAGACTTTCAGGACTTAACATCGTTATTCCTTACTCAAAATACTCGATTAACTTGCTTATGCGGTGAGCGTTCTTGTCGAACTTAATCGAAAGGCGCTGCAGGCTATCTTCGGCATCGGCCAAACTGTTCGCCGTCATTTCTATTAGATCTGTTGCTGCGAAAAGGTGAGGCAGTGCTCCATTAAATCCAACGCGGGCGAGTTTAAGCAAATGTTTTGCTTCTTCCAGTTTTTCAATAGAAGACTCAGCACTTGCCAGCCAACGAGCAAAAGCTTCCTGGTCTGTATCACTGATACCAGCAACGGCAACAGGAACAGATCGGTTGGCAATGTCGCGAATCATAAGGCGGTTATCTGCATCTACATCGAAGCGCAATAGACACAAATTCGGATTCTTGTTGACGTACCCGTAGACTTCGCATTGTCCGCTTTTGATTTTTTTCTCAAAGTCACCGGCATCTACATACACCCACCGGGTGTCCCCTTTTTCCTTTTCCGACACTGAGGGGTTGCTCTCCAGAACAACAAATTTTATCAGGTCGTTACTGCTGTTAACTTTATAACGCCTAGCTTTCTTCAAACCACACTGGTACTTGGGCTTTCGCATCACAATGTCAGTGTCCATCGAATAGCAAAGAGCACTAACCGTTTCGTCTGCAACATCGGTAATATCAGCAGTTGCTTCGTTAGCTAATGTCAGCGAATGATGCTGATCAAATGCCACCTCACGACAGAACTGCTGCATGACCTCAGTGACTGTGTTCCGAGAATCCGGTGAATGCCATAAACATTCCTGCAGCAACAAAATGTCAGCGGGGTTAATTTCATTCCGGCCATTAAAAAATGCACTGGCTTTGAGTAGCCTCACTGCTTTTTTCCAACGACGATCTGAGATGTAGAAAAGATCAGCCTGCGAACTCTCATCTTGACCAGATGACGCCTCAAGCATACTTTTCAGCTGATAAATCTTTTCGAACACACTGTCTGGTACCAAAATGTGGTCAATTTGCGCCTGCCATCGTTGGTATTCATCACTGGTGATCTTAAGTGCGGGATCAATATGAAGGTCTTGATCGGGGTTTTTCTCACATAACAGGCGTTTAAAATTACTTTTTTCCTGAATGCGATTAACGAACAATCTGACAAGCATCCGATCATACAGGGCGTCTAGTCCACTGTCTTCTTCCGGTAGCTCATTAGATGCCGTGATGAGTAATCGCATTGGAACGGGAGATATCTCATGCCCATTACGGAAGATTTTTTCATTGACCACTGTCAGCAAGGTGTTGAGGATAGCTGGACCCGCTTTCCAAATTTCATCAAGAAATACGACGTCAGCTTTGGGCAAGTAACCCTCTGTCAGTCTGACGTATTTTCCGTGGTCCTTAAGATCCTGGATAGATAAAGGTCCAAAGACCTCTTCCGGTGTTGAAAACCGGGTCATCAAATACTCGAAGTATTGGCTTTGATCAAAGGCTTGTATGAGACGCTTGGCAATGTAACTTTTCGCAATGCCCGGCGGACCAAGCAGAAAAACGCTTTCACCAGCCAAAGCCGACAATAGGCAAAGCCTAATGGTGTGGTCTCGCTCAAATACACCCTCAGACAGCGCACTGACAAGATTTTGGATACGTTCAGGAAGAAGTGCTTTATTAGTGCTTTTTGTAGCTGTTTTGCTCATTTAGACGTTCCACAACTCTCGCTAACCACCAATATGTTATTAGTATTAACGAAATATTAATTTTGTATAAATTTTTTTCTACATAAAGAGGGGGTATACAGTACAGCGTGCTGGGCTATTTCAGTAGCACTTGATGACACTCAAATAGTTGGTGAGATTATCTATAAATATCATTATTTTTTTGTGATTTAGATCCATTAAATATAAATCAACATCAAAAATAGAAAACCGCTGAGTTGTAGAGGAAAGGTGTCCTCCAAGTGTCTCAGCGGCCAGACATCGGAAATAGTATAATTTTTTAGTAATTAAACTTTAAACAGACGGATAAACGCCTGCTCACTCTTTGGTAACGGGCAAGTCAGGATGTGTGCCCCATTCACTCCAAGAACCGTCGTAAACACACACAGTTTTATCGGCAAACTCTTCCATCGCCAAAGCAAAGATACATGCTGTAACGCCCGAGCCACATGATGATACTAAAGGTCTGTTCTCTGCAGCATAAGGTTCAATAAGAGGGAGAAGTTTTTCCTTTACTATGAGTTTTCCATTTTCAATGAGATTAATGAAGGGTAAATTGCTCGCCCCAGGCATATGGCCGCTGGCCATGCCCTCCCTTGGCTCCGGGACCTGACCCCAAAACCGTTGTGCTGGGCGAACGTCAACCACAGCAGACGACTTAGTCATTAGCGCATGAAGAAGATCGTGTTTATCTATCACTCTCTCTGGAGCGAATTGGGATTGATACACGGCCTGTGTGATTCCAGAAACTGGCTCGCCTCGTTCAACCGGATAGCCTTTTGAATCCCACTCATCAAATGACATATTAAGCACTGCGACATTCTGATGGCCCATAACCTTAAACATCCACCAGCACCGGGCAGCACTAAACAGCCCATTCCGCGAGTAAACGACAATCAAATCTGAGTGAGAAATCCCTAAGGCACCCACTGCTTTTTCAAACTTTTCGGGCGTTGGCAACATATGCGGCAGACTTGATTGGTGATCTTTTATCTCGCTATCGTAATCAAAAAAAACTGCACCGGGAATTCTGGACTGTGCCCATTCAAGCTTGCCGTTTCTGCCAGAATCCGGCATGAACCAGGTTGAGTCGACCAGCTTTACACTCTCGTGATCTAATTGCTCAACGAGCCAATCTGCCTCAATGAGGTTGGTATCAAGTTGTTTCACGTTTCTCTCCCTAATTACATCGCCCCGATATGTCGGCTCTTGAGACTGTATGTGATAATTCAGTAACCGTTAACTAAGCCGATTCTCTCATTTTTTGAGTGTTAAAGATTGCCGTTGTAGTAAAAGTCGTGGTAAAGGATACAAGGATCGTCGCTGTAAATTCGCTTTAACCACAACTGTGACAACCCGCGATAGTGGCATCACGGGGATGAACTTTTCTTTACCATCCAGATTAATATGCATAAGAATGTATATTAATTAGTCATCTGAAGAGTTAACCGTGGCAAAAACATGGATTTATTACTGAACTATCTTAAAATGTAAGAGCCAAAAAGCGAAATATGCTGACGAGAGAAGTATACACCTGTCAATTCCACCATTTTTCTCTATCAGTACCCAGTCAACGGAGTCAGTTCAATGCTGCAACGAGTAGCCATTGATGAAATTCGGATCGGCATGTATGTCGAGCAAATAGAATCAAACAACACCAGGGCAAAAATCCGGCAGCCGGGGTTCATCAGGCGAGAAGAAACCATCGAAAGCCTGCGACAGCAAAATGTGGATTTCGTGCTCGTTGATCTTTTCCAGTCTCAGTTCGTCCAGCCTTTGGTTGCAACTGAAATCCCGGTTGGAGAGCAATCCTCGATCCCTGAAAACTTAGACCTGTCTGCGGCGAAAACACTTGTCGACGAGACAAAAAAGCACCTGACAAAGATCTTGACCAATATTGCTGAGGGAGCAGAAGTTGAAATAGCCCCACTTCGAGAATTAGGGTCAGATATTGTCAATAATATCTTCGAAAGACGGGATGCTGTTTTCTGGATCAATGGCATCAGAGAGAAAAGTACCTATTTACTTGAACACTCTCTGGGCGTTGCCTTTCATCTTGTCAATTTTGGTCGTTACATGGGTTTCGATAAACCTTTACTGGAGGATCTTGCGATTGGTGGATTGATTCACGATATTGGAAAAGTGATGATTCGCGATGAGGTATTGAATAAACCCGGAAAGCTAACTGATGACGAGTTTGTTCATATGAAAGAGCATCAGGTATTGTCACAACCCATATTGAACAGCATGACATCATTGAGCCAGATAAGCCGTGATGTGAGCCTGATGCACCATGAAAAGTTAGATGGCACAGGTTACCCCAACAGATTAAAAGGTGATGAGATTTCCTCTGTCGGTCGAATGTCAGCCATTGTCGATATTTTTGACGCTCTGACGACAGACAGAGTGTATAAACCGGCAATGTCGCCGTCAGAAGCCTTTAAAGTGATGATCAGTCTCACTCCTTTTCATCTTGATACTGACCTACTTAAATCTTTCATCCGATGCGTTGGCTTTTATCCTCCCGGATCAGTCATTGAGCTCAGTAATGGCAGAGTTGGCCTCGTGACTCAGCAGAACGAGGATGACATGACCAAACCAACAGTGAAGATCTTCTACTCGATACGAACAGGAGGTTATCGCGAGGTTGAGTACATAGACCTGAAAAAGCACCCTGATATTAGTATTGTCAGAGGACTAACCGAGCAAGCACTTGGCACATCTTTCGCTGAATTCCGCTAAATATCTCCTGCTGTAAAATCTTGGCATGCGTTTTTGCGTGAAATTTCGGCAATCGACGGTCAGTATGATCTTATTCGATGACCACAGGCTCTGCATTGCCTATACTATCGGCCTCCAACCCGCTATGGAAAAGATCATGAGAATTTGTGCCGTCGATTTAAAAAGCAACGAAGCTAACATCTGTCTGCTGGAACTGAATCAGGGAATGTTCGAAGTACCAGAGTGCCGGACCCGTAAAATGACCATTGCAGACGCCTCTAACGCGGAAGAAATGCGTCATTTTCAACGCACGTTTGCCAAACTGATGGAAGATTACAAAGTTGAAAAGATTGTTGTTCGTGAACGACCAATGAAAGGTAAGTTTGCTGGCAGTGCAATCGGCTTTAAAATTGAAGCAGCTCTGCAACTTCTTGACAATATCGACTGTGAAATCCTGACTGCAGCTGACATGAAACAGTCGTTGAAACGCAGCCCTGTTGACGTATCAATGAAAGAAGTTGGCCTGAAGCAGTTTCAGGAGCAAGCATTTATGACTGCTTGCGCTTACCTCAATCAGTAATGAATGCAACGGCAGGCGACAGTCAAGGGACGTAGCCTGTTCAATGCGAGCTTGATATGAGTTAGGACAGCCCCGTTGAGGGGCTTTATTTTTTGTCCTGCCATTACACTGATGCAGCTCCCAATTTGACCTTTGGCAGCACCAGAAAATACACCATCAGCTAGCTAAAAATATTGCTATCACCGCAATAATTTCCCGCCTAAGCATTTCTTTATTAACCAACAGCTTCACTTTTCGACGAATACAACAGCACTTGTCTGACTGACCTATGACGGGTTTGTTATAGTGGACCGATTCACTCATCCAACGTGAATCTAATGTGATTCATGAAGGCTAATTAGTTCAGCACATTGATAATGAAGGTGAGGTTAATTTGCAGCACTATATTTTCCGCTACCCCAGCCCACTTGGCGAACTCACAATGATTGCCTCAGAAAAGGGCTTGAAAGGCATTTTCTTCCCCGATCACAAACTGCCAACTGCAATGCCAGAAAACCTGATCGATGATAAGTCCCCTTTCACTGAAGTTTGTCATCAACTCGATGAGTATTTTGATGGCAAACGACAGACATTTAACATCGAATTAGATGTATCGGGCACCGACTTTCAGAAAGAAGTCTGGCAGGTATTACAGGTAATTCCTTACGGTGAAACTATTCACTATCAGCAACTGGCCGAAGCCATCGGCAAACCAAAAGCTTCACGTGCTGTTGGCGCGGCCAATGGAAAGAACCCACTCTCAATCGTGATCCCCTGCCATAGGGTTATCGGCAAAAACGGTAAGCTCACTGGCTATGCCGGCGGCGTTGACGCAAAAAAATGGTTACTGACGCACGAGAAAAACAGTTAATTGAGTGTCAGACATCTTTATTGGGACTGCGCTTGATCTCATCAAGAATTGAGCGAGAGATTTGATAATTTTTCTGGCGCACGATCTTTTGCGAAAAGAACAGTTGAGGTAATTCGAATAAGGCAAGCGCAACCAAAATAATGATGAAGAGTTCGAACCCGGCAACGATTCCAGCAACAGCCACTAGGAGTAAAATAAATTCAACAGTAAAAACCAGATACTTTCCCAGATAAATGTGGTGAATACCGCCAATAAAAGACCAGTTGAGGGACGCATAGGTATCAGGATCTTTGAGCTGTTTGGTCTGCGCTTTAAAATACAATTTGCGCTCAGCATCTGACAGCGTTTTTACTTCTGCAGAGAGTCGCTCTTCCCTGTGCTCAAGGGCTTCGATGGGTTCAAATATACTCATTAGGGGATCTCATCATGTATTTTTTCTACAAGGTCTGGCTGATTGCAGCGACGGATCCTTGCTAAACCTAGCTTCCATCCTTTAAGCGCACCATATTTCTCAATGCACTGGCGGGTATATTCAGAGCAGGTTGGTTCGAAATTGCATTCAATGTTTAATAGCTTTTTTGATCCGCCTTTCGCTTGGTACCAGCGGATCAATGCCAATGACAGGCTTTTCACATCAACGACCCAAAGTGATGATCACAGCTTCACGTTTCCAGAACAGCATAAAACGCTTCTGCTCAATCACTTGGAATACAACCTGCCAGCCGTCCTGAACGAGGGTATTCAACTCCGCTTCCATTTTCTGGACAGGGATACCACTCGCTCCCAACAACACAGTTCCACAACCGCCTTCGACAATATGTACCACTTTGTACTCTTTGAAATTACTCATTTTGATCCCTTAAAAAAACACATAATAGTGAGGTCGTTATTAAGGCGTCGAGGTTACAAGGGCGGAATTGGACTTGCAACTGCATACCCTTGATTTATCACAAGCTTTGTTTAAAACAATCTGAAAAAAGTTGAAATCTGTTAGGTAGGTCTTAGTGCTTACTAAATGCAGAAAATCTGTTTGCTAAATGGACTCAACGCCTTTCGGTATCCGCACCAACTGACATACCTCAAGTCCATCCATATGAGGCAGATTGAGGCCAAGTATTAGTGCTCACTCAAAGCAAGTTCGAGCCCGTGCTTGCCCTCGTAGAAAAAATAAGAAGTCAGGCCACCCGAGCTAAGAAGGCGTGAAACAGATATGAAAATTGACGCTACAAACAACCTGCAGGTACATAATTCAGCGAGTTTGACTGGTATGATGAACTGTAATGTTTGATTGAGAAGTCCGAGTGAAATGACAAGCCCTCAAGAAAATACAAACGAATATATTTACTCACAGACAGTTCCAAGAAAGTTATTGCTCTGGAATTCCAGATCACTTATCAGACACTATTACCATCGAAGACAATCAAGATCCGATAGAGAAATTATCACGCCCCCGACAAGGAGGGGCGGCTTCATAACGCTATCTGTAATTAGAAAATACGGCTTTGCCTATCTCCGCCAACACCTTGTTTCTCTTGGTGAGATCAAGTTTTGTCTCGGTCAGATAAATACTCACCATCAGCTTTCTGTCTGAATTAGGCCAAACCAGTGCAGTAACCCCGCGAGAGCCATAACCTCCAGCACCCGACCGATCAGCAATTTGCCAGCCCGCTGGGAGCACAGAACGTAATAGTGGATCAGAGACTCTGTTGTTCTTCATCCACATCAAAATCTGTGCTCTGTGTTTGCGCGTTAATGCATTGCCAAGCAGAATTTTTTGAAGTGTACGCAACATGGCCTCGGGCGATGTAGTATCGCGATTTTCCCCAGGAATAGCCGTATTCAAGTCAGGTTCAAATCGGGTCAGGTTAGTGGTTGAATCAGACTGTTTAATCAGAAAAGCTGTCAACGCAGAGGGACCACCCGTTAAGTTCAATGCAAGGTTAGCTGCTGTGTTATCACTGGTTAGCATTGTTGCCTCACATGCCTCGATAACCGTCATAGACTGACCTACCCGCTGTTCAGTTATTGGCGACCATGGAATCAGGTTTTTGCTTTCTATTCTTTCTGATGCATCAGAGCTGAGCGAACCGCTCTCGATATCATGCAAGGCCTTGGCGCAAAGTAATGTTTTGAAGGTACTCATCATTGGGAACCGCTCACTGCCCCGGTAATTCCACCATGAATTATCCCGGCTGTCCCAGACAGCAACCCCCACCCTACCTTTTGTTTGCTGTTCTACCTTTTTAATCGTGTCCGACAAACCAGCCGCTGTGACACTGTTGGCAACAGCGCCTAACGTCAAACCTATGAGTAAGATGAATTTTTTCATTTCAGTGATCTTTCATTGTCTATCTTGAGTCAACCGATGGTAGAGAACCATCACTTGGAGGACACATAAATGCTGTAGCCTTAACAATTTATTCTTGTATGTCTTGCCATTCCACGTCCGCACCCAAATGAGTCAATTTTTCAATCAAGTCAGGATGTGCCCTTGCAATGGGATCAGCATTGCGTATTTCTGACCTGCCCTTAATTTGTAATGCTGCAATTAATAAACCCAGCACCACCCTGATGATATAAGGTGAGTCTACTGAGGCTGGACGCAACGTGTTGTTTCCAGTAAGAAGCAGGCGGTGAGGATCAGAAAGGTGACATCGCACACCAAACTTCACTAACTCCGATGACCAGAAGAGTGCCCCTTCATAGATTTTGTTCCAGAACAGCACCTCACCCTGACTCTGAATTGTCGCGCTGATGATTTGTGGTAACAAGTCCGCCGGAAAATATGGCCAAGGCGCAGCTTCGACTTTAATAAAGGTCTCTGGCGTGAGGCTGGGTTGCACTCTGAAATCACTGACATCAGTGTAAATACGGTTTCCATTGAGCGTGACATTCAGACCGACTTTTCGCATCTGGCGAATGATCAAGGGTAATTCGCTGACAATATCGGATTCAATTTCAATATTTCCCCCAGTCGCTGCGCCCATTGCGGCATAAGTTGCGGCCTCATGGTGATCATCCGGAACACGAAATGATATCCCATTGAGTGTGCTGATCCCTTCAACTATTAGCGAGGATGTGCCAACACCACTGATCTTAGCTCCCATACCGATAAGGTAACGACAGAAATATTTAACATGAGGCTCGCAGGCAGCATTGGTCAGTGTTGATATACCGGGAGTCAGCACAGCCATCATCAAGAACGTCTCCGTCGCGGTCACTGACTGATAATCCAACCAAATGTCTGCGGCATTCATTTGCTGCGGTGCATTAATCCGACAGATATTTCCATCATAAGCCACCTTGCAGCCAAAGGCGCGAACGACCTCCAGATGCGGGTCTATCTCTCTCACTCCCAACGAGCAACCTTTACTGCTTTGATCAAGAATAAACTCGCCCGTTCGATGTAACAGAGGCGCCATCAATAATACCGTTGAACGAATACCAGTGGGTAACATGGCAGAGTGATGACGCCATTGGTTGTACTTATGTAGCAAGCTCAGAGTATCGCGCTGTCTGTCATGGTCAATATGGGCATTAAAGTCAGAAAAGTAGTGTGTCAATTTGTCACAATCTGAGATGGGAGGTACATTGGTCAGAACAACGCGCTCATCTGTTAGCAGCGAACCACATACCATAGGTAACAAGGCGTTTTTATTTCCGGACAGAGTCACTTTCCCTGACAGCGGTTTACCGCCGTTAATCACTAATGTAGCCAAAATACTGTCTCTCTTTGTTTAGATAATTATTACTGCCAGCCTGCTGGCCGACACACATTCCCTCTGTCACTGTCGGTTGACTGTTGACTCGCTATCAGCCTCAGATATCGTGATGGTGTCAGCCGATATCCAACGTTGAGGTAAAAACCTCCGGCATCGTCGGGATGAAATGGGCTGGAAACTTCTACACGACAACATTGCTTATTGTTAAAAAAGCTCCTGGCTGCATCTAAAAGTTGTGTCCCTATGGTCATCTCACGAAAGGTTTCATCAATAACCAGAGAAGAGACTCTCCCGTTTGGCTGATCCTGAAAAAATACAGGCTGAAGATGCAATGCGGCATAGCCCACTACCAGACCGCATACCTCGGCGACCAGTACCAAATCATTGTTTGACGCCCTCATATGGGCTAGCTTTTCCCGGATAATTGAAAGTGAGAGGCTCACACCAATCTGCGCATTAAGCATCTCGATTCTTTCAGCATCATTGACCTGTGCAACGCGAATATTCATTGTATTTTTCTCCGCACTTTCCTTTGTACCAGTCACCAATAAGCCATGTGCTAAGGTGCCTGCCATTGCATGACACCTTAAGCAGATCCCGACATCAGTGTTGTGCCGTTGCAGAGTGGCCGCTAATGGCTCTTAGGCTGACACGACGGTCAAAGAAATATCCCTCACGGTCACCTTTTTCTTTCAGTGCGGTTTCAGAACCGTATGCCTGTGTGGTTAACTGCTCCGGTGCGACACCTTTGCTTACCAAATGGTCAAAGACAGCCTTCACGCGTTTTTCAGATAACGTCATGTTGTAGGCTTTCTGGCCACGAACATCAGCGTGTCCTTCGAGATCCCAAAGCACATCAGGGTTTTGACGCATGATATTTGCCAGCTCGTTAAGTTGTCCTTTGAAGTGAGGCTCGATTTCCGACGAATTGGTACGGAATTGAATGTCCATCTGAAGCTCTAGATCTGTAGATTTTTCATGTTGAGCAAGACGCATATCAGCCAGTTCAATTTGAGACTCGCTGTATTTTCTGGTCATCATTGCCAACTGTTCATTGTTGTCTGATAGCAGTTCATTCATCGACAGCAGCTCATTTTCCTGCTCATAGCTGTAGTTTTTATAGCTTGATACCTCACCAATCAGGCCGCCAAGTAAAGCACCCGCGAAGGCACCAACAGGCCCGCCCAGTAATACACCCACGGCTGCTCCACCGCCCACACCGATATACTGAGGTTGTGTATCTCGCTCTATTTGTTTTCCTGCTGCCGAGGCAGTATTTGCCGCAGTGACCAGTGGAAGTGCCAAAGTGAGTGCCAATACAGTTTTTTTGAAGTTTGCTTTTTTCATCATGCGTTCCTCTTCTTTGAAATCTTATTAATTGCGCCCTGTGCGCTGTTCGATGAAGTTATTAAAGCAAGATAAAAAGGCCTCAAAAGGTGACAAAAAAGGCAATGCAAAGATAAAAAATGGCAAAAATATGGCGTCGACGGTTCGCCCCTTTTGCGAGCGTATCCATTTCGGATTTACTGCGAAGGAGAGTAAAACAAGGTCTAATGAGGTTCTGCTATTCCAGATTGTCGAGATGTCTCCCACTAATTCTGGCCGGCATAATCAGTCCGTCTGATATGATTTCTGGCTCAAAATTAGAGACTTGCATAAAAACGATACGGAGAGAGAAATGAACAATAGAGTGATTGAAGTTGTGGAGTATCGCGAAAGCTGGGTTGAAGATTATGCAAACGAAAAAAAAGCGCTCCTATCTACAGCAAATGCTGAAAATATTGTCGCTATTCACCACGTCGGTAGTACATCCGTCAAAGGACTGGCTGCCAAGCCAATCATAGATATTATTCTCGAAGTAAGAAGCTTGGAACGACTGGACCAAGACAACGATTTACTTGCTTCATTGGGCTATGAAGCAAAAGGAGAGTTCGGCATAGCAGGCCGTCGTTACTTTCAAAAAGGCGGAGCAAAGAGAACGCACCACATACACGCATTTCTATCAGGAGTAGATGACGTTCATCGTCACCTCGCCTTTCGTGATTACTTATCCGCTTTCCCAGAAGTCGCTGATGAATATGCAGCATTGAAACAGGAAGGTGCAGCAAGCTGTAACAATGATAGTGATAGATATTGCAATCATAAAAATGATTTTGTTAGAGAACATGAGGCAAGAGCAATTGAGTGGTGGGAAACATCCCGAATAAATGCGTCACGTTGAAACCCGCACTTATCTCATCTTTTTTGATTCATTTTTCAAAATAAACCGCACCAAATAGTCTGGAATGTAGTGGTAAGCCCCATTTGCCTTGGAGGGAATTGCGCAGATATATCGCTGTTAGATGAATAGGTACTGATGCACACTTGATTAAAGGATGAATTTGTATGTTTCAGAGATTTTTTAAAAATAGAAAAATTAAAAAGTATGCAAAAGACTTACCTTATGATTTGAAAAGGTATTATGGCAGTCAACAATATTATTCGAAGAAACAGGTTGATGGCTCAGCACAACGAAGAAGGATCAAGAATGATACAGCGTCAGAGTCTGTTTATCTCTATGCGATGTTTTGCTCCCCGGATGATTTTAATGCCATCCATCATGACAGCTTAGATGAAGGGTATGATTACCATTCTCTTCGCAGTGAAATAGCAGATATTTTATTTACAGGACATTCAGATTTCACTTTCACATCGCTCCTTATGGCGTCATCAGATTCCAGCCCCGGCTTTAATGATAAAAGTTATAGCGGAGGAAACAATGATGGCTATGGAGGAGACATTGGTGGTTTTGGTGGAGGGAGTGATGGCGGTGGCGGTGGCGGTGGCGGTGGTGGAGAATAAAGCCATCCGCGTCGAACACAGGTTGACATATTAAACTCACAGCCAGTAATAATTCCTGAGTATGAACAAACAGACCAAAGAAGGATAACCATACCTTGGTTATCCTTTTCTGTTTCCCTCGACGGGCATAGATAGATTGAGTGCCTATGCCCAACTCAAATAAAAGAGACCTGCAGGCGGCCAGTTATACCGCGATTGCTACCCTAGACTGGTTTGCTTGCCGCTTTGTCGTTACCGGAACTACGGTTAACTTCCCACTTTCCGTTTCTAATTCTGTATGCATAGAGAAGTCTTCACCAACAACAACGACAGACATGCCGTAATTTTTTTCTGTCATATCAAGTGCAGACGCTAATGCTATTTGGCATTGATTTTCTACCGAAACAATCATCAAATCAGGTCTACGATTCGCCGCAATATGAACATATGCCGGATTCAGAAAATCTTCTCCAATCAACGATTGCAACGCCCAACCGGAAACATTTGCGTGCTGCTCTATTTTTCCGAATTGTTCAACGGCTGAAACTGGTAATTCAGTCAGATAGCGCTGAAGGTGAACGACATTACCGTTTCTAATGATCACCTGACTACTGACCGAAAATCGTTTTGTGCGTATTGGCAGCACAGCATAGTTTTCAGCGGGAAGATTGCCGAACCCTTGAAACATATCAGCTTTTTCATCGTACGTGATCTGCTCTCTAAAGCCAAGACTCACAGCCATGTGGCCCGCTGCTGCTGCTATTTCATCAAAAAAAGGGGCATCTTTATTTAGACAGAGCGAATTTGAATCATCCGTCAGTGAGTTAAAAGGAAAAACTAAATACTGCACCCCGAGTTGATGAGCAGCATCGATAATATTCAGGTGTTCATTCAGAGCAGCATCGAATGTGCTTTTTTGATTGTCACACTTGGCAATGCCTATCACTAACGGGGATTTAGTCACTTTTAAGCCTCTGATTATTAGTACGCAAGCTCGAAACACAATGTGAGATTCAAGCCATACCTTGTATGCCATACCCATCGAGGTGACTGGCATAGAGTAAACTGGTCAAAAAGGAAGCGAATCTTAAATTTTCTTGTGATTTGAATCAATATTTTTTGTAATCAAAGGAACGGAATTAGCTCAAGATCTCGTCATTAGTAGTATGTCGAGGCTGTAAACGGACACCATTTTATCGAATATTCTTCTTCTTTCACTTTGGTTTAAATCTAACCTATTGATTAGTAATGATAAAAAATTTTGGCACTAATTATGTAAGATAAATCTACACAGGGGCTGAATCTTGGGTGGGAAGAGGTACAAACTGTTTCTCTTTTACCGAGGTATGCGTATCTGATAGACATCAGTTCAGAAGTTATCAACGTAACTGAAGCCAGAGAAAACTAAAGACTCATATCACATAAATATATAAATATGATGAAATTATATTATATGTGATACATATTAGTATTTAACACGTATATTTCCAACTCAATTTTTACGTTTTAATTAACCAGATATTATTAATAACCTACTAAAATGATAATAATCTGATATTTATTTGATACTTGTGTATCTTTTTTGGAGCATTTAATAAAGTTAAAAATTAATTAGCTATATCTGATAAAAAGTATATATATTATGTACATACTACTAAATACAATCGAGATATATCAATTAATCAGCATCAAGTGTAAATAAAAAAGGGCAGCTAAAAATCATCCTTCTTTATAATCCCCTAAATTTGTTGAAACAAATTTCCTGACCTAAGCTAGATTTGTTGAAAATATATTCCATCACTAGAGTCAATTTTTTGATGTCACTACTAAAAACGAAAAAGTGACACT
Source organism: Veronia pacifica (assembly GCF_001707825.1). Lineage (GTDB taxonomy): Bacteria > Pseudomonadota > Gammaproteobacteria > Enterobacterales > Vibrionaceae > Veronia > Veronia pacifica. Next base: position 102,377 of record NZ_LYBM01000007.1, on the reverse strand, counting down.
GAATTCATATTTTCACCAGAAAAAAGGCATTTTACCCAACTAAAACTAGGTGAGTGAATTGTGCCTTGTGAATTAAGCATTGTAGTTTCTTAACAGACGACGTTACTGATCAATGACTGAACACTTATCGATATATATTTAGTGTTTCGTCAACAATGCACTTTCAAATAACTTTTTGGGGGAGATATGATACTCAAAGCAATTGACGGCATCGGTAAGCTTTTTTTCGGTGGTATTACAGACCTTACTGAAGACAAAAAAGCTGATACCGACGCTGACAAAAAATACGGTGGTAATAGTGACAAAGCGCTTGGAGATAACAGAAATGAAGGTCGTGCCCACAAGATCAAGGCCAAAACTGAAAAGAAGGACGGCGGCTCATTTCTCGGTGGCATTTTTAATGCTATCGGCGGTGTTATAAAAGGAGTAGCGCAGTTTGGAGTGGGTGCAGTAGCAAATATCTTTGGTTTTGGGGAGCTGTACAGTAAAGCACAAGACCTATGGCGGAAGCCGACAGCTGAAAATCTTGGCGAGTTTGTTCTTGAAGGCGGAGAGAAAGCACTACCGCTAGTCGCTAAAATTTTCAGTGGTGGTGATGAAAAGAAAAAGCAAGATATTATGAATCTTGGCAATAAACTGCTCGATGTTGGTAATTTTCTGGTTGACGATTTGCTGGAAGATGACAAAGAATCAAAGCTTGTTCAGGGTATAGTTAACGGCGTTAAGGGTATTCCCTTCTTGGGTGGTATTGCCGATTTCTTCTTAAGCTAATTAACTTGCCATATTTAGAAATCGACAATAATATCGGGTCATTCAATTCAATGTGCTGGTTATTGGACATAAAAGAGAAGTTAGAACGAGTTTATATAATACTCTTTCACTACAGAAGTTATTCAATGACCAGCAGTATTTATCTTATGATTGTCGGTAATATTTTCTTGCACTAATTACCGAGGAAAAAGTCAGCGATTTTACCAATGATAGGTATACCCTTAAGTGTATCTACAAAACCACCGACAAACTTCGACGGTTGTGGGCTCAACACATCCCCTACCAACTTACCACCAAAGTCGAGAAGCTTCTGACCTATACCGCCGATACCAGGGATTATCTTATTAAGAATAGGTAAGGCGGCCTGCCCCCCTTCGATTGCAAGTTCCCCCGCATTCTGAGCCGAAGGAACGTTCCAGACGTCCTGTGTCTTCTCAAAGACTCCGCCGAGCCCAAGCGCTCCTGATAGCGCTTTTACAGCGGTTTGTGCAATATTCTTAAAGAAACCGCCGATTTTATCAAAAATACCGCCGAGAAATCCGCCTCCACCGCCTTGCTGAGTTTTAGCCATCGTTCGGTGTGCTTGCATCTCGTTTCTATGATCACCAACAGCCGCGTTAGCATTTCCACCAGCTGGTTTATCGCCGCCCTGAGCTGCTGCTGCCATGCCGTTGTCACCACCACCGAATAAACCTCCGATGAGTTTTGACCCTATATTTACTATTGTGCCTATAGTCATATATTCCCCCAGAACAGATTCAATCCATTAATTACACGCCGCTGTCATTACTTTTTTTCAGATATTACAAAGTGATGAGCGATAAGGCTTCATCATGCCCTGCAAAACTGACGATATAATACAGCGTTGCTCTCTAGATAATTCTCATTCACCTAGTGGTAGTTGATTGAGGCTATCAAACAGTATTGAAATTCTATTTTGAGTTTTATATTTCATTGGTTTTGGTCAGCGCTTTATATGAATATTATTTCGCAACACATCAAGAATAGAACAGGAAAACTTTTTCAACAAACCGCTGTAAAATGGAAACGGGAGAAAATAAAAAAGTAACGATAACTAAACAGCAATGTCTAATTTATCATAATAATTTATTTGGTTAAATTTTTAATAGTATTTAAAACACACTAATAAACATTTAATATTATTAGGTATTTTTTATATTAATAATTTAAAATAAAACAAAATTCATATTTTTCATTAATGAATCATATGTATCATAATCAATATTATTTTATAGATAAAGAAACACTTTATCTATAAAATATGAATTTATTTGATAGAAAAAACAGATAAAATATATATGGAAAAGATTTCATATCTCAATTATGTTACAAATAATTTCCTTCAGACATTTAAAAGTGACAATAATCAATAATTTTTTTAGACTTTTGATGTATTAATATATAGATAAATTATTCTATAGAGCTCGCTGAGATTTCATATATTTAAAGGAACGGTTAGAGAAAGGGTGAATGAAGATGGTTTAGTGAGGTGTTTTAATGAAGTTGGTTCGATGAAATAGCGAGTTACCACGGCTGATTTAATAACCAATCTACGAGCAAATTGTATTTCAACGTGACATCGATGTTAGAATCTAAAAGTGGCAGACCTTACTTGTCGAATCGCATGTTTTGAGCGTTTGCTGGCTCACGGAATCACTTCACGACAAGTAGAAATTATTTTGGGTAAACACGCTGGCTATTCACACGCACCACCGGTCAGACTAAAACACAATCGACCACCGTTAATACATGCGCAATAACCAGCAAGCTAAGATATGACGTTGTTGGTGCGGAGCGCTTATGCTGCAGCTTCTTCGCCACCGCCTCCTTCAGCCTTCTTACCTAGTATTAAATCTGCGAGTTGCCCCAAGCCCGGAATACCTTTGAAACCATCAACGGCACCGCCGACGAGGTCATTTTTATCGTCGGGAAGTGCGCCTACAATTTTACCGGCAAATTCAAGAAGCTTTCCACCGATATCACCAACTCCCGGAAGTATCTTTTCTAGGAATGGGAGTGCTGCTTTACCGCCTTCCACTGCAAGCTCCCCGGCATTTTGCAGAGAAGGGTTGTTCCACAAATCTTGCTTCTTCTCAAACACACCGCCCAGACCAAGCATATCAGCAATTGATTTGATAACGTTCTGTAGAATTTCCTTTAACACAGGACCAAGCTTTTCAAAAATACCGTCTAAAAAGCCTTTCTTTTCGCCGCCTTCCTTCGCTTCATCTGCTTTACCTGCTTCATCAGCTTTGGCTTCTTCAGGCTTTCCGGCTTCTTTTTTCTCTGCCTTTGGTGGTGCGGCCTCTACTGGTGCTTTTCTAGCTCTTGGAGGTGGAGCTTTCTCAACTGCGGCTTGTTTCATTTGCGTTTCTTTAGCCTGCATCTCAACCTTTTGGGTATTTACTTTCTTTTGCGCCATATCGTTGTCTACTTGTGGCGCACGCGCTTTTTTCTTCGCCATCTCCATTTTCTGGGGGGGCTGCTGCGGCTTATTCGCAGCGCATTTCGTTGTTTTACCAACTCTTGAAACCATAACCATAGCTATCTCCTGACACCAGTTATCCGTTGAAATTAAACGTAGCACCGCCACTGAATGTACCAAGCGTAACAAGGGCAAATTAAGCAAGGGATGCTCTAAGCCTCTATCGCTAGTAATTCCTAGCAACATGACGTTCTAGATATTCTTCACGCACCTAGTTTTAGTTGGGTGAACTTATCTACTGTCATGGCTTGTCGCACCAACTCATCGGTAACACACTGCGTTTGTTTCAAACAGCTGCATATCAGAAATAATGCATAGCAGACTGATGATAGAACAGGAAATATTTTTCAACAAATGAGGAAAGAACAGGAAAATTAGGGGGAGCTTATGTTCTGTTATGTAGCTACTGATATCTACTTTTGTATCTTGTACAGGAGGTTTAAAGATGCGAAGATGATTTTAATCCATTAATTATATTAAAAAAATTTTACATATAATTATTTCATATAATTATTTATCATAGATTTCTAATATTAGACGATTGATTCATATAATAAAAAATAGAAAATTATTTATTCAACTAAAACACTCTAAAGAGAGGTGATTGTTAAAAAAAACAACTAATTAAGGATAACGACTAATATCTTAGTTTCAAATTTAATAAAATTTACATTATCATCATTTAATTAATGAGATTTAAGTCACTTTATTTTTTACTGCTTTCTTTCTTGGAGGAATATTTATTTTCAAAAGAAACTCAATTAAAAAACTCTAAATTAGGGTGATTTTTTTGATTAAATTTAAAAAACTTATCAACATAAAGCATTTCATTATATGTGACAGAGATGCTCACAGTAAAAACTTCTAATTTTATAACATACTAAATTAATATATCAATATATAAACTATACATCTTTAACTCTTAGTACCACTGTGGAATTTTAAATACACATTGAAATATAAATACTCATTTACCCTTCGAAAATTTTAATCTATATATTCTATCATTTACTGGCGCGAATCAGCGAAAATAATTGTCTACTTTAAGGTGTTGATGAGTTATTTATACACTTCAATATCATATATTATGTTGAAAATAGCTCATCATACACTCATAAAAAATTGCTGGTTATTGAAAAGTTTTAATAAAGTATCAAGTACTATAAACAGGGTTAAGCAACAACCAGCTAAACATTTTTTCTATTATCCAAGGAAGAAATTTAATATTCCACCTAGAATGGGTATACCTGAGACAAACTCTTTCGCCTTACCGAAGAAGCCATCTGTTTTTCTATTGGAGAATACGTCATTAAGCGTATTGCCAAAGTCCAAAAATCCTTGCCCTACTTTGTTTACTTTATCTTTCTTTTGTTGGTCATTACCTCCAATCAGATCAGCTGCCAAAGGTAATGCGGCCTGTCCTCCCTCAAGTAATGTATTACCAGCGTTGAATTGGTTGGGCGTACTCCAGAAGTTTCTTACTGAGTCATAAACCTTATCCAGTCCAAGGGCCCCTGCAATTGTCCTTGTTCCAGTTTGGGTAATATCTTTGGCAACTGGCTCAAGCTTTTGCCATGCCATTTTTGCTACATCTTTTACGGCACCGCCAAATTTATTAAAGATACCGCCAAGGAACGACTGATTTTTCTCTGGTACCTGAGCTTTCACTTGCTGAGTTCTGACTTGGTTTCGTTGATCACCAACTGCTTTCGTACTCTGTCCTCCACGTTTAACGTGACATTTTCTAGTCGTCTTAGTTTGTGTTGTTTGGACACTTTCAGTTACTTCCCGACGATATGTTTGGTTTGATCTTGAGATCGCGCTAATAGTCATAAATTCCCTCAAAACATATTAAACACTACATGATTACTGCATTTGATTAGTGGTATTCCTTAAAAGAGCCTACGGTGAAATAAATAAAAACACCGAGCCATTCTCAAATAACAGCGTTATTGCCAGGTACTTTTCACTCACCTAGTGTTAGCTGGGTGAAATAATATGAAGTCAATATATGTGCAGTTTTGAAATCCACTTTAACGACTGATCATTAGCATCGCTTAAATCGCACCATGTATAAGAAAATTGTTTCAGTACAACCAGAATAGAACAAGAAAAGTTTTTCAACAAATTCATAAAAATTAAATAACAATAAATAATATATGTATTTATTAATGTGCATAATTGCCTAATTATTATTATTTACTAAGTTATAACATAAGTAGTGAAATTTAAAACTATCACTAATATACTTAAAAACATTATAATTTATTAATATTTTCTGTTTAAAGGGAACTTTATACACCAATCATATAGATTCAAAAAAAATAACATTAGGGAGATCTAAATTAATGAATTTGTCCTAAAAAGCACATCTTTTCTTATATGCATATCAGTTTATATTTCAAAATTGATACTATTATTGTTTCTTTCATCATGTAAAAGAGATATTCATCACTATGAATTTTGATGTGCGCTATAAGGATCTTGACATTTGATAAGCTGCTGTTGAAATTTTTTTCCTGTGGCTCCGACAGCAGGCTGTGTGTTTTAAGAATGGAAAGGCGAAGATCTTTGCATGATAATACAGCAGCAGCGGTTTCAAGCCTTGCTTTTACCTCTGTGTCGCAACAGGGTGTTAAATCGAACAGTACTTGAACCGTATTTTAATGGTTATGAGGAAATACATTACCTAACGACCGCAGATACTCAAACGCTTCTAGATGGCATATTGAGAGACAGAATCACCACATACCGCCACCAGATTTTCTTTTTCATGAAGTAATAACCAACGCTTTCTCTCCAAGCCGCCGCCGTAGCCTGTAAGCTGACCATTTTTTCCAATTACACGATGGCAAGGTATAACAATGGCAATTCTATTCATACCGTTCGCAGAGGCTACTGCACGAACTGCTTTATTGTTGCCAATTGATTCTGCCTGTTGCTGATATGAGTATGTTTGACCGTATGGTATTTTGCACAGTGCCTGCCACACCGATTGTTGGAATGTAGTACCCGGTGTATCCAGCTTCACAGTAAAGCTCATACGTTCTCCAGCAAAATATTCATTGAGCTCCCTTCTTACTGTCTCAATATGCTGGTTTTCACCGTTCATAATTTTTGCATTAAACAGCCGTTGCAAGTCACTAAACTCAGTTTCTAACATCCTTCTATCTACAAACTCAAGTAAGCACAGGCCTTTGTCAGTCGCGCAAGCAAACATAGGTCCGATGGGCGTCGTCAAGCGGCTTATTAGCACTACATTTTGCCTGTTACATTCTGATGGAGTTGTTCCCATTAGCTTTTTATAGGTATACCCAAAACCACTTAATGAGTCGTAGCCCGCCTCATAGGCCGTGTTTGTTGCACTACTGCCGCTTTTTAACTCTATTAATGCATTATTGATTCTGTACATTCTCTGGAAGGTATGAAAAGTCATTCCATAGTGTGTTTTAAACCAACGCCTGATCTGTTCTGGGTTAATGCCGGTTTGTCGTAATCTGACGTCAGATATCTTTTCTTTTGGGTTGTTCCTCACCAATTCAATCGCCTCACTCACCTGATGCGGGGCCTCATTAGCATTTTCAGTTGGACGACAAATTTTACAAGGCCGAAAACCCGCATCCATAGCCTCTTTATATTTGGTATAGAAGACAACATTTTCTTTTTTTGGCTTCCTCGCACGACAGGTAGCAATACAAAAAATAGATGTTGTTTTCACACCAACATAAAAGGTGCCGGTGAAACTTGCATCACGCTCAACGAGTGCCTGATAAAAAATATTAATCTGCTCTTCATCTGTAACCAGCATGGATATTCCCTTTCAATTCACTATGAAAACAGCAACGGCGTGCCGTGTCACTCACAGAGAAAAACTAACAACTCGCTATTTCATCAACAACCGAAAAATTGACAACTATTTTGTCAACTCACTGACTCAAGATTTCAGGAAGTGCCAAGGCTTGACCTCCTTTCTTATGAAAGGGATTTGGGTGAGTCAATCCATGTAGTTTCCAACGGAGTAGTTTTTTAAGTGTGCCAGCAATGAGAGTGAGCTCATGCCTTTCTTTCATACTCTCAGGAATAGGTCCAACCGCCCGACGCGTATGAACAGCACCTAAAACCGGACCTGCAGTATTCGACAACGCTTGCTTATCATTGAACACATGATCAAAAACACCAACGAATGGAAAGCCGGGGATAGAGTTGGCTAACGGAGTATGGCAGCAAGCTGTAAACCAGCGATACATGCCTTTTGGCGAGAGACGTACACAATGTACATGCTCTTGCCCCGTCACAAGAGTGAGTTTAGCGGGCGGTATTTGAGTCAGAAAAGTACCGCTGATTCGTCCATCACATCCACCCGGCCCAGATGCCGGGCGAAAGCCTGACAGTCAGAACAGTAACAGACCACTCGGTTTGAGGTACGTGACGAGATATTTTGGACTGCAGCAACCACGCTTCGGCAGTCACAGGTTAAATGTAGTTCTGACATTATGAGACTTCCTTTTACTTTTTTAGGTTAAAGAGGCTCAATTTGGGTTAAGGAGATTTAATTTGGGTTAAAGAGATTCAACCCATTGTCTTCGCCACTGCGCCGCCGGGTAAGGTTCCGGCCAATACTCTACCTGCTTACATATTTTGTTCTGGTTAACCGTATGAAACGTGATGGCTCTGTCTGTTCTTTCGCCATTGGTCACGGTCACCTCAGTAACAACATTCTCACCTTCGCTAATAACTTTATGAACAGTAAAAGACCACAACGCATTGGTAGGATAGGCAGAATTGATAGCAATAAAATTCTCTCTGCCCACTATTTTTTCTGCTGTTAACGGCCATTCGCAGACATAGCTTTCAGCCAAAAAATCAGCGGCACGTGAAAAATCATTAGATTCCATCGCCTGCCAGAAAGAGATTACAACGTCTTTGGGTTCCATAGAATATCTCCTTTATTCGCCCCCCTAACTTACTGATAACACTTTACTCAAACCATCTTTGTTATTGAATTTTGCGAGTCTAATTCTCCCCTTTAACGCTTCATCCAAGCATCGAAGAAATTGAGGATTCTTCATATTTTGCTCTTACGATGAACGACATCATTGAAATACTTCTGACCCTATGAATTTTTAGTGGTAAGTCAGTTGCGATGCTGACTACTTTCAAGATACCTTGTGCCTCCAGAAAATACGTGAATTACCGTTTAAACAGTTATTCACGTTACAGTTTCACCATGAAGGTATCGTTCAAAATGAGAAAGACAGACAAGAAGAGAGAAAATGCCCTTAGGACTGTGTTGACGGACGTTTGCGAAATAGCTCAGAGGGAATATCGTGGTTTCGAATGGCTCACACATCTTGTGAACTATGAGAACTTTCCACGCTCTCTGAAAATCATCTGCATTTTTAATACCAACGCGGATTTAGAGCAGGCTGACACTTCAGCATTGAGTGAACTAATAAGGGAAAATCTGGCCTCCATTGAGGTGAAAATCAAAGACATTAACCAACATGTCCGGTTTGATACTGAAGAAATGTGCGAATACGAAAACAATGGCAAATGGAATGAGCGATTGCAGTGATCCGTTTACTACTAAACATACTTTGCCACCTCACTAGACCTTACCGACCTTGTAATAATGAGAGGGGTTTTACAGCCCCGTTTTTTTTCATCTATCTGTGGTCATTGCGCAGTAAAGATAATAAAGAATGCCCCCTTTCCCACAAAGGCCCTCGTATTCAAAAAACAATATGGCGACTAGTGAGATTGCTGTTCAAAGAACTGAACACGATTATTTTTCACCTCTGCAATGTAGACACGCCCATGATCATTAACCGCAATATCATGCGGCAAGTCAATTTTACCGAGTGATTGTCCAAACCCGCTATACCGATCAACAATTTTTCCATCTAGAGTGAGTTTCAAAACTTGACTTCGCTCGACACCATTTTCGAACTCATAAGCGTCTCCGGCATCTACCACGTAAAGGAAGTTATCTTTTCCTATATCCAGACCGTACGGCCTTCCAAGCTCGGGGAAACTCCATGTCTTTATCCATTGTCCCTGCTTGTTGAAAGCCTGAATTCTTGCATTCCTTCTGTCTGCAACATAGATGTTGCCTTGCCTGTCTTTGGCCAAGCCATGCGGTAAGTAAAACTCACCATGCATTTTGCCAAGCTTTGATATCTCCCATTGGAAATTTCCCTCTCCATCAAATTTAACAATGCGGCTATTCCGGAAGCCATCAGCAACAACAAATGAACCGTCGGGGTAAACTTCGACGTCTGTCGGTCTGGCAAACGTATATTTATTTTGCCCACAAGGCAGATTCTTGAGTAGATTTCTCACTTTAAGGCAGGCTTCCATATAAAAAGGATAGTGTTGACCAAAGGTGCGCAATAAGTTTCCCTTCGCGTCAAATTGATACACTTTGTTCAACATAATATCGGTGATCCAAACCTGATCGTTTTCATCGATAGTCAGACCGTGGGGTGACTTAAAATAATGTGCCCCCCACGATGACATCGTCTCATGAGCATCAGCCGAATATACTGTCACGACATCCTTTTCAATGAGGGTATTGTTATTGAATCCATATCCTGAGCGATGGAGAAAAAAGAGATTTCCATTACTATCGATATCGACACCACTACCCGCGCCAGTGGGCAACTGATTTATTGAGGGTAATATGCCTTTGGCAATGAGTTTGCTTTTTCCTCCGAGTTGAGGAGCGTTCGTCTCGGTGATACCGATATCTTTCCACGCATACGCGCCGATAACCGCCAAAAAAGTGAGCAAGGCAACAAGAAACACAGTTATCACGGGAATCACTTTTATTCTTCTCATCTTCCCTTCGCCATCAATTATCTCAAGATAAGACATTAATCATACCTGACTGATTATCTTGATAATATGTTGTTTAAAGCGCTTATCCATAACACGCGATAGTGTCGCCATTTCTCTGCAAACTTGAATCAAATATGAACATTTTCTCTGTATTTTGAGGGGAAACTGATTTGAATCGTTCGAAAGAAAAGACAATCAGTTGATAAGGTTCTACACCACAAACAGGTAACACACTCACCAGGCAAATATATGTGATGAAACGGTTCAATATCTGTTGTTTTTTCATCGAGGAGTGTTCATCGATTGCAGATATGTACAACCGTAACTTGCATCTACTTGTCTCTTATACAACGTTTTATTGTTTATTAAAAAACGACAAAGCAATGCCTTGACCTCAACTGCTATTGAGGTTTTAGCCTAATATTTTCAGGGAGAGACACATGAAGATATTATTGCTCGGCGCAACAGGCACCATTGGGTCTGCTGTATTAAGCGAACTTTTACAACATGATCACGCTGTTCTGGCGTTAGCCCGCTCGGATATCTCCGAGCAAGCCCTACGCCAAACGGGTGCTGAGGTAATACGTGGAGATATTGTTTCCCCCAGTCACTGGTCTACCCACCTTTGCCATGTTGACGCTGTTGTTCATGTCGCAGCGACATTTTGTCAGGACATGGGAGCCATAGACCGCAAACTGATAGATGAGTTAGTTGCTCAGGGAAATAAATTGGGAAGGAAAATTCGATTTATTTACACAGGGGGTGTTTGGCTTTACGGGCATACCGAAAATCAGGTTGTATCAGAAAATAGCCCTTTCAACCCCATCTCAAGTTTTTGTTGGATGATTGAAAACAGTGCCTTGATAACACGTGCCCAATGCTTTGATGCCAATATTATTCATCCTGGCATTGTTTACGACAGAGACTCTGGCGCACTGTCGGGATTTGTTCCTGACAAAGGTCAAATTGAAGTCTGGGGCTCGCTGGAAACACGATGGCCAGTCGTACACGTCAACGATCTCGCTTCAACTTACCGACTAATTCTGGAAAAAGGTTGCGACGGAGAATCTTACAATGTTTGCGGCGAGCAAGGCGTTAAGGTTGGCGATATTGCAGACGCTTATAGAAAGCGATTTGACTTAACAACTCAACCCGTCGTCCGTCCTGTCGAAGACGTCATCGCTGAACACGGCGATTGGGCACTTGGAGCAACATTGGATCAATTAATGAGCGCCGATAAGATTAAAAGAGAGCTGAATTGGCGCGCTCATCACAATGATATTCTCTCTTACATCAATGAACCGAACAGCCCATTCGCAACATCACCCTCTTAATCAACGAACCAATAATTTCGGACAATGTGTGGGAAGAAATATGCTCACCCTCCATTTTACCGTCACTAAAAAACTTATACAGCGGTGCCTCGAAGGCATGGATAACTAGGGCAAGCGCCGCTCAAACCCTCTATATGGATAATCGTATGTATATTCTCGTTTTAAGTTCCAGCCTAGATCCAAACAGTAAAAGTCGTGAACTGGCTAAGCTCTGTGTTTCAGAGATTCACGAACAGAGTTATCAGGCTAAGTATATTGATTTAGCGGAGTGGGATGTACCGAATTTCGACAACGACACAATTTATCAATCCAACCAATATAAACAACTTCACCAACTTACTCATGAAGCTTCTGGCGTTGTTTTGTGCGGCCCCGTATATAACTGGGGGACTTGCTCTGAATTGAAAAAATATATCGAATATGTAGGCTCAACACCGCCCGATGGTAGTCTGACTGGGGCGCTTTTCGATAAGGTCGTGACCTTTGTTCACTCTGCCGGTTTACCTCACTCTTATATGGCACACTCTGCCTTGTCAGTCTCCTTATCGATTGACTTCAAATGTATTATTAACCCCTACAATGTTTACGTGCACGACAGGCATTGGTCTGATGGGAAACTCTCTGACGAACGACGCCCTCGATTAACAAAATCCATGAAGGTGATGACAGAGCTTTGTAGCCTGCTGATTGGCAGAACGTATCGTTCTGGCTGGGAAATATAGTGCTGCTTTAGGAAAGAATCAGCGCACTGGTCGTATATTTTTATTCCCCGGCAAACTGCAAAAAATAGAACTGGGGTGGTTTAATGAAACCGGACGACAGTCGCGCTGTTTCGAGTTTAACGTTGGCAGAACGTGAAAACCTAAAAGCTTAATTGTTTTTTTGCTTTTTTCGTAGATAGCAATTGTTTGAGCACGATGAGAGGGTTATCGTGGAATAATCTCTTAGCTTTGTCGTTACAACATAATTGAGAACTAATAACTGAAGATTAATTCAACATATAGTGGGTATTTATTCGAGCCAGTACATAAGAACAAGCTTGGAATATTTGGTCCAGTTTAACTTGCTTTATATTAGATTTCTATGTGCTGACATGTTTGAGAGGATGGTTATTCAAGCCATGAAGAGGTGAAAAATCCCACTCAGCCTTCGACACACTCCCCTTATACAAAACGTATTTAATATTGAAAGAAAGCCCATGATTTAATTGGGTTTCTATTTCCGGTTAAACCCAAAAAGGTACACGGTGAAAATAGCTGCAATTTCAGATGTTCATAGTAATGTCTATGCCCTTCGGGCAGTGCTGGACGATATAAGAAAGCAAGGTTCAGACATCGTCGTTAACCTTGGTGATATCCTCTACGGGCCTATTGCCCCGAGAGATACCTTTGAATTACTGATGGAAAACGAACTGGTCACGATTCGAGGCAATCAGGATAGACAAATTTATGAAGCCACCGCGGATGAAATTTGCTCAAATCCCACCATGGAATTTATTCATGAGGACTTAGGGACCTTACCATTACAGTGGATGCATACCTTGCCATCTAACCTCACGCTTAATGAATCGGTCTTTTTATGTCACGGCACACCGGATGATGACCTGACATATCTTCTGGAAAATGTCGAAAGCGGTCATGCAGAATTACGAACTGATAGAGACATTATGGCTCTGCTTAATAACCAGAGTGAAGACGTTATTCTCTGTGGGCACACCCACACACCAAGAGCTATCCTGACAAGCTCACAACAACTCATCGTCAATCCCGGAAGCGTCGGCTTACCTGCCTACACAGATGATCTGCCCGTCGTCCATTCAATGGAAAACTACAGTCCACATGCAAGTTATTCAATCGTGGAAAAAGGGGATTTTGGTTGGTCGGTTCAACATAAAAAAGTGGCATATGATCATCGGTCAGCAGCACGCCAGGCCATAAAAAGACAGAGAACAGACTGGGCACATTTTCTCTCCACAGGTAGAGCATTGTAAGCCTTTACCATAAGTGAACATGCACTAAACACTCTCCGTTAGGTAATACAAATTATGAATATTGATTTTGTCTTCGCACCATCTGAAGCGCAGATCTCTCATATATATCAGGGGTTATTAGCGTTTAATGAACCCCATTTTTTCGAAATCCATGAAAGGAGTATCGGTTGTTTTATCAGCAATGAAAAGAATGAAATGCTGGGTGGGTTGACGGGGCGACTGATGTCAAAATGCCTTCATATTAATTATCTATGGCTGCCAGATATGTTACGCGGTAAGGGAATTGGCCGAGAGTTAATTCTCACTGTCGAAAGTGAGGCAAAACACCTGAATATTCACAACATTTACTTAGATACCTATTCATTTCAGGCTCCGGGATTTTATGAAAGGCTCGGATTTCGAGAAGTTGGACGCTATACAGACTTCCCTAAACAAGGTGTCGACAAAATTTTTTACCAAAAAAGCCTGCTGTCGTGAGCTATTCATATTCGGCCATGCAGACCATATAACCGAGTGTAAAACCAAGTTTGACTCACCAAACAACGTGGTTAAAAAGCTCAATCACCTTGTCATATAATGACTGCGTATGCTCGGATGGCTGCCCCTTAGTTCGCCACCCCAGCCACAGGGAGACAATGAAGACGACAACCAGCAAACTGATGATCAACATCAGCGACTTGGTATCACCGGGATTGTTGTCAGATGTCATTCGATGTCTCCCCTAGCTGGTCAACATAAATTCCTGCCACCTTAAAAGGATGAACCAGAGGGGTAATTACACCTGTCACATAGTTGGGAGATAAACCAATCAGCACACCATATAAATGCCGGACACAAACAGAAAACCGAAGCAAAGACGGTAAACCCATTTTTCGCTGGCGATATCCAGCAAAACAATCCCCAGTTTTACGCCAAGAGGGGCCAGCGGCATCAGAATGAGCGATGTAAGAATGTTTTCTACATCAAGTAAACCCAAGCTGGCATAAGGGACAAGCTTCATCGCATTGACAGCAGCAAAAAAGACCGCCATGGTGGCAATCAACTGACGTTTATCGAGCTTTAACGGTAATAAATAAATGCTGGCTGGCGCACCACCAGAATGGATGGTGGTACTTGTAAACCCGCTAAGAAGACTCCAAATAGCTGCGCTCAAACGACCGGGCTTTGTTTCTGGCAGCCAGTGCATTGCATAGAAGGTAACAAATGCCAGAGAGATAATACCTAAAAGCAGTTCCATTGCTCTGTTTCCGCTACCCTGAATGAATAAACCAGCCAAGAGCACGCCAAACCCCGCAGGCACTAACATTTGCTTCAAAATCGTAAGATCAGCGAACCTGTAATGGTGTTTTACAGCAAAAGCATCCATCAACAATAAGATAGGTAGTAGAATAGCCGCCGCCTGCTGAACGGGAAGACTGAGAGACATCATGGGAACGGCTACGACGCCCAATGCGCCTCCCAGACCACCTTTTCCTATACCAAATATAAGAACCGCCGGAACAGCGACGAGATAAAAATAGGGATCGGTCACTATCGTTACTGTAACAATGTTCATAAGCCACATGGAGACAAGAAAGAGACAACGAACAAACTCATGATCAACATCAGCGACTCGATATCACTGGGATAGTTTTCAGATGTCACTCTACATCTCCCCTAAGTGGTCGATCTAAATTTCGGCCGAGTTATTAGGATGAACCTGGGAGATAATTAAACCTGTCACATTGTTGGGATATTAACCATTCAGCACACCATATAGATGCTTAAGGAAAACAAATAGGTGCTTAAAGCAAACAAAAAAGCTGAAGCAATGACGGTAAACCCTTTTCTCGCTGGCGATATCCAACGTCCCCCCCGGTTTCACATTAAGAGGTGCTAGCAGCATCAGAATGAGAGACATAGGAATATTTTCTAAATCCAGAAAACCGATAATGGTGTTTTACAGCAAAGATATCCATTACGAGTAAACTAGGCAGCAATATAGCCGCCGCCTGCTGAACAGGAAGACTGAGGGACATCATAGGGACGGCGACGACGCCTAATGCCCCTCCCAGACCACCTTTTCCGATACCATATATAAGGACCGCCGGAACAGCGGCCAGATAAAAGAAAGGATCGGTCACTATCATTGCTGTGATAGTATTCATCAGCCATGGGTTGGCATAATGAAATCGCTCTTGTGTTTTTCCAGTCTAATACTCGTAGGCCAACGGCTAGTTACCGTCTTCATTCGGGTGTAAAAACGTACCCCATCATTTCCATGTACATTCAATGGCCCAAAAATAGAGCGTTTCCATCCACCAAAACTGTGGAATGCCATGGGTACTGGAATAGGGACATTGACCCCAACCATGCCAGCCAATACATCTTCACTGAAGGCTCTGGCTGTTTCACCATCACGGGTGAAAATCGCGCTGCCATTTCCGTATTCATGTTCATTAATCAGCTCAAGTGCCGTCTGATAATCAGGCGCCCTGACGATAGAAAGCACTGGGCCGAATATTTCGTCACGATAAATAGTCATGTCGGGCTTAACATGGTCAAATAACGTTGGACCAACAAAAAAGCCATTTTCATGTCCGGGTACCGATAAGTCGCGGCCATCGACCACCAGCTCTGCACCCGCCGCTTCCCCTGCATCGATGTAGGAGATGATCTTATCTCTATGCTCGGCAGTAACCACTGGTCCCATATCATTTTCGGGTCCGTCCTGTCTGCCCGGCCCTGTTTTCATTGCTTTGACCTTTTCACTCAGGCGACTGACGACATCGTCGGCAATATCATCACCCACTGCGACCACAACTGACAATGCCATGCATCTCTCACCGGCAGCACCGAAACCTGCACCCATAATTGCCCCTGCCGCCATATCAAGATCGGCGTCCGGCATAAGTACACAATGGTTTTTCGCACCGCCCAACGCCTGACATCGCTTACCATGCGCTGAGGCTGTCGAGTAGATATATTCAGCGATGGGAGTGGAGCCAACGAAACTGACAGCCTGTACTCTTTTGTCAGTGAGAAGAACATCTACGGCTTCTTTATCACCCTGAACAACATTGAACACTCCGTCAGGCAAACCTGCCTCTTTAAGCAAGGCCGCAATGCGAAGAGATACCGAGGGGTCTTTTTCTGAGGGTTTAAGAACGAACGTATTTCCTGTGGCGAGAGCAATGGGGAACATCCACATTGACACCATCACGGGAAAGTTAAATGGCGTAATACCAACACAGACACCCAGCGGCTGCATCAGAGAGTGGCTATCGACACCTGTACCAACGTTTGCTGAATTTTCGCCCTTTTGGAGATGCGGAATTCCACAAGCAAACTCGACCACCTCAAGTCCACGGGTTAATTCGCCAAGAGCATCTGAATGCACTTTTCCGTGCTCGTCGGTGATCATTTTTGCCAGCTCATCCATGTTCGCTTCCAATAAGGATTTGAACCTAAACATGACCCTTGCCCGGCGCAGAGGTGGCGTTTTTGCCCACGCTTTTGCAGCCTGAAAGGCAGACGTGACAGCCTTTTCCGCTTCCTCTGCCGAGCTCAAGGCAACCTGACGGATCTGTTCACCCGTGGCAGGATTGAAGATAGGACTGAACCTACCACTTTGATTTTCAGACACCTCTCCTTGGATAAAATTGTGTACTGTTTCCATCTTTCGCTCCCTGTCATAATCTGTCGAACAGCAGGCATGTAACCAGTTAACGGCGACCACCTCCTGAATATCATGTGTTACTGTTTCCGCTTTCTCCAGTAATCAATCATGGTGATATAGTTGTTTTTAACTTGCTCAATCAGCTCATTGTCATCAATCTTTGCAGCTAACCATTGGCGTGATGGTTCACCAAATAGTGTTCGTCCCACCGCAAATCCCCGAACATAACGACTGCTGACTGTTTCCTTAAATCCTTCCGCCAATACCGACATGGGTGCATCAAGACCCAAAATAACAACCCCCTGACAATGTGGGTCATACTCATCAATTAACTTATCTACCTGTTGCCAGCCTGCAGCCTTGAGGGGGGGTAACTTCCACCAGTCCGGCTTGATACCTAACTCGTATACCCGGTTCACCACCCGTCGATATTGTTCATCGTCTGCTTTCAGGTCAGTTCTGTCTCTCGGCAATACAATTTCGAGAAGCATCTCATTACCGGTGTGGCAACAGGCCTGATAGATTTCCTGTATCTTATTTTCCTGCTCCTCGCACAGACTTTGCTTGTCGTCAGGGTGATAAAACATCAGGCATTTCACTATTTGTTCTTTAGGCCATCGACTCAGGTAAGTACCGATATTGCCATGCTCCAGCCTGAGAGGGCGCGAGCCCGGCAGCTCCACGGGTCGGCCAACCCAGAATCGACCCAGATTTTTATCATTAAGACCAGTCACCTGGTTAAGAACGTCCTGGCCAAAGGTGCTATCACAAAGGACCCCAGCGTTATCCCGCAACCCCGCGCTGGCGGCACCGCTTTTTGCTGCTTTCCATAGCAAGTTTTTCAAATAAGGAATGTGTTCAATAGAGACATCGGCGTTATTGACCATATCCACAAACTGCGCCCGATGATCGAACGCCATCACACACACCTCTTGCCACTTTTGCTCTCTTTTGGTGACCCGATGTAAGTGATTCAGTTGGGTATCTTTATCTGGCCTCGGAACCTCTTCCCAACGCGCGAGATAATTATCCAGCTCCTCTCTCGTCGGCATGGCGGGCGAACATCCGTGCCGGGAAACAACCAGAGCACCACAGGCGTTGGCATATTGACAGCTCTTCTCCCACGATTCTCCGTTCAAATAACCGCGCAATAAACCCGACATAAAGGCATCACCCGCACCAAGCACATTGAGCACATCAACCCGAACTCCCTTCACTGTCACTCCCTGATCAAGATTGTTCGGGATAGTGTCGGTGAACACACTGCAACCCAACGCACCGCGTTTACAGACCAGTTCAGCATCAGTATGCATTCGCACTTTTTTTAAAGCCGCAACAGTATCAGTGTCTCCACCAGCAATGTGGAACTCCTCTTCAGTACCCACAATCAGGTCAAAGAGCGATAGCACTTGCTGTAGCTTGGTTGTCACTGCACCTGACTCAATGAACCGGGTCTCACCATCTCCATGAGATGTTAGCCCCCAAAGAACAGGCCGATAATCGATATCGAGTGCCGTTTTAACCCGGTGTTTCTTCGCATACTCAAGCGCTTTGAGCACGGCTTCTCTGGTCTGTGGATGTGACAGGTGGGTACCGGTTATCGCCAGACAACGGGACGACGCTATGTATTCTTCAGATATATCATCCACAGATATGGCCATATCTGCACAGTTTTCACGAAAGAAGATGAGAGGGAAGGTATCCTTGTCTTTGATCCCTAACACCACTAACCCAGTCAGGCGATCAGGATCTGTGATCAAATACTGGGTGTCTACGCCTGCTCTCTCAAGCTCTTCCCTGACAAAACGTCCCATGTGTTCATCACCCACCCTTGCCAGCATACCGGACCGCAGGCCCTGAATTGCTGTACCGTATGCGAGATTCCCCGACGAACCACCGAGATATTTTGAAAAAGTTCGCATGTCCTCAAGCTTTGCTCCAATTTGATCGCCGTATAGATCAACAGCAACTCGGCCCATGCATATTACGTCCAATGTTTTCTCCGGTCCCACCATAATCCCTTTCCTGTCTCCACCTGAATGAAATATTCATTTCAACCATTATCTCACTGGGTCTCAAAGACCTTTCCGATAGCACATCACTACTTTGCCACAGATAAAATGAAACGTTTATTTCATTTTATATTAAGATCGAAATAAACGAATGGCAACAGAATTGTGCGAATTTTAATCGTATTGATTTTCAGGAGCGGGAATCTCGGTTTGACCTCTTTTGCACGACGTTAAATCTGCTCTAGTAATATCGCAAGACATCCTCAAATCACAAAATATACGTTTCCAGTTCTTTTTTCTTACTCACTCCCTCGAAGCAACTTGCCGTTTTATCTGGTTTACTAACATGATATGAAATATTAATTTCACATCGTGTTAAAATTGAAATGCTTGTTGATTAAAAAACTGTCTGATTTTCGAGTCAACTGAAAATGAAACCTTGAATATGGACAAGACTGTAAAAGTTAACCGTAATTTACCGTATGCTATTCATTGCATAATAGCTGACTAACATCCCACAACACTGAATTACAGGACGTGTTGCGAGTGTATTTACTCAACCAATTAGGATTTCAGATGACCACAATAGCCACATCTTTCAGCGAACTGGAAGAACAAATCTGTCAACGCTTCGACTCTCTCAGTAAACGTTTAAGACAGGTGGGTCGGTACTTGCTTGATAATCAAGAACGTGTGGCATTTGATACCGTGGCAGTTATTGCAGAACAGGCCGATGTTCCCCCATCAACCTTAATTCGTTTTGCCCGTGCATTCGGTTTCTCTGGCTTTAACGAAATGAAGACCCTGTTCAGGGCTGCACTTGTGGAGGGCACGAGTAACTACAATGAACGTCGTCGTCTTTTTATTGAGCTGGAGGAAGAACCGTTAGATCCTGAGTCACCGCCTGATATTCTCCATCGATTCGCAAAAGCCAACGCGGACGCTCTCGAACAACTTGTCTCATTAGTAAATGACGAAGATTTAAAACGTGCTGTTACTATTCTGAATCAGGCAGACACCATCCATATACTCGCGGCAGGACGATCATTTAATGTCGGTGTCTATTTGGCGTATGCACTTCGTCATCTCGGTAGGAAAGCGCTTCTCATTGACGGACTTGGCGGAATGTTTGAAGAGCAAGTCAGTATGATTTCTGCCAAGGACGCCGTTGTTGCAATCTCTTTTTCACCTTATGCAAGCCAGACAAAATCCAGTATCGAGTCTATTTCTAAAATAGGCTGTCAGCTTATCTCACTCACAGACAGCGCTGTCAGTCCGCTGTCCGGGCCTTCGGATGTATGCTTTGTTATCAAAGAAGCCAGTGTTGAGGGATTCAGGTCCCAGTCTGCCACGCTCTGCGTGACACAGACGCTCACAGTTTCACTGGCTGCCCTTAGTGATAAGCAAGATTAGAGGCTGACTTTTTTGTTGGTACTCATTGATAACAATGCCGCCTCCGCCAGCTCTAATGCTTTTTTCCCGTCTTCGCCGGTACAGGTGAGATCGGCATTACCGTCGAGCACATCAACAAAATGTTGTAACTCAATACGGTATGCCTCTTTGTAGCGCTCAAGAAAAAAGTGCATAGGTAACGAACTTTCACAGCTGTCCGCACTGAACATATCCAGTTCGGACTCTTTGACATTATTGACTCTCAGTAGGCCTTTGCTGCCATGAAACTCAAGACGCTGATCATAGCCATATCCGGAGCGACGACTATTAATAATGGTCACTAACGCACCTGAGGCAAATTCAAGCACAACTACCGCCGTATCAACATCCCCCGCCTCACCGATTTCTGCATCAATCAAGTTACCACCATGGGCTGATACAGAAACGACATCTTCTCCCATCATAAATCGGGCCATGTCAAAGTCGTGAATTGTCATATCACGGAACATTCCACCTGATACCTCAACGTAACTCACTGGTGGAGGCGAAGGGTCACGGGAGATGATGGTCAGCGACTCTGCTTTACCGATCACCCCTGATTCATAATGCTCACGCATCGCACTTATATTCGGATCAAAACGGCGATTAAATCCCACCATCAACAATGCCCCATGCGACGAGACAATCTCAAGACAGCGGTTAACGCGATCTAGACTTAAATCTATCGGCTTTTCACAAAAAATCGCTTTTCCGTGTTTTGATGCCAGCTCTATCAATTCTGCGTGAGTGTCTGTCGCGGAACAAATGAAAACGACATGAATGTTTTCATCTGTCATCACACCTTCTACTGTCCCTACGATCGCATCTACCGATGTCGCTAGTGCATTCGCTGCATACTCAAAAGGATCTACCACAGCAGCGACCCGACATTTGGGGTGAGCATGAATATTGGCAGCGTGTATTTTTCCTATTCGACCTGCACCGAACATAGCAATGTTATACATTTATTCTCCCAGAAACGTCCTCTAGAACCATTTCGTTCATTGACGCTTTCAGCTTGTTATCGAATGGTTATTTCGCGCTTTTTGACAATTTTTGCCTGTAAGCATCGGTATTTACCCATTGATGGTCATCCTCCCAACTGAACAACCATTTACGCACTGGACCGGCCATAACATTGAGGTAATAGCTGTCATAGCCTGCGATAGTGGCCACCGGATGATATCCACGGGGAACCATCACCACGTCACCGTCATACACAGCCATACACTCATCAAGGTCCCGGTCGTCGGTATACACCCGCTGAAAGCAGAACCCTTTCTCCGGTCTGAGTCTGTGATAATAGGTTTCTTCCAGCAAGGTCTCGTCCGGTGGTGTATCGCGGTCGTGTTTATGACTGGGGTAAGAACTCGTACAACCCTCATCCGTATAAACCTCAACAACTAATAAGCTATCTGCATCTTTGCTGTCAGGTAGAATATTATGGACAAAGCGTTTGTTGTTTCCCTGTCCTCGGGCTTCACTGCCCACTTGCTCCGGTGTAATAATGCGGGATGGATAAGTGCCTTTGCCGGGAGCACGACACACGGCTAGCTCAAGGCATGTTTTCGCCGTTAAAGTGACACTGTCATTTACCGTGAGATATAGAGACCAAGGGGGTAAACGCTCAAACGGATCCATCCGCTCACCCATACTCTGAGTTGCCAGGTTGTTTAACGCAATATCTGCCAGTCCTGACACCAGCACCAAACACAATTCGTTATCCGTATCATGAAACGATAACTGCTGCCCTTTATCTAGGTAATAGACCTGAAAGCCGACATAACTCCATCCAGCGCTTTCAGGCGTGATATTCTGAATACACCCATCAGCGTTGACGCTTTTTCGTTTTGAAAGTAACTCTGACACAGACCTCTCCCTGCTAACAATGAACCCCAGCCAGACATCCCATCTCTACACTCACTGCAATATGCAGGTATTGCCGATGTTGAAACGACTGTACGTCATGTTGATACACCTCAACATCAGAATTTTAGAACAGTATGTCCATGATCATAAATAATGAAATATAAATTTCATTATTGCTTACAGTGAAATGATTCATAGGTATCGCTCTCAAGACAACGCCAACACATTTTTCACCTTCGCCACTGACAAAAATTGAGGAAATGAACACAGCCAATGGCAAGAAGGTTTTTATTTATAAAGAGAGTGCAATCAAACGCCACTGTCACTCGTTAATTCCATAACAACACCAACCATTAAATGTGGAGGAAATACATGAACGCAGAGCATGAGCGGTTAGAATTAGGAGCATTGTTACTTCGGGTGGGGCTTGGAATGGTGTTTATCATTGGTGGTTTGTCAAAATTAAGCCAATTGCTGTCCAGCAGCAAACAACAAGCCATGGTAGATAATTACATGGGAACAACAGGCTATATCAATGAGTTATTTCAGGACTACTTGTTCACTAATGACCTGCTCACTCCATGGTTTTTCCTCACTACCCTGTCTGCATTTGAATTATTTTCAGGTATCGCACTTGCCATCGGTTTCTTCGTTCGTCCACTCGCCCTTTTCTATGGCTTCTTACTCTGGACATTTGTCGTTTCCTTACCTGTTGACACCGTGCCCGGTGCATCAGTAGGCGTTAATACCTACACCTCCCCTGCTATGTTTGTCCAAATCCGCGATATCACGCTATCCGGCATGATGTTCGTCCTTTTCAATCTCGGTGCGGGATTAAAAAGCGTTGACCGCAACTGGCTGAACCCACCCACAGACACTAACTGGCAAGCTATCGGTCTTCTGCTGCGATTTTCTCTTGGCATGACATTCATTGTCGGTGGTTTCTTTGGTGCTTATAGCAAAATTCCAACATTTGCTGTCTACCCACCTGTTTTAGCGATCATTGGCTTACTATTGATTTTTGGTTCAGGGAGGGGGGTTAAAGTCGCAGGCATAGTAACCATTGCCGTTATGATTTGGTTCATGTTCAACAAACTTTCGTTAGACAAGGGGATCATCGCAAACTTGAACGGCTTTAAACGAGAGTTTGCTCTGGCTGCCGCAGGAGGAGTATTGGCGTTGCTGGGTGGTGGCGACCGCTTCACCCTGACAGACCTCCAAATACGCGCTAAAACCACCCTGACTTTCACCCGCGTGAACGCACATAGCAGTCGCTAATGACCAGACAAGGAGAGCTCTGGTATCAGTAACCGTGGCAGTCGGCATCCATTGAAAACGAACTGAGTACATCAGGAGAAAAAAGGGATTGAGTTTACAATAACCATTCCCTCACCCTCCTTACATTTTTGGAATGTCGGCAAAATAGAGGGTTACTTATATTGGGGAAAGCAATCTATGTTCACACTATCAGAAAAAAAGAACAATCGACGTTTTTCGAAGCCTTTGTTGAATTCGCTTTACCGCTATGCATTTTCTTTATGTCACAACGAGGCGCAAGCTTTCGATTTAGTGCAAATATGTTGTGAGAAAATACTGCGTGTCAAGGAGGCAGAAAAACAGACAAAGAAGTACATGTTGTCGGTCATACGAAACAGTTTCATCGACCAATGTCGTAAAGAGCAACTTGAATTCAAAACTCATCAAGATCTGTTTCCAGCCTACGATGTATCGGAATGCGCGCAGATCATAGAGAGTCTCGATGCAATAATTATCGACCAGCAGCATGTCTCAATCATCATGGATAAAGTGTCGCATCGAGAAAGAGAGTTGCTGTATTTATGGGCTGTAGAGGGACTGACATTTCAGGAGATCGCCTATCTTACGGATCAACCCAGAGGCACCCTTTTGTCAAAATTAAGTCGTCTAAAGAAAAGACTGACCCGTCAATTTAGTTACCTTTTCGAGAGAGTATCCGAGTGATGAACAGCGACAGACAAAATAAGCTAAAGAAGAAAATGGTTAATTATTACTCAGGCATTAACCTTACAAACGAGCAAATTGAAGAACTCACTTCACCTCGCATGGAAAAGTCTCGATATCCTATGCTGGCATACACATTTGCCTCAGTATTGCTGATTCTTTGCGTTTTCTTTTTTACTACAAAGAACACCCTGCTGTCAGTCACCGAGGAGATTGCTTATAACCATAAAACGAATATGCAAATTGAAGTTGCCAGTGAGTCTTTATCAGAAATTAGTCTTCACCTGAATCGACTGGATTTTTCACTGATCAATACAACATTCTTCGAAAACGATAAATGGCGTTTAATTGGTGGTCGCTACTGCAGTATTGGTGGAAAAATTGCGGCACAGTTAAAAGTGTTTAATATCACAGAACAAAAAACCTATACCTTTTATCAAGCCAAAATACCCTCAAACCTCAATATTGAAAGAGAGAGGAAGACATTGCATGTCGATGGAGTTGACGTGACTCTTTGGCGAGAAAATGGACTTTTGCTCGGATTGGCAAGATAAAAAACAACAAAGACACAAGACTGATTGATTTCATAAACCCATTAAATCAAAGTTTTAGAACGACAGGCATCAAATACAATACTGATGAAGTCTCAGATATTTTCAAATAGGTAATTTAAAGTCTCTTATTTGAATAATTAGACTTAAAAAAGATACAAAATACGAATCGATACCTACATTATCGGGAGAAACGGGTAACGAGAGAGGAGGCACTTGGGCACTGGTTTATACTTAACGAGTGAACCCATTGCGAGGATGATCGATTGAGTACTCCCCCAATATATAATGTCAACAAAACTGGCCTGAAGGTGGGTAATGTAGACGCAACAAAGGACTCAGATGAGGACTCGACGCCGACTGATTCGCAAGATGAGTGCGACGAAAATACACCATCATCAAAAATAAGTGAAATATTGGAGAAGTACAGCAACTACTTGGCATTGGTCACCTCTTTATCAGGTGAAACGTACATCAATGAGTTAGCCGTTAACAGTGATACCCGTGTTGTTGGTATTCACCTAGTCAATCACGAGTCACTCTCCAAAAAGCTCACACGTTATTTCAGGAAGCGAGGAAGAAAACTGTCCTCATATCCTGAGCTAGCCAGTACCCAAGTCGTCAATGCCGAAAAAGCACTTGAACACCAACAGCTTCTTATACGAATGACTCCTTCAGGTGGAAAGTCGATACAGTGTGTTAGGGGAAATGTCATAGAAAAAGACGATTTTATCGAGGGAGGACAATATTTTAGCTGGTATTCAGAACAGCCTCAATGGATGAAAAATTGGCTAATAGACAATGATTTTGTCGCAAACGAAGAGCATGAAGGACACGTTAAAGATCTCAAGCGTGTTCAGACTGATAGCAAAACACACACGCAGCCTGCAGCAAACGTCTCGGATGGCGAGCAACTTGATACGGTAAAAAATACAGAAAAAAAAGATAGTCCCCCAGCCTCACGCCAAACTCCCAGTGTCAAAGAGCTTACCGAACGATTAAATAGATTGAGATGTATGCTATCATACCCTGATTCATCAACTCAATCTGCATTTCAAAAACCGAAGAAAGATACCAAATAAGAGACACCAGCCTCACTATTGTTGATATGAAACCAGTTGAAAAAAGAGTCATCTGTTAGATATTTAATATAAGAAATTAATTAGGTTATTTACTCAAATAAAATGAGAGATCTCTACCTACTCTTATATTATACAAATTAATAGATTCGAATATAAAAGCTTATCAATGTAATAAGCACACTTTTATAAACTCTAACAATACATTCAGGAC
This sequence comes from Veronia pacifica, assembly GCF_001707825.1. GTDB lineage: Bacteria > Pseudomonadota > Gammaproteobacteria > Enterobacterales > Vibrionaceae > Veronia > Veronia pacifica. The sequence goes on along the minus strand of NZ_LYBM01000007.1, from coordinate 76,142 downwards.
ATCTCTAATTTAGACGTGGGATTTTCATGGACAATTTAGATAATTCAAAAAAAGAAATGCGTTTTCCGGTGAGTTATTTACACCCAGTAAAATCGTTGTGTGAAGCACAAGGGATTGACTTTATATCTATGCTGAAAGACAAATACAACCTTGACGAAGATATACTCAATCAGCGTGATGCGTTTATTAGTGCCTATCATTTCAGACTTAATCTTGAACAAATTTCACGGTGTGTTGAGAACAACCCTAGAGGTCAATACCAATTCGTGGAAGCACTCCCTTTGGACACTCATGGATTTGTCGGACTTGCAGCCATGTCATCTGCATCCATTAAACAGGCGGCGGGTGTTACACTAAGATATTTGAATCAAGTAATGCCTGCAATGAGGCTGTCGGTCAATGAAACGTCCCAGTTTGCAGAGCTTAATCTTGGCCTCGCCGCCAACTTTGATAAATATAATAGTTTGTTAATCGAAGCGGTAGCTTGTGCAGTTTTTAATATCGCAAGACTCACCAATCTTGATTACGCCACAACCCATGTTGAGTTTTCTCATCAAAAACTTCACTTCACTGAAATAAGTAAAATATTTCCAAAGGCAAATGTAAAAATGGGCTGCGAAAAAGATCGAATGCTATTGCCTATTGAATTATACAATACACCTATTTATACAAGCAGTTCTAAAACTCAGATGATGCTCACTTCGATATTAAGAAGTCAGCAGAAAACAAGCGATATACAACAAACAACAACAGAAAAAACACTCTGTATTATCGAGCAACGTTTTGATTCAATGTTGCCGTCATCTGTTGAGGATGTCAGTGCAGCACTTGAAATATCAACGCGCTCCTTAAGCCGTCATCTTAAAGAAGAGAAAACGAGCTTTAAACGGATCTACAGTGACTTCAGGCTTAAACAAGCCAAACATATGCTGCAAGAGAGCGGGTCTAGCATAGCCTCCGTATCACAGAGACTTCACTTTTCGGGTGACAGCAGCTTTTCACGCTTTATCAAAAAGCAGACAGGAATGAGCCCAAGTGATCTCAAGAGGCAGTTGGCGTCAAAGTGATATGTCGTTTTATAGTGAAATGAGAAAGGCAACCTCCAGAGGTTGCCTTAAATAGAGTTATTGAGTCAGCTCTTCATAGCGATAAACAATGTTCCCCGATTTCTCGGTGCCCTCTTTACCGTAGTTACCCAATACCTGTACTTTAAACAGCCTAGGCACAACACCTTGCTCATCTTTAATGCAGTAAGTGGTAAACGTCGGCCACATTTGATGTCTGCCAGCAACGTTGTATTGTAGTGGTCCATAGCTACCAGGCTTGCTCAAGACACCTGTCGCTGTGTCAGAGAAATACTTGTAAACCTGTTCACTGTCTGTTGGGTTAGTGATTTCAGAGGCCTTTTTATCATTCAGCAGGTATCCGACACCGGCTTTACCGGAACCTGAGGCACCGCCATTAACTTGCATTACATAGGCTCTTGATTCAGCTTTTATACTGATATCCCAACCACCATTATCTGCCATGACAACATTGCTATCATTGATGTCGAAGTATTGCCTCTCGCTAGAAAAATCGACTTCTGTGACAACTTCATTATCAAAGGTTTGTGAGTTCTCATTCCAGTTTTTCACTGAGAACTCTAATTTTCTTGTCGTGGCTTGTCCAAATTCCACAGTCAACGTTTTCACTGATACCAATGCATAAGTGTCGCTGCCGTCAACATCAGTTTTAATAATCCATCCGTTACCCTCTTTCGCTGAATAAGTCGGGGCGCCTTGACTGTAATCAGCTTCTACCCAGTCTTCCATTTCAATTTGAGTTTTAATGGAATCTTCAACATATGTACCTGCAGAACAGGTTGCAAATGTGACTTCAGAAAATTTATCCGCCGTGGATGAAGCATCTAACTTTTCAAACTCGGCCTGAACTGGCTGATTTTTGTCATCATACAATTCGTCATATTGGTGGGCAATGAAACCTGAAACCTTACCATCACCCGAGGCAGATGCACCGCCATTAGTCGAAAAACCAACATACTTTTGATACGCCACGTGCCAGCTATCGTCAGTGACTACTGCACCAGAAATTAAGCTTAACCCCTGTTTCTGCCCCGTTGACGCATCTACAACACTTACAGTGCCTACTTCAGTGTTTCCATTGTTTTCTTGCTCAGAAGAGGAAGAACCTGAGCCATTACATCCCATTAATATCAGTGCTGATACAGCAGCAGCAGATACTTGCTTAATATTGTAAGTCATATCATATCCTTTGTTTTTAGCTGTTTATCCTTTGTATTCAAACCCAGCATATATATAACGTCCCTTTGATGGCCTCAGGTCGTTATTATTACTTGCATCCTGAACAACATTGGTGGCGTTATTTATTCCAATAAATACTTTTAAGTTATCTGAAATTTTTGTATTCGCTTTAAAATCGATCGTGCTATACCCCGGCGATTCGATGTTATTTCTTTCGTCTACAAAAACTTTAGATTTATATTTTCCGGCTACAGAGAACTCTGTTTTTAAAGAAGGAACTGAGTAGCTCGTAGTTAATAGGTAGGTATGTTTCGCCCTTTCAGGTAACGTTTTTCCATTCAACTCCGGATTATTATCTAAATTAGTCGCGACTAAATGGTTATAAGAAACCTCAGCCTTTAAGTTGTCTGTAATTTTTGCTGTAAGTGTACCTTCGAACCCTTCGGTTTTTGCTTTACTTACGTTGAGATAACTATAAATAGCAAGTTCATTAGTCGATTTATCTTTGTCCAAACCTGTATCAATAAGGTTTTCTAATTTATTACTGAACGTATTTAATGCTAGTGACGTCTTTTCATTCACTCTAAAATCGACACCAAGTTGGTAGCTTGTTGAGGATTCTGGCTTCAAGTCACGATTACCGAGTACCATATATCCAAGAGCGCTATGGTCAAATATGTAAAAACGCTCTTTCAGATTGGGGGTTTTATACCCTGAACCAATACCAGCTCTGAGCGTTACTTGATAATCGCTAAGTTTGGCAGGGCTGTATCTAGCATTCAGGCTTGGTGTAAGTTTAGAGCCAAAGTCTTTATCGTCCTGATAACGAAAGCCAGGAACAACCTCAAGTTCATCGGTAATAAAGATCTCATCTTGTGCATAAAATTCGACTTTCTCATTTTTTGCATCTTTCAGTTCGGCGAGACCGTCGTTGGTCTGCTCAACGCTATCAGATTCGGCAACAACACCGAGTGTCAAGAGCTGGACATCGGTTATATCAATACTGAATTTAAGCTCTGCTTTTTGTGCATCTGAACTCGCTGTTCGAGTTTGATCAATCTTGGGGGTAGAAATGAAATCTTGATGACTGGTTTGCTTCTGTTCACTGTATATATAGTATCCAGATGCAAATATAATATCGGTCAGTTGTTTTTCGACGCTAACGTTGATACCGGTTCTTTCATTTTTTTCAATTTTATCTTTTTTTTGTCGGCCATGTGGTGGCTTTAGCTGGCCGAGATAGGGAGCATGGATATCATCCATATACCAACTGGGTTTGATCTCCAATACTGTGCCATTGCTAAACCGATACCCCCCAGCCAAAGATAAATTATATTTAGTACCTTCGTATTCATTAATGGAATATGTGGTCTTATCGAGGTCAACCCCGCCCTGACTTCTCACATCACCGACAAATTTCAAATACCAATCTTCATCACTGGCATAGGCATAGAGTTTTGCTGCTCCATCATTTACTATACCGTCTCTGACATTGGCGTCACCGTATGAACCAGCATCAAAAGTAAGCTCATACCCGTTTCCAGAGTCGAAAGGACGTTTAGTGATAATATTCACTACACCTGCCATCGCATTTGAGCCGTACAAAGAAGACACTGCACCTTTAACGATCTCTATTTGCTTAATGCCGGCTAATGAGAGTTTTGTAATGTCTGTCGCCTCGTTGGCGGACAGATTGGTGGGTAAGCCATCTAGCAAGACCAGCGTCTGATCCGCATTCAGCCCTTGCATGATAATATTTTTACCGTCTTTACCGTGAATATCGGTCAGCTGAACGCTGGAGACGTACTTCATTGTCTCAGACAGATCCCTGTCATGACGGGTTTTTATCTCTTTCTCTGACACCACTTCAGTTCGTACAGGGACATCTAACAACTTTCGTTTGCTTTTGGTTCCTGTTACCACGATGACATCGAGCGAATCATCGTCATAGGCTTCAACAACATCTTCATTATTGAGTGTGTCACCTACAGAATCCTGACTAGCTGTTACTGTGGATGAAAACAGAGTTAAAGTGCTAAAAATCAGAGTGAAACTGGTGTGAAAATTTCCCACAATACGTCCTTCCTTTGACATATTAGTCTGAGCGATACTTAATCCCACACTTTATACTGATAATGCGGATGATAACGATTCGTATTTGAGATCACTTTAAAGAAAAATGAGTTCTCTGTGAATAAAAGCAATGAATTTGACGCGATATACTGGATTAACTCGACAAAAATAGAAATTACACCCACAGCACATATTGACTTTGGGTAAGATCTCTAGCTTTAAAATCGTTTTTTCACCCACCAGCACTTAAAAACATTGGAGAATGTCAGGATATATTTTTTTAGATCATTGGCTTTTTACGTCAATAAATAAGTCATTAAAGCTTTCACCTCTACCTAAATATATACCTCTCATCGTAACTAAATATGGAGGAATAAAGAGTGTTTGATAGGAAATTTAATTTACCTTCTGTTGAATTGTGAAAAATACATTTACCATAATGCATCGGCCTACTTATAAAGCTAATAGATTGGGATATATTATTTAATCTTTATTATATTTGAAATCATAAACCTTCTATAGAATTATATTTACCAAATTTAATTTTACTTATAAAGTAAAATATCAATACTTTCAATTTTGATAAAAAACTAATATTACGATTTACAAAAATATACCATTTTTTAATTAGAGTTAATTAGAAAACCTATTATTGATGGATAAGTCATAAGTGTTATATTTATAGCAATGTGAAAGTTAAGCTCACCAGAAGAACCAGAAAATAATAATATCAACTAAACGATAGTAGATAAGATGCTGCCCAATAAATCACATATTTACGCCAATAATTCTGACAAAAGAATAGCCAGAAGTGTAGTGATAAACAGTCAGTAGGAAACTAATAATTTGCATATCCATGTATCACTTGTGCCGAGACTTTGTATCAATAAAAATACAATCAGTCATACAGCAGCTGATATCGACCTGACGTGCTGGTAACTACACTGATACTCAGTGTATTCTTGAAGTGTTAATGCAAGATACAAAACGTAGCCTTCAGATTGGAGTCTAATTGGTCATTGGGCGTAAACGAGCAGAAAGGCCTGCTTTTACGTGACAGATAATCAACAGGCTGGAATCTAGGGAGGTTCACTATGAATAATGAAAACGTTTTTGCTAGATATTCTGATTATGGCACCCCCGCAGATGAACACGATACGTGCGGAGAATCGTCGGTTTTTGATCCGTCGACCAACCGAGAATTGACCGACATGGCTATTTTTACAAAAGATCATTCTTCTGCAAAACCGTCATCAGGTGCTATCAATATGTACTTTATGCAATATTATTGATTCGATAAGTCGTGATGACTCAGCCATCCATAACTGGATGGCTTTATTATGTCTGTACTTCATGCAACTTGTTTACCTGTCCTAGTACGTCTACTCAGTGAAAGAAAAAACTGTTCCACTAAATAGATATCGCTATAGATTAGCTAGTTACCTCAGACTTTGACTGAACGGTGTCACCACATTGATTGAAGACTGATAGCCATTAATCAGCGGTGTTCTGCGGTAGTGATTGAGTAAAAACTGAAGAGCAGCACGGGCATCATCTCTCAGCTTATGGTCAATCACCGCATGTATCTTGAACTGGTTAAGAAGGTCACGGTTCTCATCATCCATGTCATGGGCGATAAAAACCGGGTTTTCTCGCCCAAGTGCTTCAAATGCTCTCAGAATTGCCCGATTTCCACCACCGATACTGTAAACACCGGAGACAGCATTATCAGACTCAATACAATCTTTTATTCGCCTCTCCGTATCAAGTGGTAATCCCTTCCCACCACTCGCATCAATAACAGACAAGTAAGGATACCTCGCCAATACACTAAGAAAGCCCGCTAACCTCTCTTCCTCGCCATGAAAAGTATGATCGCTGAGTGGACAAAGAATCCGACTCTCTGATACTGGTAACCATTGTGCCAGTAAATAAGCGGCCGTTTGTCCCGCAGAATGATTATTCATACCAATATAAGCAAGCCTTTTACTATCGGGAATATCAGTGACCAAGGTAACAATAGGTAGTTGCTCAGATACAGCATTTACCGCTCGACTGACTTCAGGCAAGTTGGGGGCCTTGAGAACAAGACCATGGCATTGTCTTGCTGTTGTTTTCATCACTTCCTCCACCATATCGAAAGCAGAGATCCGCTCAAAAAATCGAAAACGAACCCTGATTTTGTAGGGAGACATTTGAGGAAGCACCCACAAAAAGGCATCTTTCACCTGCTGGCTGAAGCGTGACGGTGTATCCATCAAGAGATCAAAGTAGAAAGTTCGTCCTCGCATCAGGCTTAGCTGATATTGGCTCTCTAACTCTTCAATCGCTTTTGTCACTTTTTGTACGGTCAAGCGGTGTACATTTCCCCTGTCATTCAGCACTCTATCGACAGTCGCTAAACCCACACCAGCCTGCGCAGCAATTTGTTTGGCTGAAAATCGTTTGATGTAACCACTCCTTGCGTCTCTCTTAAATATCACACTACGAAACAATATTGGACACCACCATGAGTGTAATGTTTCCAACCTCACCAGTGATGATCAGAACCGATAATTGATGAGTTTTTGATGAATTTCTTTGTCAAAAATCTACATAGATTGAATACAGTGAATAAAGAAGACAACAGAGCGAACAGGTGAAAAAATGACTTTTTTTAGCGAAGAAACAATGGAATATGATATTAAAACGCTCTCACAGATCTGTGAAAAAGTGACTGTCAAAGGGGATTACCCATTGTCAGCACACATAGAAAAGAATGTCGTCATTTACGATGGTGATACTCTTAGACAGCGAAGCGACAAACTGGCATTGAAGACAGAATTCGCCCATGTATTAAGAGATGGGCCGGGCGTGCTTGTTATAAAAAACGCATGGAAAAAAATGGAAACTGTGGATGAAATGACTCAGGTCTTTGCATTCATTCTCGACCACGAGGCAACCATAAACCACGGTGATCACTTTGCCAGCAAAGATGCTGTTCCCAATGGACGGATCTGGAATGTATTTCAGAAAAGTGCACTCATCAATCCTGAAGTATTTATTGCTTACTATACCAATCCTGTCCTACGTTGGGTCAGTGAAGCTTGGTTAGGATCTGGATATCAGGTCACAGCTCAGGTAAATATGGTGTACCCGGGAGGAAAAGCACAACAGCCTCATCGCGATTATCATATGGGGTTTCAGCGAGCAAAGGCACTGTTTGATTTTCCAAAACATGTTCATCACATGACGCCAATGCTGACATTGCAAGGGGCAGTTGCTCACAGCGATATGCCCATCGAATCCGGCCCAACATTACTTCTACCCTACTCGCAACAGCTTCCTGATGGCTATTTCAGTATTCATCAAAGTGAGTTCAACGCGTATTTTCAACAGCACGCCATACAGTTGCCTTTGGAAAAAGGAGACGCCGTTTTCTTCAACCCGGCTCTGTTTCATGCAGCAGGCGAAAACAATACACGCGATCTCAATCGCTGCGCGAATTTACTTCAGATCTCGTCGATATATGGCAGAGCAATGGAGACCGTTAATCACTTCGCCATTTGCGATGCCGTTTTCGATACCTTGGCACAGCAATGGCATAAAGATGCCCTATCTATCGATGAAAAAACATCCATCATCACTGCTGTTGCAGATTGCTATGCGTTTCCGAGCAACCTAGATCGCGATCCACCAGTCAAAGGCATGGCTCCAGCAACAATGGCCGATTTACTCGAACAAGCATTGGCAGAGCGATGGAAAAAAGAGGTGTTCATCGATACTCTGACTGAAAAGGAAAATAGGAAGCGAGCCTGAATACCTCAGGCTAATTAACAGGCTTCAACGAACCACGGGAAACCGCTTCACATGGTAACGTAACAGATTGGGGAGACATTTCTGGATTCGCGATTCGTTCAAACAGGGCGTTGATGGTGGCCTGAACCATTTCGAGATAAGGCTGGCGGATAGTCGACAAATCATAAGCCTTGGTGCTTGCCAGCTGAATATCATCCACGCCCACAATACCAACATCATCAGGTATATGAAGCCCCAGCTCTTGTCGGATAGCATCCATACCACCACATGCCATAATGTCATCAGCAAAGAATATGGCATCCGGACATTCAGAGCCGCGGTATAACCTAAGAGTAGCCTCAAAGCCCGCTGTATAGCTGAACTCCCCTCCCTCAACCACTTGCCATGTCTGGCATCCTCTCGCCAATAACTGACCAACAAAACCCCGCTGACGATCAAGTGATGCCGTAGTGCCGACAGGACCACCAACAAAAGCCGGACGAACATATCCCGCGTTCAGCACCATATCAGCGGCCATCTGTCCGGCTGCAATATTGTCGCAACTGATTTCAGTCACGCTGTTATCGCTGGACGTTCTTCCGAAGATGGTTACTGGCGTTTTTTTGACCCGACAGGCCTCAACCAGCTCTTTGGGCAAAGACGCGGAGGTGATGATCAGGCCGTCAACGTTGTATTCCATGACGAGTTCAACGGCTTCACTAATGTCCATATCACCGTCAACGTTTATCAGTAGGCTGTGGCAGTTTCTCTTTTGTATCTCGGTAGTGAATGCACTCAAAACGGGCATGTAGAAGGGGTTGTTGAAATCTGTCACCAATATTCCAATCAAGCTTGAACGGGATTTAATACCGCGTGCGAGACGATTTGGTTTGTAATTCAATGTTTCAGCAGCAGCCAACACCTTTTTCCGAAGCTTCTCAGAGATGCTGGCGTTGGGGTTAAAAGCACGTGATACTGCAGAGACAGAAACGCCTGCAGCTTTAGCGACTTCAACGACTGTTACTTTACCTTCAACTTCTGGTTTGCCGACCGTCATGCTTGGTTATCACCTTGTATTCACCTCATACACGGATATTAACTGAGAATGTTTTCAAATGCACAGGACGAGGGGCAATGATGAGAAATGAGCCACTCAACGATGATGAGCGGCTCGGGGGATAACATACAAAATGTTATCTACTGGCTATCTATATTCACCTGCCAGTTTTTCAACCAAACCAACGTTGTTTTTTGTGACAAAACCCGGACCCGAGTTAATATTATTTGATGGAATGACACCGTAGCGGTTGTAAAGCGTCAATGCCATCACAGGCACATAACCTTGCAGGAAAGGCTGCTGATCAATGCCCCATTGAATGTTGCCTTCCTTGATCGCTTCAGCTATCTCGCCACTCAAGTCGAATGTGCCGAAGTAAATTTTGCCCAGTTGACGGTTTTTCTCTAGCGCCCTAAGCGTGGGGTGAGCAGATGTTGGTCCAAGTGTAAGTACCGCACCTGTGTCAGGTTTGGCACGCAGGTAGGCAAGTACCTTCTTTTCTATACCCGTCGGATCCTGACCAGAGTCAATCATCTGGCTGCCCAAATCGACGCCGAGTGCATCAGCAAATCCCTGACAACGCTCAACTGAAGCGGGATTAGTAATATAGTGATTCACACAGACAAAACTCTTTACGCCATCTTTTTTGGCACGCTTACCTGCACCATATCCGGCATCATATTCAGGTTGACCGACATGCATCAGCGCACCGACATCTTCACTCTGCTGATGTGTCCCTGAGTTAATGGTGATCACCGGAATGCCTTTTTTCTCTGCTTTTTTCAGCGCACCCTTTAGAACATCATAATCAGCAAGTGTTGTAATAATACCATTTGGATTAGATGCAACAGCCTGCTCAAGTATTCTGGCCATATCAGCGAGGTCACCAGTAGGTGGATTTCTGTACTCCACCTTCACATCAAGCTGATCACCCGCTTCTTTAATTGCATTTTTAATCGTATTCCACCATGAATCAGAATCAGGCGCATGGCTCACCAGTACAAATCTTTCATCTGCAGCCAGTGCAGTAGTTGGTGTAAAAACCGCCACACCTGCCACAAGCCCCAGCAACACGGACGCTTTTTTCACGACCTTGATTATTCGGTATTTCATCCGTCTTTCTCCATGTTGTAACTGTTAGGTTAATAAAAAGCTTCGTTAGAATGTCTGTTAACTTGATAACAAAGCACAATCTGTGCGTGGCTTTCTTAATGGCCGACTGCCGCATCCGTATGCGCAAATTCGGCCAGTTCAGCTTCTAACGTTTCAAGCTCCTGTCCTCCTGACATCATTTCAAGGATCTGTTCCCTGGAAACATCACTCTTTTTCCAGGAGCCCAGGCTTTTACCCCTGTTTAGCAGGGTAAATCTATCGCCCACCGGATAAGCATGATGGACATTATGTGTAATAAGAATCACTGCCAGACCTTTTCCCCGGGCTCTGGCGACCACTTTAAGGACGTTGGCAGATTGCTTAACACCCAAAGCTGCTGTGGGTTCGTCAAGGATCAGTACCTTGGCACCAAAGTGGATAGCGCGGGCAATGGCAAGACATTGACGTTCCCCACCAGACATAGTGCCTATGGGGTGATCGCAATCTCTCACGTCAATTCCCATATCTGCCATCCCTGCTCTTGCAATTTCATGGGCTTTTTTAGTATCAAATACGTTAAACGGGCCCCATTTTTTCGTCAGCTCGCGACCCATAAAAAAATTCCGGGTGACGCTCATCAGGGGAACCAGTGCCAAATCTTGATAGACGGTTGCAATACCTGCGTCGAGCGCATCGCGAGGAGAATTGAAAGCCACCGGCTTTCCGTCCATCAGAAACTCGCCTTCAGAGGGTTTATGAACACCTGCGAGTGTTTTTATCAGCGTTGATTTCCCTGCTCCGTTATCACCCAATAGACAATGCACTTCGCCCATTTTGACCTTCATATTGATATCTTTCAGGGCAATAACAGAACCGAAGTATCGGCTGACGTTTTTGAGTTCTAGAATGTATTTATCCATTGTATTTCCTCTTTCATCAGCGTTAACTCAACGTGCACTGGTGACTTTTTTGCGAATATAATTATTAAAAAGGACAGCGATTAGCAGCATGACACCAAGGAACACCCTGAACCAGTCAGAGTCCACCCCGGTGAAAAATATCCCCATCTGAACAACACCGAAAATGAGGGCACCGAAGAATGCACCGATGACAGAGCCATATCCCCCAGTAAGCAAAGCACCACCAATTACAGCTGCAATAATGGCCTCAAACTCTTTCAGCAAACCACGGTCTGCGGCTGCGGATCCAAATTCGAAAACTTGACAGGCTGCAAACACCGTTGCGCAGAAAGCAGTAAACATAAAGAGGAGAATTTTCACTCTGTCAGTGGGCACGCCGACGTTATTTGCTGCACGGGTATCGCCGCCTGCTGCAAAAATCCAGTTACCAAAACGTGTACGTAACAAAATGAAAGAGGCAATGAACGTCAGAAGGAACCACCAAACGACCACCATGGGTATACCAGAAACGATAGGTGAACCATCATTGTATGTATCAATCAGACCGACATTACCGAGCCAGATAAAAAACCCCGTACCAATCTCACCACCAAATGCCGCTGCGAGCCAGTCGCCTTCAGCCACTTTATCGACGCCAGAGAGAATGGTTTTATTGGTGAGAAGAATAGAAAGCGCGATAGTTAAACCGCGTAGGATGAATAAAAAGGCCAAGGATACAATAAATGAGGGTAACCCCGTTCGGACGACAATGTATCCATTGACAAAACCTATGGCCATAGCACCAGTAAAAGCGAATATAATTGCCAACCATGCTGGCCACCCCCAAAAAACTGATGGTATTGCGATCATCATGCCGGCAAAGCCGATCATTGACCCGATAGATAGATCGAACTCACCGGCAATCATTAGCAGGCATGCGCCCACTGCAATGATGCCTAGTTGTGCAGAAACCGTGGTCCAATTCAGAATGCCGTCTGCATTGAACATGCCTGAATCCCAAGCGACCAACGCAAAGAAAATAAAGACCAGAATGGCTCCAGACACAGAACCTAATTCAGGTCTGGACAATATTTGGTTCAGTAAAGAGACGCTGCGAACCCTTTCGTCATCTGCATTCATCTTTTGCTTGTCCGTTTTACCTGACTGATTCGATTTCATCACCGATGTCATATTACTCCTCCCTTCTCGGCTTGTTTCACTGTCTGATAATAGTGTTTTCAATGAACACTCTGCTCTTTTCAGCGTCTGTGCTGACATCATGGCCGGCAGCGGGATCTGTGTCCTGCTCAACAGTGACCCAACCGTTAAAGTTAATGTCGGTTAATGATTCCCGAACAGCGGAAAAGTCCACACACCCCTCTCCGAGTGGGCAAAAGATGTTAAGAGCAATAGCCTTATAAAAATCAATGCCCTCCTTGACTGACCGAACAAGCACATCTTTTTGAATGTCTTTAAAATGAAGATATTTGACACGTTCAGCATATTGGGTAATTAACGCAGCAGGATCGATACCTGCGTAGACACAATGACCAGTATCAACACACAAAGACATGAGGTCATTGGGGAGATCACGCATCGCCTTATCCACCTCATCTTGATACTCGATAAAAGTACCCGCATGTGGATGCAACGTGGCAACGATACCAAATCGATTACAAATTTCCCCCACTCCCTTTAGTGTCTTGATCATCTCATCCCACTGTGAGTCGTTCAGCCGAGTAGCAGTGTCTTTTTGGCCCGCCTCGTCCGTTCTGGGAGAACACACATGATCAATAACAACAAGAAACTCAGCGCCCTGCTCTTTCAATATCTGGCAGGTTATTTCTGTTTTCTCTAAAATTCTTTCCCTTTCTTCTGGCCGGTGAAGATAGTCAAACAATGTTCCTGCAATCAATTTCAAAGAATATTCTCGCAGTACGTCTGCAAGCTCTGTATTCTCAGTAGGCAGATATCCCAAAGGTCCAAGTTCAGTAGCCTGATAGCCAGATTGTTTCATCTCATGCAATACCTGACTCCACAGTGGATTGTCAGGGTTGTCGGCAAACTCTATTCCCCAGGAACATGGCGCATTAGCCAAATTCAGTTTCACAACTTCACTCCCTTGTTGTATCAAATATTTTCACTGTTTCATCAACTTCATATCGTTTTAGCAGTAATAAAACGCATCGCAATTGTTAATAAAGTGTAAACACATTGCGACTAAACACTTTCTTTAATTTTCCCCTCGAGCCTTATTTTATATGGGCTACGGTAGTTTTTATTAACCGCCATCAAGCAAAGGTCAACAGCTTCGTAACACCCTATAAACATCTATGGTAATGTTTTCATTTTGTCAAAGGTATTATTGATAAAATAATGCTAAAAAGTGAGGTTCGTCATGATTAATGATGAAACCATCAGTAGATACGACGCTAATAGCGATTGCGAGATTGAAAACAATTTCAAAATTAGACTAATCTTTAATCACAGAGTACGGAATATAGCCAACTGACTAAAAAAGGCTGACGCTCTGCACCCAGTAAAACTGATGATTAAAGACTTGTGATGGAGCGTAAGAATGGAAACGGTTCGACTCACTACAGCAGAGGCACTTGCCCGCTATCTCACCAAACAGTTTATCGAGGTCGATGGAGAGGAAGTGCCTCTGTTTGGATGTGCTTTTGCAATTTTTGGACATGGAAATGTCACTTGCCTTGGTCAACAACTCTACGAGCATCAATCTGATATTCCAACGTGGCGTGGTCAAAACGAACAGTCAATGGCATTAGCTGCTATTGCTTACGCTAGAGCCAACAAGAGACAGAGGGTAGGTATTGCGACATCTTCTGTTGGACCGGGAGCAGCCAATATGATCACAGCTGCCGGGGTCGCGCATACCAACCGCCTGCCACTACTGATGCTCGCCGGAGATACGTTTCAGTCGCGTCTTCCTGATCCTGTATTACAACAGACCGAGCACTTCAATAATCCGACCATCACAGTTAACGATGCGTTCAAAGCAGTGACCCGCTACTGGGACAGGATCACCAAGCCAAGTCAACTGGTCGCGTCCCTGCCACAAGCCATTGCCACCTTGCTCGATCCAGCTGATTGTGGACCTGTTATGTTGGCATTACCACAAGATACTCAAGGCGAGGTTTGGGATTTTCCCACTGTGTTCTTTGCAAAAAAGGTTCACCGGATCCGCAGACCACAACCAGAGCATTGTGATATCGAACGCGCTGTAGCGTGGTTGAAAGAAGCTAAGAAGCCTCTGATTATCGCTGGCGGCGGTGTCTTTTACAGTCATGCAGAGCAAGAGCTTGAGGACTTTATTAATCGCCATCAGATTCCCCTTGTGGAGACCATTGCTGGTCGTTCCGTATTGCGGTCCAGTCACCCACTGAATTGCGGTCCAATTGGTACGACTGGCTCTGACAGTGCGAATCATCTGGCCGCAGAGGCGGATGTGGTATTAGCAGTTGGCACTCGTCTTCAGGATTTCACCACAGGTTCATGGACAGTTTTCCAAAATCCATCGTTGAAAATCATCAGCATTAACACCTGCCGGTTTGATGCTGTCAAACATCAGGCTTTACCGATTGTCGCCGATGCACGCGATGCGATTAAAGCTCTGCACTCTTCACTTGAACAATGGTCAGCGGAGGAAAGCTGGCTCGCCATATCAGTGAGGGAGCGTGAGAGTTGGAAGGAGCAAGTTAACACCCGCACTGCGCCCGTTATATCGGCTTTTCCTTCTTATGCACAAATTGTCGGTCAAGTGAATCAGCTTGCCGATAAGCGCGACAGGATTATTACTGCCGCAGGCGGTCTCCCCGCTGAGTTGAACATGAACTGGCAGGCCTCTGACTCAGGGCAATTGGACATTGAGTTCGGTTTCTCGTGTATGGGCTATGAAATTGCCGCCGGATGGGGAGCGAAAATGGCGATGCCGGATAATGACCCCATCGTACTTGTCGGAGACGGCTCGTATCTGATGATGAATTCTGACATTTATAGCTCAGTTCTGACTGGTCACAAGATGATTGTCATCGTATGTGATAACGGTGGTTTTGCGGTGATCAATAAATTGCAAAACAATACTGGCAACACCAGTTTCAATAATTTACTCAAGGATTGTGCAAGCCTGTCTGAAGGCGACCTTCCCCGGGTTGATTTTGTTTCTCATGCAAAGAGTCTGGGGGCTAATGCCGAAAAAATTGCCTCTCTTGCCGAATTCAGTGCCGCTTTTTATCGGGCTAAAGCCTCAAATAAAACCTACGTCATTGTCACTGATATTGACCCCACCGTCTGGTCATCAACTGAGACTTGGTGGGAGGTGGGTTTGCCTGAACACACTGACGATAAAACGCGGGGCGACATTATTGAAAACTGGGAGTCTGGACGCAAACACCAGAGACCTGGCGTTTAGGTAATTAGCACATTTTTCAAACAACGGTTGTCAGAATACGAATTGAGGAAGATGTATGTTCAATGAAGAAACCAGATTAAGTGTTCCTATCCGTTGGGGGCTGGTTGGGGGCGGTCGTGGCAGTGAAATCGGTCATTCCCATCGTGCTGCAGCAGCACGTGACCATCTATTTACATTTGTTGCTGGCGCATTGGATTTAGATGCGGATCGATGTGCTGACTTCGGTCATAAAATGGGGTTGGATCAAGATCGTTGTTATCCCCACTACAAGGCGATGTTTTTGTCAGAAAGCCAGCGAGATGACGGCATTCAGGCGGTATCCATTGCCACTCCTAACTCTACCCACTTCGATATTGCCAAGGCTGCTATTGAAGCTGGCCTCCATGTGATTTGCGAAAAGCCCGTTACCTTAAACGTACAAGACGCCATTACGCTAAAGGCATTGGCAGAAAAACATAATCGCTTTTTTGCCGTTATGTACGGGTACGCTGGTTATCCGATGATCCATCAGGCAAAGGAGATGGTCAAACGAGGCGATATCGGCAAAGTTCGTATTGTTAACATGCAGTTTGCGCATGGCTTCCACAGTGAGGAAATTGAGAAATTCAGTGAAGGAGCACAGTGGCGCATGTCGCCTACAGTATCAGGGCCAAGTTTCATTATCGGCGACTGTGGCACGCACCCCTTTTATCTCGCCACTCTGATCACCGACCTCAAAGTAACATCCTTGCTATGTGCCAGACAGAGCTTTGTCGAGAGCCGCTCGCCTCTTGAAGATAACGCGAACATTCTGTTCAAGTTCGACAACGGTGCGGTTGGCACACTTTGGGCAAGTGCAATTAATGCAGGATCCATGCACCAGCAAAAGATACGGATCATTGGAGAGAAAGCGAGCCTCGAATGGTGGGACGAATATCCAAATCAACTTAGGTATGAAGTTCAGGGTGAGCCAGCACAAGTACTGGAGCGCGGAATGGGATACCTCTACAGCGACATCGATGCTGTTGGCTGTTCAAGGGTTGGCGGTGGACACCCGGAAGGCTTTTTCGAATCATGGAGCAATCTTTACCATAGATATGCACTTGTGATAGACGCAATCGAACGCCAAGACGAAGAAGCCCAAAAATCACTCTGGTATCCGGATATTGATGCAGGAATTGATGGCGTCAAACTGATTAACTCCTGTGTCAAATCGGCAGACGCCGGTGCCGTGTGGGTGGATTATGAGTAAAGAAGACTTGGTCTTAACCGGTTGGCAGAACCATGTATCGCGTGAGATCGATGTCATTTGTCTCGGGCGTGCTGGCGTAGACCTTTATGGACAACAGCCAGAGCAACCGTTTGGAGCTCTTGTATCGTTTTACAAGTCAGTGGGAGGCTCCCCGGCCAACATTGCATCTGGTTTATCCGCACTTGGGGCAAGAACGGGCTTTATTGGCGGCGTTTCACAAGATGGGCTTGGTGATTATGTCTGCCAGTTCCTCAAAGAGCGACAGATAGACCTGACTGGTATGAAAAAATTCACAGGTGAATATCGAACAAGTCTTGCTCTGGCGGAGCTGAGACAGCAACCAGAAGTGGTTATTTACCGAAATCAGGCGGCGGACCTTGCCATCGACGCGTCTGATATTTCGTCCTCTTATCTCGCCAGAGCCAGATGCCTCGTGGTATCGGGTACAGCTCTCTCTCTCTCACCATCCAGAGAGGCGACGCTACACGCGATGACACTCGCCAGACAACATGATCTGAAGGTAGTCCTTGACCTTGATTACCGCGCATATTCATGGCGTGACTCCCCGTCAGAGCAATATCAGAGAGCGTCTGAATTATCTGATGTGGTCATCGGTAACCGTGAGGAGTTCTCAGTCCTCTCGACGGGCTCTGATAATGAGTACGCATCGTTGTCCGATATCAATACTGCCGAGAGACTGCTGAAGAACTCGCGAACTCAACTGGTGATTATTAAGGCAGGGGAACTTGGCTGCGAGGTGTTTGGACGCAACAATCAAGGTCAGATAACCAGCTTCAAGCAAGGAATTTTTCCCGTTACCGCGCAGAAACCCTATGGTGCAGGCGATGCCTTTGCAGCTGCTTTGCTTTACGGCCTGCTCTATCAATACGCAATACATGACGCGGTTGCGATGGGAGCAGCCAATGCAGCCATCAATGTGATGGGAACAACTTGTGCTGAAGATATGGCCTCGTTATCTGTGTTGCTCGATTTCATGACACAAAATAATTACAGCGTTACCGGAAGTAGACTCACCTAATTTAAGGAAAAAGTCAGATGGGCAAGCATATACCGCCTTTCAATAACAATAATGAACCAATCATTGATATCAATGATGAAACGACACCTCTTTGTTACTTCAACTCTGTTTTGTTGAAGCAGGGAGAGGAATATACCTATCAGTTGGAAGACTACGAATCAGCAGTGGTACTCGCTGCAGGAACCTGCAATATCGAAGCCGGCCAACATAGTTTCAGCGATATTGGACAAAGAACCAGTGTTTGGGACGGTGATCCTGCCGCTGTCTATGTCCCTCCCGGCATGAGTGTCACCGTAAGCTGTACCTCTGAACAAGCTGACATAATGATTGCCGGCGGTCGTTACGATGCCAGTTCTGAAAAGAAGGAGCTGACGCCGTTCTGTATCGACCCCGAGGAGACGGATAAGGTGCAATATGGTAGTGACGATACCAAGACTCACCGCAAAATAAAGCACATATTAGGTCAGAAAAATGCAGGATGCAGAGGCCGCTTGTTAGTCAGTGAGCTATTTACTGTCGGTGCAGGTGGCTGGTCGGGTTTTCCACCACACAAACATGATACTGAACGCGGCGAGGAAGAGACGCGTTTCGAGGAGGTTTATCAGTTTCGGTTCAACCCTGACCACGGCTTCGGTGCCCAATTTCTGTATGAACATCATGACGATCATGGGCCTGTCTATCACGTGAAAACCGGCAGTGTCATTGCCATCGATAAGGGTTATCACCCCAGCGTGGCTGCACCCGGTTATGAGATGTACTACTTCACCATTATCGTTGGCGAGTCCAGCCAGTCATTGGTGCAGTATTTCGACCCTAATCACGCCTATCAGGTTGAGACGATTCCTGGAATCAAAGATATGGTCGCAAAATTTAAATAACTGATACTTTTCAGGGCAGGGATTGTCATTATGTTGGTTTCATTACAGGATATTTCACCTGAGGCGTCGCGCTCAACCGGCGCTATTGCTTGTTGTAATGTATTTGGTATTGAAGAAGCTATCGCCGTTATTTCCGCCGCGGAAGAGGCAAAACGTCCGGTCATTCTGGCTGTAAACAAAGACATGGCAGAACTGGCTGGGGTTGAGGCCATGGCAGGCTTACTACTCCCGCTGGCAAAGGCATCATCAACAAAAGTCTGCATTCATCTCGACCATTGCTATGAGGAAGAAACTGTTTACCGGGCCATTCACTCAGGCTTTACCTCTGTGATGTTCGATGGCTCGCAATTACCTCTATCTGAAAATATACGAAGAACCCGTCAGGTCGCCAATGTCACCAAATCGCTGGGTATTTCTCTCGAGGGAGAGCTGGGTTCAGTGCCTTATCAGGAAGGACGTGATCATATAAGGTCCGCGCTGACCGATCCTGATGAAGCCAGCATTTATGAGGAACAAAGTGGTATTGACGTGCTTGCCATTTCTGTCGGCAATGTCCATCGAATGGCAGAGGCAGGGACACCAATCAACTTCGACCTTGTCAGCAAGCTGGAACAAGCTGTGTCACTCCCCCTCGTCATACACGGTACGACAGGGATCACTGAACAAGACATACGCGCCCTGAAGAAGCGGCGTATTGCAAAATTCAACGTGGGCACGACTCTGAGGCAAGCGTTCGGTTACGCTATTCGCGAACGAATGAAAAATGAACCCGACAAATATGACAGACAATATTTTGCGGGCACGGCAATTGATGCACTCAGAAAGGAAGCTAAACGAGTGATCACCCTGCTGGCACCTGAATAGGGAGAGACTATGAGCAAAGCGACAGAAACACTGGGTCGACGACTGCGCCTTGGCGTTATTGGCGGTGGTCCCTCCTCTTTTATCGGCAAAGTGCATCGTTCCGCGGCAACCATTCATGAAGAGTTTGATGTTGTTGCCGGGGTATTTTCGTCTGATCCCGAACGCTCATTGCAAGCAGGACACGCGATGGGCATTCCGCGCCCTTATGGAGATGCTAATGCACTCTTCGCAGGAGAAGATCGCTGCAAAGAGCCTATTGATGCACTGGCAATTATGACCCCCAATAACAGTCATTTTGATCTTTCTGTTAGAGCGTTGGAGGCAGGTTTCCATGTGTTTTGCGAAAAACCACTAACAACGTCACAAGAGCATGCGATATCACTGGTGCAAAAGGTGCGTCAGTCAGGGAAGCGGTACTGCGTTGCTTATGCCTACACAGGCTTCGCCATGGTCAGACAAGCTCGGGCAATGGTTGCTGCGGGAGAACTCGGCGAAATAAAAATGGTACAGAGTAACTATACGCAAGGCCATCTCGCGACGCTGACGGAATCAGAACAGACAGGAAAAAACTGGCATATGGATACGTCGCTTGCCGGACCATCACTAATTTTGGGTGATATTGGTACCCATAGTTATCACCTCGCAGCCTATGTAACAGGTATGGAACCCAGCTCTATAAGTGCAGATGTAACCGCACTGGTTGATGGACGTAATGCCGATGATTTCTGTGCCGTTATGATGCGATATCCTAACCGCGCGAGGGGCATGCTATGGGTCACACAGGCCGCAGCAGGAGGAGTTCACGGATTATCACTCACCCTTTTTGGCACCAAGGGCGGGATTGAATGGCACCAGGAACAACCCAATGAGCTAGTTGTTCGCCCTCTTGGCAAACCCGCTTATACTTTGACAAAGGGTGGTGCCGGACTGGCAAAACCTGCGCAACGTCTATCACATATTGCAATTGGTCATCCAGAAGGTTACAGAGAAGCTTTTGCCAATTTGTATCTGGATTTTGCTTCTAACATTACTGACGATATCGCCAAGCGAACACCTGATCCATTGTCTCTCTGGAATCCGAGTATAGAGGAAGGTGCTCAGGGGATGGCTTTTATCTATGCCGCCCTGAATTCACGAGACAACAACGGACAGTGGACACCTGTCCCGAATCTTACTGACTGAAATCAGTTCATAGGTAGTCATCGGCAACGCACAGGAAATCCGTTGTCATTTTCACTTACACCAGAAAAAAGATAAATGTCTCTCAATATTTGTCCGACAAAATCAGCGCAAACTCATTACTGGTAATATGTGTTCTTATTTGTTCATAAATTATTTGAGTATGTCGGCATCAAACTACATCAAACAACTTCGAGCAAAAGTAGGCAGTATGCCTATCATGATCCCTGGTGTAGCCGCCGTTATTTTGAATGACGACAGAGAGTTGTTACTGCAACAGAAAGCCGATGGCAGTTGGAGCTTACCTGCCGGAATGATTGAACCGGGCGAATCACCCAAACACGCTTTAATTCGAGAAGTTGCGGAAGAGACAGGATTTGAGGTGAACATTGAAAGACTGATTGGTCTCTTTGGTGGAGAGGGTTTTGGTTTTACCTATCCAAATGGTGATCAGGTTGAGTACACCGCTTTACTATTTCGCTGCAAAATAATCGGTCGCTCAATAAAGCCTATGGATACAGAAACAGTAACACTTAAGTATTTTGGCAAACACTCGATGCCTCAACTGGCATTACCCTACCCTATGTCATGCCTTTTTGATGAACTGTCAGTGACGACCATCTTGTAAACGCACTTAAAGTTCGCGGTAAGATAGCTTCAGTTTGTGCTTCAACACCAGTGTTCACGCTGATTTTTAGTTAGCATATCCTAAAATAATATTACGCATATTTCTTTGGGATTTAACTCCAATCATGTTTATCTGAAGTATTAACTGCTTCCAAGTTTTGAATATAAAAGTATAAACAGAAGCCTAAACACATAAAATAATAAAACGTAAATCTATTCGACGTTAAAAATGACCACTATTATTCCCGGTAAAAATGTACATATCCCAGAGATAACTGAAATTTTCAATCATTACATACTTCATAGTAATTCACGATTTGAAACAGAACCGTTTACTGAGGAGAATAGAACGACCTGGTTTGAACAGTTTTCAGAAGAACTTCCTCATCAAATCTACTGTGCAATTGAAAACAACAAAGTGGTTGGATTTGCCTGTACTCAGCCTTATCGTCCATCAACAGCTTTTTCTGATACTGTTGAGATAACTATTTACCTCTCGCCAGATGTTATGACGAAAGGTATTGGATCAGCTCTGTATAGTCGGCTGCTCTCTCACGTCAAAAGCCATAATGTTCATAAGGTATTGTCTGGAATTGCAGTTCCTAACGTTGCATCTATTGCTTTACATAAAAAATTTGGATTTAAAGAGATTGGAATCTTCAATGAATACGCCAAGAAAAATAATCAATATGTAAGTTCAATGTGGATGGAACTGAGTATATCGTGACTCACTATGTAGGATGAAATCTGCTTTAGAGAAATACTAAGGTCATTATATCTATTCGAAGTTTACACAGATAAAAATTAGCCGCCAAAAAAATATGAGCTCAAACTATTTAGCTAACACCTAGACAATTTAACAGTCCAGCATTATAAAATAAGCAATTAAATGGTTTGAGCACCAATATAAATAAAGTTTAACCTTTAAGTTTTCCACAGAAATCGTAAAACAAAATACATAAATTAGAGCTAAGTAAGTGTATTATTTCTCTCCTCAGGTTTCTCGCTGAAATACTGAACAAACTCAACCTCAAAGCCATTAGGGTCAACAAGGTATATATTTCTTCGAAATGGATTTTCTACGCCTACCTTATCAATGCTATACCCAGCTCTCGTCAAGCGGAGAATAAGTCCATCCATGTCGTCTGTGACATATGCAAAATGTCCTAATCCTGTCTGATGCCCGGAGAGATCTCTGTTTTCCCCCTCTCCATTATCACTGAAAGCAATGTAGTGGTAATCATCACCGAAATGAATCCACTGTCTTGGCTTATCTAACCACGTACCTCGCCCTTCAGCTCGCACTTTCCATTCAGGAAAAATAGTTTGATAAAAGTGTAGTGTCTTCTCAATATCTCGAACTACCAGATTTACGTGCTCTAATCTCATTATCATTACCTCTCGATTTACAGTCATACAAAGCTGAGGTCAAACAATCTATAAACAAGATTTACATTTCCTTTTTTCCAGGTGACCCGCTAGCTGATGAAGAGACTATAAAACCTTAACCTAACATGAGGTAAAGCATTAATTTAAAATAATTTATTCAGTGGCCATGTGAGAAGGATTCGACAAAAAAAATGTATATATTGGTTTCAATTTTATCGCTTGAAATTAACTAATATTCGAGCGGCTTACCTGGCTGGAATACGTTGTTGGTAGAGGTTGCGCTGATAAAGAAAGCTATCAGTCACTCTGAAAGCGAGGTGTCTACTGAGTGAAGCAAGCACAGCTCTCAAGGTATAGTAAAAAATATAACGGAGATTTGAACTGGTCGATGCTTCTCAATGACACCAATTCAACGCTTTTTAAATAGTTTATTGATTATTGCATACGGATAGATTATTAATTGTCAGTGATATAGCAACTTATTTTTCTCAGAGTCGATGTAGACATCTCATTTATATCTGCCTTAGTTTTTAATTAACAACCCAGTCATAGATATAAGCATTAAGTTTTATAAAAATCACTTATACTGATAATCAAAAATAAGACACTAATTTCAATAGTTTACTTTTATTTCATTAAAAGCGAATATTCACACCTGTTTAAAAAATAAACATCTATCATTTAAAGAAGACTGCATGATTTGATAAGCAGTGTAACTAGAAAAATAAAAGTAAAAATATCCATATACCGGTTGATAAATAAACGTGACGCAAGGCCTTACGTATAAGGAAGTGAAAATGTCGGAGTATAAACTTTACGGGCAGGTTGCCCAATATATATTACAGAATAAAGACAGTCATAAAGAGGAATATCGAAACATCATAAGACGCTTTTTAAACCGAGCAACATACGGATACACAGAAGAATTGGTAGATAAAGTAGAAAAAGTGGGTTTACAAGAATGGCTTAATACCCAAAGAGATGAGGAAAAAACGGTTATATCGGAAAGAGCGCATATATTTACTGACCTATATTGTGACCACCCAAAAGAAAAAAGGAAAATGAAAATATGTAAGACGATTGACAAAAAAAGTTTTGAAGGACTGCTATGGCAAACCGCCCTTGATGCCCCCGATCAACTTCGTCAACGCGTCGCGTTTGCCCTCAGCCAGATTTTTGTTGTTTCCGGACCCGGCATCAGCCGCGGAGTTACCGTCAGATACCGTTTTTTAGCTGCTTACCACGATATGCTCGTTGAGCATAGTCTGGGATCATTCAGAGACCTTCTTAAACATGTCACCCTCCACCCGACAATGGGCCAAATGCTCGGCCTGAACTCAAGTTCAAAAGCAAACGAGGAAAAGGGTACGTTTCCTGACGAAAATTATGCCCGCGAGGTTATGCAGCTATTCACCATAGGTCTTGTGAAACTCAAGATGGACGGAAGTGTTCTCACCAAAGGCGGCGTTGCAGTGGAAACTTATACCCAGAAAGATGTGGAAGAGATGGCGCGCGCATTGACTGGATGGAGAGGAGGTTCATACGACGAATCGATATGGAATCACAAGCCGCTGAAAGCGAAAGCGAGCCTCCATGACACGGGTAGCAAAGTGATACTTGGCAAAGAAATCCCCGGCGGGAATGCAAATCAGGATCTAAACCATGTATTGGACATACTATGCGAGCATCCCAACACCGCACCTTTTATTTCAAAAGCACTTATTAAAATGCTGGTTCAAAGCAATCCAAGAACGAAGTTTGTTGAAGACATTGCAAACGTTTTTGTCGACACCAAAGGCGACCTATTCGCCGTAGTCAGTGCGATTTTATTGCATGATGATGCCCTTTTAGACATTGGACCTCGCTACAGAAGAAGTGCAGAGAATGACAGATTTGGCAAAGTGAAAGAGCCTCTTATGTGCGTGACGAATGCGTGCCGCTCCTTAGGTATGACATACGCCAAAGAAACAGAGCGATATAAAGGCCTCAATATGGCGGGAATTGGTCAATCTTTTTATGGCTCACCCACTGTCTTTAATTTTTTCGAGCCAGATTTCGCACCGAAAGGCGAGGTAACGAATAAAAAACTTATTGCGCCTGAAGCTGAGTTACTGGGTGTTATCAGTGTAAAACGCTACGAAAATCTATGTTGGAAATTAGTCACCACTTACGAAAAGAATTATAGAAACAATAATTCTCCAGGCTGGGACATCAAACCGTTTAAAAAGGCGCTTGATGTTGATGAGGAGAATAACTGGGAATCAGGTCCGTTTCTTGATCTTATCGAGAAACGATTTTTTATGGGCACAATGAGTTTTTCTTTGAGGAATAGACTTACGAGGCATATCGAAAGAGCGCAGAAATCACAAGATGAAGTGACAAGAGCGGCGTTGATAAAAGAGGTTCTCTACCTATCGATAATTTCACCTGAATTTCAGACCTTTGAACACGAAGTGGTTAACTGGAATATTTGGAAGAAAGAATCCAAAGAACTTATTGAGTTGATGGAAGCGGGAGGTGACGTATGAAAATTTCAAGACGAGCATTTATTAAGACATCTTCTGCCGTCGCAGTTGCTTCTGCGTTTTCCAGAGTAGCGCAAGCCAATGCATCAATCACTCCTGATGACTATAAAGCTTTGGTTGTCGTCTTTCTCAACGGTGGTAATGATGCTTTCAACACTGTGCTGCCCGCACCGGGCACTGCTGAGTGGAAGGCATATAGAAAGGTTCGTGGAACCGTCGCCTTAGGTAGAAAAGAGATTTTTAATAGTCAGTGCAAAGGCATCTATCCATCAAGTAGTGGTAGTGTTCTCTCACTCGACGATCTTTATCTGAATAAACACCTGGTCGCCCTTAAGCCTTATTTCAAAAAGGGGGATGCCAGCATTATTCTCAACAGCGGCCCGCTTATTCAGCCAACAGACAGAAACAACTATGACTATGTAGCGAAGCCAAAACAACTGCATTCTCATAACTCGCAGCGTAAATACTGGTATCACGGTATGGATGTCGTCAACAAAAATGGCTGGATAGGTCGGATCCTCGATAATTTTGACCTAGAAGGCAGTAGTGCAAGAGCTTTATCACCTAGCTTCGGTATCCCCAGCATTAATGCACTCCGGGGCGATCGCTACAATCCGATAGCCTATAAAGCAAGCACCAAAAGCAGTGAGGTGGGGGTTAAGCAAAATCAACTTGAAGGTTACAAAGGGGCCGACCGTCTTAAAGAATCTTATGAAGAGCACCTTAATAAAAGAAAAAGACATTACAGTAATCTTTACTCTCGCACCGTCAGCGAAAGTATGAGAGACAGTGAATTCAACAACGCACGACTTAAAGAGTTGACAGGCGATTATTCAGACCCGGATGACTTGGAGTATGACGATAGCGACATGATTGCCAACTTCGAATCAGTCATCGCACTGATGAAAGCGAACCGCGAAAATGCAAAAGGTGATCTCGGCTACGAAAGACAAGTGTTCTTCATCAACATGGGCGGTTTTGATACGCATGGAAATATGAAAGAACGCCACCCTGAGTTGTTAACCACGCTTGCTGAAGGTCTCGACTATTTTCTCAAAAAGCTTGAAGATGAAAACTTAATGAAAAACGTTGTCACGACAACGATGTCTGATTTTGGCAGACGTTTGTCACCAAATGATAATGGTACCGATCATGGTTGGGGTGGCCATCAATTGGTTTTCACTCATAGAGATAACTTCATGTATCCAAACACAGCTGTTGGGGTATGGCCTGAGGTTGGAAAAAAAGGGAGAAATGTCACAGATACACAACGCGTGATCCCTACTGTATGTAGCGACCAGGTGAATGCAACAGTTAGTCGCTGGCTGGGCTGTAATGAAGAGCAATTAAATACCGTTTTCCCGGAACTCAAAAATTTTGACGATGTAATGATAGAAGGCAGTGAATTTACATTCGATGAATTAGTTGTTCCCAGACCAGAAGTAGCTTACACCGACGACGGTGGAGAGACGATGACAGAGCCCCACCCTCTCTATTGGGACTTCCTGAAAAGCTGATAAGGCGAGTGACATTGGCCGTTCTCTGATATGGGAGCGGCCTTTTTATTCCGATTCATACATACAATGTGAACTGACATAGCCGCGGAAAAAGTGAGAGCAAGAAAGTCATATATCGAGGAATTCGCACCTGACCTATGGCCTATCACAGGGCATATGATTGATAAAAGTGTAGAGGCTATTCTTTATATCGAGTAATACAAAGTAGTCTCCTCCATTGCGATGTTTCCTTGCTGCTGGGGAATGCATAATAGCCCTTTTGTCATCAGACATAGTGGGTTGATATTTCTAATCGTCAGTGTTGCTCGCTCTAAACCATTGGAGTCGCTAATTGTAGGTGATAATGTAACCCTCTTAATTCCCACAAAAATCTTTTTGAAACCTGCGCTTTATGCCAAATAATGCCCCCACTCGATAAAGTGAATGGGGGCAAGAACTCAGTCAAAAATGAAATCAAAGGCAATGGCGACATCGGTAGATTCTGGCGTCGGGCGGAACCAGTTTCCGTTTATCCCTCGCAGGTCGTCAGATTGAGACATCAATAACTTGGTCGGTAATCTCAATTCATCTTTAATGTTGTTTATTAACTCTTCTGGGACTTTGCTTAGCAGCTTTTGGCTAACTTTATCAACAACAATTGGCGGAATATCTGAGCTATAGTTGGTCTGCTCGATAACGTTATATGTCAGATCACTAATGCTCAACGTCGGTAATTCCTGTTCACCCGCATACTTCAAGTCTATCGCTGCCTGCATATCGACTGAAACACTGAACAGTTCTTTATCGCCCTTCAACTCGCCTTGGTCGAGTCCTAGAGTGATCAGTACGTTATCAAAGGCAATTCGCATGACCTCATCACCCTCTGGCATCAGCAGGTATGGAGAACTGATCACCTCGGCGTCAATGACAACAGGCTGTCCAAGACCATTTATTTCAGTCTGCATTTTTAAGATGTGCTCATGAAGAATTTCGCTGACTTGATTCACTGCCTCTGACTGATCCTCAATACCTGCCATGGAACCGCTTGATTGAGAGCTCGTTTTCTCTTGCTCGATAAATGTATCCATCAGGTTTTCAATACGCAAAATATCGCTAATTTGTGCCTGATATCTATGGTCAATTAACCCTTCTTGTGTCAATCCAGATAAGAACTGATTAACCTGCTGACCTTTAATGTAAACAAGCGCATCTCGATTGTTTACAGTTTCCAGATTATCAATCACCGCAGGTGCCGACTCTGACGCCCCCTTTGAAACATCGGCACGATAGCCAAACAGAACTTGTTGGTCATAAGTGCTGGAAAGTAATCTGGGATTAAACTCTGCGATAAGCGAAGACCCTGTTGTTTCCAGCCGCTCTGGTTCAAAGGATAAACTGACGCCTTTGGGCGTGTACTGGCTCACCAATAGCAAGGGGCCAAAAAGGGCATTCACCTCTGTTTCGTGACTCGGATACCCCGCTATAGACTCCTGACTGGACGTCACTTTGGCAAGAATAGGACTGATTTGTTCTTCTACAGCCTGTTCTGCCTGAGCAGTAACAAGCCCCCCTACCAGGCCCTGTGCGGGTTCGCGTATCAGCCATTCAATGACTCCGGCTAAGGGGGAAAGCATCCATTCTGGTAGACCGAGTACAGAAAGCGTTGAATCGGAAAAATACACCGAACCAGACACCGATTTTATTTCTACAATTTCCCTGTTTTTTCTTCCCTCGATAATTTGAATATTAATGGGGCTATGCATAACCGTTTCCATTCGAAGTACACTGGTCGACTGCCAGCAAGGAGGGTTACCCCAAAACCACGGTATACAAAAACGCTGGGTAATTTGGCCGTTCAGAATAAGGTCATTGATCTTAGCCTCTGCTCTGAGGTTAATACTCTCTTTAGAAAGTGCCCCGGTGGCTAACACCACATCTCCCGAATTGGCGGAAATACTGCTAATGTCAGCCCTTAACTCAAAGATTTGGGTATCTACGTTGACCAATTGAAGATTGTTGAGTCCAGATACAACCTGAGGGATAGCCTTCCCAGCGATACTGTCTGCCAACCGGGTAAACAACTCAGACTCATTATCCAGCCTGAATGCCGCCCCTTTTTTTATAACCTGATTTTCAAACAGTATCGTTGTCTGATACGAGCCGCCGTTGGCTGATTCAACCTCTAGATCATAGGCCAACGAGGGCTGAATCTGCTGCGCTTCATCACTGACCGACCCAGTATCGATCTTATGACGTGCTGTTTTGAAGTCGAATCTGCCATTCTCCAATTGCGCTGATTCGCCATTTATCATCATGTTTCCGGTATGTGGTCCAGTAACAACACCCGAAATAAATATCTCATCGTCGTACTTTACAGCCTGTCGGATACTAATACTAAGGCCTGACTCATCTCTGTTTTCAAACTCAAGAAAGTCAATAAAACGTTCAATCAGTTCCTCTATCCAGGCCTTTGCCGACGTTACAAATCTATCAAGCAGCGTGTCAGTGATCGTGGGAATGAACGACTCAAAAACATCACTTAATCTGAGAGCAAATGTCTCAACAACATTCTCTGCCTCCGGCAGTTCGACATACACCGGGTCAACACCCGTTTCTGGGTTGGCCAGTTCACCTATGACAGTGAAAGAGATCTCGTTGAGCTTGTCGTCGAACTCCGTTAATGAGTCAGCCACTTTTGCTGACAAAACGTGAAATCCGGTTGGAAGAGGCTGGCCCAGATAGTTGTCGTCTTCTGTACCAAATATGGCAAAAGGGGCAGAGTCGGCAGTAAATTGTTCGCCATCAAAATCAAACTCAACAAGCCTGGTCAGCGACGACGTCAAAGCCCGAATATTGACCCTCGGTGTTGGCAACAATGAACGGTCAATTGTCATTCCATCAACGAGCGGCATAATGTCGTAGCCAGTGTCTGCATCGACGAGTGTAAAGCCTGAAATAGATGAGATGGTGTTCTTTGCTGATGGAAGAATAAAGCTGTCAATAGGTATACCTTGTTGTTCCAACTGTCGGTGATAGCCATTGTTAAGCCAACCTTCCGGTAAATTACCCCGGATCAGAGCAGGCGGTTGCATCGGTTGTCGGCGGGGATCGTCTTGAGCCAACAAGTTGGGGTCAAACCTCAGGGCATTTAACGATAAGCCTATTGGAGCCTGTTTGTGGTGACAATCAAGACAAAAAGAATTGAACACTGAGTCGGGGCGAGGCTGGTCATAATAGACGGGGCCCTCGGGAAAGTTAACGGCCTCACGCAAGCCAATTGTTCCTTCAGGAAGATTCATCATGTGCGCCGCGTAATCCCAGCTGTTATCAAGATAACAGGCGTATGATGGGTAGGTTTCCTCACCACGCATCCGCATCTCACCGTCCATTACCCTGTGAGTGCTGGCTGGGTAATCCGCCGCGGTTGCTTTCCACGGACCACTGTAATTTGCGGGAAGACCAATGAGAGTTCCATGTGCATGATTACACGCAACTTCCGGAGTAAATCGCCTCGCAAATACTTTAAATTCGTCAACCCAGCCGTGAAAACTCCCTACCGCTTCATTTTCGTCCAAACCATTTTTGGCATAACCAACGCGGAGTTTTCCGGGCACCATCTGAAAAAGCGGCGTATCACTGACATAGTCATCATAAAGTAAGCCGTTGAGCAAAAGTTGGATGCGGTACCCTCCGGGGCCGATGGACATGCCTATATGGCTCCATTGAGTACTTTCAAGAGGGCGCGGTAAGGCGAACTTATGCTTCACATTCCCTTGTGGCTCTCGATAACGAATCTCCTGTTGATCAAAAATAGAAATAACGCTGCCATCAGGAAACTCAATCAGTGCCTGTTCTGAGTGTTGAACTTTGGTACGAGGATCCAGAAAAACCCCCACGTACCAATGGAAGGCATCTACCCGTCTTGGCTGCTCTTTGATTTTATAGCTAATGTAAGTATCCGTTCCGTTGAACCAAACACCTCGACCGCGAACACCACCGAGTGCCACTGGCTCAAGTCGGCCATTGTGCAACTCGCCTGAGACAGGGACATGCCAGTATTCGGGTAAGGTTGTCGCAGAGTTCTGAAGGCGAACCTCTTGGGTAAATGCCAGCTCTCCAACACTCCAACCATCTTTATAATCAGCAGTAAATCGTGCACTTCTGGGGTCAATATCGACCCTGTCCATTAGCCCAACCATATTAGAGACGATAAATGCATGAGGATTGAGATAATCATCAAATGCCAACTCATCTGTGTGACGTCCTGTGCTTGACAGCCATGAGACATCTTTTGGTGTCACCGGCCTGAGCGGTTGCCAAAAGTTAAATCTATTTTCTATCGAGTCAAAAAACGTCGCAAAGAAATATCCATCAGGGCGCCCTGAATGAACGGGCTTAAAGCCAAACGTTTCAGCAGGAAAGCTTGGGACTTCCCGCACTCCCCCCACATGTACTTCACCACTCTCATTGCCATATAAGCCTGAAGCGGGTCGATACAATGAAACATAATTGTGGTTGCTATCATCAATACCAATTTTGTAGTCACTTTCGTTAAGAATGCCGTCGAGCAGTACCACCTTGCCCTGCGTCCAGCCACCAAACAGAGCCATGCCTGTGTAATTGAAACGGTCTTCAAAATCAGCCAGCTGTCGTTCGGTACAACCCGGAACAACACAGCGAGCAGGATAGCGTTGAGATATCACCTTTCCATTTACGTCTAATTCATGGAGCCTCTCCGTCCCCATCATCATTGTTACGTTAATAGCATCTTTATCTAACCAAGGATAAGAACCTTGCATATCGTCGCCATCGGGAATGACTCGCCCTGATGCATCACGAAATGGGAACGCTGCAAACTTGTATCTTTTATTAAGGCGTTCATCGTAAGGCGCATGGCTTAATGGCTTAAATTCTTTCCACTGGCTGGCATCACATGGCTGATGGGGCTCCTCAATATAGGAATAAACGATATCGACATTCTTTCCTTTGACGAACTGTCCGGTATTCTCGTTAAACCAAGTCAACGTCTGCAGTTCAGAACGGGTGACCAATAACCTCCCGTCTGCGGGTGTCATTGGCTCAACAGTCACATGTGTCAAATAGGAATCACGCACAGTTGAATCGCCGCGTGTGATTTTTACGATGCGGGCATCTTTTGTTTTTGGATTCTCTACCTGAAAGGTCATCGGCACGCTGTGAAACGAAATTAAATTTGGTTCACTGGCACTTCTTGGCCGCTGAGTGACAATGTGGAGGTCGTAGCAGTCATCATTGCCACCACTTCCACATGTATATGGATTTTTACGGCCTGAAACAGGGTGCCCCTCTGCAGGCTCACAGATTGACGTTTCAACTACTTTATATGGCAAAGGTTTACCCTGCTCAAAGTCAACGAAATCGGCAATTGCGCCTCTTGGCTGGTCAACTATCGAAGCTTTTACAGCCGTGGGTTTAACCGCGTAAGCTTTTGTTGCGATAATTGCAATTCGCCCATCTCTGGACATTCGGGCAACAGGCAAATGTGGTCGTGAAAACTCCGCACTTATAATCCCTGACACATTCCTGTATATCGCAGGTATCTCGGGGAGTTGATCACTCCCGCTATTGCCGGAAGAATCAAATGGTCCCGCAAAAATATACTTCTGCTCATCTGGGTTATCAGTGGTAGCCTCAAGCTTTTTGATTACTTTAGTGTCGGAGTGAAGGATATTTTTCTTGTAAGAAATTTCCTCTGCTTTGGATGAATGACTTAATAAATAAATAAGTAGGTTTAGTGTTACAAAAAAATTCATCAACAGTAGATTTGATCTCTGCATATCATTCTCCAAACATAATATTGAACACATCTATCACTGCGTCATTTGCAGTTTTTCCGTTTCGTTGTTATGAAACCCGACTTCTCAATGCCATTAATTCTTTACTTAAATCAGGAACTTTTATATAGGAACAGATAAAGATAATAGAATTAATGCATTCGATATTGTTTTGTTGTAATAAGATTTAATGCATATACATGTATGATAGTAATAAATCTTTTAATTCAGTCATATAGGATTAGAATCCCTATATTTTCGTCTATAAAACTCAATATTTATCAATTAGTGTCATATGACACTAATCTATCATTTAGAAAGGGGGTTTATTATTTTTTAGACAAAATAAAATCAATTACCGTTATATGAAATTATTTTTATTTAAAAATAGTGATAGTATTTTTTTTAATTAAATTTATATCTAGAAGTTTACTAGTAAGGAAGGTAAATAATTCATCTAGGTGTGAATATCTTATGAAGGCAATATGGTACTGTTTAAACAGCAAATGAGATGATTTAAAGGGCGTAGATTTGCTGACCGCAATGTGTCGAAGCCAACACTCTTTATCGAAGTTGTTAGATAGAAAGGCATTATGATGTGTTTTTTTGAAAGGCTGCCAACCCTGTAAAACAGGGTGGCGTAGTAGCCATTACTTTTTCTGCTTGCTAAGTCGCTTGCTTCTCAGAGGTAAAGAAGAGAGTTATCGAAGGTTGAAAGCATCTAGGTTTCTGCTGAGCTCAACTGATTAAACCTTTATAAAACATATCGGATAAGCTCTTTTAACAGTAAAAACGTTAACCCGAAAAGGTTAAAAATCTCTGGCATGAATTTGAGGAGAAAAAAACAAAAGAAGCAAAATTTTCCTCTGTCATCAATGGACTTCCCCCGCTTATCAACCACCTATTGCACGGAGTTCCTAACGCCAAAGATAGTGAGATAGCTGTGGAAGAGTCAGAATAAGAAAGTCATATATTGAGGAATTTTCACCTGAACTATGCCCCATCACAGAACATATAATTAATCAAAGTGTAGAGATCGGTCTCTATATCAATTAATACGGAGTAAACTCCCCAGTTGCGATGTATTCTTGCCGCTGGGAAATTCTTCATAACCCTTTTATCATCAGATATACTAGGTTTAATATTTTCTTATCGTCAATACTGCCCGCTCAAAACCATGGGAGTCGCTACCTATAATTGATAATGTAATCATCATAATCTCTAAAAAAATCGTTATGAAACCTAAGCTTTATTCCTAAAATCATCTCGTTTATTTTTGAATATGGTCTAGTCAAAGCCAATCCAACCTTAGACCTTCAATCATTAAAGTTAATGACTTCTCATTTCCTCAACCGATTTTTATGTAACCAAGTCACTGACTCCTGACTTTCCGAGCTATCCCACATAAATATCCATTATTTATTGAAATATTTTGTTATGGTGTCAAACGATAGTGCGGTATTAATTTTCGTTATTTAAGATCGAAAATATGGTTATGCTCTTATACTTCGGCGAGATTGTCATATGGATAGATTAACTAAATGGTGGAGAGCTTTACCGAAAACGCAAAGAACTGCATTACTCATTTTAGTGGGAGTGTTAATAGGCGCTTCTCTAGTCAACTCTGGGATAAACATAGGTTCAGCCATGGCTAAGGTTGCAAATAAATCACTATAAGAAGTCTACAAGAGTAATATCGTATTCGAATTTAATAATTTTTGGCAGGTTGACTATGAAATATTTAGTCATATTGGGCCAACATCAAAAGTCAATATTTTCTTCTTTTACATATCTTAAAAAGTAAAAATATAAAGATTGACTGATTTGAGCTAGCGAACAAACACAAATTATACCTATAGAAGATATCGAGGTGTACATGGAAATAACACTTAAAAAAATAGATAATTCAAATTACGAAACTGTATGTGAGCTAGATGTTACAGAAAAGCAGGAGGAATATGTTGCTTGTAATATGTGGTCTCTTGTAGAAGCGCAATATAATCACGGCTACTCTTGCCGAGCCATATACCAAGATAGCACTATAGTTGGATTCTTCATGTGGGTACTGGAAACACCATCAAAAATTTCAATATGGCGTTTTATGATTGATAAAAAGTACCAAAATAAGGGTATTGGCCGGACAGCCTTATCTCTCGCAATTAACGAAATCAAAGAAACGACTGAGCTTGAAGAAATCGAAATCTGCTACAAATCTACGAACCCCATAGCTAAAGAATTTTATTCAAGTTTTGGATTTCAGGAGGTTGGTTTAGACGAGGACGGTGATGATATGCTTGCTGTGATTAAGCTATAAGCTATTAATGAAAATGAGTTAATCATTAAAATGTTTGTGTGCATTCAGGCATCGGTAGGCAAGGGCTATCTCCTTTTTTAACTGCGTAAGTCGTACTTTTCCCCTGAAAGGACTGTTTTCACAGCGCGCTCATCTTTCTTGGCGCGCTTTTCTTTTTCCCGCTCCTTTCATTACAGCTTTAGACCATTAGCGAGAAAAACAAATTGTTTGTTTCTGGAGATGAGACGCAACAATATACCGCGGTTACTCAAAAAGGTCTGGTATCGTGACCTGTGCTCAAAGAAAGCTTCAAGAAATAATCTTTGGCACTTTTAAGCGTCGTTGATTTTTGACCTCTACGGATGGAAAAAATATGTATAGCGAAGAGCAGGTTTGGAGAGAATTACAACAGTATTTACCATCAGATAATCAACTTACCGATGAATTAATGCCACGAGAGAAATTTTTTGGTTTGTCGAATTATAATATTCATTTAGATGAGTACATACCTACTGACGAGACTGATGTATGCATCATTGTATTTCATGGCGTCGGTGGTAATGGAAGGTTACTCTCGTTTATGGCAATTCCACTTTTCAAACAAGGTTATGAAGTCATATGTCCTGATTTACCCGGTTATGGTTTCAGCGAATTTGAAAAATACCCTACATATAATGATTGGATTGATATTGGCTGTGAAATTGCTAAATCAAAGATAGCTGAAAATAAAAAGGTCATTTTATTGGGACTTAGTGCGGGTGGCATGTTAGCTTACAACGTGGCTTGTAAGGTAGGTAAAGTAAATGGACTTATCATTACAAATATTCTTGATAACAGAATAACGACAGTACGCGAGCATTCAGCTCGGTATAAATTTATGGGTACATATGGTTTATCGCTTCTGAAGAAAGTGCCCTCCGTCATCAAAAAAATAAAAGTGCCAATCTCTCTATGCACCAATATGAAAGGTTTAGTGAATGATAAACGAGTCCTAAATGTTTTGCTAAAAGATAAGAGAGGAGCCGGAAATAATGTTGAGCTGGGATTTCTCTTATCAATGATGAACAGTGTTCCAGTCAAAGAGCCAGAAGAGTTTACTGATATACCAGTGTTACTCTGCCATCCGGGTGATGATAAGTGGACCCCGACGTCTATCAGCGAGTTATTTTTTGACCGTATCAAAGCCTCCAAATATAAAGTTATATTAGAAAATTGTGGCCACTTCCCTATTGAGCAACCCGGTAAAGAAAAAATGGAGGATAAGATACTCAACTTTATCCGATCAACAACAAGCTAACGGTAGAGTTAATAGGGGTTATGTCAAAACAGGCAGCATACTCTCGTACGAACCCCTTTCTTTAAGGGTAAATGGAGGTACTGACTACGAGTAATCTCTTCGTGTTATTTTTTTGAATACGTTTTTTAAGGTTAAGATGTTTTTCCGATACATAATGTGATTTATTTTTATGATCAGACTCCAGCGTTTGGCCTGTATTGGATAGCTCTCATGGTGAATGAGATAACCTGTTGCATGTGCTCATAAACCGCACTGTGAATTGCGGACTCTCAGAGTCTTCGGGCAAGTATTCAATCTGTTATGGCAATACTGCAATACAAGCAGATTGTGTTTATATTTTATCGGGTCGCTACGGCTATTAGGGAAAGGACATGGACGTAAACTCATTATTTTTATTCGTCATTGCTTGTTTAACCATCAATATGATTCCTGGACCTGATGTGATCTATATTGTCTCAAATACAATGAAAGGTCATACAGCTAGTGCCATGAAAGCAGCGCTAGGCTTAGGTGTCGGTTACTTTTTCCATACAATGGCAGCGTGTTTAGGCTTATCAGCCATCATCGTTAGTTCAGCATTAGCATTCAGTTTTATCAAGTGGTTGGGAGCTTTTTACCTGCTTTATCTCGGGGTGCGGTCTCTTCTTTCCGTGTGGCGTGGCAAGCAAACTATCGAAGTCAAAAGTAACTCAGTAAGTAGTCACGGTGTATTCATGCAGGGGGTCATTGTAAGTGCCTTAAACCCGAAGGTTGCAATCTTCTTTCTATCATTTTTACCACAGTTTGTTGATACCTCAGCTGGCTCTGTATCAATGCAGCTTTTGCTTCTTGGTCTTCTATTCAGTACGTTAGCAACTCTATGTAACGTTTTGTATGCAGTGGCTGGCAACTGGATGTTTAGCCGACCAAGTTCGCAGCGATATTCTCGAGCACTGGAAGGTGTATCAGGTGTATTACTAATAGGTCTCGCGGGAAAGTTGGCATACAGTGAGAGCCAATAACTAAATATAGACAGCGCCAGCTCAGCATAACTTTGGTAGGCAAAGCGTTGGCTGTATAGTTAGGTTATTGCTTCTTCTCGATATTCTTAAGTAAGTTATGCGCCAGTGTTCGCTGCTCCCTTTTGGTCGCTTTTTCACTACGCGGGAGCAACCGTTTCTGCTTTATCTCGGCATACCCGCCATCGACTTAGAAACTGACAATGCCCCAGTGTAAAGCTTTACTGGCTAATCCTATAATATCGACAACTAGCTCAGCTATGACTTAATGCTGCGACCAGTCATGTGAACATCAAGACAGCGTTCAAGCGCATCATCGTTTAGGAGTTAAGCACAATTGAACTCAAGAATCACAACAACAGTTAGACTCGCTCTGAACTTAAGTATCTTTTATATTTTGAAATTGAAATAAGGTGTGGACTAGTATTTTTTATAAAACAATGACTAAATTTCAACCAAAGAAAAGTAAAAATCTATTTTTTATTAATCATATATCAATACTATTTTTAATGAAGAAACTAGAGATATGTCGTAATAATACACATATAACTATTTTATTAGTATGATATTATTTATAAATCATATTAGTATCTCAACAAGCCCAATCTAAGAGTAAATGATTCCAAAATTCCGAGTTTATTTTTATAGCCTTTACAAAAATACCTGATTAAAAAAGTGAATAGAGGAACATTAATGCGTGAACAAAGTCAACTCAACAAAAAGGCATGGAACTATCGAGCTTATGAATTCTGGTGTAATAAATATGGTGAACCAAGAGAATTTGCTAAGCGCCTTCTTAGAGACCCCACAAATAATATAAACTCACGATACACAGATTTTTTTCAAGATATAAAAGGTAGTAAAGTCCTTAATGCACTTGGTTCCAACGGCAGAAAGGCAGTACCGTTATGCCTTCTCGGAGCAGAAGTTACTATTATTGATATATCTGAAGAAAATAAAAAATATGCCCTAGAGCTAGCAAACCATACAAATGTGAAGCTTAGATATGAAATATCAGACTTCATTACATACCATGATGATGCATTAAATGAATATTTCGATATTGTATTTTGCGAAGGTGGAATCTTACACTACTTTGACGATCTTCATGTCTTTTTTGATAAAGTATCTAAATACTTACGAGTGGGCGGCATGTTGATCCTTAATGATTTCCATCCTTTTCGAAAAATTATTTCTTCATCAACTGGCACAGATGGAGATTATTTTGACGAAAAGCTGAGGAATTTTCCTGTCGCTTACGAAAATCAGTTTGATGAAAAAGAACAAGAGATATTCCCAAAGTGCTCACTAAAGTTTTATCAACTAGGAGAGATAGTTACTGCTGTGGGTCAAAATGATATGCAAATTACTGAGCTTCGTGAGCTACCGAAACCTGGCGATAAAAAGGTACCCGGAGAATTTACCCTGATTGCAAAAAAATTATAACTTCGAACTGGTCGAATATTCTGAAATTAAATAATTAATCTCTACAGACTTATGATGTTATAAAATTTCACCATTAATTTATATTGGACAAATCGCAGGAATTATATTTGACACTTTGGGGTTTATTACACAGTTATACATAAAAGAGGAATTTAGGATGAAGTTAGTAACTCCAAGGGTTGAATATCAAGAGTCGTACATTGAAATGGTTCGAGAGTTTTTTGAAAGAGAAGAGGTGTTTGTTCCGTTCGTATTAGCTGAAGATTATGAAGACTTTTCTTCGTTGCTTGATAGGTTGTCTGCCTACTCAAGAGGTGAGGAAGTTCCGGGTTTTGTCGCACATAGTTCCTATTGGCTTATCGACGAAAATGAGCAAGTTGTCGGATGTTCGAATCTGAGGCATGAGCTCAACGATGGATTATTGGTTCTAGGTGGTCACATTGGTTATGGAATCAAACCATCAGAGCGGCAAAAAGGTTACGCTAAGCGTATTCTAGAACTCACGTTACCTAAGGCTAAGAGTATCGGTATTGATAGAGCGCTAGTAACGGTAAACAAAGCCAACCTTGGTTCAGTTAAGGCTATCAAGCACAACAAAGGTGTTCTCGAAGCGGAAAAGGAAGTATCAGGACAAAATGGCATAGTTCAGTATTACTGGCTGAACACCTGTACTTAAGGAAAAAATGCGGTGTTATCTCTATCTGAAGAAAAGACCTCATGTTTGATAAGCACGATTTAGTTATATTTTGACGCAGATGACACACGCAGAGAATGTGTTGATGACTCGAAATTTTGCCCACTCAAGGACGATGAGTGGCGCTTAAAAGAGGATGCAATTGAACGCATTCTGAAACTGGGGTTACGAGCAAAAAACTAGAAATTGCATCCAATCGACTTGGGATTTCTCGAAGTGAGTTGACTGATAGTGAAAGCCTAACGTTCTTAGAAAACATGTACCAAAAACCATTTGATTAAAGATTACGAAGCAATTCAGAATTGCCCCCACGAACAGTACAGCGGCTGCGATTTCAAAAAGATTTCGCCGTGGACGTTAATGAACATCTTGAAGCACTTCGATGTTACTTCAGAAAAAGCAGTAATAAGGCCGATCAGTCCGTCCTTTAACAGCTTCTCGGTCAGCCGCTCACCATCCATCTCGACATCGGCCAGTAGCCGAAAGTATTTGTTCCGATCGATACTCGTCAACCTGGTCACTTCAGCCCGCAGCAACGCAACCGTAAACTGCTTCGCTTCCCTCGCCTCCTACTTCACTCTTTCCACAAGTTTTAGACACATCTACCCTTTACACACGATACTTAGTGGCCGAATAGGGTCACATTTTTTATTCATGAACCATATCGAGTAAAACGTAAGGGGTATATTGGTGCGTAGTCGCTTAAGCCATCACATATTAATTAAAAGGAAATGACAATGAGAGCCATTCTTTTGGCGCTGTTCATGGCGGTTACCGGATGCTTGACAATAACATCAAACGAGCCGACTGATTTGGTTAAACCAGACCTGACTGAAGGCTCAAAGCAACAATGGAATCTTATGATTGGCTCCTGGTATGGGAAGCAACCTTCAAAAAATGGAGGTCACAGCGAATGGATAGTAAATCGATATGCTGATGGCACGTATAACATAAAATTTAAATTTGCTGACTCAAGTCAAAGCGAAGAGGTTGGAGAGTGGGGTATTTCTGGCGGCATCTACTTCTCGATATTTAAAGGGTGGCTTAAGAAGAGTCAATTTAGGCCTGCTGACCCAGCAGATCCATATAATCGTGATGCATACGATATATTAAGTCTTACTGAGGATGCATTTTCCTATCGGCACAGGGAAACGGGCGATGTGTATAGGGTAATTAAGGTAGCAAATGATTTCAGATTTACACCATCCACAGATGACAAATAGAAACATAACGTCAAAAGAACAATGATGAAGCAGGCGAAATTCATCATTACGATTTAATAGTGTTGGTAACTGAGCTTATGGGGGCGACAAAATGAAAGGCCAGCTAGTAGGGGCTACTGACTGAAGAAATCTGGTATGGCAACAGAGCCCCCTGAAAGAAAATATGCGGCCTTCTTTAGGTCTTCTTGCTATGAACACATTGTTTATAGAGCAAGTAATATAGACGGCTAACTTTGAATTCTTGATAGCGCTCTTTGTGGTTTCCTCTAAGAACCTAAGAATCCGATATCGACTAATCGGTGATATGAACGCCAAATATCGTCTGGAATAACCTGCTCGATTTGAAAGCCTCTCTCAGGGTAATCACGCATACGAATAAGATCTCCCATCATTGCGTTGACAAGTGCATCCAGCGGAAACTCTTCTGTCACATAATCCAAGAAATTGATATCTGGCGAAGATATTTTGATCGATTGTGGGTATTTTGGCCATTGTTTCAGAAACGTCGCATAAGCACGGCGTTCCATGTATGGTTTGTGTACAAGCTGGATTCTTTCTGGTGTCATTTTATGCCGCTGAAGTAGCTCCCACGACAATTGCACATTTTCACCCGTATTTGATGACTGATCCTCGACCAAAATAGACGACGCTGGTACGCCGCAATCTGTCATAACGTCAGCAAACAACTGGGCCTCAGGCTTCTGAAAAACACCTCGGGTAAATCGACCAAAACCCCCGGACACAACGACAACTGGCGCAATACCGGCTAAATACAACTCTGCAGCTTTTTCAGCAACCCGTAAGTCATTACTCCCCATCACAATGATACAGTCGGCGCTGACTGGCTGATGTTCGAGTTGATGGTAGTCCCAAATTGCGAGGATATCGTTGTAAATACTTGAGTTCATGCTGCTTACCAATAAAAAGCTTATGTACTAATTAGAAGCGCAACCGACTAAAAAAGCGAAGAGAAGAAACAGAATTAGCGTGATAGCTAGCAATAATTGTTATTAGTCATGAAGTTGCAACAGATATTAGACTCAGGTCGCTGAAGTGCTGATTTTTTACGAACAGCGGTTTCTACAAATGCTGTAAGCTCCTGTTTTTTAAAATGCTTCTTAGGATGTGAAATTGATTAAAGAGCAAGTTGTGTGCCATACAGATGAAAGCGATGGGTACCATAGAGATGAGAGACATGGTTGCCACCGAACACGGTGTGATCGGTGGAAGAAAATAAGATTAATTGATGTAAGGGTTTAGCAAATTTCTTACATTTACCTTCGCCTTTAATCGAACAGCCAGCAGGTATAGCCCCCCTATTTTCCTATGAAGGAACATTGCATCGACGGGCGGGGTGTGCCAATAACCTTTTTCCATGCTCAAAGACATCCCTGCCTCTCTAATACGAACTGCGAGATCGGTATTTGCAAAGTCATACTCACCGTCAAAACGCATCGGCTCCATCGCCATTTCAACCAGCTCGACGACCGCTTCTTTTTGTTCAGGCTTTATTTCGTTTCCGAAGAATCCGATATAAGAGAGTGCCTTTTCGATTCCCGGTTTATCACCATGCATCGCAGATGACATCAACATCAAATAACCATGACTGAAACGCTCTGGGTAAACTCGCGTTGCACCAAAGTCCAATAGTGCTATTTTCTTCGTTGTTGGCTGGTAGAGGTAGTTGGCAAAATTCGGATCTGTCTGAACGAGTCTGAATGAAAAAATTTCTTTAAGCAGAAGCTCAAACAAATCGCTAACCACTTGATTTCGGACGGCTTGCGGTTCGTTTGCCAGCGAATCAACATTTTCGCCTTCCAGATAACTCATGGCCAGTACGTCTGACGTCGTTATGTCTTCGAACACATCAGGAACGACAAACTGAGGCATCTCAGCAAGTTTTTCTCTGTATGCTTCTATCATACGGGCTTCACGACAGTAGTCGGCTTCTTCTAACAACTGCTTTTTAGCCTCGGATAACAAGCCTTTATAATCAACAGTATCCGGAACTAAACCTGTCACACGAAGGAGAGTGCCTACGTTGTCTACGTCACTTTCAATGCTGTCTTTTACACCCGGATATTGCACTTTGATGGCAAGGCGGTTTCCATCATCTCCGTACGCCTCATGGACCTGTCCGATAGACGCAGCTGCCATAGGACGAAACGTAAACGTTATAAAGTTATGCTGCCAGTTACTTCCTAATTCTCGTTCAAGGAGTGCAGCAAGTTCTTTTGCCGGCATTGGTGATGCATCAGAACGGAGCTTAGCAAGAATTTCAGTCAATTCACGAGGAAGAAGATCTCCAGCTTCCATACTAATAAGCTGGCCGACTTTCATAGCGGCTCCACGGAGATGAGATAACTTTTCAGCAACCTTGGCTGCGTTCTGTGGAGTTAACAACAAGTCTTTAGCCGAAGGGCGTTTACCGGATACTATCTGTTTGGCACCCTCTGCTACCATATTAGACGCTACTCTGGTGACCAAAGAACCCAGAACACCCAATCGCTGTAACTTGGTAGCTGGTATTTTTGTTTCGCTTTTGCCGTCTGAAGAATTCACAAGCCTGTCCTTTTGGTGTTTCTTGTGTAAGTTTACGTCACGAGTGTATGAATCGTTCATTCATCTGCAACAAATCATTCTGTCTAAACGAAAAAACGGGCAACTGCCCGTTTTTGAGATTCACTTACTCTGAGCAGCGTTTCACTTAACGCTGTTTACCCGCCTTTTTCTTCAGAGACACATCAAGCTCTTCCGGGTAAAGAACCAATCCATCGCTATCTGGATTTGGAAAAACAACGATTGCAAGCTCGTCATTCTCCAGACCATAAGTCCATCGAGAATGCCATTTGTTTAGCGATATACTTTCAGGGCGGCAATCATCCCATTCGCCTGTAGCCCATTGCTCAGCAAACTCTTTGTTCGGCCACACGGGAACACAATCTTCATCCTCTGTGTTAAGCATGACAGAACCGTGGTCATCAATCAGGATCCAGATCTCTCGATTTGAAACAACCTCTTTAAGTAAATAATCAAGTCGCTTCTCAGCATCATAGGCTTGAATCGTTTCTATATCGTTGTCGGACAATTGCTTTGCCATTGTTTTTCTCCATCACAGGAAAGCGTAAGTGCAGGTGCATGAGTTGTTCAGACTCTATGATGCTCACCCGAAGAGCTTATGAAATCAATAAACCACTACGACGGGTGACTTATTGTCGAAAAATGGTATCAGACTTTTTTTACAAACTCTGATTTGAGCTTCATTGCGCCAACACCATCAA
This sequence comes from Veronia pacifica, assembly GCF_001707825.1. Taxonomy (GTDB): domain Bacteria; phylum Pseudomonadota; class Gammaproteobacteria; order Enterobacterales; family Vibrionaceae; genus Veronia; species Veronia pacifica. The sequence goes on along the minus strand of NZ_LYBM01000007.1, from coordinate 32,275 downwards.
TTTTACAATCGATATCATGGTCACCATCAACAAGGCGGATATTTTTCACTTTAGTACCGACCTTCACAACTAAAGATGAACCCTTCACCTTTAAATCCTTTATAACAGTGACAGTGTCACCATCTTGTAACACATTACCGTTTGAGTCTTTGATTACTTTTTCCTCTTCAGCGTCCACTGCTGCATCTTGTGACCATTCATGGGCACATTCTGGGCAAACGTATAATGCACCATCTTCGTAGGTGTACACAGAGTTGCATTCGGGACAATTAGGAAATGTAGACATAAATCTCGCCTCAGTCAGCGTTTTAAAGGAGGCGGTAGTCTAAAGCATTACAATGGTAAGGGGTACTTGGCAGAGTGGGCAAAACAGTAAAAAGGTAACAAGTGGCCAATTAACGAGCAAAAAAATTCGAAAAAAGCAGCACGTCGTTAATCAGCCAGCTCGTATTAACGGGTTAAGCGATATCTTTTACCTTATCATCATCGACTGTCTGAACAGCTTTGAGTTTAGGCAGCGGATTGCGCGAACCAACTGCTTCTTCGATAGAATTAAATCCATCTTCCTTCAGCAGCTGAACCAAACCACGGTTTATTTCACTGATGCTCTGCGGCCCATCAAAGATGAGAGTTGAAATCATGTGCAGCAAGCTTGCACCTGAAGTGATCTTCTCGTAAGCATCTCTTGCAGTGAAGATACCACCTACGCCAATGATAGTCAGCTTACCTCCAGTACGGCGATAGACATGACGAACAAGGCTGGTTGATATTCTGTTCAACGGCAGTCCACTCATTGCACCTTTGTGGAACGGCAGTTCTTCTTTTACATATTCTTCGTTGTACTTTGGTTTAGCTAGGTTCGTCAGAACAACACCGTCCATACCGTGCTCAACACATGCATCAACAATGGCGTTGACTTCATCAAGCTCCATGTCTGCCGCGAGTTTCACGTAGATTGGGCGACCTTCAACCCTGTGCTCATTCACTGCTGTCAGCAGCGCATTGAGATACTCTGGGTTAACAAACGGTTCGCCGTCCTGTGTATTCGGACAACTGATGTTAATTGTGTAGTAGTCACCGATATCTTTGAAGCAATCCATCGTCTTAGTGTAATCTTCGATAGATTCTTGCAAATCGAATTCAGGTGTAAGATTTGATTTCGCCGCGTTAATACCGACACGCAGACGACCGAAGTCGACGTCTTTCAAACGAGCTGAAATTTTCTCAGCACCTTGGTTATTCAGACCGTACCAAACCAGAATTGACTTGGACTTGGGCATACGGAACAGACGCTTCCCTGGGTTACCCGGGCATACTTCACCAGTGAATGAACCAAGCTCAGCCAATCCAAAACCAATGGATGGGTAGATACTTGTCAATTCACCGTCTTTATCGAAGCCTGCAGACAGACCGACCGGGTTGCGATATTTCACACCATCGACAGTAATATTCAAACTCTTGTGATTGTAATCAAAGAAGAATGATGTCAATGCCTTCGTCAAAGCGTTAGAACCGAGCAGAACCCCGACCCGCTTGAACCTGTAGTGAGCCGCTTCTGGGTCCATCAAGAAAATGACCGGACGGGAAATGCGGTATACGACTTTGAGAAGGAAGTTTCTCAGACCAACAATGTAACTCATCTCTATCTCCTGTTTTTAGCTCTTTATTAGAGTCTTCATTTACCGTATCAAAAATCTTAATAGCAATCATTATCATTTGTATTTATATTTAGTTTTTGTTTGATGTTTGTTACCGGAGGCAAAAATGAGAAAAATGCTCAGCTTGTTCAGAAAATCGGTGAAGAAAGAGTCGTCGATCGCCAGCAAACAAGAAGCTGAATACTCTGAATGGCTGCCTAACGGACACATATTTTATCTGCTTTCTACTCTTAAACTTCGTTATCAGAGCCAGTCAGGGCTGGCGACTTTTGAACAGGTGAGTATTGATTTTATTGAAGATCTTGCGCGGGAACTGCATAGATGCGAGAGTACACGCCCTACTGTCGTCAAAGGAGTGCCGTCGATGTTTTCTTTGAGTGTGTGTGGTGTTTGTTGGGAAGAGCTTGAAGGGAAAACTAGAGTAAAAGCGATTCCTGAAGCCGCATTATTGAGATTCGAACATATTGATGCTGATCGCACCGAAGCACGCTTTCAAACCGTCTTTCATCAGTGTGACGATGGGACACTCTCGCTTGCTGAACAGGGTAATTTCACTAATAGTATTAATAAGATACATAATATAGATTATCAGCAATTCCTAAATATACTGAAACAAATCAACGGGACAGTACCAAATCATCTCTCCGACGCTATCCCAATTTGTGCCTCAAACTTTGAGCAACCTTTTACTGCAACAGACAAACGCTTACTGACACGCGCCACATCGGCACTCACCCCAATAAACATCTGATTTTCCACTCTTATTTATCTCATTAAACGTTGACAGTCTTACTATAATAATTTTTGAAAAAAGTGGCTGAAATCAGACAGCCACCCATAATTTATGGCATCTAGGTGATTAACGAATAACTTTGGTTGCTCGTTGAACCACAGAATCTGGAAGCTGCATCTTCAGGATTTGCGCAGCTTTTTTGTTAATGAAAAGATCTGAACCCGTCGCCACTTTCGCTGGTAGTTCATTAGGTGACTTGCCGTCAAGAATATCTGCTACATATTCTGCAGTTTCGAGTCCTATTTGGTAGTAATCAAAACCAAGACCCACTAGAGCCCCCCTTTCAGTAAAACCTGTATCCGCAGCAATTACTGGAATGCCTGCTTGATTAGAGACCGCCACAACACTGTCTAGCGCCGTTCCCATCGTATTGTCTGTCAGGGCATAAATTGCGTCAGATTTTGATGCCACAATTTGTGCCGCAGATTGGACATCAGCACTCCGAAGTGCGGTTCCCTCAACGACATTAAGGTCGTATTTTGCCGCAGCTTGTTTTAATAGTGCCAACAGTGATACCGAATTGGCCTCACCTGGATTGTAGATGACGCCAATCGTCTTCATTTCTGGTAACACTTCTTTTGCCAGTGCGACGTGCTGAAACACCGGAGAAAGATCAGACAGCCCAGTAATGTTTCCACTTGGCTTATTCATATCAGTCAATAACCTTGCACCGATAGGGTCCGTTACCGCTGTAAAAACGATAGGTATGTTTTTGGTTGCGGCTGCCAAAGCTTGTGCAGAAGGCGTTGCGATTCCCACCAGCACATCGGGTTGTTCACCGACAAACTGACGGGCAATTTGAACAGCAATCGCCGGGTTGCCCTGCGCAGTCTGAAAAGTAAACTCTAGATTACTCCCCTCTTTATAACCTCGTTTGGCAAGGCCATCGAGAATGCCCATCCGGGCTGAGTCCAGAGCAGGGTGTTCAACAATCTGTGACACAGCCACTTTTTTTATATCTTCAGCCATTGTTGTTGACGGAATAAGCACAGCAGTAGAGATCAGCAGCGTATTTAATAAACGCGATATCTTCATTTAAAAAGTCCCTTTCATTGTTGCAGTAAGATGTGCGAACCAATATTAGTTCTCATCTATAATTATTGATTCTTTTAAACGCATTAATATAAGCAATCGCGAGGGACCATAAAAATTTTAGATACACCTCTCATCATTATTTCTATTAATCAAATATGAATCGTATAAATACCTTCCATCTTTTTTACCTGTTATAACTAATTCAATTAATATCTAGTAGTTTCATTTGCAATGAAATTTAGATGTCAGTCTAAAAATAGATTTCACTTATAAAAAAGAATAAAAAAACAGAAAAATGGATATTTTTTGAATTTATATGCAAAATATAGCCTGTATAGCTCTATATTAATAATCAAAACCCACTAAGCCATTTGCAAACATGAAATAACCACACACACATCATCAATAATGAAAACACAATTTTAACATTTCAGGATTGTGCTTTCTCACAACAAATATTTGGTCAAATATTCTATAAAAATAAATTTTTCATATTGAACCAAGTGCTGACTAGCGATAAACCAATCGTGTCAGAGCGATATTATTTTTTATTTATCACTCTGATAACTCCCCATTGAACAGTGCATGGATTTGCACCAATAAATGTAATTTTCAAGCTATATGGAGCAGCTATGAACATGTATCCAAAGATATCTGCAGTCGCATTAGCGCTTGCCGGTATTATTACACTACCCGCGTCAGCTGCGGATCGTGTCAATCTGGACGTTCCTTCAATACTTTCGACAAATGTGGCGCAAACCATTATTTCAACCAATTCATATGTTGAAGGCGCATCTTTTACCGCAGCAAATGGAAATGAAATTGTCCGTGTCCAACAAACTTATCAGGGCATTCCTGTTTACGGTGAAAGCTTCGTAGCCACCAAAGATACGCTTGGCGTAATGAGTGACTTTTCCGGTGTCGCGATTTCAGGTATTGAAAGTGACGTGATTTCTGTCGTGCCAACCTTGACGGAAGAAACGGCGGTATCAACGCTTTCAACCCAGTGGCAGCATGACTTGCACCAACTAGCCAATGTGAAGAGAAAACTTGTTATTTGGTTAGACAGTGACGACACCGCTCACTTGGCATGGCAAGTTTCCTACGTTGTGTATAGCAGTGAACCAAGCCGTCCGATGGGATTCATAGACGCATATACGGGCAAATTGTTAGATAGCTGGGATGCCATTAACTTCGCAGAGGCTACAGGGCCTGGCGGCAATAGAAAAACCGGGCGTTACGAATTTGGGCCGGGTAAAAAATATGATGCATTTGAGGTCCGTCAAAGCGGCAGTCGCTGCACATTGGACAGCTCAAATGTTGAAACGCTTGATATGAACCATCGTACGTCTGGCGGGTCAGTACATGGGTTTACCTGTCCTGAAAATACAGAAAGGGAAGTCAATGGTGCTTACTCAGCATTGAACGACGCCCATGCGTTTGGCTTGATCACTTTCGACATGTACAAAGAGTGGTATAACATTCGTCCGATCACCCAGAAACTCCGACTCCGTGTTCACTATGACAAGGACTACGAAAACGCCTTTTGGGACGGTCGACAAATGACATTCGGTGACGGTAAAAATACCTTCTATCCACTGGTCTCCCTTGATGTCGTTGCGCACGAAGTCAGTCATGGTGTCACGTCTCAAAATTCTAACCTTGCCTACCGCAACCAATCTGGTGGCATGAACGAATCATTCTCAGATGTGTCAGCTGCAGCTGCCCTTTATTACTTGGAGGGGAGTTTTAACTGGAAGATTGGTGATCGCATCAAGAAAGGTAGCGGTGCGATGCGCTATATGGATAATCCGCCACTTGATGGTAAGTCAATCGGACATGCCGATGACTACTCAAACGGCATGAATGTTCACTATAGCTCGGGTGTATTCAACAAGGCTTTTTACCTCCTGTCGAATAAACCAAACTGGAATATCCGCAAAGCCTTCGATACTTATATTAAGGCCAACCAGGTGTATTGGACGGCAAACTCCACCTTTGACCAAGGCGGTAGCGGAGTCTACAAAGCCGCTCAAGCGCTTGGCTATTGTGTCAATGATGTTGTCGATGCGTTTGCAGCTGTTGGCGTTCAGACTGGTGCCAAGTCAGGAACAAATTGTAGCCCTGGTGATGTCGTTAAGGCCAATTTCACCTATACAACGACCGGTTTGACTGCAACATTCACGAATACTTCTGAAAATGCAGATACTTATTCGTGGGAGCTGGGTGATGGCAACACTGCGAGAAGTAAAAATGTGACTCATACCTACGGCGCGGACGGTACCTACAGCGTCAAACTGACGGCAATTGGAAATGAGTCTAATGATAGTAAAACTCTGCAGGTTACAGTCTCTTCAGACGATAAATGTGTTCAATCTGTGGAGTCGCAAACGTACCCTACCTGGAGCGCGTCCACCAGCTATAAGCTCGGTGACAAAGTGAGTTACAACGGTAATAACTATGAAGCAACTTGGTGGTCAACGGGTGCTCGACCAGACATCTATAGCAACGTGTGGAAAAAATTGACGGGTAACCCTCCTCCACCGCCACCAAAATGTGGCCCGGTTGCAAACTTCACTCACTCTGTATCCGGCTTGACTGTATCAGTAACAGATACATCAACTAACGCGGTAAATCGAGTTTGGGATTTTGCAGGTCAGGCAACATCGACTCAAAAAGTGGCAAGTCACACGTTTAGCTCTGCTGGAACATATAACGTTGGGCTTACTGTCACTGACGAAAAGGGAGTTAGCAGCAAGAAGTCTGTTGCTATCAAAGTGGGTGATGATAAACCATGTGATGGAGAAGCTTGGTCAGCAAGCAAAATCTATCTGACTGGTAATGTTGTTTCTCACAATGGTGGCCGCTATCAAGCACAATGGTGGACTCAGGGTGATGAACCCGGTACGACAGGTCGCTGGGGTGTATGGAAAGAATTAGGCGGATGTGCTCAATAGACCCGAGTGCATTAACTTAACATTATTGGGCGCTGACTAGCGCCCTTTTTTTGAAACCAACAACCACGGTTTCAATCAGGTTAATTCCAGTCAGACGCTTGCGACTAGCAGATCTTACCCCCGGTGATGATCGCGTCCTCTTCTTCTGTTAATACTGTGTTGATCATTATTTTTACAGCTTTGATCATAATATCAAGAGACATAGAGGGCTGGTCATTTTGAGCCTGCTCAGGGAGTAGCGGGATATGAACAAAACCATTTCTGATTGAGGTATCTCTTAACTTGTGCTGGATAGCATAAAAGAGGTGATTACAGACAAACGTACCCGCACTTTCTGAAACTGATGCCTGAATACCTGCAGATGTTAAGTCACGCACTATCGCCTTAATAGGTAAACTCGAAAAGTAGGCTGCTGGTTCATCTTCAAACACTGGCTGGTCAATAACCTGATTCCCTGCATTATCGGCAATACGATAATCATCAATATTTATGGCGACTCTTTCTGGTGTTACCCCTGCTCTTCCGCCAGCCTGACCAAGACAAATAATAGCATCAGGCTTATGCTCCTCAATTGCAGACATAACTTTTTTCACCGATTCATATCTCACAACAGGAGCAACACACGTAACTATTTGCGCACCATTTACATCACTGTCTTTGAGCCGTTGAATGACTCGTTCTGTTGGATTAATGGTTTCACCGCCAAATGCCTCAAAGCCAGTGATCAAAATTTTTGTCATCTTTCTTCCCGATTGTTGATAATTACGCCACGCCATACAGACAAACTGCTGTTTGATTCAGATAAACGGTTATTTCCCCTGCCATTACACCGTCAATGCTGGAAATTAGGCTATCGACGTTGCTAAAATCCATCGCAATATTTGGTTAAGTAATAAAAAGAGAGTGACCCAATGGGACGCAGTTTCGAAGTGCGCAAAGCCTCAATGGCCAAAACACAAGGCGCAAAAATCAAAGTCTATTCAAAATACGGCAAAGAAATCTATGTTGTCGCCAAAAATGGTGGCAGCGATCCAAGCTCAAATCTTTCATTAAAGCGCTTGATCGAAAAAGCAAAGAAAGATCAGGTACCGACGCACATCATTGATAAAGCATTGGAAAAAGCGAACGGTGCTGGCGGTGAAAACTATGAAGTTGCCCGTTACGAGGGATTTGGGCCAGGCGGTTGTTCAGTCATCGTCGATTGTCTGACAGATAACAACAACCGTACCTACATGGAAGTTCGCCAGTGTTTTGTTAAAACCAATGCGAAAATTGGCAGCCCGGGCTCTGTCGCACACATGTTCGAACATCAATCTGTATTCCAGTTCAATGGTGATGACGAAGAAGCTGTGCTTGAAGCGCTGGTAATGGCAGACGTCGATGTCACTGACATTGAGTGTGAAGCTGGCGTTATTACTGTTTTCGCACCGCACACTGAATTTTTCAAAGTGAAGAATGCGCTGACTGATGCGATTCCAGAAATCGAATTGGATGTGGAAGAAATTACGTTTGTACCTCAGACTATGACTGACGTATCTGGTGAAGACGTAGCCACCTTTGATAAGTTCATCGATATGCTAAATGATTGTGATGATGTGCAGAACATCTACCATAATGCCGAAGTTGCTCGATAAACCGCTTCGACTGACAAATTAGATTGTAATGCCCGGGTTTACCGGGCATTTTTATTGAAAATTAGATACCAATTTATAGAGACACCCACCATGGAACAACAAGACTTCGACACTCTGGTAAAAAGCTTGCTCGAAAATGAAAACCTTCCTGCCGCATTAAATGCATTGAAAAGTTGCTCAGATAGCGAAGTGGCTGAGGCTGCTGAATCTCTGGCAGGACAGTTTTCGCTCGCAGATGTAGAAGGCGAAAAACGTATTTACCACGTTTTCACTGAAGCTAATGATGATGGAGAAGAACAGGAATATGTTGAACACGTGATGAACGAGGGCGACGACGTACTGGTCTTCGTCTCTTGGTTCTTTTATGCCATGTTTGAAATCAAACACAAAGACACATATGCGGCGGCTGGACGAACCTATCAACAACCTAAACGTTCTTGATCAACAAAAGAGCTGAACAAAAATAATACAACCCAGCAACCCAATGGGTTGCTGGGCATATTAGTAAAATGTGTTTAGTGTGCAGCCAAAATGCGGTAACAGCGGGCAAATAGCTGGAAAAAGTAAAAATCATGACACCCAGCACTCTCAAATTACTTTCATATCTACTATCATGTCACTTTATTGATAAACATAAAGACGTAATGGATTAGGCTTATGCGTTTCTCTCAAATTATTCCTCTTGCAGCGTTAATCTTTTCTTCCTTCACATTTGCGCACAACTTCAAAGCAGGTGTTCCCGTGGCAAATGTGACGGTAAGTAAACCCGGAGAATTAGTGATAAATGGCGATGGTATAGCCTACCAGCCATGGAGCAGTACCAGCCTCACCGGTAAAGTACGCGTCATTCAGGCCATTGCCGGAAGAAGTTCGGCGAAGAAAATGAATGCCCCAATGATTGATGCTATCAAAGCAGCCAATCTTCCAGCCGACAAGTACCAAACAACCACTATTATCAATCAGGATGATGCAATCTGGGGCACAGGCGGATTCGTGAAATCCTCTGCAGAAGACAGTAAGCGTGAATTCAGCTGGTCTTCAATCGTGCTTGATGCAGAAGGCAAAGTTGCCAAAGCTTGGCAGCTGCAAGAAAAGGGCTCGGCCATCATCATTGTCGATAAAGACGGCAATGTTAACTTTGCGAAAGATGGTGTGCTAACCCCGGGTGAAATCAAACAAGCCATGGATATCATCAACGGGTTACTTTGATAAATTTCCAGACTTAACTTTCAAGAGAGGGCGGCATAATGCAGGCCCTTTTTTTATCATTTATCTTCCCAATTTCTGTCTTTTTCATTGCGGTTCATCAATGTGTTACGCATATCGCTTAGTAGAAAAACAAAGCTAATCTGTGACATTTTACGCTGCCTCACATCAAAGATAAAAGATATGTTTTATGACCTGAATTGAAAGCGACTGTGTAACAGAGTGTCAGTAAACTGAGATCGAACACACGGCATTTATTTTGATGTGTATTTTCACTGATTTGATATGCAGTGGATTGATAGCTTTCGCTATACTGATAAGATTGATTTCAATTGTGAGACATTAACGTGTTTGCAACCAATAAAAGCTCATTCGCACACAGTGCATTCTGCCTAAAGGTAGCCACGGTTAACCTGTTTAATTTTGTCGAGCCACCCTCTGCTTTTTATTCTTTCGATAACATTTATACACAGCATGAGTGGCAAAAGAAACTCAATTGGCTAAACCGCTACATTGGCAATTACCACCCTGACGTTATCGCATTTCAGGAAGTGTTCAGTGCTAAAGCACTTCGCGCGCAATTAGAACACCTTGGATATACATTTTTTGCTGTGATTGATGAGCCAACACAAACAGACGAATATATTTTTCGTGACCCAGTAGTCGCACTCGCATCGCGATACCCCATCTTGTGCGCCGAACCAGTTCTCCCGGATGTCAGTCTGGCACAAAAGACCGGAGTCACAGAGGAATTTTCTTTCAGTAGAACGCCTCTTTTTGCCACCTTGGAGTTACCCGCTTTGGGAGAGACAGATTTTTACGTTGTTCATCTGAAATCGAAACGTCCAAAAGAATTTGCCCTCCCCTCAGATAACAAACAGACTCTTCACGACACTATGATCGATGAAATGACTGGATTCTGGGCATCAGCAATTCAGAGGGGAACAGAAGCCAGTCAACTTATGGCTAACGTACTGAGACGACGCTCACATACTAACAATCCAGTTGTTTTGTTGGGTGACTTTAACGATGAACTAAGCAGCGAAGTCCTCCATCCATTCCATCTTGGCGGTATAAGAAACATTACAGATGACATGGCAGATATGCCACTCTCTCACTACCAACTGCACGACTGTTGGGATCTTTATGTCAAAACGCAGGACAATATTGATTTCGAGAGACCGCCTACTCACTATCACGGTGGACGAGGTTCTGTGTTGGACTACATATTGCTGTCAAATGAGTTTGATCATTCTGATCCCGAGAGATTGGTCGAAGTGGCTGAATATCATTGTGAAGATAAACATTTGGTCAATCCTCACTTTGATCAGGACAGTCACAGTAGTGATCATGCCCTGGTGTCCGTCACACTGTCACTTAGACGCTAATTTGGAATAGATTGCGTCCTTGGTACTTATAAACGTGTAGCTACTTAACGCGCTTATAGTCGCCCTCAATGACCTCACCGCTGCGGGCTTCTTGGCTTTTTGTCTGATTAGAGCGGGTTTGCTTAAATCGCTCCATATCTTCACGCCATTTTGACCGGGCTCTCGCATCGAGGTTTATTCCTCTTTTTCGTGCAAAGGGTGCGATAATCAGCACAACCAATGAAATCAAAAGTACAAACATACCAGAGAGCATCAGGACAAATAGTCCTGCCACAAGCGCAATAATATTGAAGAGAAGTTGTTTCATTGTTCCCTCTTAAAGCTTTTCTTAGCGATTTACTGTATTCCTTGTTTACAGTTATACCAATCAGCGTAAACAATCAATTACTTTTGTTGATTAAAACAACGAACAGAAATATCCGCTGGTAAATTGTACTGCTGAAACATCACTCAATTCACTCTACTCTCCACATAGGTATCAGTTGCGCCGTCGATCAAAAGCGCCTATATGCAAACGAAATTATTCACGGAAACCGTTTGCGCAAACGATACATCCTCCTACAACACCCAATTTCGGTGGATTTTCCACCAAGAGAGGTGTTTTTTCCAACAACTGTCAATGTAATTCGTTACATTTTCTTTTTGAGGGTTGTCACAAATATTTTTGCCGTTAGAATACCGCCGCAATCGTTTTCTATTTCTATTTCCGGAGAATCCGTCATGCAACACTGGGTCAGTGTGTTAGGTATTTTCGTCATCTTCGCGGTTGCTGTTGCTAGCTCTGAAAACCGACGCGCCATTAACTGGCGAACCGTTCTCGGCGCTTTTGCTATTCAAATTACTTTTGCTGGTTTTATTCTTTCCGTTCCTGCTGGCAGAGAGATTCTTAACAGCGTATCCTCAGCGGTATCTGGCATCATCGATTATGGCCGTATTGGCTCAGAGTTCGTATTTGGTGATCTGGCTAAATTCAAACTTGGCTTTATCTTTGCCGTTAACGTACTACCTACTATCGTATTCTTCTCAGCCCTCATTGCTATTCTTTACCACCTCGGCATCATGGGTAAAATCGTCTCAATACTAGGTGGTGGTCTTCGCCGTTTACTCGGCACCAGTCGAACAGAGTCGATGTCTGCTACCGCCAACATTTTCGTTGGTTCGGTGGAAGCACCTCTTGTCGTTCGCCCATACCTTGAAAAAATGTCACGCTCAGAGTTATTTGCCGTGATGGTTGGTGGTCTGGCATCAGTTGCTGGCGGTACCATGGTCGGCTACGCAGGCTTAGGCGTTGAACTTAAATATCTGATTGCTGCCTCTTTCATGTCTGCACCTGCAGGACTGATGATGGCAAAAATTCTTTTGCCTCAAACAGAAGATGTATCCAGTCAGCAAGCTGATGAAACGTCTGTCGATGATAATGCGCCTGTTAACCTCATTGATGCTGGTACACAAGGGGCATTGAGTGGCTTGCAGATCGCAATGGCAGTGGGCGCGAGCCTGTTGGCTGTGATCAGCCTCATCGCACTAATAAATGGTGGATTGGCTAAAATTGGTAGCTGGATCGATATGCCATTTTTGACGCTAGAGTGGATTTTTGGTTACCTATTTGCACCTGTAGCTTGGCTTATCGGTATACCTTGGTCGGAAGCCGTTACAGCTGGAAGTCTGATCGGTAAAAAAATTGCGGTTAATGAATTCGTGGCATTTATCGATTTAATGGCGGTTAAAGACCAGCTTAGTGCGCATTCTCAGGCCATTGTCACCTTTGCACTATGCGGGTTTGCTAACCTGACCTCTATCGCGATGCTAATGGGTGGTTTGGGCGGTATCGTTCCATCACGTCGTGCCGATATTGCCAGACTGGGGCTAAAAGCTATTTTTGCAGCAACACTTGCTAACCTATTGAGTGCTACGCTAGCAGGCTTATATTTGGGTATTTAATCGCTCCTTTATCAGCTTCGAACATAAAAAAATCCTGCCAATGGCAGGATTTTTCGTATTCAGGCTAGGTCACGTTTAGTCTTTATAGACTAACCGAGTTTTGCTTACCTTATTGCCCGCCATATCTTCTGCCGTGAAGACGTATCTGTCATCCTCGTCATCGCTGATGCGGACGAATAATAAACCACTCTCTGGTGTGGTGTAGCTATTGCCGTCTACCGTAACAGTCGCGCCAGCAACAGGAACTCCATTGTTATGAACTTCAACCCAAGCAGAACCAGAGTTAGGGATGACTTTCATATCAAGCGCTGAGGCACTGAAAGCGAAAGTTGAAGCCAGAATCATTGCAGCTGTAGTAACAAATTTTTTCATAATCGTATCTCCATTGGATATTAGGAATATTTTTATAATTTCAACATCAGGTATTTCTATTATTAATCTTTGTAAACCAGACGTGTTTTACTAACTTTATTTCCTGATTGATCCTCTGCTGTAAAGATGTAGCGGTCATCCTCATCATCACTGATGCGCACGAATAAAAGACCACTTTCTGGCGTGGTGTAGCTGTTACCGTCCACCGTCACAGTTGCACCGGCAACAGGAGTGCCATCGTTATGAACTTCAACCCAAGCAGAGCCCGCGTTAGGGATGACTTTCATATCGAGAGCCGATGCATTGAAAGCGACAGTCGAAGCAAGAAGCATTGAAGTTGTGATAATTAATTTTTTCATGTTCGTATCTCCATTGGATTTTTGAAATTTTATAATTTATTTATCGATTTTTTTTATTATTAATCTTTGTAAACCAGGCGCGTTTTACTTATTTTATTTCCTGACTGATCTTCAGCAGTGAAAACGTAGCGGTCATCCTCATCATCGCTAATGCGAATAAATAACAGACCACTCTCTGGTGTGGTATAGCTGTTACCGTCAACCGTTACTGTTGCACCTTCCACTGGCTGTCCACTATTTAATACTTCTACCCATGCTGCCCCCTCAAGAGGAATAACTTTCATATCAAAAGCAGAAGCGCTGAAAGAAATAGCAGAAGCAAGGATCATAGCTGTAGTCATTATTGTCTTTTTCATAATCGTATCTCCGTTGGAATTAGGTAGTTTTATATTTTCGACATCAGGTATTTTTATTATTAATCTTTATAAACCAGACGTGTTTTGCTTATCTCATTTCCTGACTTATCTTTCGCAGTGAAAATATAACGGTCATCTTCATCATCGCTGATGCGGATAAATAACAGACCACTTTCTGGCGTGGTATAGCTATTTCCATCAACAGTTACCGTCGCCCCTTCTACTGGTTGTCCGTTATCTAACACTTCTACCCAAGCTGCTCCTTCAACTGGAATCACTTTCATATCAAAGGCAGAAGCGCTAAAAGAAACAGTAGAAGCAAGTATCATAGCTGTGGTCATCATTGTCTTTTTCATAATCGTATCTCCGTTGGCAGTTTGGCTAGCAAATTGTTGTCGTCTCCGCGACTCACACTTACTATAGGTGCGATAAAAATCACTTTCAAACAATAAATTATGAGATTTTAGGCAAGTAATTTTTTCGCATTTAAAATTTTTGCAATTAAATTTCTTGTAAAGGATCACTTATGTTTCAAATGAAACTAATAATATTTATCACAAAAAGTATGAAAGGGCTGAAATAGTCAATTCAACCCTTACCACACCTGCAATTGAACAGAAATTCACTTAACCCTTTGATAATCATTGGTTAATGTAAATGAAAGTAAATTTGCATTAATTTCAGTTGCGAATTTAGATAACCTGCACATCTTTTACATTGACATTCACTTCTTGACATAAGTTTACACTGTATTATTTGTGATATGACTCGCAAAATCATAGCTAGATAACTAGGCAATGATTAAAATTACAGTAAGAAGCTACCGAAAATAACTTTGTGGTTTCTGATTAGTCGTTAAATATATATTTAAAAAAGACTTATTACGGGATAAGAAATTAACAAGTTCTTTACAATACATAGCTCGAGGGATAGTTGGATATCCACTTCAATCGATAAGCGAGTATAAAATTAGAGTAGGAAACTAATGATAAAAGTTAGTGAGATATAGCGTATTAAGAGCTCATCTCAGACGATGGACCATAGTTCTCAATCAGTAGCAATGACCCTTTATTTGAATAATGCACTTCTGATAAATGAGTTAAAAGTATCGATATGAAATGGGGTTTGATATTACGCTCTTCTTTTAGAACAGCGATACTGTGTAAGCCCTGTCCTGCATGAGTGGGCAACGATTGGAATGAGATTGATCAGCACTATATTGGGGATAGAATCGGTTAACGACACAGTATCTCCCCGATATATCGCGTTGAACGTTGGTATTTCAGTAATGGAGACACAGAGACATAGTCATTAACCAAGGTTATCAACATTGATAAAACCAGTAATGAAAAGGGCTCTATATTTTCAACGCTTTCTCTAACGCTTTGGCTGAGAAGCCATGGAGAATTTTGTCACCGACCTTGATAACCGGAACACCCCTCGCGCCAAGTGAAGCGTGCTCTTTCTTTCCTCTTGGAGTACTCACATCACAAAGGCGAAAGGATAGCTTCTTCTGCTCTAAATACTGCTGGGCGGATTTACAGTGAGCACAATGCCGAGCGGTGTAAAGTACGATACGTTTCATAGTTGTTCTATTCAGCTTTCTTCGGCCCGCCACATTACTCTCTTTACCCTCGTTCTGGCAATAGACAAAAAAACAGTATCTAAATTCATTACGTACATAATCATGCGATTTGCTCAAGTGATCGACGATACTCACTACCGTAACAACGTGCTGTTATGCATAAGTAAAAACTTAGCGTAAGATAAAGCAATAAAATCAGGAGTTGAGGTAAATATGCAAGACGGCGTAACTGCTAAGGAACCCTCCCAAGCAGAGTTACTGATGGGAATCAAAGGTGCAGCGAGACGTATCCCATACGATTCAAGACGAGACCGATTCAATATTCCCCATAGTTTGGAAACTAGTATTCGCAGAGACTTAAATGCAAACTTCATCAGAGTAAATGGTGGAAATATTGCCATAGCCACTCAGTATCCTTACCGCCACCAGCTGGAAGCTCAGCTTCAGCTGCTTGTAGATAACAGAACGCCTGCTTTGACAGTGCTTGCAAGCTATAAAGATATTCATAGCGATCAGCTACCTGAATATTTCTCAACGTCGGCTACATATGGTTCAATTCAGACAGAATCAAGCTTCGTAAAAACGGTTGACTTAGGTGATGGCGTAGAAGCTAAGATATATGAGCTTGAGATTTCAGGTTACCAAGCAACGGTTACCATTCCAGTCATTCATGTTCATAACTGGCCTGATCATCAGACGATAACGCCAAGTACGACCGTAAACCTCGTATCTCTGGTAAATTCAATCGTTTCAGATAAAAAGGATTTTTACACTCAGAGGAAAAGCCGAGCAGTGCTTGATCCTGATAAGTTGTTGCCGATTATTCACTGCAGAGCGGGTGTGGGTCGAACGGGACAAACTATCGCCGCAATGGTCATGCAGAAAAATCCAGAACTCAGTTTGGCGGCAATCACTGAAGCATTAAGGGTATCGCGCAACAACTTTATGATTCAGACCAAAGTTCAGATGGAAACACTGGTTGAGTTAAAAGGCAAAGACTAACGAAATGCTATCTTGATGAACTGAGGTATATCAAGGATGCTCTGCTTTGCTATTTAAGATCGAATAAACACATAAAACACTCTTTTTGTGCTTCAAAGCTACATAGCAACATACCGTATGCAGGTAACATTATTTGATTAGCGCCACATATTTGAAAGAGGGATGACTTCATAGTCATCCCTCTGTCTTTATTGATAAATAAAACAGATAAGCTTTATTTAGCTAGACACGGTGTTTTTGTCAGCGTGAGCATGTAAGGGTGATCACACACTCATCGCTATCGGTCTTACCTCAAATAGGCCAAAATCTTTTCCAATTTCAGCCTCACTCTGAAGTTGCGTTGCCACAGTTTTTAGCGGAAAACCTACCCCAGATGTGATCTGATCCATTGCACCAGCGAACCACCCTTTGAACATGTAGTCGACTTTATAACCCGCTTTACCAGTATGATAAGCAAACGCTGAGTGCTCTAGTCTGATTCGCGCTTTACCCTGTGTGACATCAAGACTCTCGATGAAAAACTTGCCCCAACCACGGTCTGAAAGTCTTTTCATGTAGTGGTCAAAAACAGGGGCTCCCTGTATTTGATGAGTTGCAGATTCTGTCTCACACCACAGGTACGCAGACTGATATCCCGCTTTATATAGCAATTCTGCATACAACTCATGGCCCATCGCCTCTTCTACGGCCAAATGATGACTCATGAAAAAGTGACGCGGAATATATAACATCGGCTGACCATCCGTTGACCACACACCAGTTTCACTATCTACATCAATTGGAATTTCAGGAGGATGTGTTGCCATTACTTACGCTCCTCCAGTTTGGTACCCATAGATTTATCGGGAGAACTGTCGTTGGCTTGCTTATTAAGAGTGGTTGCACATAGTTTGGGAGGAGAGTTGGAGCGGGAGTCTTCTGAATCTGTGGTGAAACGCCACCATGATTGTTTGTTTTGACGATGAACTTTATGTCTTCGTCTCGAATTACTTGAGCGATTGCCAGCTAATGCGCCGCGCATAAATGCCTCTCTGATCTGCTGATGTTTTCAACAATCAACGGGATGGCTTTCCTGCCATTTATCGCTTCCCTGACACGTCTCACCATGACTGCGTTCAGTGATAGCGCCCGCGAGCACTATCAATTCATTGACAATGTAGACAATATAATCTCACCAACACATACTGACTGTCCAAAATGTGACGCCAGATAGCATTCTTTTTATTCTGCGATAGTATCCATTCACAAATCAGATTGAAGTTCATCGTCAACCGTCTATTAAGACTAATTTTAATACCTGAAAAACGCTACAACTCAATGCGCCTTATGTACATATTTTTCATTGGGTGCGTTTAACATTCCTTATTCTCTATGAGTCTCTTTTTGTGTCCCTGACTTAAGTTACTCTTAATGCATCACTCCCCTCTTCCCCTTTCATTTATAAAAAGGACAGACACGAAACAATACGTCTTGAGTCATTGGTATCGGTCGGAAAAAACAATCTACATCTATATTTTTCAATTGGTTATAGGCATTCATTAATCAGTAAGCCACCTAGAACATAGGCATTTTTAATCTTTAGTGACTGCATTTCCTATAATAGAAACAACTGGCCTACAAAGTTTCAGCCGTAAACAATACTCAAAATCACAGAGATACAACTGACACTAGCTTGTTTTTCGACCTAAAATCTATTCATAGTTTCAGACTGTTATCCTACAAATTTTACCGTTTTCGGGACTCCGTTCAGAATCCTTTCGCAAACAAGCGGTAGAGCATACTAAACACAATAATACGGACGTAATGCAGCCATGTTGGTGCCTCTTTTTCAGCGTTTAAGTGACTACATGAATAGCCAGATAGTGGGGCAACCAGATCTTGTGAAAGAGCTGCTTGTCGCGTTACTGGCCGATGGACATATACTGGTGGAGGGACCACCCGGTTTGGCTAAAACCCGCGCGGTTAAAGCGCTCTCGTCTTGTATCGAGGGCAGTTTCCATCGTATCCAGTTCACGCCTGATTTGTTGCCCGCTGACCTCACTGGAACCGATATATATCGCCCGGAAACAGGCGAATTTGTCTTTCAGCCCGGCCCAATCTTTAACTCACTGCTTTTAGCTGATGAAATAAATCGTGCACCCGCTAAGGTACAGGCGGCAATGCTGGAAGCAATGGCAGAAAAGCAGGTTACAGCGGGACGTAAGACTTACGCCCTGCCCCCTCTTTTTCTTGTTATGGCAACGCAGAACCCACTGGAGCAAGAGGGAACATACCCACTTCCTGAAGCTCAGTTAGACCGCTTCCTTCTTAAACTTAATGTTGCTTATCCAGAAGCTGAAAGCGAATTGAACATACTCAAAATCAATCGTGGAGAAGCAAGAGGAACGGTGTCAGCAGAGCCCGTTAAAATTAGCCAGAAAGATACCTTTGATGCACGAAATGAAGTCCTCGACATCCATATGGCTGAAAAAATTGAGCAGTACATCATCAGGTTAACGATGGCGACGAGAAAACCCGGTGTGTATGGCGACAAACTTGCCAGGTGGTTACAACTCGGCGTCAGCCCCAGAGCCACACTTGCACTGGACCGTTGCGCAAGGGCCCATGCATGGCTTGCAGGACGTGAATTTGTAACGCCAAAAGATGTGCAAAAAATGGCGCGCTCAGTCCTTCGCCACCGCTTGATACTGACCTATGAGGCCACGGCCAATGGCGTATCGGCAGAAAAAGTCATCGATGAGCTAATACAAAGGGTTGCTGCGGCATGACTCTAAAAGCCGACCTTCCGCTCCATGCCGATGGGGTTAATCTCACCCTTGAGGAGTTGCTGGCCTATAAAAATCAGGCAGTTCATTGGTCAACACCATCAAAGAGCCTGTGGTCCTCTATGGCAGGACAACACAAGAGTGCGACAATCGGACGGGGAATGGATTTTAACGAAGTCCGTTTATATCAGCCGGGTGATGATATTAGAGCAATCGACTGGCGGGTAACAGCAAGAACAGGCAAACCGCACACCAAACTTTTCTCAGAAGAACGAGAAAGACCGGTAATGCTGCTGCTCGATAATAGCGGGAGTATGCATTTTGGGTCGACACTTTTGCTTAAATCCGTTCAAGCCGCTCATTTCGCCAGTTTGGTTGCCTGGATTGCCGCCAGAGAAAAAGACCGTGTGGGCATGGTCGTTTACAACGGACATAAACTGCGTGACTGCCGACCTACTGCCCGACAGGAAGGCCCTCTCCGGGCGATGCATACGATGATAACGTCACACTATGAAAGTCTGCACCAAACCGCAGGGAAGCTGATTATGTCAGTCGCCATCAAACAGCTTCATTATCTTTGTCCCAAAGGCAGTGATATTGTCGTGATCAGCGATTTTTATGCGCTCACCCCCAGCAGTCAGAGTCTTTTAAGCGAGCTACGTAAGCATAATCAGATCTTTTTTGTTCACGTTTCAGACCCTCTTGAACAGGGTTACACATCCTTTCAGGGCGTAGAAAATATCACAGATGACAAACGTACGACCCGAGTTGATTTTTCCTCGTCAAAGCCACGACATGCACTACAGCACCAATACAATACACACATCAAGTATCTGACTGAATATACCCGTAAGCTTTCAATACCTCTTTACCAGATATCAGCAAGTAAATCGTTACAGCGTCACTTAGACCAATTGGAACCCATTAGCTATGGAAGGCGTTAATGGCTGATCTTTCAAAGATACCGATTGTTGATATTGAGCTACCAGATGCGCCGGGTATATGGCCACTGGGGCCGGGGTGGTGGTTCCTAATTGTTGCCATCGCTCTCATCGCATATGTTTTTTATAAATCGAAACATTTGAGCAAAATTGTGCCTGTTATCAGTCGGCCGAAAGGCCCAAGTGCCAGAAAAGAAGCAATAAAAAAAATGAATCGGCTTACCACAGACGATGGTGTTGCCGAAATTACTGAGCTGTTACGCCAAGCCGCACTCAGTTATTACCCCCGAGAGCAGGTTGCGGGTCTGACTGAAGCGGACTGGTTAGTCTTTCTGGATGATGGTTTACCCGAGGAACACAAGAATTTTGTCAATCTTATCGACTACTGGATGACTGCCAATTACAGTGCCGCAGAAGTCGACAAATCAATTTTTGAGGTGTGCCGAAGTCAGGCACTTATATGGCTCGAGCATGCACTGCCTCCAGCTAAAAAAAGCAGACCTAAGCAAGACAGCAACCCCCAGGAGAAACGCTCAAAGGGGGTCGATAATGATTGAACTTGTCTGGCCTTTCTCGCTTCTCCTGATCCCTCTGCCTTGGCTATTGTATAAGGTCTTGCCCGCCGTTTCTCCGCCACCAAGAGTGAGGATGCCAAGGTTACCCAATGAGTTCGGCAAAGAGGCCAGAGACTCATATATTAACTATGTGGTGATGGCTATTATCTGGTTATTACTGGTTACTGCTATCTCGAGACCAGTTTGGGTAGGTGACCCGGTTCGTCTGGATATCGACCATAGAGACATACTGATCGCAGTTGATCTTAGTCGATCCATGGAAACCGAGGATATGAAAGATGCTGATGATAAGGTGATTAACCGACTATCTGCAGTGAAAACAGTGTTGAAAGACTTTATCTCCCGACGGCAGGGAGACAGGCTTGGTTTAGTTATTTTTGCTGACCATGCCTACCTGCAGACCCCCCTGACCTTTGACTTAAATACCGTAATACAGCAATTGGATCGCGCTGTTCTTGGATTGATTGGGGACAGAACCGCCATTGGTGAGGCTTTGGGTATAGCGACGAAAACCTTTATTGATAATAATGCAAACCAACGTGTTGTCATCCTGCTCAGTGATGGTGCAAATACTTCGGGTGTGTTGAATCCTATTGAGGCGGCTGGCCACGCGGAACGCAACAACGTCACTGTATATACCGTGGGTGTGGGAGCTGAAGACGACGGAAAAGAAACGTCTTTTCGCCAATCATCCAATAACCCTGCCTTGTCACTCGACGAAAGAACACTCACAGACGTCGCAAAGAAAACGGGTGGTCAGTATTTCCGCGCTCGTGATCCGGAAGAGTTGGAGACCATTTATCAGTTAATAGAAAAGCTAGAGCCAGTATCTGAAGCTACTCAATCATGGCGTCCTCGCGATGAGTTGTTTCGTTATCCTCTGGGGATCGCTGTTGCCATATCGGTTGCAGTACTCATCTTTGCGAGGGAAAGCCGTGGCTGATTTTGAATTTCTCTACCCTCTCTGGTTTCTAGCCTTGCTGCCTATGGCCTATCTACTTCGTAAGAGGAAAAAGCAAGCTATTGTCAGTTCATTGATTGCTCCCCATCTTCTTCAACAACTTCAACAGGGGCGACAAACACAGCGTTCGTTCGCGAGAAAATTACTAGCTATTTGTTGGTTGTTGGCTGTTATCGCATTGGCAGGACCCAGTTGGGAGAAAAACAGTATTCCGGGCTTTCAGCTTGCTGGAGCCAGAGTGTTGGTCATGGATATGTCCCACTCTATGTACACCTCGGATGTTCAGCCAAACCGGCTCAGTCAGGCAAAATTCAAAGCACTGGATCTCTTACCGGGCTGGGTGGATGGCAGTACAGGTCTGGTTGCGTATTCCCGGGACGGCTACCTTATTAGTCCGCTGACAGAAGATAGCAAGACTCTAGCCGCTCTTATTCCTGCGCTTTCTCCAGACATCATGCCATTTCAGGGAGTAACGCTGCAAAGGGGATTGAAGAGGCAATTGCTTTAATTAAACAAGCCGGCTTCAAAGAAGCCGATATCATACTGGTTACAGACGGAATCAGTGATAAGGAGCTTGACGACGCTTTGGATGTGTTGGACGACAGAGCTATCAGAGTATCTGCCCTTGCCGTAGGCACAGCCGAGGGAGGCCCGGTTCGACATGCTGACGGATCAATCTACCTGCAAGAAACCAGAACTGTCATCTCCCGTATGCAGGTGAGAAATCTCAAGACACTGGCAGCCAATACAGGCGGTATCGTCAGGAGCTTCTCCGCCACTAATCAAGACGTGAACGCGATAATTGGGCTAACAAAAGTACCGATAGCCGCGTACAAAGATAAAAGGCAGCAAGATCTTGACCAAAAAGTGAATGCTGGTTTTTGGTTACTCATCCCACTGCTCTGTTTTGCCGCTCTCGCGTACCGTAAAGGCATCACACTATTTACACTGCCAATACTGATTATTTTGCAGTATTCACCGCTACCTGCTTATGCAGAACGTCCAGAAAAAGCGTCGAAAGACACAATATCTATGTATTTCGATAACAGCGATCAAAGAGGTTATCGGTATTTCGAGGCTGGAGATTACGAAACTGCGGCCCTTTCATTTTCCGATCCAGTATGGAAAGCAATTGCGTTATATCGCTCCGGTCGATTTCACGCGGCAGTCAGTGTGCTTGAACCCCTCTCAGACAAAAGCACGCGCTACAATCTGGCTAATGCCTATGTTCGAATTGGCGACATTGATCGAGCCATTACGTCATACAAAGAGGCACTCGAGTTCAACCCGCAGCACGAAGCAGCAGCCCACAACCTTAACCTGTTACTCGACGTGCTTGGACGCTCGTCAGAGAAAGTCTCTATTAACCCGAAATCTGAACAACAATTACGTCAGGAACAAAAAAAGCAGGCGGCTCCAAGGTCAACCAGGTCTAAAGACGATAAAACCCGGGGTAAAAATCGGGAACTGGCCTCTGAGCAAGAGGGCAATAAGCAAGATCAATCTAATCGCAATCAGAGTCAGAAAAATCAATCTAGTGATCAGTCAAAAACAAAACAGAACGACAAAGGCAAAAAAAACAATGATACCAACCGAACACAAGCTAAACGTCCCGCCCCAAAAGCAGGCGGTAGCCAATCAGGCGCTATTTCCGACCCTGTCATCAAGAAACTGGAGCAAATACCCGACCAGCCCGAACGCCTGTTAAGAGCCCAAATGCTGTTGCAATCGCAGAAGCGTGATTTACCAGAAGTTACTGAAAATACATGGTGAAGATTTGATGAAATGGCTGCAGATGATCCACACCAAGATGACACTCAAATTGCCTATAGTCGCCTTCGCCCTTGGATTGAGTTTTCTCTTCTCATCACGCGCCGGCAGCTGTTGCCATAGTCAGTGACAATTATATCGCTGACGATCAGACTCTCAGGCTAACGGTTCGTGCAGACGGCAGTTTTAAAAAACATATGCTGAGCTTAGCCTCGCTGAAACGTCAATTTTACGTTGGCAAAGTTTTATCACAGACGACATCAATAAAGGTAAAGGGAAAAGAACAGTTACAAACTACCTGGCAGGTCACTATTGGTCCAAAACGGCGGGGGGAACTCTCTATTCCCAGGTTACGCATTGGAAAACAGAGAACGTCCCCAATCACAGTGACCGTTGTTTCAAGCAATGGTTCTGGCTTGAAGAATAAGCCGTCGGCGGTGACGATCCAAACGTCCATAGACAGGCCCCGAGCTTACATTGGAGAAGTATTGACGTACCGGGTGAAGTTGCTGATAAGAACCAATCTAAGCCAAACAACTATTGAACCGCCGACGGGAAATAAAGTGTCTGTATCCCAGGTCAATGGCGATAGCAAAAGCGAAGAGTTGATCAATGGTATGCCAGTGATCACACTGACCCGAACATACCTTGTTACGCCAGCGGATACAGGAAATATTCGACTTACCGGCGCCGTGTTTAAAGGTTATCAGGTCAAAAATGGTAAAGTCGCAAAAGTTCAGACCCGTCGCAAAGGAAAAGATATCCTTATGGTGATCAAGCCGCCAGCCCGAAAAGGCACTTGGTTACCTGCCCGAGAATTCAAAGTGAAACAAAGCTGGCAATCGGATAGCAACGGAAAATTCAAAGTTGGTGAAGCGGTTACTCGACATATTGAGATAAGAACGAAAGGATTGGCTCAAAGCCACCTGCCCGACCTTAACTTTTCTTACCCCTCTTCAGTCAGGGTATACAATGAAAAACCAACGTACGAGTCTAAATCGGGCTACAGTATCATGCATTTTAAGCAAGTGCTGATACCGCGCGAGGCTGGCACAATATTGCTACCGGGAATGAAGTTAAAATGGTGGAATACTGCAAAGTCAGCATCGTCTAATGCAAATATTGCAGCGAAGAAGCTGGTTGTTAATCCATCTCCAGATAAGGCAGTTGACTTGATTGATAGACCAGCAGGTACCGATATCGACTCAGGCTGGCTGCCTGAAATGCCAGCAATGCCTCAAAGTCTGTCTTCTTTCTTTTCTTGGCAGGGCGTCGCTCTTTTATTTGCGGTCATGTGGCTAATATCAACCGCTTTCTGGCTGCGAACAAGAAAGCGTCCATCGCCGATAATAACGCCGGGTATGCAGAAGCAAGAGGATACACTGTCGGCTTTATATCAAGCAGCATTAGACAAAGATGCGGTAAAAATAGCTACCCTGTTCCAGCTTTGGCAAAAAGGCCATTTGGCAGTGCCATTACAAAAGGCACTGAATACCGAAGTTGACAACATTCAAAATGCGGAGTTTTGTGAAAATAAGAAGGGATGGACAAATAAAAAGTTGCTTAAATTACTCAAAAAAGCACGCAGTCATAAAAACATAAAAAAGATGATGTCCTCGCTCGCAAACATAACACCTGAATAGATGACGCTGGCTGATATACAAGGTTGTTTAACTCAAAATATATCGCGAACTGTGAATTGATAGATCGGACTGATAACACTGTGTGTATATTGTTGGTGTTTACATCATAAACCAACGTTTAAAAGCAGTCGGCTAGCGATGTCGGCGTATCTTAAATGTATTATCAATAAAAAAGCCGGAGAAGATCTCCGGCAAACTAGAGTAGTAATGTTTCTTTTTTATTTCTGGTTCGATTCTGTGTCCAGAGCGAAATGGCAGCAAGCGAAGGTGCCTTCCAGATTTTATTACTGCCATCACGGCAGTGTAGGATTATTGGACTAAAGTCTTAGACTTTATGCTTTTTCAGCTTTTTTATGCACTCTGTATTTATTATGTCTTTGGCTACAGTAGTACATTGTTTTCCGTAATCTTGTTTAATTCGAATTATCCGTTTCGTTATAAATAACTATACGCCTGTCACATGAATCAAATGATACTTTCTCTGCATAAAATGATACGATATCTCAAATGTTAGACTTTAGTGCATACCTTTGTAGTCGAAGTTACTGATTTAAATCAATCTAGAATGAAAAAAGAACGCAAAAAGAATAAAGCTACGCTTGAGGTCACACCTCGGAGGAGAGGGTTTTCGTGGCGCTACAGACATATGATAGGCCCTCAACCGGACTGCATTCTGCATTGCCATGATGAATATGAGCTGGTCTTGCACCGACATGTGGATGGTAAAGCCAGAATTAATCATGCCAATACCAGTGTGAACCACAATCATATGTTATTGATTGGCCCCGGCATTGCGCATTCTTTTGATTCATATGAACAAAGCGAGCAAAGCGAAAGACATTTGTTCTGGTTTAGTCACAAATGGCTAAACGACATGATGTATAACTGCGAAGAATTCAGGCGTCTAAACTCACTGTTAAAACGCGCAGGAAAATGCGTTCACTTTTCTGATTCTGTTGCTGATAAAGTATTCGACTTAGTTGAAAACAGCGGTAACGATACGCCTCTCGAACAACTCGCCACCCTGATAAGAGTCCTCTCAGTGATCACTTATGATAATGAGAGTACTACTCTGCTTACTCATATAGAGTGTGAGAATGAAAACGAACTGGGTGCTGCGAGGGCAAAAGTGGAGAGAGTATGTGAATATATTGCGCACCATTATCAACATCCCATTACCCTCAGTGATATATCAAAAGCTATGCATTGCAGTGAGAGCAGTATACACCGCATTTTTCATACTCACTTCTGTGAGTCCTTCAGTTGTTATCTTCGCAAATATCGATTGGGTGTCGCGTGTGAAAAGCTATTAACAACTCACCTGTCCGTCGCCATTATTGCCGAAACAGTAGGCTACAATAATCTGTCAAATTTCAATCGACAATTTAAACAATATAAAGGTATGTCGCCGAGGGAATTTCGCAAACACTACCAGCCGAAACCGGTAGTGTGACTCTTTTTAGTTGTCTGTTAATTACTCACTGAAAGGTGATTCAGTCTGACGAATGCACTCATTGTCACAGTCAATCTCAATCTCTGCACCAAGCGCGAGTATCAGTTGAGGGTCTGTATGGCCAAAATCCAAGTTACAAATGATAGCCAAATCGTATAAGCCAAATTCGTCTCTAACGACTGACAAGATGGTCTCTTCAAGTGACCGTTTCTCTTCGTCACTGTATCCCGCTGCACGTCCAAATAGTAACCCAGATACATTTTCTAACGCGCCCATTGCACCATAGTTACGAAGACAATAACGGACATAGTCAACACTTGGCTTTTCCTCTGACGTTTCAATCGCTAGCACTCGACCCTGCCAAAAGTCTGGCGATGGCCAGAATGGCGTGCCCTTAGTCATTTCGAGTACTTCAAGGTTACCGCCGAACAGTTTGCCTTTTACTTTTCCACTACCTTGTAAAAATCGAGGGCCGATATTTTCCTGCAACGGATTCAATTTGCCCGTATTGGCTTCATCGCCCCAATCTGGATAACCGCCATAGCCGTCTGAATAAGCGGGGAAAACAGGCCAAGGACGAATAATATTGTGGCCTGCTAAAACATCGGCAACATACTGCTGGTATTGGGAGGAAAAGTTATGAAACTGCGAGAAACCGGCCATCACTGAAGGCCCAAGAAAAGTGACCAGACCCAGTTTATTCAGGTAGATAGCGACAGTGGTAAAATCGGAGTAACCCATCACTATTTTGGGATTTTTTTTGATAACGTCAGTATCCAAATATTTCAGAATACGAACAGAATCTGATCCACCAATCGTTGCCACAATGGCTTTAATTTCTGGGTCTGCAAAAGCGCGATTAATATCATCAGCCCTCGCCTGCGGGCTATTATATACCTCTTCCTGACTCATTTTCGTTGTTGGAAACTCAACAACTTTAAACCCAAGCTCACGCAGATTATTAATGCCGGACTGATAAATGTGAGGGAACGCAGTGGCTCCACCCCACGATGGACAAATGACTGCGATGGCATCGCCGCGTTGTAAAGCTTTAGGTTTTATCATAAGCGATATCCTTTTAATGTATTGAAAAGCAGTTGTATTTACTAATTTGGTAGCTCATAACAGCTAAAAATACGTTATCACCAACATAGTGATAGAAGATATTATGCTTGAAGAAATAAAGCGCCTAAATTCACACAACTTAGAGTCAACTCACAAATAAAAATAGAGACTTGGGGGTTGGTCGTTGGTGAATAGTCTTGGGAGTGATCGTTGGTGAAAAGTGGTCATCGGTACCATCTTACTTCACACGTGAATGTTGAGCGAATTCTGGCTAGGTAAGATATGAATTATTCAGTAAACAGGCATTAAAAAAGGCCGCTCCTGGCAGCCTTATTCACGTCAAATATTTCTATCACTTTCTTTTGGTGGCGCAAATATAGCACCTAACCTTTCTCGAATGCTTGCATCGCGATCAGTCGCTTCTTTTAACATATCACGCCATTCATCAAACGTAGATGCGATTGGGTTTCCACTGTCAACAGGCTTGGTGATGCCATATTCAACCGTTTCAACTTCTGGTTCAAAGGTGCCGAACATTCTATCCCAGATGATTAGCACCCCAGCATAGTTCTTATCGATATATTGAGGATTACAACCATGGTGTACTCTGTGGTGACTTGGCGAATTAAAGATTAAATCGAAAACACCGAAATTCTTGATCCACTGCGTGTGAATGAAAAACTGCAACGCAAGATTAAGCAGAACAGCAAATATGACCCAATTTGGCGGGAAGCCAATAATCACAAGCGGCAGCCAAAACATCCACATACCAGCAACCGGATACATAAGACTTTGCCTAAACGCAGTACTGAAGTTCATATTTTTAGAACTGTGATGCGTTGAGTGTGCCGCCCAGAACCATCTAATACGGTGGCTGGCGCGGTGGAACCAGTAGTAACAGAAATCTTGCGCCACTAACAAGATTAGGAAGTTACTTACGCTCATCTCGATATCGAATAATTGCCAACCGTAGAGCCATACATAAATTTTAATGACCAACAGCCCAAACAAAACATCGGAAGCCTGATGAAGCCCGCCAAGCACAAAATTACTGAATGTTTCGCGCAACTCATAGTCTGCCGACTTAGGCAACTTCCCCTTTCTTACCATCAAGAGCCACTCAAGTAACATTACCGCGACGAATACTGGGCCGAGTAACAACAAGAGATAGTCAGGGTTTTCGATGATGAAATCCATTTTGTCTCATTCCTCAATTGGTTTAATACATGAATGCCCACTCACCTTCTGATGCCGGCTCACCAACGAGCATAATGATCTTCAGTAAGCCCAGTAATCTCATCAATTACGTGTTGCTGGCCATGAGTGTCTATGATGTATCCTGCAAAAGAACCGACAAACTGTCGGAAATTACTTCTAAGCAACCAAAAATTTAACTTTTCTTTACGGTAATCCTTTGGCCTGTATTTGAGGTTAACTCGCCCGTCGTAGCTATAAATTCGCCACTCCGAATTGAGTTCACTACGATCGAATTCAAAAACAACCGGGCCGAGAAGATGACGCTCACCGTTTATCCAAAATGCATTTTCATTGAGACCCGTCTCGTTCACGCCATTGGCGAGGTTGAAACCAACAGTGTCACCTGCTGTTTTCCCACTGGCTGATGCCCAGCACCAGCTCGTATCACGCCGCATATAACCAGCAGAAAAATCATAACTCGCCAGAGCAGACGAAAGCTCGATGTTACTACCATCGATCGTCAACTCACCGTCGACACTAAGCGCATTGTGTTTCTGGGTGTAAGTCCAACCGTTATAACCTGTGCGATTACAAAGAGCGATTGGCGAAGAGTCTTGCTCTCTTTCTAACTTTACTATCCCTTGTAAAAACGGTAGTTCGAGTTTGACTATCCATTGCCCCTGAGCAATATCTATTTCAAACTTATTTACACCAGACTTTATAAATGCAGAGCTGTTATAGGGTGACGGCTCGGTTCTATACCCCACGCTTTTTGGCTTCAGCCATTCAAAGTGACGGTATTTCGCATCCTCGTGGTCGTAAACGTAAGCAAAACCACTCGCTAAGTAACGTATATCGGCAATTGCGGCACCGATTACATACCGCTCAGTAACGATAGAAACAAACTGAAACTGTTTATAATGAAAATGTTTTGCCCATCTGGAAGCAGGCTTGTCCATCACGTTTTTATAGTTAAATGTATCTATGTTGATTGCTGCCACAGCGTCATCAAAATAGCCAAAGATTGGTGTTCCAACTTCATTAATTAGACGGTCTACTGCTGGCTTTGATTTCAGCAGTGTTTCCATTGTTTTCCTTTGCCGCACAACACCATTCCTTGGTTACTCTCCACGTCTAGTTTGTTTACTCTAAAATATAAAGTGATCATTTAAAAGTATTTATGCAACTAATATCATTTATTTTATGTTTGATCTTTCGGTTGATTGTAATTAAACCAGCCATCATGGTAGACATATCAGCCTAGTAATTTAAACAATTAACAGATATTTACTTGTTTAATGGAATCCTGTAAAAACCATTTAATTCATTGTGATATTTAAATAGTCAAGTTGAAGTATCCGATAGCATTTAAATAAAACACTATTATTCTCACTATTTTAAACTCAAGATAAAACCATCAGATTAGATATAAGCTTAAATGCCTAAGACACTCTGGAAATAAACTGATTTTAAAGACGGATGGTATGACTCATATTCAATAATTCGGACGTCAGTCTTATCATTTGAGGCTTAAACCGAACTACTCAGTCAATCGTGCTCTACATCAGATGCGCTTTATACCAAATAGACCTGAAGAGAAGTTATCGAGCAACATCAACTCGTAGGTATCAGAGGTAATTTCGCTACGAATGGCAACAGTAATTCAACAGCCGACTACTCGCCGCATTGAGTCTTTTGAAGGGAGATAAAACCGGAAGCGCTTTTTAAATTGGTAGATATGGAGATGAATTGTTGGCAGCCAAGCCAAGCTTTGAGTGATTAAGTCGTTATCTTCAAAATCATATTTTTATCTACAGACGACAGTCATTCTGAACGCTCAAGATAAACATAACATGCACACATAGCTTTCATTTGCTGTATTGAAAACATAGAACGGTATTTGAGCTTGAGGCTGATACAGCAGGGGCAACACACTGAATGTGTTGCCCTTTTCATTATCGAATTAATGCTTCGATATCTTTAATCAGGTTTTCTGGCTTGGTTGTTGGTGAGTATCTTTTCACTACCTTACCACCTGGAGCAATAAGAAATTTAGTGAAATTCCACTTGATGCTCTTTGTGCCAAGTGCACCCGGTGCCAAAGAAGACAAAGCTTGGTATACAGGGTGTGCATCTGCTCCATTAACGTCGACTTTCTCTGTCAAATCGAACGATACGCCAAAATTAATCTGGCATGCGGTAGCCATCGAATCATCAGTCTCAGGCTCCTGATTAGCAAATTGGTTGCATGGAAATCCAATAACTTTCAGACCCTTTTCTTTGTATTGCTGATGAATCTTTTCAAGGCCCTCAAACTGAGGTGCTAATCCACACTTAGTGGCAGTATTAATAACCAAGATAGGTTGTTCACCCCAGTCAGAGAGGCTGTGTGTTTTGCCTGCGATCTTAAAAGTAGATGTTAGTAATTGATCTTTCATTGGTTACGTCCCTCATATTTGCTTGATAGTATTTATATCGCGCACGATACATTCTCACAAGATAAAATTTTTGCTGATAGCGAATGGATCACAAAATCATCGTTTGAAACACTTGAACCATTCCAATAGCCGAAAAAATTGATAAAATCGCGCGCGATGTATTTAAATACAAAAAGAATCTGCCTGGCGATTTGCAGTTACAGCAGAGAAGTATACGAATGTAAATGCAATAACAAACTAACTGGCCCGCATCGGTGACTACTATGACGAAAATAGCATTAGAAGATCAGCTCTGTTTTCCACTTTATGCGGCATCAAGGCTGATGACCCGCAAATATCAGCCAATGCTTGATCAACTTGGGATCACATATCCACAGTATCTGGTAATGATGGTACTTTGGGGCGAAAATCAGCAAACAGTGAGTGCTATTGGCGAAAAGCTTTTCCTAAATAGTAATACGCTCACCCCCCTCCTTAAGCGTCTGCAACAATTGGACTTAGTCACGCGTGAGCGCAACCCGCAAGATGAAAGGCAAGTGCTCATTTCACTGACAGAGAAGGGAAAGAGTCTCCATGATCAGGCTTACTGCTACCTCGAACCAATGATCACAGCGGGCGATAACAGAGAAGCCCAAAATCTGCGTAAAATGTTAAATAAACTCATCCACCTGCTGGATGATGAGCAATAAAGCATCATCTGTTTAGGATATCCGTAAGCAAAATGCATGAGCATCAATTCTGAGCTCATGCAGCATCTAAATTGCTCACACTCTTCCTGTTATTTTTATTTCTTCATGTTATTCAATGTATCGGCAAGTATTGCCATGGCATACGTCGCGCCAGACTGACTCCAGCCACCGTCCACTGGCAAAATTGCCCCTGAAATGTACGAAGCGGCATCAGAAGCTAACATGCCTGCTGCATTGGCAATGTCATCTACCGTTCCCTGTCTGCCAAGAGGCACAGTTTTTGTTACCTGTTTTGCCAACTCAGGTGTTGGTGCAAGTCTCGACATTCCCTCAGTTTCAGCAATAGGACCGGGAACAATTGAATTAACACGGATACCTTCTCCGCCCCACTCCATCGCAAGCGTTCGCGTAGCCATGTCCACACCCGCTTTCGCCGAGCATACGTGTGCCTGATGACTCATAGGTAAAAATGCCTGAGGTGCAGAAATATTG
>NZ_LYBM01000006.1 GCF_001707825.1 Veronia pacifica | reverse complement strand
TTGCCTATGACTTTGCTGAGCAAATCAAACAGGCATCGGGGGGCAAACTGGATATAAAGGTACACTCTGGCGCGTCGTTGATGAAACACCCAGAGATCCCCCGTGCCGTTCGCACCGGTCAAGTGCAACTGGGCGAAGTCTTCATTGGCATCATGGGCAACACTCACCCTATTTTTAAACATGACAATATCCCTTTCTTAGCCACTGACTATGTTCAGGCTCAGAAACTGTGGCAGGCAGCAAAACCTGAAATTGAAAAACAACTAAGCAAGGAAGGAATGATACTGCTTTACACCGTTCCGTGGCCCGCGCAAAGCCTCTATACCAAAAAGCCTGTCAGCGCCTTAGCTGATATCAAAGGCACCAAGATGCGCGCATACAGCCCTTCTACATCGCGTCTTGCCGATCTAATGAATACGACACCAACCACAGTGCAAGTACCCGACATACCGCAAGCATTCAGCACTGGTATTATTGATGCTATGGTCACCTCGCCGTCTACGGGGGCCAATGGTCAAGCTTGGGACTACTTGAGCCACTTCACTGAAATTAAGGCATGGATCCCGAAAAACTTTGTCGTCGTCAACAAGCGTGCATTCAAGCGTTTGGACAAAGCGTTGCAGCAAACCATCTTGGATGCGGCAGCCGCCGCAGAAGCGCGAGGTTGGACTGAGGTGTTGGATCAAGAAGCCAAAGATACTAAGACCTTGGCGGACAATGGTATTGTTGTCTCAAAGCCTTCAAAACAGTTACTAAGCGAGTTGAAAGCGATAGGTGTCACCATGACAGAAGAGTGGAAAAAAGAGAATTCGCAGGCACTTGAACCGATATTGAAAGCCTATAAAAATTAAGAGTTAATAATGACTCAAGACGTTCCCTCCTCTAAAAATGGAATTGGGGAGGGCTTTAAACATCATGAGCTACGCCTGTCTGGAAGTATTATTATGAAACGAGCTCTCTATCTGCTGTCCGGTGGTTTATCTGGCTTTTTTATTGTATTGATCATGCTGATAATACTTGCACAAATCATCGGCCGGATGTTCGGTTTTATTGTTCCCTCGGCCGGAGACTTTTCCGGGTATGCACTGGCAGCCTCTACCTTTTTTGGTCTCGCCTATACCTTTCGCGAAGGCGGCCACATCAGAGTCAATCTGGCTATTCAACGGTTACCGAGAGCAATACAACAACCGCTGGAGTCTATCGTTCTTACACTCGCTCTTATACTACTGTGCTTTTGCAGTTACTACTGTGCCTATATGGTCTGGGAGTCATACGATTTTGAGGAGGTGACCCACGGCTATATCCCGATCCCACTCTGGATACCACAAGTACCATTAGCACTCGGTATGGGCGCTTTCACTCTCGCTGTGCTAGACAGCCTGCTTGATAATATTCGTGGCATCACTCCTCACTTCAAGCAGAGGGAAGGTGAAGACGCATCGCCGGAAAAAGTTCAAGCCACTGACACGCATAAATCAACTCTGACAAACAATCAGGAGGGCGTGTAATGACTGACATCACGGTGATCTCTTTCATACTTGCAGTCTCGATGCTGTTATTTCTGGCTGCTGGGTTATGGGTGTCGCTTACATTGATAGGCGTGGGTGTGATGGGGCTTTACCTGACGGGTAATGAACAAATTGGCCTGTTATTTGGTTCCTCAAGTTGGGGGGCAAGCACCAGTTGGTCTCTCACAGCACTGCCGATGTTTATCTGGATGGGTGAACTTTTGTTCCGTACCCGCCTCTCGGAAGATTTGTTCAAAGGTCTATCCCCCTGGCTCAGCGGTTTTCCCGGAAAATTGCTCCATGTCAATGTGTTGAGCTGTGGCATTTTCGCCGCCGTATCAGGCTCCTCAGCCGCGACGGCTGCAACCATTGGCCGCATGACCCTGCCGGAACTCAAGGCGCAAGGCTACAGTGAAAAAATGGCAGTAGGAACGCTGGCAGGTTCTGGCACGCTCGGGCTGCTTATTCCCCCCTCAATTATCTTAATCGTCTACGGAGTCGCAGCAGAAGTCTCTATTGGCCGATTGTTCATTGCGGGTGCGTTGCCCGGTATTATGCTTATGCTTCTTTTTGTCGGTTACACCACCCTATGGGCGTTAATGAACAAACAAGGAGTGCCACAACACAAAAGCAACGACGTGAACTGGCAAACACGATTCAACGCACTCAAAAAATTACTTCCTATTGTTGTCCTTATTTCCTTCGTACTGGGCTCGATCTATGGTGGCTTCACCACCCCAACAGAAGCGGCGGCCCTGGGAGTTTTCGGTGCAATGGTACTGGCTGCACTTACCGGTTCGTTAAGTCGCCAGAGTTTTATCGACAGTCTTCTTGGCGCGGTGAAAAGTGCCTGTATGATTGGATTAATCCTTGTTGGCGCGCACTTCCTTACGCTGGCAATGGGGTTTCTCGGCATTCCCCGTGCATTGGCAGAGTGGATAGCAGCCATGTCACTGTCACCATTTGAACTCTTACTTTACCTCACCATTTTATTTGTGGTGCTAGGGTGCTTTCTGGATGGGATATCCGTTGTAGTACTTACCGTTGCCGTCGTTTTGCCTATGGTCCAGCAGGCAGGTATTGATCTACTCTGGTTTGGTATATTCATTGTTCTGGTGGTTGAGCTTTCGCAAATCACCCCACCTGTCGGCTTCAATCTGTTCGTTATTCAGGCACTGACAGGGAAAAACATTCTCTATGTCGCACAGGCTGCCTTTCCCTTTTTTATGCTGATCCTTTTAGGGTTAGTGTTAATTACTGTCTTCCCGGAAATTGTAACCTATCTGCCGACGACCATGAGCCAACGCTAAAGTCATCAGGGCACAAAACAGCCTGTCCAGAAGGAAGACTACAAGGAGTGAGTTGAAATGAAATTGAACTGTGACATGGGAGAGAGCTTTGGCGCATGGACCATGGGAAGAGATGCCGACGTCATGCCTTGCATTGATATGGCGAGTATTGCCTGCGGCTTTCACGCTTCTGACCCGGTCACGATGCAAAAGACTGTCGCTTTGGCTCTAAAGCATAAGACCACCATAGGCGCGCACCCCGGCTATCCGGATTTAATGGGTTTTGGCCGTCGCCAATTCGATTGCTCTGAAGAGGAGCTGTATGCTTGGCTCGGTTATCAAATAGGTGCGCTGCAAGGCATTTGTCATCAACAAAATACGCTTGTGCAGTATGTAAAGCCGCACGGTGCGCTCTACAACACCATGATGAAAGACGTGGCGGTTTTAAAAACGGTGATGCAAGCAGTTAAAGATACGGCACCAGATTGTTCGCTGATAGTGATGGCAATACCAGACCGCCAGCCGATCATAGAGATGGCCGATCGCATAGGCATTGCACTGATGTTCGAGGCCTTTTCTGACCGTGCTTACGATGAATATGGTTTCCTTGTCGATCGCAGAATAGAAGGAGCGGTTCATCAGAGTGCAGAGGCAATTATCAGTCAGGTACAACAAATCATTGAACAAGGGTCGGTAACCACTCTTAAAGGTCACACGTTAGAGATGAAAGCGGACACACTTTGTATTCACGGTGACG
Source organism: Veronia pacifica (assembly GCF_001707825.1). Lineage (GTDB taxonomy): Bacteria > Pseudomonadota > Gammaproteobacteria > Enterobacterales > Vibrionaceae > Veronia > Veronia pacifica. The sequence continues at coordinate 141,490 of NZ_LYBM01000006.1, read as the reverse complement.
GACCGCATGCGGCCACGGTCGCCAACGCTCTGACTACATGGAGGAAAAATGATGCGAATTGAGGCAGTCAATGAACAAACATTGATTGTGTATTTTGGCGACAGAATCGATGACAAAATAGCAGCAGATGTCAATCGCGCTATTTTCCAAGTGAGGGAGCATCTCGGTGACCTCGTCACTGACATGGTTCCTTCTTACAATTCGATACTGATAAGCTTCAATTTACATCGCACCGATAGGTTTGACATCATTAAGCGCATACGACTTGCCCTGAATACAAACACTGACCAAACGAGCGAAAATACTCATCATCAGGTGGTTGAAATCCCGGTTTATTATGGTGAGGAAGTCGCACTTGATCTGGCAGATGTGTGCCAACAAACCGGACTGAATAGCGAGACTGTCATCAATATCCACTCTGAACGAGAGTACCGGGTATATGCTATTGGATTTAGTCCGGGATTTGCCTACTTGGGGAGTCTTGATGATGCGATTGTCGTCCCCCGTAAATCAACGCCCCGACTGAAAGTACCAACAGGCAGTGTAGGATTAGCGGACAACCAAACAGCGATTTACCCCAGCAGCACACCGGGAGGCTGGCAAATTATTGGTCGAACTCCGCTGGATATGGTCGATTGGAACAGCGAATCACTGGCGAAAGTTAACGTTGGCAACCGGGTTAGGTTTTGCCCCATCAACCGGGATGAGTTTCTTAAGCGAGGAGGAAAGCTATGAGCTTTGAGGTACTTGCTCCCGGCATACTGACCTTGCTTCAGGACAGTGGTCGTGTCGGCTATCAGCATTTGGGCATTACGACGGGTGGTCCGATGGATGAACATGCTTACTATTGGGCTAACCGTTTGTTAGGAAACGACCCGTCTGCAGTACAACTGGAAATTACGTTCGGTCAGCTTCAACTTCAGGCTAATGCCAGCTCAACGATTGCGATTACTGGTGCGGATCTCTGTGCCACGCTAAACGACAAGGTGATCACTCCATGGCGGACTTATGCCATTGCGTCGGGCGACGTACTCGCATTTGTGACACCGAAAAGTGGCTTAAGAGCTTACCTTGCCGTATCGGGAGGCTTTCAGTGTCAGCCCAAACTTGGCAGTTGTTCAACGGTGAAGCGAGAGCAGCTGGGCGGTTTATCGGGCCTTGGTCATGCAATAGCAACAGGTGATATCCTCCCCTTCGAATCGAACACAACACGGCCCGAACAGCGCGTGCCCAAATGGGCCATACCGAATTACGATGTACCGCTGGAGCTTGGGGTAATACCCTCCTATCAACATGCCTCATTTAGCCGTGACGAGCAGATGACCTTTTATACCAGCAACTATGAGGTCAGCCAGCATATCGACCGAATGGGCTATCGCCTCTCCGGCCCACCGGTGACCAGTCAGCTTGATGGCATCATCTCTGAGGGCATAGCGTTTGGTGCCATCCAAATACCCAGTGATGGCCAACCCATTGTGCTGATGAAAGATCGACAAACTATCGGCGGCTACCCAAAGATTGGCTGTCTTAGCAGCTTAGGAACCAGTCAGCTTTCTCAGCGGCAACCGGGACAAATTGTCACTTTCTCGCCAAGTGATGTAGCGGATGCAGAGATAGAGAGAAGGCTCTTCAATCGAGTAATTCTGGGCTGAAAAGAAGAAAGAACCCATATAAATCGCAGTGAAGAAGGTTTAGCAGACAGTCATTCCTTATGGCTGCTTTATCGATATAAGCTTTTAGCGCGGTAGTATTATCTATTATTAAATCCTTCTAAAAACCCTGATAATTGGGGCATTAAAGATTCTGTTATCTATTAACTAACAGAGCCTCAATATATACAAAGTCTAATTCAAACAATTGAAGTTAAATATATTTATATGGCGATGGCCATTTGAATTCAAATAAAGAGTTGAATAGCCACTGACTTGATAGACACACTTGAGTTAGACATGATAACTGACAAAGAGGTATTTATGAGCGGCGAGAGATTCCAGAATAATTAAAAATTTCAGCAGTAAAACAGGGCATCGAAAAAAGCCGGATCGCGCTATTAAGAGGCGGTTATGGCTCATCCTTGATTGACATGTCTTTTATTTGGATATCTTCTTACAGCCCATTTTCAATGAAGCGTTAACAGCTAATATGATCAATCAGCATATGAAAATAAACATTAGCACTTATGAGGCGTTCATGAAAAAGATAATTAATGTAGGTATTACTGGTTGGTTACTTATCGTCCCGTCAGTTGTGATAACCCTAGTAGCTGCTCCTCCTGTATTCGTTTGGGCTCTTACATATTGCGCGGTTATATGGTTGTTTGTAAAAACGCAAAAAACGATGCTTGATAGGGGGGTAATGGTTGTATTTTCAGGAGCAATTATTGCTGTGGCTGGCAAAACCTTGATAGAAGCAATTGTCCCCCCTTCACCAGCTTTTGATAGTTATGAAATGATAGAATCCTTTTTTCAAATGATGATTATGATGAGCGGTGGCCTGGGTGGCGGCCTTATCTCACATCATGTTATTACCGAAGAAAAAGCACCGAACGCATAAAAAGCTCCCCCGTCATCTAAGCGTATCGAGCCGATATCTGTTGAGTAGATGATTAATTATCCTACAGGGGCATTTTGTCCCCTTGCTCTCACCGATTCCTCTTGCTACATTTATACTGTTTATTTATACAGTATAATTGAGTTATGCCAGCTATCCGATTCAAAAGTACCTTTCGAACTGTCACAGTCTGGTGCCCGTCTCATCACCTCGACCGCACCTCAAGGGTTGACTACATCCCTGCCCTGCTAAAAGACGGCAGTTTGGTTTATTACATGTTTGGCGGGTTTATCGAACGCAGGCAACTTCGCTATGAACAGCGGGTAAAAATGGTCAACATTATTGGGTTCTCAACCAATGATGATGAAAAAGGGCCATGGGAGGCTGTCAGCGACCAAAGACTTCTCGGTGTCTACAAGGATCAGCGATATTTCTTGGTGCTGGATAAAGGGAAAGTGGTTGAGGTGTGAGTAAAAATAGATGTAACCGATCTTAACAAGTCATCTTGCATGATTAAAAACGTGTTTTATTGCATGAATAAGCAGGGGCTTACCAAACGTAATATGCCGGTAGAATAGTGTCTTCTGTCAGACGGTTTACTCACTTCCTCTCAGACAACTAGAAATGCGCTATCGACACTATATTAATTGCCATCATTGAAGCCCATGCTCACCTCAAAGATCGCCTCAGCGAATATTTCTTACTATAGTGACGCATCGCATCAGGGGCGGGCTCTGCGAGGGTAGCTCTGTCAAATAGGTAACCGTAAAAGCAATCACAAAAACAATCAGCGTAATCTTCGCGGTGCTCGACAAATGTACCTAGGTATATTGGATAAACTAAACGTCGAATCAGCTACTCTTTCCATCCATCAAAATGGTCCAACAAATGTTCAATAGCAAGACGCGCTCTGAGCGGCAGGAACTTACGATTCTGATAGACCACCCAAGAGGTGATTTTCTCTGTCCAGTAAGGGGTGAGAACGGGGACCAAATCACCGTCATCAACCGCCTGCTTTAAACTGCTTTTTGGCATATAAGCAATACCCAGTCCGCGTTTGCATGCCTCTACCAACCCAATCGTGTTGTTGCAGCGGAAACGCCCTGATACCTTCACAGGTAACTCTTTGCCTTCGTGTTCAAACAGCCATGTATCGTTGTTGGTGATTAAACACGAATGGTGAGCTAACGCTTTCAGATCGGTGATCTCACCGTGTTCCAAAAGGTAAGCTGGTGACGCAACCGCCATTAAACTGCGATCGGCAAGTTTTCTCGCGACCAAACCTGAATCTTGCAGCCGCCCATAGCGAATGGCAAAGTCGATTCCATCCTCAACAAAATTGACATGTCGACTGCTGAAATCCACTTCAATTGTTAATTTCGGGTGTTTCTTAGCAAACTCTATCAGTGCAGGGGCAACAAATTGTTCAGCAAACGAGCCTGCCATGCTGATACGGAGCGTACCCTGTAAATCAAACTGCGCACCTTTCACCATTTCATTGGCTTGATCAAGCCCATTCATTAGCTCTTGGCATTGCAGGTAATATTGCTGACCTGTCTCTGTCAGCTTAATCGAACGTGTAGATCGCGCGAAAAGTGAAGTGCCTAAACGCTGTTCCAGCCGAGACACTTGACGGGAAACATGGCTTACCGAGCAATTCAGACGCCTCGCGGCTTCGCTGAAGTTCTTGGCGTCTGCCACTGTTACAAACTCAATGATGCCATCAAAACTGATAGAGTTAAGGAACATAGTATTATTGCCATATAGCAAAGAAGGTTTTTCATTTTAACGGATTATCATCTGTATAGCTAAAGCATAGAATCCTGACTGTCTGGCGGTCTTTCCCCAAAGCCACCCCATATTGAAAGGATTACACTATGAAAAATATTCTTATCATCGTCACCAATCACGCAACACTTGGCACAACTGATCAGAAGAATGGCACCTTCGCTCCGGAGTTAACCCACGCACTCGATGCATTTCTTCAAGCGGGTTTTAACTACGATGTAGCTTCCATCAGCGGCGGCGCAGCGCCTTTTTATGGCGAAGATATAGAAGGTGATGATGTCAACGCACGAGTTTTTAACAATTCAGAATTCCAGTCTCGCGTGAGAAATACCATCCCAGTAAACCAATTGAATATCGACGATTATGACGCCATTTTTTATCCCGGAGGGTTCGGGCTACTGTCTGATTTAGCAGAGCACGCAACGACAGCAACTCTGGCGGCATCGCTTTATGAGAGAGGCGGCGTTATCGGTTCAGTGTGTCATGGCCCAGCAGGTTTACTCCCTATCACCCTAAGTAATGGTCAACCGTTAATTGCCGATAAAAACTTGACAGGTTTTACTCGGGAAGAAGAAGTGGATTTCGGCACAATCAATGACATTCCTTTTTTATTGGAAGAGGCGCTGACACGAAAAGCAGCGAAATTCAGTAAGATTCAACCCTGGGGTGAGCATGTCATTGTTGACGACCGCTTGGTAACAGGACAAAACCCGGCAAGTGCACATGGCGTAGGTAAAGCCATAGTTGATTTGCTGAAGTAAAAGAAATAGCGCGCAGAAAAATAGAATGTATAGCGAAGCGACCAATTCATCCAATAATTAAACATGTATGAGCATTTAAAGCGATAAACGCTACATTGAGTACCAACGTGCCACGACCACAGTGGCACGTTTTTAAATTTACATAAAGACGAAATATTCAAATAAAATATTGAGACCTTAAATTATTTATTATGCAGTCAGGATATTCTGTTAATAATTCAAATACTGCGATAGCCAGAAGTCGGCGAATATTTCGCTCATATAATCAAATTATATTAAGACCCTGAGTATAGCGGCTGCAAATCAATGGCTACGATTTCATCATATTCACAAATTAGATCACAATTTTGCGACGGTTTTATAAAATACGTTGCGGGTCGCATTTTGCCTGTTATTTTGTGGCAGAAGTGTTATCTCAGTAACGCAGCATTGCCCACATTTTTATAAGGACATATAGATGAATAGTAAGAATATTTGGCCCGAAGATGCAGATGGTGATGCCTTTCGTATTCTTGAACAGCGAGATTTTGACTTCGGTCAATCCCATGAAATTGAGTTCTCAATTGACTTTCCCTCATGGCCTCTGACAGAGGAACAACAAAAGCTGGTTTTAGACAAATTGCCTGAAGCCAAATTTACCGAACTTGAGCCAGAATATCTTGAGGAAGACGATAATTCTGGTTACGTCTCTTTTTTTATAAAAGATAAAGTGACATACGAGCTAATCGTTAGAGAGCAAAAAAGACTCAGTGATTTGTTTTCTGATATGGACGGGTATTGTAATTCATGGAGTGTATGCAGCCCGTGTGGCGGATAATTTTCTAGATATACATGGAATAGAAAAACTGTCCTGATCTATGTCTGAGTATTGTGGACCTCAAATAAAAAGGGTGATGAACTCACCCCCTACTATTAAATGTACATTTTGCTTCGAAAGTACCGCTGATATGGACTAGATAATAGAGAAAAAATATAGGTATTTACTCACTCATATTACTATTGTCGGCATACCACTCTTTCTGTTGTTGCTTACTCTTAAACGTCCATGCCAATAAGCGGGTGATCTTTTGTCCCTGCTCCATCTCAATGACTTTCACTTCAACGGCACCTATAGCCTGAAGCTGTTTACGTAAAAGAGGCAGGTTTTCTTTTTTGGATACCAGACTAGTGAACCACAGACATTGCATCGCAAATGCCTGGCTTTGTATCACCATACGTTTGAGAAATGCCGCTTCACCGCCAGGACACCAGAGCTCTGCTTTCTGTCCACCGAAGTTAAGCACAGGCTGGCCTTTGGCTTTTTGATATTGTGCGCTTTTAAGCGTCCCTTTCTTACGAGCATTTGCCTGAAGATTCCTGACCTTGCGCGCTGAACCCGCTGTCGCTTCTGCCAGTGATGCATGAAAGGGAGGATTGCACATCGTGAAATCGAACCTGTCATTCGAACCTATCATGCCATTGAGGATGTTGTCTGGATTGGCCTGCAGTCGGCAGTCGATATGACCGTCAAGAGCTTTGTTGGCAGATACGATGAATTTAGCCGCTTTGACTGAGATAGGGTCAATATCTGCAGCAACAAATTGCCAACCGTAAACACTATGTCCGATTATGGGGTAGACACAGTTTGCTCCAGTACCAATATCGAGGCCACGTACCTGCTTGCCTTTGGGGATATGACCACCAGCGTTTTGAGACAGTAAATCAGCGATGTAGTGAAGATAATCCGCCCTTCCCGGTATGGGAGGACAAAGGTAGCCATCAGGAATATCCCAATGTTCAACATGATAAAAGTGCTGTAACAATGCCTTGTTGAGCATTTTTACCGCTTTGGGGTCGGAGAAATTGACCGATGGATTGCCGAATGGATTCAGCTCGATAAACGGGGTTAAATCCGGGCAGCATGCCGTTAACGCATTGAAGTCATACTGATCACGATGGGGGTTTCTTGGGTGTAACCCTTTTTTTGACGGCACCGATCGGCTATTCATCCTTTCAGTTGCCACCTTGTTCGGCTTCTTTTTTGTACCTTTTGCGTGGGTATTGCTGCTCTTCCCCTTTTTACTCGCTGTTTCAGGCTTACGACCGCCATGAGTTACAGACTTGTCGCTATTAACAGACTTATCGGCTGACTGCAGTCCATGGGGCTTTTTACTGCCGCTCTTTTGCTTTTGGCTTCTTGGTTTATTTGTATTGGGCTTTTTGACGCTATTCGGCCGCATTGTGCTCACCTGGACATGGGTAAAACTGGGGGAGGCATTGTACCCTCAGTCGTCGAAAAACGGCAGTGAATATACACATCAAAAATGAATCTACTCAGCTGAGTCCTTCTGAGCAATTACAATGGTGATTCAACCGCCATTCGTCCCACATAAACACAGGTTTGATACTCAAAATACAAATGATCACCTTCGCGGTGAGAATTAAATAATTTCTCTAGTTGGTCAACCAGTATTTGATACTCTCCCGAGCCTTGTGGCGGACAATAAGAGGATGAGCGTAACCTGCCAACCAGTTGCTCAAAGTTCATCATTTGGCGGTGAGGACACACATGTTTTTTTTCGAAGTGGTCGAAAAACGCTTCGACTTCTTGATCTGTGATTGATAAATGCGTGACCTTTAAATAATCAACGGCATAACGTTTTAATAGCTGATCGTACTCACGGTGAAACAGAGAGCGCAGATCGCGCTTGTTCCAGATAATAGCGACAACACCATCGTGCGTGAGGATGCGACGAAATTCTTCTTTGGTTGCAATGTTATTAAACCAGTGAAAAGACTGAGCGGCGGTGATCATATTCACACTGGCAGCGTCTAGCCCTGTGCTTTCTGCACTGCCGTTGAGGCTGGTAAATGACACATCATCGGACAGCGCATCCTCCGCCGCCTGACGCATATTATCATTTGGCTCAACACCGTAAACACAGTAACCGCTTTCCAACAATTGTTTAGAAAAGATACCCGTTCCACTGCCAACGTCTGCCACCTGACTTTTCTTGTCTGCATAGTGAGCCAAAATATCGATGACATCCTCAGGATAATCAGGGCGAAAACGCACATAGTCTGCGACTTTTTCAGTAAAACGCTCTTTGGAATTTTTCACTTTTGCTCCCAGTGATAAACCACCTCATTCACACCAAAGGGTACGATTTATCACTCCGTTACTCTGGAAACCATTGGCTGAGCTTTTCACGTGCTTTTGCACCGTGTTCTTCTTTGATGTGAGTGACAACCGCAGCCACGGCCGCAGCCAACACGCCCAAATCATCAGAGTACCCAGCCACGGGCGTGAGATCTGGGATAGCATCCAATGGAGCAATGAAATATCCCAGCGCAGAAAATATGGTCAGTTTTGCCCATTTTGGCGTGTCTTCGTCCAGCGCAGCAAAATACAATTTTAAGGCCTGTTCGAGAACATCCAGCCCGGCTCGCTGAGCAACTGAGCGCGCCTTTTCCCAAAATCCAGTGTCTGAATATTGTTTGAGAAAAGTGCTGCTTTGTTGCTCGTTTTCACGTTCTTCCTGCGGCTTGTCCATCACTCCCCCATTTTTGCTATGGTTTATTTGCGGCTCGAATAGCGTTGATAAAATGAGAACCGATTCACATCGACAGTACTCATCCCCTAAGTCTGGCATGGTCTGTTGTAACATCAGGTAACATATAGACAAAATTGTGACTGTACTAGGTCACTTTTACGCACTTTGTAAACATTTGAGCGAAACATTGATATTTCGCTCGTTGTTTTTGTTCGGGAGTACGCATGCAAATTTGGGTCAGTTTCCGCCGTTGGGTTAGCGCAACCTTTAACGAGCTCAACGGGAAAAACCTCTTCTTTCTGCTGATTTTCCATGTGATCACCAGTTGGCTACTGCTGACACTGGCGGGCGAAAAAGATCTGACTTCTGATCTTACCAATTATGTTTATTACTTGTTGGTCACAGCGTCAACAGTAGGCTATGGCGATATGTCGCCTACCTCAACCGCAGGTAAATGGATAGTGGCGTTATACGTTATTCCCGCTGGGCTTGGCATTTTTGCCGCCACAGTGGGAAGACTGGCCTCTACAGCAATCGAATCTTGGAAAAAAGGCATTATGGGAAAAAGGAGCCTCGACGTGTCAGATCATATTTTAATTCTCGGCTGGAATGGTCAACGCACTATGGACTTACTTGCCATGTTGCTGACGGAAGAACAACAACGCCGCATTGTGCTTTGCGTCAGGCCCGAAATTGAAAACCCAATGCCCGGACGGATCGACTTTGTCAGAGTGGCAAGCTTCACCGACGCAGCTGGCATGACAAAGACAGGTATTTCAGATGCAGCCTGTATCATCATAGATAATGAAGAAGATGATACGACATTAGCAGCGGCTCTCTATTGCGCCGGCCAAAACCCAGACGCGCACATGTTGGCGTATTTTCATGACCAAGCCTTGAGTGAATTGCTCAAACAACATTGCCCGAACGTAGAGTGTATTCCCTCTGTTGATATTGAGATGTTAGCTAAAGCTGCACTTGATCCTGGCTCTTCGGCGCTACATCATGAGCTTCTGAGCACCCGGAAGGGGATGACACAATACTCAGTGAAATTTCCGGACACCAGCGAGAAGACGACAATTGGCGAACTGTTTCTGACATTTAAACAGAAATACGATGCCACACTTATAGGTATTGATTGTGGTGAAGGCCTAAAGCTCAATCCTTCGCTGAATGCTACCGTTACACCGGGCTCACAACTATTCTATATAGCAGACGAACGGATCCATGACTTTGTTTGGTCATGACGAGGAGCACTTTCCACGGCTGACAATCTGAAAAGGGCTCGCTTTATTGCTTAAATATCAATGCCAATAATCTGGAGATATAGAGCAAGCATGGAGTTATATATTGTTTACTGAATCAAAAGGAAATTGACATGTCTCAACTGGTTTCATCTTTGACAAACCTGACCGACTTTCTGATGTATTTTGGTCTGGCCATTGCCTTTTTACTTGTATTCAAAGCCCTTTTCACCCGCATCACCCCCTATGATGAATGGCGACTGGTAAAAGAAGAACAGAACACCGCAGCTGCGCTCACGCTGTCTGGGGCATTCATTGGTTACAGTATTGCCATTGCCGGTGCGGCGAGTAACTCGGTCAACCTAATCGACTTTGCTGTTTGGGGTGTTGTGGCACTTGTGGCGCAAATTATTGCTTTCTTCATTGTGCGTTTTGGCTTTATGCCAAAGCTGGTCGAGCGAATTCAGAATAATGAGATCCCAGCAGGTATGCTGATGGGAGCGATGTCTGTTGCAGTAGGCCTGCTCAATGCGGCCTGTATGACATATTAGGAGGCTTACATGAAAAGAAGCGTCAATGTCGTCAGACCGAGAATGCGAAAGTCATGGGCACCCGTTTACCCTGCGGTAACCGTTGTTGCGTTTACCGCACTGACAGGCTGCAGTGACGACAGTGAAGAGGCGGAAATTTTTGCTGCCATTAATGACTGTATCGATAATAACCCGAGCTTCAGTGCCGAGTGTGGCAGTGCCTATCAAGAAGCACTGGCTCAAGCGCCTGCCGTTGCACCTAAATTCAACAGTTACGAAGACTGCGCCTACGAGTTTGGTTTGGATACCTGTTATCGGGATGATCGAACCGGGTGGTTTATGCCAGCCATGGCAGGCTATATGTTTGGCCGCCTGGCAGGAAGTAATCGTCCTTATTTTGCTCGTCCGATGTTCAGTTCATCCTACCCGGGCAGCGATTATTATGATGAGTGGATTTCGGATGATGGTTACAGCTTCGGGAAGAAGAAACGAAAAACGAAGCTGCGGGTATCAAAGTCTTTTCTGTCCGCGAAGCCCTCTATAAAAACCAAAACCCTGTCCCGTGGGGGATTTGGCTCCATGGCGGCCTCAAAGTCCAGCTTTGGTAAAACATCCAAATCTCGTAGCTGGGGCGGTTAACGTCTATTGGCGTCACTATGTACCCAAATAACCTGAATCCTGCATCTTCAGTGAATTTGGGCTTACATAGTGACACATGCTCTTTTCTGTTTTACCGACCCGAGGATACGTCTCTTACCGTTATGCGAGAGAAGTGCACAGTAAACGTGAACAGCAAACGTCACACAGTTAGGGGTAACGTTAAAACGACGCTCTCTGCCCTGACTCAACAAACATTTAGCCACAACAGCTCTTTTTCACCTTTGATAATAGAGCCTCATCATTGCCAGCAGATTTACTGGTCGGTGTGACTCTTAAGTTTCTGATATATATCATATATTACTACTTTAAAAGGATTTTTATGCTGCGTGTAAATACCCGTCCCAGAGCAAACTGGCAGGCACTCGCCAAGGAATATGGCTTTGGCTTCCATACTATGTATGGTGAGCCTTATTGGGACGAACATGCCTATTATCAATTCAGCCTCAAACAGATTGAAGAAGATATTGAATCGCCCACTGAAGACATCCATCAAATGTGTCTTGAAGCGGTTGATAAAGTCGTGCATGACGAAGCGCTGCTGAGGCGATTTTGCATCCCTGAGGCATTCTGGCAATGTATTTACAGTTCGTGGCAGCGAAAAGAACCCTCTCTTTATTCGCGTATTGATCTTGCCTATGACGGACGTACGCCTGCAAAACTGTATGAAAATAATGCAGATACCCCCACCAGCCTTTATGAGACTGGCTTTTGGCAGTGGGTATGGCTGGAGCAAAAGGTTGATGCTGGCGAAATAAGGCGTGACGCTGACCAGTTTAATTTGCTGCAAGATTTGATGATCACTCGTTTTGCTGAACTGGCCCGTCGCTATCCGGGACAGACGCTGCATTTTTCATGCTGCCACGATACCGTCGAGGATCGGGGGACAGTGCAGTACATGGAAGACTGCGCCCGTGAAGCAGGTTTAAGCACTGCTTTTGTTCACATCGAAGACATTGGGATCAGCGATCTCGGGGAATTCACTGACGCAGAAAATCGAGAGATCCGCTGGATGTTTAAACTATATCCGTGGGAATTCATGTTTGATGAGGAGTATGGAAAACACTTGCCTCTTACCACAACCAACTGGTTAGAGCCGATGTGGAAGAGTATTATCTCCAACAAAGCCTTACTCCCCTTGCTCTGGCAGATGTTCCCTCATCACCCTAACCTGTTGCCTGCCTATTTCAGTGACGATCCTGCCGCAGGTCAGCTGACCGATTTTGTCAAAAAACCCATATTTTCCCGCGAGGGAGCAAATATTTCTATTTATCGTGACGGCATTAAAACACTGGATTCTGACGGGCCATATGGTCAGGAGGGATATATCATTCAGGGCTATCACCCGCTGCCAAAATTTGGTGAGAACTACACACTGATTGGGAGTTGGCTCGTTGACGGTCAAGCTGCTGGCATGTCAGTTCGTGAAGACAGTTCTATCGTCACACAGGATTTGTCTCGTTATATACCACATATTATTCTGGGATAGGCTCCCGATTTGAAGGAGCTATTAATATCCGACAAAACCGATACATCCTTCAAATATAAAAAAGGCTCCACAAAGTGTTTATCTGGTGAAGCCCTTCATTACATTTTTTTCGCTGTGACTAATGTAAAAAAGATATCAGCGGACAGCCAGATACTGACAAACCGCCGTTTGCAGGATCTCTCCCAGCTCTTCGCCATTATCGCCAACAAAGGCACCTAACTTGCCATCCAGTCGACAACCATCAAACGATTTGTCCCAGATATAGTCGAAGAATGCATTTTCAATCGCGACGAGATGATCAGACAAACGGGTATTATAACTCCAGTAGTTAGCAGGAAATGCGACCGACTGATTGAGCATGACCAGCCCCTTTTCTGTCGGCAACGCAACGAACATTGCCCTGAGCAAGTCCAACAGGTTAGTCGGTGTCGTGAAGCTTTCCCCCGCTTCAAACTCAACGGCTTCAGATTGAATTCCATGACGAAGCGCGACCGATTTCTGAATAATAGTATGAACGGGTTGCGGCCACAGGCTTGCATCTCTCGAACCGACAGCGGCCATCAGAGGGTTATCATTTATTGATTGTTGGTGATCCGCATAATTAATACCAATCACCATCTGATCGGCAGCGTCTTTATCTCTCAGCGAGATAAGATGGTCACACAGCATCTGGAAGCCAGCATAAGACTGGTTCTTGCTGCCGTCCGCCAGTAGCAGGACAAGATCAATCAAAGGCTCATCATTCTCATCCCGTTCGTCCATCAGCGCACCCAACTCGGCCAGCAACGACGTTGATATTTGCTCGTCAGATTGCCATGTAGGGCAATCCCAGACGGTCAGATGATTCATGGTACAGGGCACTATATTGCGGTTTTCAGCCTCAATTGGCATACCCGGGAAAAGAGCACTGAGAGTGGCCTTTTTGGTTCCAGCTGACTGACTCAGACACAGAATATTAAGTTTATTGGCCGTTACTTTATCGATTCGTTTGCCGAACTGACTTTTTTTACCTTGGTCTATGCCGTCTGAAGCATTTATTTTGGCTTTTATTTTCTCCAGCATTGTCGTCTGTGCAGTCATTATAAGTTCCCTCTCTTCGTTCCCTGCAAATGTTGTTCTTGGTCTTAGCCAGTAAAAACCGTGGTCAAAGTGCACCATGTGACAGTCCCAGTATCCGGTTTACGCCTGACTGGATAAGCCGCCCTGCAACTTGCCCATTAATATCTAAATTGCTCCCAAGTCGGTCACCCACTCTGCCACCGTTTTTCTGCCCTGGGAAAAAGCTATCGAATATCGCGTTTTCTATTTGATGTTGGTAAACGTGCTTACCATCGTTAAATGCAAAAGCTGACAGCCCCCTTGCCAGAAGTTGATTTAACAGCTGAGGGCGTTTTTCTGCACTCAGCTTGCTTACCATTGCAGTCAGAATTTTTATTAGATTAAAAGGGCCGCCCACTTCCGGCTCAGTGGCACAGAACAGTGGTCTGGTATCAATACCGAATCGCTCAATGAGCTGATATCGTAATGATGCTGAAAGCACGTCCATATTCAACTCACCATCTTGCACCATGTTGTGTAAACTGCCCAATTGGCTGAGAGACTCGTTTAATCTGTCAGTATGGTTGGCTAGCATCAGGAGCCTGTGCTCTGGGTTACGTCCAAGAGAGGGCAGAATCCAATCGTTGAGTAGCTGGATGCCATTTTCAGGCTGTAGTCTCGATGCATTAAAAACAGGGATAACAAGATCAATCAGGGGTGCGCCATTTTGATCGGTTTCCTCAAGTAATGAGCGAACCTGAAAGCGTTTTTGATGGTCATTAAAATCATTACCGCTGATCTCGCAACACCAGAGTGACATGCCAGTCAGACCGAAACGCGAAATAGTGCCAGAATGGCGCGAGTGTTGTTCTTCTCTGAGCTGTGGTTTATCAATTTCTTTGAAAATAGCGGAGATAGTCGTCTGCAGGCCAACGTCTTCATGCCCAATGAAAAGCAGATTTATATTGCTTTGCATAGAATCTGAAAGCGTTTTTTTAAATCTATCTTTTGTTACGTCGTCAAGGTGTTTATTTTTTAACACCGCCTGACGCAAGTCACTGGCAAAACCGCCATCCCCAAAATTTGGCATAATCAACGTCATTATCCACTGCTCCATGTCGATTAATTTCTGATGTACTGCAAACTCTTTTGTTGTATCGCTACTATAAAGTTCGGGTTAATCATCAAATGTCACTAAAATGAGACCTTAATCAATAAAGAGTCTTTAGGATAAATAACTCGTCTGTCTGAGAAGAAAGTGGAAAAATTGAAGCGATATCTGTCAGGCATTCTAAATACTGCCCTTTTGTTCGCTATAGCCAATAGAAAAAGAGGGGAGTTGTCGTATTGACCCTTTTGCGTTTCATCTTGTTTTTTATGAGGCATTACGGCGCTTACCGACGTTATCTTCTAATGATCCTCCTATTTTCTCTCGACCGTAAGTGATATAAATCCGGTTGGGATCGCAGGCTATTGAGCCTGATAACTCAATGACCTGAATCGTTCGTTTGATACTGTTAACAAGGAACAGTGTATTGTGCAGCTTTTAAATACTGATTGTTTGGGTAAAAGCCTGAGGCTAGAGGCATCTATGGCCGGATGGCAGGCACTGTATTGGGATAACCAGTTGGTCTCTCAACTTGCCGCCAGCGTGGATAATGAGGGTGAAAAATCCCATAATTTTCAGCTTCAAACACCAGATGAATTGGTGAATATTGAACTTAACTCAACGCTGACATGGCAACCTTTCTCTTTTAAATATGAGCTCAGAGTTAATCAAAACATCGTTGAGGAAGGAGCCAGAAACGAAAAAGATATTGAGAGACAGCCTGTCGTTCATCAAAAGCCAGCCAGAAAGAAAATCAGTGTCATTGGACTTTTCTCATTTGGTTTCAAGCTGCTCAAAAGTGCCAAGGTAATAAAAGTGCTGTTTGCTGGCGCGAGCCTCGCTGCTTACTCATGGTTCTTTTCAATTGAATTTGCCCTCGCACTTATCGCCTGTTTGGTGGTGCATGAATACGGTCATATCAGAGCCATGAAATACTTCGGTATGAAAACCAAGGGTATTTACCTTATTCCTTTTCTGGGTGGTCTGGCGGTCAGTGAGGATAAAATTAACACCCGATGGCAAAATGTGGTCATATCGATTATGGGCCCAACATTTGGTTTGTTTATGTCAGTCGCTGCAATGATCGCATGGTGGGTGACAGGAAATATTTTCTTTGCAGGTATTGCCACCTTTAATGCCTTGCTGAACCTATTCAACATGCTACCCATTGTGCCATTGGACGGCGGTCATATTTTAAAAAGCATCACCTTCTCGCTGAACAATAAGGTGGGCCTGATTGGTTGCTTATTGGGCGCGGGGCTTGGCGTATATATCAGTTTTTACTTTGGCTTTGCTTTCCTTGCACTGATGCTACTCATCGGGAGTCTGGAAATCTTTGCTGAGTGGAAAATGCGTCATGAATCTGATGTTCTGCCACTTGATCGCTACGGCCAGATTGTAAGCAGTGTGTGGTATCTGGTTACCGTTGTTGCCCTGGTCGCTATCATTGCTTACTTTGCCAGCTCAGGAGATACCGTACTGTCTGTGCCTCTTTTGATTCTGCAAAGCTAAGACTTGATGGTAATACACCGATTAACAAAAAACGGCAGGTTGAACACTGCCGTTTTTCATTTACTGCCCGCAATAATGTCATTCTGATTTATCAGGAACCAGATAAAACAAGCAGTCTTCAATCGCAATTTTAGGGTTAGTGGTGATCATGAATAATTGAGAGTCTTTCTTGAGTACCAGTTTGCCCTTCTGGCACTTGAAATAATCAGATACCGAGCATTGCTGACCACCATTCGTGACCGAAAGACAGTTGAGCTTAGCCTCACCCAGCCAGCCGATCTGTGTGCCCGCCTTCAATAAACCGAAGTTATGTTTATCAACATCTTTAGCCATAATGAGGTCGACACCACCCACCTGACGGCTGTGATAACAGATAGTACTGCCGGGTACCAGTTTCACCCTAACCGGGTTATGAAGGACATCAAGGTTAACCTTGGGTCTGGCACGTCGAATATTCACTTTAGTGAGAAAACGCTGCAGTCCGTCGAGAGCGGTAATATCAGAGGTATTGTCATTCACTCCCCCGCATTCAATCGTCACTATTGGTAATTCTGGAGAACTCAGCTCCATTAACGCGCCAAGGTGCACAGAAGTATGAAGGAAACGCTCAGTGAACAGGCTGGCAATCGCCTTGTGTTCACTATCGTCGGACAAGGAAACTGCAAAAGAGGGACTGCTGCCAGATGTGTTATGGAGATCCACCACAGCTTCCGGCGTCAGGGCTTGGATTCTCTCTTCAATGTCACGTGCAAGATGATAACTGAGACAATTTCCGGGGCGACCGAAACAGCGGTTCAGGTCAGGTTTGTCATCAAGGTGGCGAAAGCTGAATTCTGGCTGTTCTAATGCCGCATCAACATTCGCAATACAAAAGTGGGTAGTGACTGCACAGGCGGGTGGACAGGAGAATAATTCCCAGATGGCACGTAAACCCGAGGGCTCATTGCCGTGAAGGAGGGTCACAACGATTCTGTGGCGGGAGTCATCTTTTCCTTTCATCGTCATCCACACCGGCCCCGGCAGACTGCGTAACCAAGCCATCATTCCTGCCGAACGTTGTTGCTCGTCAGGTAGAAACACGTCGTGCATTTTCAAAGCCTCTCCCTCCCAGTTATAAATCTTCATATTCCACTCAATGTATCGTCCATCCTGATACGGCTTCACCGGTTAAACTATTGGCACGATAATCACTGAACATACTGCTTAATGCCTGATACCTGCTTTGGCGTTGTTCGTAATGCATCAGTGAGGCGAGTTGCCACACCGCCCCTGTCTGTCGACTGGCGAGACGCCGCTCTATCACAGACATCCACTTATTGGCCTCTTTGCTATTTACACCCAATTCCATCAGCCCCTCGGTCGCTCCCTCCAACATGGGCATCAACAACTCTGTCACCGGATATTCGCGCACAGCCCCTGCCTGTGAACCCCACACAAGCATGGCATCTATACCGTTCTTTGCTGCCTCGAAAAAGTTATGGCGAGCAAACTCGAAGGGCAACATATCCATCAAGTAATCAATATTCTTTCGACAGTGCTGGGCAAGACCAAGACTCAGTGCAGCATTCGCCATCATATCCAGCGTTGTCGGCCCGCGGGTAAACTTCTCAATTCAATTCTTATGTGGCCCCCATCAGCTTTGTCATATACTGGCCGATTCCAATACCAGACAGTGCTTTGATGTAACCTTAAGGCACGCAGTTCTGGGCTTTCCTGTGGTTGTTCAACTGTATTCTCTTCGCTTATTTCAGTGGATCTGCTTGTAGACTCGATAGCTCTGTCAGACCAGTCCGGCAATAACACAGGTAGTAAATTGATCCCTCTGCGGAAGAGTTCAATAGCACTTTGGCGAAGATAGCCCTGACCAAATGATGCTCGGGATGGCATATGTGCCTCTACAACAGGGTTGCGACAATCGACAGATTGACTGAATAGAGGGATTCGGGTCTCATGCCAAAGTTTCTTTCCAAGGAAAGTCGGAGAATTGGCACCAATGGCCAGTGAAAATGCAGACGAGATCTGCAGAGCATTGTACCAAGATGCGAATTCCGCCGGGTTGATACGAACATGAACCTGAAACGACGTGTTTGCCCCCTCTATCGTTGCCTCTTCGATATCTAGACTTAATGAATCCTCCCCAGCAATTTCAATGTGAAAAGGTTCTCCTCTGCATTGTTTCAGCGTTTTTATGAGGGCTTGATACCGCGGTGAATCAGTCATTTGAGAGCGATCAAAATCTCGTTCCAACAAAGTTGGAAGAATACCGACTGGCGTGACATGGATACCTTCGCGGTCAGCAAGCTCTTGTAAGGAGATAATTCGTTTATCCAGCAGTCTCTGCAAACGCGTGAATGGTTGGCCTTTCAGAGCGACATAAGGGCAGTTGTACTCTAGGTTAAACCTGTTAATTTCAGTGGTTAAGTGCGGATCACTCGCCCGTGTCAGTATTTGATCATTAAATGGCGCAGGTCTGTTGTTAGTATCTGTCAGATAAAGTTCAAGCTCTGCACCCAGTGTTGACGCACCCTCACCCCATCCAGGACTCATGAGTAGCATTTCAAGTGTTTCTAAATCCTGCCTTAATTCACAGGCAAATTTGGCATGATCGCTCTCATTAAAAACAGACTTTTCAATATACAGTCCCATCGCATTTAAGCCTTATATAAACACTCTTAAAACAATAGAACAAAAACAATGACTTCGATTGAATTGCCAGCATTACCCGAATTTAAGCAGCTAATTTAGGAACTTCTTCCTAATAAACAGCACCTACAGGTTTTATTGAATACAAAGTATTTATTTTTTTTGTATTTATTGCATTAAAAGTAAGGGGATAAACATATGGGTATGGCAGCAGCATGTGCCGTTGGAGGCACTGCAGCGGTTGGAGCCGCTGGAGGAGCGGGCTTACTGGGTGCAGTTGGAGCGGCAGCATCCATCGCTTTACCCGTTTTGGGTATCGTTGCTGGTGGCGTCGCACTCACAGGTGCCGCACTACTTGCGGGGAAAGTGATCGGTGGACTTTTAAAACCTAAGCCTGAGAAACCTGAGAAACCTGAGAAACCTCAGACAGGGTGCGAAAAACCGCAGAAACCATGCACAAAACCACCAAAGCCGTGTACAAAACCACCCAAACCACCTCAATGTCCGTATGAGGTTCAACATAGCTGTAGCCATGCCCACTATCAACATGGCATGGAAACACAGGGAAACAGCTGCAAGAGTAAGCTCGCGTATTTTTATCACAAGAGAAAATTGGAAATCCAATATATGCAATACATTACGTATATGCAGTATCGGCATCAGGTGCAACTAGACTTTATGAGGGCAGCGAGTCAGTATCACTTTCACGTGCCTCCGGTTTTTGCACATCACGGTAAATGGTAGTGATCGTATTTTTTATTTATTAGATAAATATTATTATCACTCGCAGAAAATAAAAAACCGACAGGCTTGTACATCGCGTTGAAAGGAACGGCAATCGTCGTTCTTTTTTATTCTCCCCAGTTTAATTCTTATCATCCTTTATAGATTCAATAAACCAATAGCATTTCAATTTACTTTCCATTGTTCATATCTGAATAGAAAAATCCCGATACAGACAAGCCTTGGCACTTCACACTGCCTAAAAATCTAATTCCGACAAACCTTTAATATAAAAAAATATATTAGCTTAAACTTATAAAATGAAGGAGGAATTTACAAATTAAAATTATACACTTAGTTGTATATAAATAGATTGAATCAATTTTTATTAAGGCTGTTTAGGAACCATTAATCATTATAATGCACATAATAAAGTCGTAAGGATGACAAAAATGTCAGACTACGGCCGTTAATTATTTTTATTACAGGTTACTAGAGAGGTTTTTATGGGAGGAGTAGCAGCAGCATGCGCAGCAGGCGGAGCAGTAGCCGCCAAAGCAGCAGGAGGCGCTGGTATAATGGGGCTTGGTGCCCTCGGTGGCCCTCTATTATTAGGCGGTATTGCGGCAGTTGGAGCGGGATTACTCGCCAGCAAAGTCATTGGCGGTCTTTTTAAAAAGAAAGAACCGGAACACAAACCAGAAAAGCCGGAAAAACCAGAAGTGCACAAGCCGGAAAAGCCCCATCCAGAGCACCCTCATTGCCATCACCACCATCATTGTATGAATAGACATGGGAAACATATAGAAGGTAAACTGAGTCACTCACACCATTTGCATAAGCTCCACGCACAACACATGCAAAAACTGTATCACATGGAACAAATGAAACACATGGAGCACATGATGCACATGGAGCAGATGCAAAAAATGCAAGCGCAATCGATGAATAACGCAGACGGTTATATATACAGAGGAATACTATAAGAATCCGTTTCATATAACAGCTGAAGTCATATTGAAGCGTGAGTGCTCGCTAATGCGGTTCTTTACAAATCCTTGGAGCCGACATTTTGTGTAATCAAAGGCATAGATTAAAGAACCCTGCCGATATCAGTAAAAAATTGGTACACTTACCAGCTTATGGCTAAGAGTAAAGGACGGCATGTGCCGTTCTTTTTTTAAGATAATTGATAACATTCCCTGTTGAAAGATACCTACAACAGAAGTATCCTCAATTCTGTTTTCAAGCCCCCTCATAAATATTTTTCTAGCACTCTAATTTTTATTTATTTCAACATTTTAAAAAATATGAAAGATGTTTTTTCAATGGAGAGCATTAATAAATTAAACTATTTTTAAGCAGCATAATGATAACAGAGAAGAATAAATAATTTTTGTTTTACTCAACCAAAAACAAGCGGAGTTAGGAAAGATCACAGTAACAGTGAGGGGAAAGGGTGAGTCCACCACTAAAAAAATCTGGTAAATACATTATTTTTGATAGTGACAAGAAAACATTGACTAATGAGGTATTATCCTCAGCAAACCTCGTATCAGAGAATCAAAACCAGTCGTAATTCAGGTTGTATAAAAAAGGCTGGTTAGAACCAGCCTTTGCTCGTGTCGACGCTTCATTCCAAAATAGATGTGGTTGCACTTCTATTGCGCTTTTGCAACCAGCGTTGGCTTAAATGTCGGCACGATGCGCGCATTGTTACTTTTCTCAAAGGCATACGCTATGTCGATCAGAGATTTTTCACTGTAAGCCAGTCCAAAAAATGATATGCCCAGTGGAAGACCGTCGACATCGCCCATGGGCACTGTGATGCTTGGGTATCCGACAATAGCGGCGGGACTGGATGATGAAGCAATGAATTTATCACCATTCTCATGATCAGTTTTCCACGATGGCGTATTCGTTGGAGCCACTAACGCATCGAGATTTAAATCAGCAACGACCTTATCCAGCCCCTCAACTTTGCCATATTTTTGAATGGTAGACACGGCGTCAGTATACGCCTCATCCTTTAACGAGCCTTTCGATGCAGACATCTCTATCAACTCTTGTTTAAACAGCTCTATTGTCGAAGGATTGGCTTTATTGAAGGCGACCAGTTGATCGATACTCTTCACTTTAACCGCGTCGGGTGTCGTCGATAGATACGCGTTTAAGTCATGCTTGAACTCATGAAGAAGTACTTCAAATTCTGCCTTACCCAGCGCTTCTTCCTGAGGTAGTGCGACACCTCTGACCAACACTGCTCCCTCAGCCTCAAGGTTCTTCAACGCTTGCTCAAATACTTCTTTAACAGGCTCAGGAAAACGGTCAGCATGCTGAGTGACACCAATACGCTTGCCTTTCAATGAAACGGTACTGAGGCCGTCCGCATAGTCAATTTCACGTTTTTTATTGTCGGGATTCGCCATGACACCTAGTAAAATTGCAGCATCTTTTACTGTTCTGGCCATTGGTCCCGCTGAGTCCTGGCTGTGACTGATAGGCACAATCCCCTCAGACGGAATTAAACCAACAGTAGGCTTAATTCCAACAATACCGTTAGAAGATGCTGGACAGACAATCGAACCATCAGTCTCTGTTCCAACCGCAAATAAGGTCAGGTTTGCAGAGACTGATACCGCTGAGCCAGAGCTTGAACCACAGGGGTTACGATCAAGCACATATGGATTTTTCGTCTGCCCGCCAAGTTGGCTATAACCACTTGACGCTTTGAATGCTTTAAAGTACGCCCATTCACTCAGATTCGCTTTACCAAGAACTATCGCGCCTGCCGCTTCTAACTGTTCAACCAGCGGCGCAGCCTGCGCTTTCACATTATCTTTTAGTGCTAAAGCGCCAGCGGTAGTAGCAAGTGGAGCACGCGTATCAATATTATCTTTCAAGACAACAGGCATACCATGCAATGGGCCACGCACTTTTCCTGCACTTCGCTCTTTATCCAGTTCGCGGGCACGCTCAATGGCATCTGGGTTAAGCGCGAGAATCGAATTCAGCGTTGGACCTGTTTTATCCAGCGCTTGAATTCTATCAAGATAATAGCTGACCAGTTGCTCTGAGTTTAAGGAGCCATCATTTAAGTATTGTTTTAACTGGTCGTAATTGGCCTCTTCGAGAGCGGGTACGACATTGGCGATGGAAGACGCTGAGAGCAGCAAGCCGACCGCCGCTGCAACAAATTGTTTTTTCATCACTCCTCCAAATAGGATATTCAATTGATTGGATTGGCATTAACCATATCAACCTGCGATACCCGACTCCCGCAAGGTTTGCAATCTAGTTTCTGGTAGCAACAGTTTTAAATCTGATGAAAACAACACCAGCTTTCAAATTCTTGCGAGATAAACAAAATTAAAAATATCAAAACTGAAGCCACAGAGTCATTCATAAATTCCATGTTGATTTGATATCACGCCAAACTTATATGCTTTTGCAATAGCAACAAAACGTGCTTACAAGGCGGAACATTATGGGCCAAAAACGACGAGCATACCCTCAGGTCTTCCGAAACGATAATATGTCATTATCAGGCATGATTTTCATCAAAGTGGACATGAAACTCTGCCTTTGAAGGAATCTTTGGAGTTATAAAAAATGATTATCAACAAGCGTCTTTTTGATCTGGTTCGACGATTTGCTCAATCGGTAGCAAATAACTGGCTATCAATACATTTAAAGGCTTTAAATTCCAGAGCATTACCCGTTGGGTCGTAAAAAAACATTGTGGCTTGTTCGCCTGCTTGTCCCTTAAAGCGAACGTATGGTTCAATTACAAACTTCACACCTTTTCTTTTTAAACGACTCGCTAAAGCCTCCCAGTCATCCATTTCTAATACCACTCCGATATGCGGCACAGGCACCGCATGGGTATCCACTGAATTATGATGAAGACGTAATCTGCCATCTCTTCCAATGGATGCATCCTGATGTATCACCAACTGGTGTCCATATAAATCGAAATCTACCCAACAATCGCTGCTTCGTCCCTGACGGCAGTTCAATACGTTATGATAAAACTGTCGTGACTCCTCCAAATCCCTGACGGGAATCGCAACATGAAATGGTGTAAGCGCCATAATCTTTCCTTATTGGACAATCGAGTACTTTTGATTAATTTAGCTATTTAACTTAGGGTTTAAAAACCATTATTTCTGACCAGTTCAATAGAGAAACTAACGATGAAGCCAAGGCGTTTAACTCCACCCCTTATTGCATTACGGGCCTTTGAGGCATCTGCAAGGTATCAAAGTTTTGCCAAAGCGGCAGAGGAGTTATCCGTTACACCGGGCGCAGTAAGCCAACAAGTCGCGTTGTTGGAAGACAAATTGGGCCTGCAGTTATTTGAGAGGATCAAGCAACGATTACGGCTCACGCCAGCGGGCGAGCAATATCTCTTGCCGCTTAAAGAGTCGTTCGACAAAATCGAAACCGCCACGTTGGATTTGCTAACGCACGGAGGAAGCAAAGGTCAAATCAAACTTGGAGTGTTGCCCACAGTGGCAACTTATTGGCTCATACCCAAACTCACTGAATTTTTTGAACGTCATCCCGAGGTCGACTTACAAATGGTCTCTCTGGAGCTGAACTTTGTTTTGGCTGATAGATCGCCTGATTTAGAGGGTGAGCTGATAGATATTGGGCTCTTTTATGGCGATGGACAATGGCAAAATCTTGAGTCTGAGAAAGTGTTGGAGGAACGGATAATTGCCGTTGCCAGTCCAAAATTGATAGGTAAGTACAGTCCTAATGAATCTTTTCTTACTCTGCCGCTCCTCCAGCACTCCACTCGACCTCAAACATGGAGCCCATGGTGCCAACAGATGAAAATGGCAGAACTAAAACCAAGTGGTCCCTCGTTTGAGCATTTCTTTATGCTCAAGCAAGCTGCCATTTCATCATTGGGCATCGCATTGTTACCTGACGTGATGGTTCAAAATGAACTTCAACGAAGAGAACTGATGCAGGTAGGCACCAATTTCATGATCGCTTCAGGAGCCTACTATTTGGTGTATAAAAAGGAAAAACCATACCAGCCGAGCATTAAAGCATTCAGAAATTGGGTAATGCAAACTGACCAGACGCCTTACAACGATGCTGAGTAATACTGTGTCGAATTCACTCACCTGACGAAAAGAAACAGCTTGGGTTTCATTGTCATTTCGGGGAGCAACTGAATAGAGACTCCATCAACACAGAAAATACGATAACATCAAATCAATCACTGGATGACTTCAATCTCATCAACGATTTTCTTTCCGTGAACGGCTAATGATGCATGATTGTTCGCGTTTAATGACACTGTAATTTTATGCTTGCCAGGCGATAAGTCAGATAAGTAATACCAGTGACTATAAATACGAGTGAGTTTTTTACCGTCTATGTAAAGATGACCATGCCCCTCGCCTTCTTTATGCGCCTTATTGACATTCTCTGGAGAAAAACGAAAGTGTTTAGTGGCAATATGTAGGTTCCACCCTTTCATCGTATCACGGTAAGCTATAACTTTGACCTCTGGTATATTTTCTGCCTCAGAGACGTCAAGGCTCTTTGCATGGCTGTGGTGATGTGCCATTTTACCAGCGACTGCATTGCAGCAGAATAGAAATAAAGCGACCGTTAGAAAAGTATGACGTATCATTATTTTTAGCGTCCCTATCTATTTAACTAATGTGTTTATTCATTATCTTTTCCATTATTTAACCATGAAAATACAAAATAAAAAATATGCAACTGTATGGAATGAAAAACTGAATATTGAAACATAAGATCTCATCGCAAAATAAATATATTAAAAATTATTTTATTTTCATATTTTAAAAAAAATAATTTATGTACACATATGACAGGCGATTCAATCAATATGGAGGAATAACAATTTTAAATATAGAGATTAGAGAGCACTTCTTTAACAGACTTCAACCTAGTCTCTACTTAGGAGACATCATTGCAATCCTTTGCCTAGGTAAAGAGTTTTGCTAGACTCCTACGCTCTTTTCACCCTGACGACGGAAATACACTGGATGTCTGAAACTGTTTTTGATCTGCTACACCCCTTGTTAAAGGCCTCAGTTGAGCGTCAGGGTTATCGCGACCCGACACCGGTACAAACCAAAGCCATTCCTCTTGTTCTCGAAGGCAAAGATGTCATGGCTGGCGCGCAAACAGGTACGGGTAAAACGGCAGCTTTTGCCCTCCCTTTACTTCATCAATTGCTGTCGCAATCAGCATCTGTTGACAACAGCGGGTGTCAAACCAAGGTACTGGTTGTCACACCAACCCGGGAGCTGGCGCAGCAGGTATTTGATAAGTTTGAAGCATACTGTCAGGGCACCAAGATTACGGTTGTTGCTCTGTATGGCGGTGCCAATATTAACCCTCAGAAAAAAGCACTTACAATGGGTGCAAGCATTGTTGTTGGCACGCCGGGACGTTTGCTGGACCATATTCATATTGGCACGCTTGATTTATCAGCAATAGATACGCTGGTATTGGATGAGGCCGACCGCATGCTGGATATGGGCTTTATATCAGACATTAAGCGACTGATGAAAAAAATGCCCTCACAGCGCCAGACACTCTTCTTTTCTGCTACTTACCCTAAACAGGTCACGGATCTAGCTTATCGACTGCTGGATAAGCCAGAACGGGTTGATATTGATGAAAGCAACACAACAGCAACGACTGTTGAGCAGAAGGTCCATCCCGTCGACAGAAAAAGGAAACGTGAATTGCTTTCTTATCTGATAGGGAGCAAAAATCTACAGCAGGTTCTGGTGTTTGCTAAAACTCGGCAAAGCACAGAAAATCTGGCAAAAGAGCTCAATCTTGACGGACTAAAAGCGGATGCCATTCATGGTGAACGAACACAAGGTGCACGTAACCGGGCATTGAAGCAGTTCAAGTCAGGTGAAATCCGCGTGCTTGTTGCCACTGACGTGGCGGCGAGAGGACTGGATATTCCCTCTCTCGATACTGTTTTCAACTTCGAGTTACCACACCAGCCCGAGGACTATGTGCACCGGATTGGCCGCACAGGAAGGGCGGGGAAATCAGGACTAGCTATATCTCTCGTCAGTCGAGAAGAAGAAGGGATGCTGAACGCGATTGAAACACTCATTGATCAGCGCCTTCCGCAGGATGGCTCACAGGATATGAGCCTGATTTGCAAGCCGAGTTTGAGCATAAAGAAAAACGTGGCGGGCGCGGCGGTGAAAAACGACGCCTTAAGCGTCAACTTGCTAAAAAGGCAGGATTTCATCGCCGGTGACGGTACCCATCGGTTCCTGCCAACAATACTGAGCAGGATACTAATGCTCTGATGAATGGTCTTTACTGTTATTAAAAAAGGAAGCCTCGCTTCCTTTTTTGTTTTACTGAACGACTATTACCTCATCGGTTAAGCCAGAGATTATTCTCCATGGCTGTCGGAATTCGGCATCACTTTCAGCCTTCCCTTCTGTCCCAGCAAACCTGTTTTTTCCACCATTTTGATGAGTAAAGGCATAGCTACCACCACCAAAGAAATAAGGATGATGGTGAGCGTCAGCGGCCGTTCCCAGAGGAAAGACAGGCTTCCATCCGAGATGATCAGTGCCCTGCTGAGATTATTCTCCATAATGCCGCCGAGAATAAAACCCAGTAGCATGGGTGCCATTGGAAAATCTAACAGCCTGAGAAATATCGCAATCACAGTGATGATGACCATCATATGAATGTCAAAAGTATTAAAGCTCACCAAGTAAACGCCAGTTATTGAGAAGAACAAGATCAGAGGAATAAGAATTGGTCTCGGTATCACCAATAACCTTGATATATATGGAATGAGCGGCAGATTAAGGATCAAAAGCACGAGGTTGCCAAAATACATTGAGATAATGACAGACCAGAACACGTCAGGGTTATCAACAAATAAACGAGGTCCCGGCTGTATTCCATAGGCAATGAGTGCGCCAAGCATAATCGCTGTTGTTCCCGACCCGGGAATACCCAATGTCAGCAAGGGTACAAATGAGCCTGTGGAAGCCGCGTTATTGGCCGTTTCAGGTGCTGCTAACCCACGAAGTGCTCCGCGTCCAAACTGTTTTTTCAATCGCTTGGGAGCAAGGTTCCTTTCGAGACCATAAGCGAGAAAAGATGCAATGGTTGCACCTGCCCCCGGGAGTACACCGACGATGAAGCCAAATACAGATGATCGGGCAACGGTTGGGGCGATCTCTTTGATCTCCTCTTTGGTCAGTTTCATGCTGCCAAGAGCTGTCATGTCCATGTCAGCCTCCGGCTCATTATGCTGTCCCCTTAACACCGTCATGATCACCTCTGCAAGGGCAAAGGTTGCCATAGCCAGCAGGAGGAAACTGATCCCGTCAACCAGATCCAGATTATTAAAGGTGAAGCGCGGCGCACCTGAGATCACATCTGTGCCTATGGTTGCGATCATTAAACCAAACACAGTCATACTCATGGCTTTGAGTACTTTACCCTCACCGGAAAACGCAGATACAGCAGTAAGTCCGAGCACCATCAGCGCAAAGTAGTCACTCGACTGAAAACTGAGAGACACAGATGCCAATGCCGGAGCCGCAACCAACAACACCAATGCACCAATTGTTCCACCAGTAAAGGAGCTATAAGCAGCAAGCGCGAGTGCTTTTCCGGCATGTCGCCCTTGCGCCAACGGATAACCATCAAAGGCAGTCACTACCGTACTTGCGCAACCGGGCGCGTTAATCAAAATTGATGATGTTGACCCCCAAACACCGCACCATAATAAACACCAGCCATCAAAATGATGCCAGACGCAGGGTCAAGGCCGTAAGTAATCGGAATCATCAGCGCAACGGCTGAAATTGGCCCAAGTCCGGGAAGCATTCCAATAAAAGTGCCTGCGAAACAGCCCACAACAACCATCATGATGTTAAAAGGCATAATGGCAGTAGACAGGCCTGTTGTAATTCCATCCCACATAACTCAGCCCCAAGCCACTAAATAATCGTCCCGGTGCCAGATAAATATCCAGCAGTTTTGCCAACATGAACCAAATCCCGACTGCGAAAGGGACAGAGGCAATGAGCAACGTTTTTATATTTCGTTCACCGAGTAGCCAGTACCCTGCCACCAAAAACAAAATGGTTGCTAATGTGAAACCAATCCACTCCAATGCAACAGCAAAGAGCACAATGTTCGCTAATAACTTTGCCACCAACAAAAAGTCCAAACCCGCAATATTGAATTTATTGCCAGCCGAACCTTTTGAAGTCACCAACATGCATATACCAAGAATTCCACCAAGGTAAGATAGAGCGATGGGCAATGTCTGAGCATGAAAAGGTTCAAATTCATCACCAGGAAGCATGGGTATACGCTGTGCGTAGTAACCATACGTGACCGACAATAC
Source organism: Veronia pacifica (assembly GCF_001707825.1). GTDB lineage: Bacteria > Pseudomonadota > Gammaproteobacteria > Enterobacterales > Vibrionaceae > Veronia > Veronia pacifica. Next base: position 112,502 of record NZ_LYBM01000006.1, on the reverse strand, counting down.
GAGGAAAATGAGTCCCCCAATGTGGTCTTTATTAACAGACATTTCGCCCTCCTTGCTCCATTTCATCCATGGGCAACTACCCTCTACATCCAATTAAAAAATAATAAGTGTGTCGGGCCATGAAATAGGCCCGATATTGTCTACTGAAGGAAACCAAGCTCTGTCATGAGTGCGCCGACTTCTTTTTCCTGCGCTTCAAGGAATGACACAAATTCATTGCCCGGCTTGTAAATTTCAGTCCAACCATTGCGGTCGCGCACGGCCTTCCACGCATCTGTGCTATACATTTTTTTCAAGATCTTCTGATATTCCTCAGCCTGTGCATCTGACAACCCCGGCGCACCAAAGAAACCGCGCCAATTAACAAAAGTGGCATCGTAGCCAAGCTCTTTTAGAGTCGGAACATCGGGAGCGGCGGGTGAGCGTTTGTCACCTGTCATTGCAAGAATTCTCACTTCACCAGCATTTTTCAATGCCAATGCTTCACTAAACCCTGTAGACAGCAGGTGTGCTTCGCCTGATAATATTCCAGCCATTGCTTTACCACCCGCATCGTAAGCCACGTATTTGACTCTTTTGGGTTCTCCACCCGCTGCTTTGAACGCCATAGCGGCGACCAGATGATCCATACTTCCTCGTGCAGACCCTCCTGCTACCGCGATAGATCGGGGGTTTTTGCTGTAGTCAGCAACTACCTGAGTGAAGCTGGTATATTTAGAATTGGCAGGAACAACGAAAGCGGCATAATCACCAATGATTGCTGCAATCGGTGTTAAATCTCTGAATGATTGTGGAAAGACTTTCGACAGTGAGCGAATAACGATTGGCGTTGAGTTTACCATCAAGGTTTCTTTTGCCTGATCAGCCGTTTCAATCAGGTGCGCGATAGCCTTACCACCGCCGCCACCAGACATATTTTCGTAAGAGGCGGTCTTGAGAATACCGGACTTGGTCAAGGCCTCTCCCGTTCCCCTTGCAGTTCCGTCCCATCCACCTCCCGCACCACCGGGAATGAGAAAGTGAATGCTTTCCGTATCCCCTTGTGCAACGGATGAAATGCCACCGAGAGCCAATGATCCAGCTATCAATATGCTCTTCAGCCAGCGTGACGACACTCTACTTGCCTTGTCTACGTGAATCATGATTTTATCCTTTCGTTTCTGAATAGATGTTCCTTTTAATCACGAACCTAAAACTAGAATAGAGTTCTTAAATTTCCCACATTTAGAAAATAGTATTCTTTAACCACATAAAATTTATTTTGTTCATATTGTTCACGCACATATTGGTCGAATTCACTTAGGCTATGAATCAGAGGCAATATATTTGTCGCCCTACATGCATTCAGTTAAGGAACTCAGGTGACCAAAGGAATGAATAATAAAAGGCAGGCTCGTTGGATAACGGGGATGAAGCTTAAAACCAGAATGATTCTGCTACTGGGTATGATGTGCCTACTGCAAACATTAGGAATAGGTATTTTTACGCTTACCTATCTCAACCAATCATTGGATGAACAAATCGCTCAACGTGCTCTGCATGTTGCAAAGACTGTCGCTATAATCCCTACTGTGATCAGTGCTATTGAACGGAATGACAGCAATACGTTACAACCTCTTGCTTCACAACTGGCTAAAAAAAACGATGCACTTTTTGTTGTCATTGGAGATAGAGAGGGTATCAGACTCGCTCACCCTACCGCAGCAAAACTGGGAAAGCCAATGCATGATGACGAGGGAGATGAAAATGTATCGGCCTTGATTCACGGTAAACCTTACACACAAAAAGCGGTTGGTAGTCTTGGTCCCTCTGTTCGTGGCAAAGCGCCTGTTTTTGACCTGACAGATGAAAAAGTGATTGGCATCGTATCCGTTGGTTTTTCTCTTGCCGCCGTTGCGGACATTCTAAATCGCTACCAACTGACCTTAACTGTCGTCATTTTAGTCAGTTTTACCCTGAGCGTATTTTTCGCCATCGGTTTTGCCAGTCACTTTAAAAAAGCAATCTTTGGACTTGAGCCAGAACAAATCGCGCGATTATTTCAAGAAAGAAACGCCACGCTGGAATCTGTTCGCGAGGGGATTATCGCCATCAACAATGATGGTGTGATCACCACTTTTAATCAGGCAGCTATCAACACACTGGGTCTTGATAGCAGTGAACCTATAACAGGCAAGCATATTTATCACGTCCTCCCTGATAGTGAGCTAATGCTGATACTGGATACAGGCAAACCAGATTTCGATAAAGAAGTTTGGTTACAGGACAAAAAACTGATCGTGAATAGACTACCCGTGATCTCAGACGAAAAAATAGTGGGTGTTGTCTCCAGTTTCAGGAGGAAAGATGAGCTTGACGCAGTCACCAGTAAACTTGCAGAAGTGCAGGCCTACGCAGATTCACTTCGCAGTCAAGCCCATGAATATTCTAATAAACTTCATACTATTGCTGGTCTGATTCAGATCAGTGCATTCGAGGAGGCTTTATCCTATGCTGGTCAAGAATCTCGCAGTCATCAGGCATTAATTGATTTGTTAGTACAGGCGGTACCGGATCCTATTGTTTCAGGCTGTTTACTCGGTAAATTTAATCGTGCAAAAGAGATGGGTCTTGAGCTTTTCATCGACCCTGACAGTAGCATGCAGGCAATTCCTGACTCACTTTCACGGGAAAAACTGGTCAGTATTCTCGGAAATTTGATAGACAACGCTTTGGAAGCCACCTTAACTAACCATCGTAGGTTGGTATCACTATCAATGACAGATTTGGGTAACGACTTAATTTTTGAGATAGAGGATCAAGGTAGAGGGCTCACCGATATTGAACAAAGTAGTATGTTTGATAAAGGGGTGAGCAGTAAGGAGGAGGCAGGGCATGGCTTTGGCCTCCATCTTGTTAAACAACTGCTGAGCGATCTTGCGGGTGATATCAGTTTTGAGTCTGCACTGAAGGAAGGGACACGATGTGTCGTCACCATTCCCAAAGTACGTCCAGTTTGACAGAGTGCTGGGCCTTTATACTCGCACAGCGCAGAATCCCATTTTAATTAGAGACTCTTTTGCCATGGAAAGGAACGAGTAAATAATGAGCGACATATCGGAGATTAATAAAAAGATAAGCGTCGTTATTGCGGAGGATGATAAGCAAATTGCGGCGATCCAACAGCGTTTCATCGCAAGGATACCAGGATTCGACGTAGTGGGAGTCGCTTATAATCTGAAAGATGCTGGAGAGTTAGTTGATATTTTAAAGCCCGATTTACTCATGCTTGATGTCAGGTTTCCATCCAGTACAGGACTAGATTTACTTCGCCGAATTCGCGCAGAGAATGCAGCAACAGACGTTATTCTTGTCACTGCTGCAAAAGAGGTGGAAACATTGCAAGAAGCAATGCGCTGCGGCGTGTTCTATTACATCGTCAAGCCGCTAATCTTTGAGCATTTACAAGACGTGTTGGCTAACTTTATCCGGCATAGGGAAAAAATTAATAATGTCGCATCACTTCGTCAGGATGATATCGACAGCTTTTTACCTCACCGTAATAACCCTGCTGATGAAAATCTTACCCACCGTCTCCCAAAAGGCATCGATGCTATTACCTTAAAAAAAATCGAATCTGTATTCAGCGACAAAGCAAAGAGGTTGAGTGCTGAAGATGTTGGCCGCATTATTGGTGCGAGTCGAACAACTGCGCGTAGATACTTAGAATACATGATTGGAAATGGACACCTGGAGGCAGAAATAAGTTATGGCTCCGTTGGTCGACCGGAAAGACGGTATAAAAAGGCTCTCGTTTGAGGAGAGCTAATCAACCCCAGCGTAAATAACCCTCTCTAGTCATTTACGATAGTTATCTGATGAAGGGTAAACAGCTCGATACATGAAAATCTGAGAGTATTTTTTGTGGTTGGGCTATTTTTTACTTTGCCAAGGTTCGGTTTATTCTTTGTTTAGTTTTTTATCCTTTGTTGCTTATTATAAAATGGTTCAAAATATATAGTTATAGTGCGTTATGGTAATGTATATAGCTAAGTAAAAAGTTATATACCTCGTAAATCATATGTAGTTGCAAGTAATTGCCTTACACCAAATACCCACACTTATTTTTAAGTAGTTTAATATGAGGAATTATTTAAGCAATCACAATGAAAACTCATTTTTCTGAGTTTTATTATTAACAGATACTGGTGGGAAAGAGTGATGGCTGAGAGTCATTTCCAAATAGCGTTTCCAATCCCAGCGGGTTATCGCTGGCAGGATTTCCTCACTTTTTATCAGCGCGATAAACAGCAAATAGCAGAAAGGACTGACAACAACCTGATCGAGAAAGCAACACTCATCGAGGGCGTTCCGGTTAAGATTTCGATGCGCAGGACAGATACTGCACTCACCGTTGAATTCGAAGCAGATGGTAGCCTACCTGATAAACATACGTTAATGGATACTGCTGAGCGGTTACTGGCTCTAAAGCAGCCTGTAGTCATTTTCGAGACTCAGTATTGTGATCATCCTGAGATTGGAATCTTGATTGAGAAAAATGCAGGACTTCGAATACCCCAATCAATTTCACCTTGGGAGGCAATAACATGGGCTGTAATTGGACAACAAATCAGTGTAGAGGCAGCAGTATCTATCAGGCGACGATTAATCCTCGTAGCAGATAAAAGGCACAGTTCTGGTCTATGGTGCTATCCCGATCCAGAAACCGTTGCCGCAATGTCTGATCAACAATTGCGGCAGTCAGGTTTTTCGACCACCAAGGCATCAACAATTAAACGGCTGGCACGTTCTAATTTCTGTCACTTTCCCCACAGCACTGAAAGAGTGGATGTCGAAAACATAGAAAAGACATTGCTGGCTGTTAAAGGAATAGGCCCTTGGACGGTCAACTATACCTTGCTCAGAGGTTTTAGCGGGCTCGATGGTTCACTCGACGGTGATGTGGCAGTAAGAAGAAACTTACAAAAGCTCCTCGGATTAGAAAACAAACCGGATGCAAAATTCACTAAAGACTGGCTTAAACAGTTTACTCCATGGCGGGCATTGGTTGCAGCGCATCTTTGGGCAGTAGATAAAGACAAAAGCTTTTGATGATAAAGAACAAATACTCTTATTCAGTCGCCTAATCAGAAAAATCTGACTCACAATCAATATTTTTGTATCGATTTGAGGTAATGCTCTGTAATACATACAGAAACACATTTGCTACACCATAATTCTTACCATAACATTTAAAGCCTGGGTTATCTTTGCTTACGCTGATTAGCAACTATAGTTAGTGATATCAATTATCAACTGAACCGAAGGCGTTCTAAAACGACTAAAACAAAGCAAATAACGCCAACGGAAAAGAAAACTTCAAAATTATAGTAGGGACTCTTTTATGATTATAAGGATCACTGAAAAGCAAGATCTGGCAGTTCTGTACAGTATCTACACATCACCAACTGTGGTAGCAAGCAGCAAATATTTACCAACAGTGTCTTTTGAGATGTTTTACGGCACTATAGATCTCCACTCAGAATATCAGGTCCATCTTACTCACTGTGATGATAAGGACGTGCCTAATGGGCACCTTGGTATCTTTTTAAACTCAATGCCACGTACCAAGCACACTGCCACCTTCGTGATAGCAGTTGATGAGTCGGCTCGCAAACAGGGAATTGGTCACAGGCTGGTTCAGGTTCTCACCGACCAGAGTGATAACTGGTTGAACATTTTACGTCTCGAGGTGGATGTTCCTGCAGATGCCGAAGATATCGTCAAATTACTGGAAGACTCCGGTTTTGTCGTGGAAGGTCAAAAGCAGACAGCATTATTCCGTAACGGTGAGTATGTCGATATGTTAATGCTGGCTCGAGTGATAAACCGAGACTAAGAAAAGAAATGATAAAACCGAACGACTAAACCTCTTACTACATACATTGCCGGGGCTGAGTTCCGGCATTATTTTTGTCACTTTAAAGCAATCTAAAAGTACTCATCCAACTCACATGTTGGAAACTGATACTGTTCCTACCGTGAAAAATAAAGTGCATTTGCATAGCATAGTCAATCATTCTCTTTATCTAACCCCCATTTTTATTCTAAAAAACGATACAGTAATAATTAAAAATTAACATATTTGTGATGCCAAAATATTTCCAACATCCGAAAAATTAGTTAATTAAATTCATTATTACTACATTTAATATGGCATATTCTTAATGTGTGGTGATAAAGTAGTGTTCCAATCGCACTAGTTAATAATGCACAGTATAACCTTTCAATTTTTAAGCTTATCTAAATAACCGAAGAACTCTAAAATATTCAATAACATATTTTAATCAAAGTTAATTCTTATAGAACTTATTTTTCATAAACGAATTATGATATGTGTTATAAATAAAAAAACCCAATATTCCAAGCGAAAAGGAATATTGGGTTTGAAGCGTAGGTGTGAGGTGTGGTTGAGTAAACCTCGCTGATAACCATATCTATTTATGCATATTAATAATACTATGAAAATTAGAAATGCGACCCTGTTATAAATAACAATGGCATATATCAATATTTATGCCGCCTATCTCTAAAGATTGTCACAATGCAAAGCCTATCTATATTTAAGTTTGTGACATCTCACTCTCTTTGACTCAACCTGCATACGCTATAAGTGGATGTCTACCGGGGTGACCTTACAGAGACACTTTTTACACCATTCAAGAGCTTTAAGTTACTGAGACCCCGCAAACAACTTGAAATTATCAAGTTCAATCATGCAAAATGTACGAGTACTGAACTTTAAGCATGACAAAAAATATGATAGTTATTTCTAGAAATGTCACCATTCCAGAGGACGAATTGCATTTTTCTGCCATTAGAGCTCAAGGCTCAGGTGGACAAAATGTCAACAAGGTCTCATCGGCCATTCACCTGAGGTTTGATGTCAAAAACTCTTCACTACCAGAATTTTACAAAACGCGTCTGTTAGCGTTGAAAGATAGCCGAATAAACAAAGATGGGATCATTGTTATCAAAGCCCAACAATATCGAACTCAGGAAAAAAATAGACTGGATGCTTGCCAGCGTTTGTACGATTTGATCACAAATGCAACCCGAGTTCAGAAAGCACGTCATGCAACCAAACCTACTAGGTCGTCACAAAAACGCAGGGTAGACTCGAAGACACAACGTGGTAAAACAAAGTCACTACGAGGAAAGGTCAAGGGGTTTTAGAAATTAATGATTCCATACCACTACATCAATCAATGAGGCATTCTGACCTCAGCAGGGTCAATTTCAGGCTGTAAATACTCATTTCATCTCGAATGTTTCAGCTGACTACGCAAAATGTTCAAACATATATATGTCCGAGGAGTGGACATTTTTATATGCAATAATCAAAAGATAATAACAACACACTAAAATAAATATAGATTTTTATTTAATTCATGATTATTTAAAAAGCACATTAATAATAATACCTTTAATTAATATTTATCTTTGGTTACTGATTAAAAAACATTTAGAGTTCTTATCATAAATGAAATACTCAATGCATATTTGAGATGAAAACCTTCAGATAACATGTCGCACTTTTTTTATTGAATGATTATCATATTTGAAATTTAAATAAGCAGATAATATTCGTCATTATTCTTCACTATACTTAGTGTAATAAATGCTTTTTACTCTACCGTTTGATATATTTAATTTGTCAAGAAATAGGGGCAAAAGGAATATGTTTTCTGTACAAAGGAATAATAAATGCAAAAAGACCGAATATCAGAACTTCTTTCACCTATCTCAGATGAAGAATGGCCAGCAGAAATAGAGTCGCTCTTACCGTGCTTCGCTGGAAAGCTCAATGTTTATCGAACAATGGCGCATCACCCCAATCTTCTGACAGCTTGGTCTAATCTCAGAGAGCATATTGTAGTTAAAAACGCTCTAGGAACTCAAAGGAGTGAAGTCGTAATACTGAGAGCGGGCGTTAACTTACTGTCTGAATACGAATGGAGTCATCATGTTTCCAGGGCAAGAATTTGCGGTATGAGTGACAGCCGAATTGCATCGCTCAAAGAGGATCCCAGTAGAATGCTTGAAGAAGACCGGATTCTTGCGACAGCTGTTGACGAGCTATTTTCTGACAAAAAGCTGTCTGAAAATACGGCAAGTCAGCTTTTTGAACTTGTTGGCAAAGAAGGCATATTGGACGTTATCGCAACAGTGGGTTTTTATTCGTCACTTGGCTACATACTCAACACATTCGATGTACCTATTGATGAATATATTGCCAAAGAAATGGAAAAAAAACCGCTTCTTAATATGTAATGACACTGTAGACAAATGGCCCCGTTTTACAGGGCCATTCCGATACAATAAGGCGTTACAGAGCCTTACCATATTGAGCCCTAACTGGCTCCTCTCTCATTCCCCACCCAAGAACCAGAAAGAAAACAAATACTGGTACCCAAGGGGAAGGAAATACATGGGTAAATACGCTGAGCAGAATGCCGGCTACACCGGCCACGACTAACCCTCTGCAAACGATCTCCATTATCAATACCTCCTTCGTGGTCTGACATCTTCTATTTATCAATAAATCCACCTGTACACAAAACAAGCAGGACTGAGATTGAATTAAGGTCGCAGTTCACGTTTCACGAACTGATAATGTTTGTTATAAACGCGGTGCAAGCACGCATATTATGATGATGAAACTGACATGAGAACTTGTAAGGATCGTAACTGGTAGCTAAAAATACATGCTTCTTGCTTAAGCAAAGACAAAGGAGGAGATGATGAAACGCAGGATATTTCTGGGCGCGCTAGGGGTAATGTCTCTGCCCGTTATATGGGCCAGCACGCGAAAGTCATTGACGCCACAACAAGCTGAAGGCCCCTTTTACCCCTCGGGTAATATTCCGGAAAACAGTAACTTGATTTTAAATAATGAGAATATTATGGGCGAAGAGATGCAACTGACTGGGGCTGTGTCAGACACCTTTGGAAGACCGCTCTCAAATGCACGAGTTGAGATCTGGCAGTGCGATGCTCAAGGCATTTATAACCACCAGCGACAACCTGGAAATGAGCAATTTGATCCCTCTTTCTCTGGTGCCGGTTCTTGCCTGACAGATGATTCTGGAAAGTTTCGTTTTGACACTATTTATCCATATCCTTATCCCGGAAGACCTCCACATATACATGTCAAAATTTGGTCTCAAGGCAAGGAGCGCCTGACAACCCAACTCTATTTGCCCGTAAAATCTGTGGAGCATTTTGACACAAAACCCCGACTTCGACTCTCTGTTGAAAAAATAGATGAGAAACGTTGGACTTCTCGATTCGATTTTGTCGTTTGATTTCTAGATGACACTCATCTGCACCTGCTGAATCTATATCTATATCTAAAGTTAACACGTTCACTTCATCCTTAAGCAAATTCAAGGCTCAGGTTTCAGTTAAGTAGTCACCATCAGGTAGCTTCAGAAACACTGCTGGTAAGAGCATTTATCTGCTCATCATGAAGAGGTTTATCGATACCTTCAATGCCCGAATACGATGTCATTGCTCTGACATGTTTTGCCAGTACAAATTCCTCACCCATATACCGTAGCAACGGAAAAGGATAAGTCATGCATCCTTCAGCCTGACAGTGGCTACACCTGTGAGGCCATTGCTTTATCCCTCCTGAATGAATGATGGGCTTATCCGAAATGACTCGGAGCACTCCTTTTTTACATTCATCACAACGAAACTCGACCAGCTCACAGGTTATTGGCTTTCTGTATTGCACGGTGACCTCCCAGTCTGAATAACACTTATATACTGTTATTATATACAGTATATAGACTGAGTTAATTTTGCAATTGCTTGCGTAGAATTTTAAAGATGAGGATGACCTGAGTAAGAAATCGTGAATGACGCTGTTGAAGAAGTGATAACTTTTCGATGATTAAATAATCGATAAACTGAGTTAATATAATGAGTTAAAGAATAGCAAATGGTATCCGGCAAGATACCTTTACCTGTTAGAGGAGAATTTCATTTTTACCCATACCTAGACGAGACAGTGTTCTGAGGGTGATAAATAGTTATTTTGTATCTTTGTAGAGCAAGTCAGTGCTCAGTCGATTGAAGTTCATAGTCAGTAATTCCTTAGCAAACGCTCACGAACCTCAAGTTTGTTGATTCGAGCAATGATAAGACTCACTGCTTTGTCACGTTTGCTGCTATCAAGCTCCTCTTCATGATCCAGTATTTCAATAGCTTGCTTAAGAACATCGATATCTGCTTGTAGTTCACAACAAAAGTAATCAAGTGAAATCGTCATATTGCATCCTTGTGAGCGTAGAAAAAAGAAATTCGATGATGAACCAACAGAACTTGCTGACTAATCAGATTATGGGGCAACGACTGCACCCTCTACCTGTCCCTATCGATTTCTTATGTAACTGCTTGGTGATGTATCGACACTTTTAACTGGCGCGTGATTGGATACTAGCAATACTCGCCAAGCCAGTAAGCATGTCACTTCGTTACGGGAGGGTAAAAGTGGTTCCTAACAGCTTAGCGTTTTGGAGTGATTACTCGATCTTCACTGAAAAGGGTTGGAAATAGAATCATAAATAAGACGCTAGCAAAATAGGTTAGAAACACTATGAGATGCTAAAAACGTGTAGGCTCAAGGTTCTTTTATTTAAGTAAGCACAAGTCAGTGCTTTATCAGTTACGGGGCTGATGAAAGGTATGTCTGCAGTGACACTTCGCATTTTCATCAGACCCGTTAGCACAGGGGCTAAACAGCAATATCGTCGTAAAGCACAATGTCAGTTAATGCTGCAACCTCGTCAAGATACTGCCTGACACGAGCGGGAAAGACGACACCCTTAATCACTGTGAAGTTGCGAAGAACTGGGAAAAATGTAATGTCGTCATAACTCAATTGGTTACTTCGTTCTGAAGGTGGCCTTATCCACTCCAAATCCATCAGCAACTCGTTAAGCTCAGATAAGTAGTTCTCTGTCATCACAAATGCTTGATCAAAACTCATATCGATAGCAGCAGATTTATTTTTTATAAACCATTCTTTTGCTTCCCAACTGCCAAATTCTGGCAAATCGACTTTCATCCAACGTGGATAAACCAATCGCTGACTGACGCCATATACACGTTTGTACCAGTCAGCTATCAATTCTGACTGATCACCCTGACCAAGCACCGGGTTTCCGTCCAGACCGTCTAGATAAGCGACAATATCCAGACTTTCTGCCATGTAACTACCATCCTCTTTCTCAAGAATGGGCACCATATTCGCGCCGACTTTATCTGTTCTGGCCTGAACATCATGATTCTGTAAATATTCCAGCTTGATATCCATATCCTTCAGACCATTCATCATCATTGCTCTTATGCAATATGGGCAATGGTCAAAAACGAACATTTTCATGTATGTATCCTTTTGGTCTTAAAGGCATAGCCTCAATGACTGCATCAACTGCAGCGAGAATCGCAAGCTCTTACACTCCAAAAGCTTGAACGTGCAGATTGCGCCACTATGATAATGAAAAAGAAAAGTATCTCACCAGTGCTGGTGCAACATTTCTTTATAATTGTTGAGCTGAGTACGGAATACTTGTGAAACTATAAAGCTTCGACGCTTCCTCAATGCATATAAAATAAAAAAAGCCCTGAAGAGGGCCTTTCATTTGCATAAACACTTGGTCGGTGGAGAATTAATTTCACTCAGGCTCAGTAGGCACCCAGCAATTTTGTGACTCGTCTTCAGCGTCCGACAGCACCACCAATAACCCCATGTCTACCATCTCTTTTAGGGTCAAATCGTCAGCGAGGTGCATAACTTCACCATTTTCATTTTCAAGCTCCATAACCTGTCCTCCAGAAAGCTTGTTTTAAGCATGGTCAATTTAATTCATTTTTATCGCTATTCGATCCAAGTAACAGTAAGCAGAGGAATTCAAAACAAATCAGTTTATATAACCTCATACCCCCTAAATACTGTTCCAGAGAAAGCCCTCTCAACGCACATTTGTCCACGTAGCACCAAGAGGGCAAAGTCCATTCCGGCTAATCCTTGTCCGCTTGTTCCCTTTCCGATGCCTCTTTACTTTTTACATTTTGATCCTGAGCATCAGACACCATGACTAACATTCCAATGTCCAGCATTTCTTTCAGAGTGAGATACCCATCGAGGTATGCCAAATCCCCTTCTTTATCTGTAAGTTCCATATAGAAACCTCCAAGAAGCAAGGCGGATATTGATGTGTAGCCATTTAAACGTAGCAGTTGACTGGGTATTTTCGTCCCAAAAACTCGAGAAAACATGTATTTCACATCATTTACCCACCAGTGCGATCAATGACTCATTTAGTAGACATTTTAATCTTATTGTTGATGGTGTTTGTTAGATTGCTTACAAGTAGTGAGCACACAAAAGGTAATGTTTATGTACAGAGCGAGCTGTTATTGTGGTGAAGTGACACTGAAAATCACTGGAGAGATTTCAAATATCATCCACTGTCACTGTTCGAAATGTCGAAAGTCGTCTGGTACAGCCTATGCGACTAATGGTTTTGTTAACACTAATGAGCTGACGGTGACATCAGGCAGTGACAACATACGTTTTTTTGAAAAAACACCTGGTAAAAAACGTCATTTCTGTAATAACTGTGGTTCACCTATTTTTAGCTCAAATGATAGTGACAAAAACCGTGTCAGAATCAGACTGGGATTACTGGATACCGACATTACAGAACGTCCTGAATCGCATAACTTTATCACCTCAAGAGCCAACTGGGACGATTTAGATTCCCCTCTCCCTCGTTACAAAGGCTTCGAGCCCAGCCGAAATAAGTAAAGTTTAATCTAAAAATATAAGGACAAAAAAAGAGGCGCAATATGCGCCTCTTTCTTGTTATTCACGAAAGGATTATCCAACATCTCTCGCTCGATAAGCCATTTTGTAAAGCACAGGTACAACAATCAGTGTCAGGATGGTCGCAAAGCCCAGCCCGAACATAATAGTCACCGCCATTGGCCTGAAAAACACATCAGAGAACAATGGCACCATTCCCAGTATGGTAGTAATTGCCGCCATGCAAACGGGTCTCACACGACTCACAGAAGCATCGATGATTGCCTGATACCTTTCTTTCCCGGCTTCCAGCTCAATATTGATCTGTTCAATCAATACGATGCCGTTTTTAACTAACATACCTGAGAGACTCAGAAAGCCCAGCAAAGCCATAAAACCAAATGGTGTACTAAGGCCCAACAATCCCGTCGTTACACCGATGATTGCCAGAGGCACGGTAGCCCAGACCACAAATGCGTCCCGCACCGAGTTGAACAGCAATACCGTCACCAAAAACATAAACAGGTAGCCCATAGGCATTGAACTAAACAATGATGCTTGAGCATCACGGGATGATTCATACTCCCCACCCCACTCAATGCTATACCCCTCAGGAAGGTCAATGGCCTCCACTTTTGGTTGAATCCGGGCCTGTAACGAAGCTGCTGTTGAGCTACCAAAAGGATCTGGGTCGGTAAAGACAGTCAATACCCGCTTTCTGTCTCGACGGACAATAATAGGATCCTGCCACGTCGATTCGTAACCCAAGATAATTTGGCGTAATGGGATGTATTGCTGAAGCGCCGGACTCCAGATCTTCATCTCGCCGATCGTCAAATCGTCCTGCTTTTCCTCTTCCGGTACACGGGCAATAATCGGCATTTGCGTGGTACCGTCACGATAAAGCCCAACACGGGTACCAGACAGCCACATTTGCAGTGTGTCATCGAGATCTTGTTTGCTTATGCCGTAACGTCTGGCCTGGCTCTCGTTAAACTGAGGACGAATGACTTTTGTTCTTTCACGCCAGTCGTGTCTCAGATTGACTGTGTCCGGCTCAGCCGCCATTATCTTCTCGACTTCAGAGGCAATACGACGAAGCACTGTGGGGTCTGAACCAACAATTCTCGCTTCAACTTTCGAGCCTGAAGATGGTCCCAGTTCAATCCGCTTCAGCTTGAATTGGACGTTTGGATAATTGGTCTCTAATTCTTTCCTGACGTTCTTAAGTGTCGGCACCACATCCTCATACGACTTGGTGCGCACAATCAATTCGCCATAAGAGGAGCTGGCTCTCTCTGGCGCGTAAGTCAGAATGAAACGTTGATTACCGCCTCCAACACTCGTGGTGACAAATTCAATGTTTGGTTGGCCCATCATCCATTTTTCAAGCTCAGACACCCTCTCAGCAGTAGCACGGATATCCGTCCCTTCCGGCATCATGATATCCACCAAAAACATAGGTGTGGTGGAGGATGGGAAAAACGCCTGCTTAACCTTACCAAAACCAACAACTGCGCCACCCAGCGCCACAACCAATATCAGGCAGGTCACCAGTGAACGCTGCATGCAGAGCTGAAGAAACTTGCGGTATAAAACGAATAACATACCCTTGTATGGATCTTCATTCTCACCATCTTTCTCGCTAACTTCTTCTTTGAAAAACAAATGAGCAAAGAAAGGTGTCAGGGTGATCGCAGTAACCCAGCTTAGGATCAGTGAAATAAGCAAAACACTGAATAAGGTCCCGCAGTACTCCCCTGTCGCATCCGCAGACAAACCTATCGGTGCAAAGGCAGAAATTGCAATCACTGTCGCGCCTAGCAATGGCCACTTGGTCTGAGTGACAATTTCCGCCGCCGCCTGCATCCGGGTCAACCCCTTCTTCATACCGATTAATATGCCTTCAACAACCACAATTGCATTGTCTACCAGCATTCCCAAGGCAATGACCAAAGCCCCGAGTGATATGCGTTGCAGTTCAATATCTAAATACTTCATGAAGATAAACGTACCCAACACAGTCAGTAACAATATCAGACCAATCAGGACGCCAGAGCGAATACCCATGAATATCAGCAGTACAACAATAACAATCACAATCGCTTCGACAAGACTCTGCACAAAGCCCTTCACCGAACCGTCTACTTCAGAAGACTGGTTGTAAATCATTCCGGTATGAATGCCAATTGGCTTGAGAGGTTCTAGTTCTGCCAGACGCTGATCAATGCGTTTGCCCACTTCAACCACATTAACCCCGCCGGAGAAAGAGATACCGAGAGTCAATGCGGTTTCACTGTCATAGGTCAATATGCTGGAAGGAATTTCTTTATAGCCACGATGAATCTCTGCCACATCACGAAGGAAAATCGCACCATCCTTACCAGTACTGATAATCAAGTCACCCAGAGCCTGAACAGACTGAAAATCACCTGTTGGGCGCAAGCGAATGTACTCGTCACCAATCTTTACAGCACCAGAACTGATGACTTCATTCTGTGTTTTCAACAGTTGGAATACTGCCTGCGGTGCAATCCCCAAATTACTCAGATTCTTCATCGATAAGTCGATGAACACCTGCTCCTGCTGATTGCCTGACACATTGACCTTGGCAACACCCTTGACCAACTCAAGCTCACGTCTGAGATAGTCAACGTAGGTCACTAAATCTGCATAACTGTAGCCAGGGCCAGATATCGACATCAAAATGCCAAAAACATCACCGTAGTCGTCAACTACTTTAGGTTTAGCGACACCGGGAGGAAGCGAACCCTGAATATCGTTAACCTTTCTTCTCAGCTCATCCCAGATCTGAGGTAACTCATTTGGCCCATAGATCTCTCTCATCGAAACACTGATGACAGAGACATCATCTGTTGACGTTGACTTCACCCGCTTGACATAAGGTAACTGTTTAATCGCTTTTTCAAGTGGATATGTCACCTCTTCTTCAACTTCCTGCGGTGTGGCACCCGGATAACTTGTTATCACCTGTGCATCTTTCACCGTGAACGCTGGGTCTTCCAACCTCCCTAGTTCTAGGAATGAGAGGGTACCACCAACAAGAAACAATAGAGCGAGCATCCATGAGATGATTTTGTTGTTTATAAAATACGTGGCGATATTGTTATTCATGACTCGTTGCCCTCAGCCAGTCTGACCTGTTGCCCGTTCATCACCTTATTTACTCCTTTTACAACCACACGTTCACCGGGTTTAAGTCCACCAATGACACGGATATTTTTAAAGGACTGAGTACTGATTTCGACTTGTCTTTTACTGACACGCAAATCATTGCCAACAACCCAAACATAGTTCTGATCAGGTGAAAGGCTGTCGCCATCTCCGTTGAAAATGGCTTCAATGGGGACGTTATCACTGATTGGGCTGGCAAAAACGGCCTCAGAGTTTGTTTTAACTTTCACACTCATCCCGTCCAACACCAAGGTGTCTTTCGGCATTGGCATAGTGAGGGTCACCATAAAAGCACCCGTGGAGGGATCAGGCTCCCCTGTATTGGCTTTCAGTGTAAGTGGATACTCCTCACCATTTTCCAATACCACTCTTGGGTTGATAGTTTTCATCACAGCTTCAGTGGGGCGACCGTCTTGGAGAATATAAATCTGATCTGCGACTTTCAGCTTGAAATCAATATGACGGACATCGTGCATAGTGAGAATAGGCGCACCGCCACCGATGGTCTCGAAAGGCTCGACAGATATCTTAGAAACGATGCCATCAAAAGGCGCAGTAAGAGAGGTGAAGCTCAACCTCAGTAGGGCGAGATCATAATCTGCTCTGGCAACATCACGATTGGCCTTTATTTCATCAACCTGTGATTTTGGTAACGCTCCCGTTCCCCGGAGCTTTCGGGCCCGATCGTATTGGCGTTTAGCCAAATCATAGCGCGACTTAGCGTCGTTCACTTTTAGCTTCAAGTCTCTTGGATCCAGCGTGGCCAGCAAAGTACCTTTTTTTACAAACTCACCAGATTTGACATTGATTTTGTCAATTTTTCCGTTGACCTGAAAAGATAAACGCGTGAGGTCGGAGGCAGCAGCAACGGCGGTAAACTCGGCATTGCCAGTCTGGTTGTTACTGCCCACCGTGACCACATCAACTAACGGCGGTAATTTGGCTGTCTGTTGCTGGACTTCATCACAACCCGTTACAAGCAGTAATGAAAGAGCAATCAGTGAAATAGACGTTAAAGATTTCATATACCGCGCTCCTTAATCCAAGGGATCACCTTGTCTCCTTCATTCAGCACAGCAATGCCATTAGTTACTACTTGGTCACCGTCTTTGAGACCTGACATAATGCGGCCTTCTGGTGTCAATTCAATCTCAGTTTGGCTGACAACGCCCCCCTTACCAACACGCCAGACGTAGGTCTTTCCGTCCTGAGTCAATAAGGCACTATTCGGTAACATTGAACTCTCACTTACGCCGACCTCAATTGATACTTGAGCAGCCATGCCCGGTAAAACATTAATGTTTTCGGGCCTGTCCAGAGTAAGCGTAACGTTGTAGCTGCCTGTCTTCGCATCTGCAGAAGTATCCACTTCCTTCAGCGTGGCGAGAAAAAACTGATCAGGATAAGTATCAAAACTCACCTCAACAGGTCTAGGTTCCCGGTTTGCCAAGCGACTACCCAATCGCTCCGGCACCTGAAAGGTGACGTTTACTACGTCGTAGGTCTGGATGTTCATGATAGGTTCGTTAGCTCCGACAAATTCAAAATTGGATTTGTAACGAAGTGATATGAGACCAGAGTAAGGGGCCTTCAAAGAAGTATATCCGAGATTTGTTTTTGCCTGTTCTCGTTGAACACTGGCAGCCTCAAGATTTGACTTGGCCTCATCATACTTACTCTCAGACACAACACGGCTTTTTCGCAAACGTGCTAATCGCTCGTACTGCACCTTTGACAATGCGTATGACGCGTTTGCTTTCGCGAGTTGTAACGAGATTTCACGCTTATCTATCTTTGCCAGCGTCTGGCCTGCCTGAACTGTCATACCAGCTTCAACTGACATATCAACCAACTGACCGGGGAGACGAAACGCAAGCGTGGCGCTGTCATCTGCCGTCACCAATGCAGGTAATACCCGGTTTTCCGCTTCTCCACTTACTGATACCGTCATGATTTTTGCAAGCCTTGCAGGTTGAGAGTCCGATGTCTCGGCATGGCTTAACATGGGGATAAATAACGGGACAGCAAGCGAGATCACTAAAAGCGGTGAACGTTCCATTGTGATCACTCCAATATTTATTGTTATGCGTTTGCCATATCAATCTTACTTCGCAGCTTTATGGCAACATTAATGTTTAAAACACAGCAAATAATACTGTATTTAATCTTCATTTGAGCTCTGTAAACTTTTTTATACCAAACTCACCCTCCTTACATTTGATTAAATATTGGGAATATGCATCTTGGCTCTTTATACACTGAGGTAGAGTTAGTCTATTTTTTTGGCGCTTTGAGTTTGTTTAAATACATGCCGACAGATTATTACTGACAAAATTAACCCAATAAAAAATCAACATATTTACGGATAAAATGCGGAATAAATCAATAAAAAAAGTCAACAAAATTGTAAATAATTTATTGATATTGTGATCAATCAATATGCCAAGAAAATTTTATCTGCACGAAGCAGGAGAAATGTTCAGAACTGGGTAAATAACAACAAGAGAAATAGTTTTGACTGGGCAAACGTCAGTTGGGACGCTGACAAAAAATGACAAATTTATCGCATGAAAATGAAACTACAGCTTTGGCTTCTGCAGTTTCATTTTTTAACTGAATTCAGCCCTGGTGAGAGGCCAATTCGGGTTTCACGCGGGATTTAAAGAAGTAGAATACCAATACAGCTATCATTAAAGGTAACGTTACTTGATTGAGTACCTGCCAACCCAAGGTTGACTCTAATTGACCGGACAATAAAGCGCTGACGGTCACAGAGCCAAATACAGCAAACTCGTTAAATGCTTGAGCCTGTGCCTTATCCTCAGGAAGGTAATACTCAGTCAATGCTGACGTCGCGCCAATGAACATGAAGTTCCAACCAACGCCAAGTAAAAGAAGAGCCAGGCGGAAGTGCCACTCGGTAGCACCCTGAATGTTTATCAAGGTGCAGGTAATGATTAACGTGGTTCCCATGAGTACGGTAAAACGGGTGCCGACCCGATCAATAATATGTCCCGTGATAAAGGCCGGAGCAAACATACCCAAAACATGCCATTCAATCACTATCGCTGATGCTTCAAAAGAAAAGCCGTGCTTATGCATTGCAATTGGTGTCACTGTCATCAAAAGGTTCATAACGGCGTAAGCCACGAGCGCAGTAAACACTGTCAGCAGGTATCCCGGACGAGATAATATGGAAGCAAAACTATTCGGGCGTGGTTGCGCTTCTTTCGGTGTGAGAGGAGGAAATTGAATAAAAAGTAAAATAATCAGCGCGAAAGAGTACAACATAGTCAGTGCTGCAAACCCTCCGCTAAACTCAGCGCCTGATAACCAATTTTTACTATGAATAGCAATATTAGGTCCTAACACAGCTGCGATCACACCACCAGCCATTGATATAGAAATAGCACGACTTTTGGCCTCGGGGGCACTGACTTCAACAGCAGCAAACCGATATAGCGTTGCAAATCCAATTCCAATACCCAGCAAAAGCGTACAAAAACAAAACAGCCAAAATTCCTGCTGATACAATGCATATACGCACATCATGGAGCCAGTAATACCGATAGTATTACCAATAATAAATCCTTTTTTTCTGCCGATGCGTCCCATTATCAGAGAGGCTGGAATCGTTGCCAGCATCATGCCAACAAATTGCGTTGCAACAGGCAACGTCACCCACACAGGACTTGGGGACAAGGACTGCCCTATCAGGCCATTAACCGAAATCAACAGCACATTACCTGACATTAAAAGTGCCTGTGATAATGCAAGTAACCAGACATTCCTATTCATTTTTTTATCCTTTCGATCATCTTTTATTACCCAGCCACCAAGGAATGCAGAGCGTCAGCCGATAAAACCGAAGACATTCCGTCTTTGCATTTGTAGATATTATGAGGAGAAACCGCACTTAAACAGATGTTGTCTTATCAAAAAACCAACACTAAATAGACTATTAGTTATCGCTTTCCTACAAACCACTCCATCGTTAACATACCTTCCATTGTAAGGTGATCCATCCTTGTTTTACCGCGAATCCTGACAAACCTCTCTTTAGTTCATTGTTGAAAATGTTCTTTCTTGCAGTGTGCAGTACTGAATTTAACTATGACAAGCAATTATTACTTGGGGGCAATAAAGGTTTTGCGAGTGAAGGCAGCAATAAAGGGATAGCATTTATGCAGTCATTCAGGACTGGAGAGTATGGAGGGACATGTTGTCGAGGGTATTGTCTCGTCACCATCTAAAAATCCCGCTCTCAGGGATAAAGATTACAACAGGAAAGTGACTTTTCTTCCTATCGAAAGGACAGTGAGACATTGAAAGGCAATGAGTTTTCATTGTCTATTTGTCTGTCGCGCTTCGCTAAGAGAAGTGACAATAGTATCAATAAATAATGTCGAGATAGATTGAGCAACACGGGACAAACTTCTTGATTCTGCTTTAACGAGGGAAACACGCTGCGATGATGCCGCATCTCTGATGGGTATAAAGATAATTGAGCCATCTATGACCTCTTTCGCAACATCCAGCTCTGAAGTAATAGCAACATGATTGCCCTGTCGTACCATGACTTTGATGAATTGAAGTGAGTTGGTGATTAATGGTTGATGACTCTCATGAATCACCCAGTCATGATCCAATTCAAGCTTATGACGAATAGCAAGCGCGTGGCTTTGAAGAACCAAAGGATACGCCGTTATCTCATCAAATTCGAGACTGGAATGGTTGGCCAGAGGATGGGATGGCGCTACAACACAGCCAAATGGCAACTGCTCTGTCCACATGATCTCAATATTTCGATGTGGGCGGACATTGAATGCCATCGCGATATCCATATTGCCCGACTCAATGGAATCGATAGCGTCAGTAGGTGTCATTACCTCTAAATCTATTTGTACCATCGGATATTTAGTTGCAACTTTGTTCGCAAATTCAGGCAAAAAGCAATTAACCATGCTATCCATCACCGCAATTTTCAGTCGTCCTGAATCAATGCCCTGCATCTTCTTCAATTCAGACCAGAGGTCATTACCTTCGTTTTGCCACTTTCGTGCCAAGACAACGAGCATTTCACCCGCCTGAGTCAATGTCATTCCAGATGCATGTCTCTCGAAGAGCTGAACACCCACGGCTTCCTCAAGTAAAAGGATCTGCCGGTTAATGGCTGACGCTGATATTGGGATTGCTCTTGCAGCCGCTTGAATTGATCCATTTTTAGCTACCGCTTCAACATATCTTAATGAATTAGGTAATAAAGAAATTGGCATTTTTTCACCTTTTTGTTTTAAACGATTGACTATCTAACAAAATGTGCATTCTAAATTTTAGTACGAAGAGCTGAGTTTATTGAAATTTTTAGTTTGCTGAGTACATGTTAGCCTGAACGCTAATATTGTAATTAAGGTTTCACTGAATAATGACGCATTTAACAGAACTCAATGATCTCAGTGAAGAGGATTTCGTTCAGCTAGCGGGAAACTTAGTTGAGAACGCGAGTTGGATTGTGAAGTCAGCAGCGAACGATCGGCCATTCGTTTCTATCGATGCAATGTGCGAAGCAATAGAAAATGTCATTCGCAGCTTGCCGGAACACGAGCTAGTCAGCTTCTTTAACGCTCACCCAGAGTTGGCAGGCATGGAGGCGCAAGAAGGCACCATGACTGAGGCATCAACCGGAGAGCAAGGAAGACTCGGGCTGTTATCGCTGCAAAAAGATCAGCTGTCAAAGCTTAAATCGATGAACGTAGAGTACCGTGAGAGGTTCGGTTTTCCTTTCATTATTGCTCTCAGGCTACAGGCCAGTTTACTGACTGTTTTTGACGAATTTGAACAACGTCTAACAAACAGTCGTGAGCTGGAAGTGGAAAATGCAACAAGAGAAATAATGCAGGTCGTTCAGGGGCGTGCCGAGCAGTTTGAGGAATAAGTCACGCTTGAAAGAATGAAATTAACGTCACAATGAGTAACGCAACAAGGAGTCAAACCATGATATCACGGAATAAGACCATAAAAATGCTACTGAGTGGCATTGTCGGTGCAGCATTCTCTATCAGTGCGTTTAATGTACAAGCGGAAAAAATACGTGTAGCGGGAAACTTTGCCACTGAGCATTCATCCAGTAAAGCAATGCAAGTTTTTAAGGATGAAGTGCAAAAACTCACCAACGGTGATCTGGAAGTGGACATCTTTCCTGCTCAACAACTTGGCGGTGCCGCAGAAAATGTTCAGGCTGTTAGGATCGGCGCAGTGGAGTTAATCTGGGTAGGAACGGCATACCTTACCCGTACCATTCCAGAGTTAGAAGTTATTGGTCTACCTTTCCAGTTTCCTAATCGCGAGTCTGCATTCAAAGTCGTTGACGGTCCAGTGGGCGACAAACTTGATGGTTACCTAGAAAAAGAAAATCTCGTTTCACTTGGTTATATGGAGCTCGGTTTCCGACAGCTAACCAATAACGAGCGTGCCATCAACTCTGTAGCCGATATGAAAGGGCTCAAAATTAGACTTCAGCCAAACGAAACACACCTTGCAACCTTCCGTGCACTCGGTGCAAACCCGGTAGCAATGGATGTTAAAGAGTTATATTCCGCTCTCGAGCAAGGTGTAATTGATGGTCAGGAAAACCCATTTGCCATCATCCATGTCGCAAGATATCCAGAAGTGCAAAAGCATGTTTCTAACACAGGCCACTTCTTCGATTTCATTTCAGTCGTCGCGAATACCAAGCGTCTGGCAGCACTCAGCCCTGAGCATCAAAAAGCCGTTAAAGATGCAATGGCAACTGCGGTGGCTTATCAAAGAGACCTCGCCGCCAAGCAAGACGCTGCAGCGCTGGGCAAATTGAAAGCTGAAGGCATGGTATACACCCCGGTATCTCCAAAATTTGCCGCTGAACTTCGTTCAAAAACTGCTGATGTTGCAGACTCAGTAAAAGAAAGAGTGGGTAGTGAACTCTTCTCTCTCGTTGAGGCTGAAACAGCAGCAGCTGCGAAATAAATTGGAGGACATGCATGGAAGCCTTGTTTGAAAACGTTCTCACTCGCATCGATACCGTCGCACGATCTGTCTTACTGACGTGCATGGTGGTGATGATTTCCGTTGTCGCCAGTCAAGTGTTCATGAGATACGCGCTTAACAGCTCCATCGATTGGGCAGACGAAGTCTCTCGCATGGCATTTGTCTGGTCGATATTTATTGCCATACCGCTGGGTGTTCGTGAAGGCGCTCACGTCGGTATCGACATTCTAACAAGTCGACTTCCAAAGCAGCTGGCGCGGGCATTAGCCCGTGTCATGCTCTCGCTGGCATTCGTTCTCATGTGCGTAGTGACTTTTGAATCCGTTCATGTCGCGTCAGAAACCTGGTCTGAGCGTCTCGGCGCAATAAACATTTCGTCCAGCTACTTTTTTGTCGCCGTGATCATCGGTTCAGCCCACTCTGCACTTCACCTCATTAATTTGGTGGTGTTTCCACCAGCCGATGATGAGTCAGAAGCCAAGCGCGATTGATAGGGAGATCAATACATGAGCCTTTTAGTAATATTTCTTTTCTTATTGTTGGCAGCATTCGGTATGCCGCTGGCATTTTCACTTGGCGTATCAGCGCTTGGTGGCCTCATCTTGGCTGGTTTTGATCTCAGTGTTCTACCCCCACGAATCATGAACTCTGTTAACTCTTTTCCATTGATGTCTATTCCGCTGTTCATGGTGACAGGCGAGTTGATGTTGAAAGCAGGGATAATGGACAGGCTGGTTGATTTTGCGAATGCATTCGTCGGAAGAGTCCGAGGAGGCCTTGCTCAAGTCGCTTTGTTATCAGGCGCTGGACTGGCATCAGTATCAGGCGCAGCAGTAGCTGATGCCAGTGCACTTTCAGCGACACTCGTTCCCTCACTCAAAAAGCAATATGGATTGGGTTTTTCGACGGGTATCGTCGCAGCAGCAGCAAACCTTGGTCCTATTATACCCCCTTCAGGCGCAATGATTGTCTACGCTTTCATGGCTGGCTCGACGGTATCTGTCGGTGGGATGTTTATGGCAGGGGTAGTACCAGGGCTAATCCTGGTCACTATTCTCATGTTCCTATGCTGGTTGATTGCCTATTTGCGTGATTATCCTTTGGTCGGAGAAAAAGCAAATCTCGCTAATGTATTCCGTCAACTTCGTCGCTCTCTGGTTGTTTTCATGATGCCGGTAGTGGTGATAGGTGGCATCGTTGGTGGTGTGTTTACCCCAACAGAAGGTGCAGCAGTAGGTGTGGTGTACTCCCTCCTGCTTGGCTTTTTTGTTACTCGAAAACTGCGTATCAGCGACTTGCCCGGTGTACTTCTCCAAGCAGCAAAAACATCAGCGATTGTTGGCGCGATGATAGCCTATGCGTCAACAGTAACGTTTCTTTTCACTATTGACCTGCTGCCAATGAAGTTGGCAAACATGATGCACGGCATTACAGATAACCCGCATATATTCTTGGTGCTGGTTGCCCTTATGCTGATTGTTGTCGGTATGTTTCTTGAGTCAAATGCAGCCTACATCATGCTTGTACCGCTGTTTCACCCGATAGCCATTACCTACGGTATCGACCCTCTTCACTTTGGATTTTTGTTTGTATTTAACCTTGTGATCGGGATGCTGACGCCTCCTGTGGGTGTGGTCCTTTTCGTTGTCTGCGGTATCACAGGCGTGAAAATGGGCGAATTGGTTCGAGAAAGCTGGCCATTCATTGCCGCCATGTACGTGTTGCTTGTCGTGTGTATATTTGTGCCAAGCATAGCGACTTGGTTACCAAGGTCACTCGGTTACTAAAGGCTGAAATAAATTACAGAGCAGTGGTTTGGTAAGTCCCAGGCCACTATCCCATCAATCCTAAATATATTTACTGTGGTAGTTTTGCCCCGGCCCGGCCGGGGTTTTTTTTGTCAAAAATCTGCCAGCTACGATGGACGTTTAAAATCGACAATGAGTAATACAATGTAAAGTGACAGCGTCACAATTTTTCGATATTGAACGACGGGTCATATACTTAACGCAAACCGCTATTCAATATTTTTGGAATAAAGCCTGGCAATAGCCCCACATAATTATCACCATTTGAATAGCAGGATGTTGGGGCGTGCTATGTGACTCAAATAATTCCGCACTGACTCAGTTATTTATCTTGCTATGAATCTTTCTCAGCAGAATCTCCGACCCCTGAACGCCAAACTCTTCAAAGCCCATCGACTTATACAGTTTCATGGCGGGGCTCGATGTAATCACAGACAAGTGCACATCTTCACCATGTCGAGCTGCTTTCAACAACAATCGCTGTAAAATAGCCCGACCCAGTCCTTTACCTTGGTATTCAGGCAGTATTTGAATTTGAACTAGGTACCAATAATTTTCTTTTACACTGTAAATGACTTTGAATAAACCAACAGGATCACCTTGATAGTGAATGAGATCTGCATGTTCGAAATATGATTTTATTCTTTTGAGATGTGACACCTCATCACATGGCATACCTGCCTCTTCAAGATAGCGCGTCATTGTTATCTTTCTAAGTGCGTATAAAAATGGAATATCATCATCCGTCGCCTTTTGAAACGAGAAGCATTCGTTAAAGCCATCAACGTATATACGGTCTGAACCCTCATACTTCATACGAATCATGTCTCTGTGTTGAATACCTTCCTCAATAAGAGGTTCTGAATAGTGCTTCAGAAAAAAATCTCTTTCAATTGACGCTAACCTGAAACCAAGACGCTGATAAAATGCAAGTTGATGCCCAAACGAACCTGTGCCCAGTACAAGAGGAAGAGAGGATTGTTGCTGTAGATGGGAAATGACATATTCTAAAAGTCTTCTTCCTACCCCACGCTGCTGTTTTTCAGGCAGTACAGAGAGATTCATTATTTCAATACACTCGTTACTTTGAACAGTTAAACAAGCGCCGATAATTACCTCTCCCTCCCTTACCACCCAAGCCTGCGATTGATCCAGATAACCTTGTATCTTCCTTTTACAGGGGTCAGCCTCAAGTAAAAGTGGTAGTGGGACAACATCTGGGGAACATGGCTGAATAAGAAACATGAGTAGTACCTATTGTTATTGATATGTAGCTTATCGGTAGGAATAGTAGATGCAATTGAAATAACGCAGTTCGGATGATGTCATCAAATTTGGTTATAAATTTAAATGAATATTATAAGCAGTAAACTCCGTTCTTTTGGGACAAAAGAACGGGAGGTATTTCGCAAAAGAATGACTGAGTGCCATACTGAACATCGCGCTGTATAAATGTATCCGTCTACTTGACCTCAGCGTGGATAACCGAGGCCATACATATTCAAAGTCAATCAACACAGTGCTGTTCATATTTACCTAGTCAGAATGGAAGCACTCTAGAAACGAAAGTGACAGATATCTTCATATAATTGCTCTTTGTTCCAATGGATAATATTCGCTGAAGAAAAGCGTTTCTTCACTTGCTTATGATTATCTTCCTGTAAACAAACAAAAATTATCTTCGATAAACCGTGTAAATCAATAAATTGCCTGATCTCCCATTCCGACCATTTACTTTCAAGTGCAATGTTACTGACGAGAACCAACATTAAGACCGAGTGAGACATCTGATATTGAATATGTTCACTGACCTTATGTGACAAAGGATCGTATGGTAATTCTGTAACAATTTTTCCGTCTTTATCTCTCAACTTTTCGCTAAGTGAGCCGTCAAGTAGCAGAAATGGCGACGATTGAGCTCCAAAAATAGACCGTAAATCCTGATAATAACCACAGTCCTCTGGCGCATAACTTACAAAAATCGACTTCATCGAAACTCCTTTTAATGATAGCCAACCACAATGTTTCGTTTTTCAATATTGCTGGGTCTCTCCGTCGATAATGAGAGAGGTTCACCTGTTATTCCCTTACAGGTTGAAAACCTAATTTAACAGATTTGAAATAAAATTTTATCGTTAAGATTAAGAAATCAAATTCATATATTAATCAAAATATCCTCAACGCTGATTTAAGCACAACCCGCTATGTTAGTTCATGTTAATAATATAAATTAAAATACTAATCTAAAAATATCCAAATAATAGTATTGGATACTGTAAAAAATGTAATTTAACTCATAAGCAATACGATAAATTTTTTATCAAGACAAACTGGACGAGCATATAGTTTCGAGTCAAAACAAAGTTGACGTGCTTATTAACATAATGATTAAGTCGTAACCAAGTTAGGCGTTTAAATGACATCTAACGTTACTCTCAATTTAAAATGTTAAGCAACAGTGGGATAAAACAATGAAAAAAAAACTTATTCTAGCGTCAGCCATCGCAACAGCATTAGTGAGCCAACTGAGTATTGCCGATACCATCAGTTCACCGAAAAAACAAAATGCGCAGTTGCCAACTTTTGACATACTCACTGCCAGAGTGACCAGTAAAGGTAACATAGCAACATTTGAAATGGAGGTTGTAGGTAAAGCGGGTAGTAAAGTCGCAAAACGTCGACCAGGAGCTGGTGCAGCCGGTGCTGAGGCACATGCTTACGTATGGCCAACGTCTATCGACAGTTATCACGCAGGTTTTGACAAAAAACAGGGTATTTTGGCTATTGTTGCAGCAACGCACCCTGATTTTGACGATACCCCACTTTTCGATGAGAGCGGCGATAACAACTATGATAACGATGGAGGTGTGTGGCACACCCATTGGGTTGTACTTTCGCCTGAAGAACGTTGTGGACCCGGAGCTCTCGCAGTAAAAGATATTCCTGAAGGGGCAACACCACGGTTACCTGTCACTTGGCCCGGACTTCCAATTTTACTCGACAGTCCTGGATATGACCCTATTGTTGACGGTCAATCGGTGACCATTCGTGTACCGTTTCCAGACAAAACAATTGTTCAGAATGCATCCTTTGATGGCGTTACAGCTGCATTAAGAGTCAATGCCAATGTTCACGCTCCGTTATTTTGCGTAACTAATGTATTTGATGTGGCTTCTGGCGACTTAAGTCTACCAGGCAAAATTACTGAATTGTAAGAGTGAATTCAATATTAGAGTGTAACAGGCTGTGTTGTATAACAATAGTGATCCACTGAAAGTGATACAAGGGCCGGACTGACCGGCCTTTTAACATGTACATTTGGAATAACAATTCTCTAAATTCATCGGTATAAACCATATTTCTTCAATTGAACCAATCATCTCAAATAAAATATATAGCTCTGTGTTTTTCTCGATATTAATAATAATGATAATAAATATAGTATCCTTCCGATATCGATATTTTTTTGCCATTGATATAAGCCATTAAGGTTGTTAATTTCCTGTTGTAACATTCGTAACTACAATATCTATATCTCTAAATACAGCAACAAATGCTAAGGTCGATAATGTCTTTCAAAAACATAAAAAGCCGAGTTCTGTCTTCTCTCATCCTGATAGTTATTTCAAGTCAATGTTTTGCCTCAGAAATCAGAATCGCATTGAAGAATAAGCCTGATACACTAGACCCGCACAGATATAATGTCGGAAATAATCTACAAGTTACCAGTAGCATATATCAACAACTAATTGGTGATGAGTTTGGAAATGAATCGCTTCAAGAAGGTATTATTGAGGATATAGTACTGATCGATCAGGTTTTAAATACGTGGCAGGTTAATCTTAGGAAAAATATTAAATTTCATAATGGAAAAGAATTAACCGTAGAGGATGTGATCTTTAGTATCGACAGAATTAGACAGCTCCCAAACTCACCCAGCTCCTTCAGGCAATATGTTGAACCTATAGTTTCTATGACAGTCGTAGATCAGTATAGAATTGATATGCGTTTTAAAAAAGGGTATGCCGAGTTTAATGGTGATCTCAGTAAAATTTCTATTGTTTCGAAGCCGTCACCAACCTATACACATTTAGACAACGATGTGTCTTTTTCTGGTACTCATTTTTATAGATTGGTGAATTATGATTTAGAAAAAAATGTTGTTGAGCTTGAACGGTTTGACGGTAACAGGCTTATCGAAAATGCAATAAAAAAAGTAAATTATGTTTTTATATCTGACGATAACGAACGAATGGAAGCGCTCATCAATAATGAGGTTGATGTGGTAGACCGTCTATCTCTCAAACAGATTAAGCAACTTCAAAAAAAAGGTTTTAAATCATTCACCCGAAATACAAACCGAGTCATTTTCCTTCAATTAGATACATTCAGAGAACAAACACCGTTTATCACTGATCATAAAGGTCGCTCACTCGATACTAACCCACTCAAAGACCGACGTGTCCGACAGGCAATATCAATCGCCATCAACAGAGAGCAACTTATCGAGTCCGTTATGGACGGTAATGCCAATCCAGCCGGACAAATTTTTCTGTCTGGCTCCCTTTTGGCGAGTAAAAACCTAAAACCAATAAATCACAATCTTCAAAAAGCGCGTAGGCTGATGAAAGAGGCGGGATATAAAAATGGTTTTAAGTTAACGATTCACGGACCAGAAGGCCGTTATATTCGTGATAAACAGCTTATCAACGCTATTGCTTCTATGCTTGCTGATATCAATATTGATGCTCAGGCAAAATCTTTACCAGCAAAAGAATATTTTGCTAAAGCACTGGCTAAACACACATTCAGTATCAACCTTTTGGGTTGGGCACCAAATGTAAACGGCAGCTATACATTTAATAATTTGTTTCTGCCACCCGACAGAGATCGGCAACTTGGCTCTGGCAATGCCGGACGATACAACAATGAAAAACTGAACCAGCTCATTCTGAAAGCACAGGAAACATTTGATGACATATACCGTCGTCAACTGTATCAAAGAGCGTCTGAGTTAGTGATCAATGATGTAGCGATCATTCCACTGCACTTTCAGGTTGTTAATTGGGGGATGTCAGCAAAGGTTAACTACTTTCCAAAACCGGGTACCTGGCGAACCAATATTGCATCTTTCCGCCTAGCACGTTAAAACATCGAGGTTGATAAAAAACATGGCTCAGGTAAAAATCTAATACCCAACTCCATGCCAGATTTATTAAATTTCTGAGCCTTTAGCCATCGCTTTCTTTTTCTTAAATGCTAACAAACATCTTAATAATAAGAATTAATCCTCGTATATAAGTGGTGATATATACAACTAGATCAATCAAAATATTAATAACCTTCCCGCTAAGCGATAAACAAATTCACCATTTTTCATATAAATAGATGGAAATTATAATGAGACATTCTTTAATATGCATCCAATATGATTCAAAAGTGTTTTTTTTAAAACTTTTTTCAATCAATAAAAGAATAAAACAATATTGATAAATCAATTTGATCTTGATATTTTTACTTCATTAATTTTAACCGAAAAATAACCACACGGAGCGGGTTAATGTTCTTCGCCCTAAGACTAATAATGTCTGCTTTTCTTTTTTTCATGTCTTCAGGATTAGTAGCAGAAAATGAAATACAGGGGAATATAAAAAACAAACATAAACAAGAGCTTACTATCGCATACAAGAATAAGCCTGATACTCTTGACCCGCATAGGTTTAACGTAGGGAACAGTTTAAACATTTCTAATATTTTCTTTGACCGACCAGGGTCTTTCGATGAGGGAGAACGGCTCTTTAAGCAAAGTATTGCAGAAGATGTTAGGTTAATAGATATTGAAAATAATATCTGGCAATTACGCCTGCGTAAGGGAGTGTTATTTCATGATGGTCACGAGCTTACGGTGGACGACTTTATTTATAGTGTTAATCGTATCAGGGCACTCCCGCACAACACCAACTCATTTAAGGTATACGTGAAGCCGATCGTTAAGATGGTTAAACGTGACAACCACCTTATTGATATTCAATTACAGGCCGGATATGCGGAGTTTGCAGGAGATCTAACCAAGATTGCCATTTTACCTGCACACTACAGTCACCCCAACAACCAAGACACATTTAATGA
Source organism: Veronia pacifica (assembly GCF_001707825.1). Taxonomy (GTDB): domain Bacteria; phylum Pseudomonadota; class Gammaproteobacteria; order Enterobacterales; family Vibrionaceae; genus Veronia; species Veronia pacifica. Next base: position 81,485 of record NZ_LYBM01000006.1, on the reverse strand, counting down.
CGGACAGACTCTCATTGGCACAGGAACCTATAAACTCAAATCAGCGGATCTTGATCAAGACATGCTGAGCCTTGAGCTTTATGACAAAAGCTGGCGCAACCTAGATGCTATTGAGCGAGTCAAAATACGCTTTATTGCCTCTGATGATGAGAGGTATCAGGCGTTGATCGACGGGGATATTCAGGTTGCAAATATGCTCTCGCCTCTTCACCTCGAATCTCTTCAGAAAAAAGGCTTCCGTGTTTTCAGACGCAACACAACCAGAGTTATCTTTTTACAATTAGATACGTTTCGGAAGAAACCCACTCATATCTGGCACCACGATGGCTCTGAAATGGGCAGCAACCCGCTTCAGGATATTCGGGTTAGGAAGGCAATTTCACTTGTTCTCGACAGACAACACATAACCGCCACCGTAATGTCAGGGAATGGTTCACCAGCCGGACAACTTTTTCTGGATGACTGGCCCTTTTCTAGTAAAAACCTCAAAGTACCAGAGCATAATATTGAAAGGGCTAAGTCCCTGATGAAAAGCGCGGGCTATGAAGATGGCTTCAAAATGGTGATTCACGGCCCAAGAGGACGATATAGCAACGACGAGTCGATAGTAGTTGCCATCGCTAACATGCTGAAAGATCTGAAAATAGATGCCGAAACAGTTACCTTTCCAGTCAAAGAGTACTTCCGCAAAGCCATGACTGAAAACCGGTTCAGTATTAACCTCATGGGGTGGGCCCCCAATATCAACGGTGGTTATACCTTCAAAAACCTCTTCTTACTTCCTGATGGCGACGAACAAGTTGGGCTCGCCAATTCAGGGAGATATTCATCCTCCCGCCTCACTGACTTAATACGATCGGCAGATAAACACTTCGATCAAAGCTACCGTAACCAACTCTATCGAACGGCTTCAGAAGTGCTGATTAATGATGTTGGAATCATCCCTCTCCATTTTCAGGTGGCAAACTGGGGTATGGCAAATAATGTGACTTATTCACCCAGTCCCGGCTCCTGGCGGACAGAACCAGACATGTTCAGATGGAGTGAAAATTAATTATGCAGGAAGGGCGTCTGAGGAGATTTGCGAGTCTCAAATGGATTGTTGTAAAACGTCTCAGCGTTTTGTTCTCTGCTGCACTTTTGCTCATTGCCTTACTGATTTACCTCAGCCTCCAATATTACTTTGATGGGATCAGGGAAATGCGCCAACATCAACAGGCCATTCAGTTCTCGTCCATGCTCGAATCAAGGATGGAGAAGTACGCGATTGCCGGGCAATTTGTTTCCTCGGTGATCGGATATAACAGCTCTAACAAGCCTGACATTCAAGAAATCGAATCGTTACTTAACTCCTATCGCCATTTTATAAATGAAAGGTTTGAGATTGGTGAAATCACCCTGTACTCACCGGATGGACGATTGGTCAGCTCATGGGGCACCCGACTCTCAGAGCATGATTTCAATAAACTTCACCAGCCTATTGTTGATAAATTCATGCAGAGTTTGACGCCCGAAATGCAAATTCTTTGCGAGAATACGTGTAAACAGCATGCCATGGTTGGCCTGTGGGCGAATTTTGAATTAGTGGGCCTCCTGATGTTTGGCGCGGGTCTCGGGAACTTCACCACGGAATTCCGCGATTTTGTCGGCTCTGAAGTCGCTTTGATTCAGAAATCAGCAAATAATCAGGATCAGGCAGAAAATAATCAATTAGATCGCTACTTTGAACTTCAGATACCGGGGAGTGCCTTTTCTTTTGCCTCAGTCAGCGATCAAGAAATATTTCTCAAAGCATTTGAAAAACTTGGAGTAAACCCTGAATTCAACTCAGCGCGCTTTGTTGAAGTTTTTGACCATCAATATGAACTCAGTTATCAGCCAGCATCATTTGGTGACCTCTCGCTGCCCTTTTACCTCGTATTTCTGCAACAGATCGATAAGGAATTAGAATTAGTCACGTCTTTCTTGCAAATACTGTTCATTATTCTGATCAGCTGTGCATTTTTGGTTGGGACATTCCTGTTCTGGGTCATCGGTGAACCAATGAATCGACTGAGAAAAATCACCTCAGCACTGCCCCTCCTTGGCAAACAACGATTCGACGAATTCCAAGATGCAATCGGCAAACCGCTCTTCACCGCCAAAAGTCATGAACTCGACCTTCTCCATGAAACGTCCTACCTACTTTGCGGCAGATTAAACAGACTAGAGAGTGAAATAGATGCACAAACCGACGCCCTGACTAATTCGCTGGCCGAACGGGACAGAGAGGCTGACTTTGTTAATAACCTGCTTGATAGCGCCCCGTTGCTCGTCGTTATGCATTGTCTTGATGGCCGGATTCACCGGGTGAATGAGTTTGGCCGGGCATTGCTTGGCCTGTCTGATAATGAAGATAGCGACGAATTTTTCCCAGCCATTTTCAATACTGACGACAGCATTTATCTACTTAAAAACCTTGAGCAAGTGATACGAACTGAGAGTAAATTAACAAATAATAACGGCACTGTGTTTGATGTAGCATGGGTGCATCGGCGTATTCGTGGCGAATCAGAAAACGAGTATATGATTCTCTCTGTTGGTCTCGACATTACCGAGCAAAAAAACAGCCAGAGAAAACTCTCATACCTTGCAGAACGGGACACACTCACCGGATTGTATAATCGCAATAAGATCAGACTCTTAATATCTCAATTCATTGAACAAAATGAATCCGGTGCTTTGTGCTATTTCGACCTACGCTACTTCAAACTGATCAATGATACTTACGGCCACAAATTTGGTGACCAAACGTTAATAGAAGTCGCCAATTATTTGAGAGATATTTTTCATACGGAAGCAGAGGTAGGGCGACTAGGGGGAGACGAATTTGCAGTATTGGTTCGAAACAGTACGGCTCGTGAAGTCATTGCAAAAATTCGCTTACTGAATCAAAGCCTGAAGGAAGTACAAATCTCGGGTTCTTACTTCCAGCTTCCTATCAGCGTTTCTGCTGGTATCGTCGAGTTCGATCAGTCGACTGATTCAATCGATACACTTATGCATCAGGCTGATTGCGCCATGTATGAGGTTAAGGCAAGGGACGGTGAGACCAACTGGCACGTTTACAATGGCAGCGAACGGATGCTGAGCTATCTTCAGGATTCTGTAGACTGGCGAAAAAAGACTGAACAGGCGCTTTTGGAGGGTAACTTCAGACTTAAATACCAGCCAATTGTAAATATCAATACGGGTGCCGTTAGTGGTTATGAAGCACTGGTGAGAATGATTGACGAGGAGAGCAAACTCATCGTTCCCAGTAAATTTATTCCCTTTTCAGAAAGCGATGGCAACATTGGGCGAATCGATAAGCTGGTGATGAACAAAGCGTTATCCGACTTCCCGATTCTCCTCAGGCAAAAGCCAGATCTTGAGCTCCACTTAAATATATCGGCGAAGTCATTAACAGACCCTGCCATTGTCTCCTTACTTCAGCAATACATTACAGCCCTTAGTCTGCCTGCGCAGCAAATCGTCATAGAAGTGACCGAAACAGCTGCAATAAATCAGGTTAACATTGGCAAACACTATGCAAGACAAATAGTAGAACTAGGTTGTCGTTTGGCCATTGATGATTTTGGTGCTGGCTATGGTTCTTTGACTTATCTCGCCGAGTTCCCTGTCGACAAAGTTAAAATTGATGCCTCTTTTGTTCGCATGATCTCGTCATCAGAAGGCAGTTCTCGCCTACTCTCCTCACTGAGCCAGTTTTGCATTGGCATGAACAAGGTTACGGTTGCAGAGGGCGTTGAAGATGTGGATGTTCTGAACATGTTGAGAGACATGGGAATTAACGAAGCACAAGGATTTATATTTTCCCGCCCGGAAGACCTGAGTGACATTATCGAAGCCAATTTCTATCAATATGATATTGCCGATATAAACGCGACACAGAACCAAAAACAGCGTATGAGTGGACGCTGAAACCAAACTGACGCACGACGAATTCATGTCTTTGACATCTTAAAGTTATGATCTATATCTATAATCTTCAGTGATCGATAAATAAGTCATCGAACATGTCTGTTACCCACGCTAAAGTCGTATTTATCTAACAAATCCTTACTAACCAAGCTGATATTAAAACTAGGCGTCTACGTATTGAGTGTGTAAAGCACTCGCAGCCAGATATTAGGTTATAGCTATATCTGTTGTAAGAGGAAGTAGATATTCGATCGGTGTTTTAAAGATTGATGTCAAAGTCCGATGATGGGAAGACCGACATGAAAAAAAGTATATGGAAATATAGCCTGACAGGTCTCGTTGCTATCGTCAGTTGCAGTAGCTCTGCCAAACAGGATAATCGAGAGGATGGCTTTGGCGGTCACATTGGTGTCTTTGTGGCATATCAGTCATCAACATCAAATTTCAATACAGAAAATACAGTCACAACGGGTGACCCAGAAGCCTCGCAACAAGTTTTCGCAGGACCTCCTGTAGAACTTCACTATAACTGGGACCAACAACAAGTTTACCTATCGCTGTTCAATAGTAATGAACTTATTCAGCTCGGATATCAGACAAAGATTGGTGATTCATCAGCCGGCTTGAACTACCGCCCCAGCCTTTTCGGTAATGAAGCTTTCGCTGACCCTTATCCTTTAAAGCAGGTACGGGATACGACAGACACCAAAGCACACTCATTCGATCTCTGGGGTAAGAATATCTTAGGCACCCCTCTGTCGTTGACCGCCACTTACCATCAGTTCAACGTAGAAAATGACAAAGCTGGTTCAACCTTGGGCATCCAAGAGCAACAGGTATTGAAGCGAAGTGCCGACAGTCTAACCCTTGCCAGTGGCATCGAGTTTCCAGTCTCTCTTGCTAATAAAATCTTTGCATCGGTCGAGCTTTCGTTCGAACAGTATCGCGCTGATGGTGACGCAGAAACCTTTGATGGTAAAGGAGCAAGTGTTGGTCTGTTCAAACCTCTTGATAACCAGTTTGTCATGTTAAAATTTGGCTATCAGACCAACGAGTTCAAGACGTTGCATCCAATCTTCGGAAAAACCCGTGACGATGACATAGTCGATGCGAGTTTTATCTATACGCTTGATTCACCGTTCGGATGGCACGATACATCTTTGGCAGTAAATGCATCATACTCAGACAATATGTCTAACATTGATTTTTTTGAACAACAGAACCTGACAGTGGGAACCGGCATTATTTACCATTTCTAGGCTCTGTTGCTATGCGACCTGAAGATACTGGAATTATGTCAACCTCAAGGTGATTGGAGTAAGTTCTATATTTTCAGGTTTCATAGAAATATAAAAATATCAGATTACTACGCGTAAACAAATCAATGTTATCAAACGACAATATCACCCTATTGAATAGCCAATACTAAAAAAGACAGTACTGGCTTCATTTCTTTGTCCGCAGGTTTTTATTTTACCTCAACGTCAAGTGAGTCAATGACCGGCGTAACACTCTGTGAGTAGAGGACACATAGCTATTCTTATATCAGACTTACTGTCCATCCGGGGCGGGATTATTATTAAATGACAAGAAGATAGACCTACTATAAATCTATGGGTGACTTTTTCATCAGCTATGGATACGTCTTTCCCGCTTAGCATAGAGACCAGAAAAGACGCCATACATCGGCTCTTTCCCATGCCACTCCTGCCTTTTAAAAGGCTAACCCCAAAATTATATTCATTTTTACAACATGAGATACAAGCGATTTAATGCATTACAGTATATCTGATACAAAAGGGAGCCTTGTGAATCTTCAACGCTCTTTCATCACATTAACTTAATTACAGGTGATAAGGGTCTACCGGATGACTTCTAATCGATATACATGAATTAGATTTCACGGAATCTTTTCCTGCTTTCTTGCTCTGGCACTTCTATCGCTCTGATTGATTTAACTCTTTCTGCTAGCGCGTTATGATAACGCTGAATGCGTCTTCTTTTTTAAGGAAAGCTATGACTACTATTTTTACAAAAATTATTGATCGCGAGATACCTGCAGATATTGTGTTTGAAGATGATCAGGTTCTGGCGTTTAAAGACATCAATCCGCAAGCACCGCACCACGTTTTAATCATCCCTAAAAAGCCGATTGCCACTATTAATGATATTCAGGCAGAAGACGAAGTATTGGTTGGAAAGCTATTCACGACAGCGGCGAAACTGGCTAAAGAGTGGAACATATCAGAGGATGGATATCGTGTGGTAATGAACTGTAACGAGTATGGTGGGCAAACAGTATACCACATCCATCTTCACATGCTGGCAGGAAAACCTATGGGCTGGCCTCCTTACAGTGGCGCCCCAAAGCAATCAGCCTGATCGCAAGAAGATTTTATTTCTTTATTTTACGCCGATTAGGCAAGCGTTAACGAAAAAGCCCTGCGATGCAGGGCTTTAATTTTTAGTACCGCCATTAATTACTGACAGCTGCCTTCAGATTTCCAAACTCCCCATTGCCCAGTGGTTCCAGGCTCTTCGCCTTGTGTCCACCAGCGAGCTGAGAACTTACTACCGTTGTAGCTAACAGTGTCACCAGTCAGGTAAATTGCACCAGACTGCCACGCAGAGACGCCATTACAGCCGCCTGTGTTTCCACCGACAGTGACAGTGACAGACTTGGTTTTAACACCTGTTTTTCCTTCGGCATCTTTCACACTCAGACGAATAGTATAAGTACCGCTCTTCTGATAAGTGTAAACAGGGTTTTTCTGCACAGATACACCGCCGTCACCAAAGCTCCAGTCATAAGAGACAACGCCCTTATCGTCTGTTGATTTATCAGTCAGGGTCACAGTAAGGTCACTTGCTGTCACACCAAAGTCAGCAATGGGAGCGCTGCCACCCGAGCCGTTACAAACAGACAGTTTCTTCCATACATTGGTATAAACATCTGGCTGAGCACCTGTCGACCACCAAGTCGCCTTGTATTTATAGCCTTTGTAGGAGACCTCATCATCTACTTTATAACTAGTAGCAGCAGACCATGGCGCTGCACATGTAGGATCAACCGGTCCACCGATATTCACAACATTTGAAGTGCTACCTTTTTGACCTTTAGTATCTGTGACAGTCAATTCGATAGTGTACTTACCATCGGAAGCATAGGTATGTCGAGGTGTTTCCTGCGTTGATGTATTACCGTCACCAAATTTCCACATAAACGCTGTTATGCCTTTGTCATCCGTTGACTCGTTGACAAAAGATACACTCTTACCATTAACAGTGGCAGTGAATTTAGCCACTGGCTTCTGATCAATATCACCTTCACAGAGCAAGCCCAGTTTTGTCAGGGCATCTTTCGCTTTAACAATACCATAGCCAAACTGGTTATCGCGTCCTGCCGCACCTCTGTCCTGTGCTGTCTCGTTCATCGCTTGACGAACTTTGTCAGCACTACACGAGGGGTAATAACTCCAAATCAATGCGGCAACACCCGAAACGTGAGGAGTAGCCATTGAGGTTCCGCTCAGTGCGCGATAACCACCATTGATATACGTTGAATTCACACCCACACCCGGCGCGGCAATTTCCACCTGGTCGTTATACTGTGAAAAACTGGCTTTATTACCTGAACTATCGACTGCAGCAACAGAAACAACATCATTGTAAGAGGCAGGATAAGACTTGGTTGAGTTGCCATCGTTACCCGCTGCAGCGATGCTCAGTACACCTCTTGACTTGGCGTTTGCAAATGCCTGACGCTCGGCGTTAGATGAACCACCACCGCCCAGACTCATGCTGATCACGTTAGAGCCTGCATTCACACACTGGTTAACCGCAGCAACTAAGTCAGAGCCGTAAGCCCAGCTGCCGGAATCGTCGAAGACTTTAACAATATGCAAGCCCAGCAAGCCAGACGGGTTAACACCTACGACACCGCGGTTGTTACCACCAAGTCCAGCGATAGTTCCCGCAACGTGAGTACCGTGACCGTTACCGTCCTGGAACCAGTTACCAGTATCATTGCTACCGTAACCATCATCGCCAGTAATACCAGTATTAGGAAGGTCTTCATGTCCACGCTCATATCCCGTGTCCATGATACAAACCTTACGGTTTCCAGACATGCTGTCAGATACCTGATCGGCCTGCACCATACCTATGCCATACGGCTCGCTCTCAGCCATCAGGTAACGCTTGGGGTCAACCTCCACAAAGGCGACGTTGGGATTGGCATCCAATGCTGCTTTCTGATCGGCATCCAACATCAGCGCCATGGCGTTAACGCTTGGCAACGAACGGATCACCTCAGCATCGACTGTAAGTGCCGTCTGATTTAACAATTCTATTTTGGCCAGTTCCAGCGCTTCAGGACTAACGTTCTGTGCTGTCAGCGCACTGAAGTGCGTGTCATTTAGTTGAACAATAAATCGCTGAGGTTCTGTACCCGGGCTCTGTTGGGTCTCCGCCTGAATGGAGGACGCCAGCAGAGAGAGTGCAAAGGCACCTGCATAAGCAGCAGGTTTTATCATTGACGTTTTCATAACATTCCTGTTTATACAATCCTAGAATAAATCAGCTAAATCGAACATAAACTCATTAAATACATGAGCTTAAATTGGGTGCTACCCACGATGATGGCGCCCTCATCGTTAACAATCTTCTAACAAACCAAGCCGACGGATTGCAAGGTTATTTTTTATACAAAAAAAACCTTTTTTCAGGATAAAATACTAGATAAAAAAATGTAAAGAATAATAGACGAAGATAGTTACAGTGAAGAATGATTTTAAGGCCTTAATATATATAGGCTGAATTCATATATCGCTACTTATGTGTAAACTTTTCACAACACCTTCATATAGCTTTTAATGCATAAGTTATAACTAAAATATTTTCATTATTATCAGTGCTTTATCTATATAGAACACATATTAGTGATAGGAAATAACGGTGCAGACAATGAGTATGCGATACAAAGCAGGTTGACATTTTTCTCTTCACAAGAAAACGTTTAACAACTCGCTTATCAATTCGGTTTATCTGAAAGTGTCGATATTTTTAGGTCAATCTAGATTCTCAACACTGAATCAACATCCCTCACAGATACCAAATACGCTGTACTCCAGATGATTATGCTGCGGGTATAAACCCTCGAGTCATTTTTACTTCATGGACACGATTTAACTGACTTTTGTTAAATGTTTACAGCACTAAGTGATTGCAGAAACTCAACTCATTATCGTCATATCAGCACAATGAGAGGGGCAACACGCGCGAAATACTGTGCAGTGTTACAGCTAACAATTGGTTACATTTATGGCGGATATCAGTGTTTTTATCTTGTTGACAGCCGCCGAGTGTTTGGACAAAAATCCGCCAAAATTTGCAGGGTGGTAATCATGAAATCGACCGACAAAATCACACTGGGCTGGAGAGAGTGGGTAACACTACCCGACCTGAATCTTTCTCGTATCAAGGCCAAAGTAGATACTGGCGCAAGGACATCCTGCCTCCATGCAACAAACATTGAGACCTTCTGCCGTGACGATGAGCTATGGGTAAAATTCGATACTAATCCGAGCCAAAAAGGTGAGGGAGAATCCTTGCGATGTGAGGCGAAAGTGAAAGCTGCCCGTAAGGTGAAAGACTCCGGCGGTCATCAAACTGAACGATATGTAATTGAGACCACCTTGGTTGCTGGGAAACTGACTTCTGTGATTGAAATGACGTTGATCTCACGTGCCAAAATGAAATTCAAAATGTTATTGGGCCGGACGGCAATGTCCGGGATGTGCACAGTCGACCCTGAAGCCTCGTTTCTTCTGGGCGTTACAAAGGATAGATGATGAAAATCGGCATTCTCTCGCGCAACAAAGATCTGTATTCGACACGTCGTCTTATCGAAGCCTGTGAGCAACGTGGTCATGAGTTCAAGATCATCGATGCACTGCGTTGTTACATGAACATCAATTCTACTCAGCCATCAGTCCACTTACGTGGCGAGGATCTGGTTGACTTTGATGCCATTATCCCGCGTATCGGTGCATCCGTGACATTTTATGGCTGTGCCGTGTTACGTCAATTCGAAATGATGGGCGTTTTCCCACTTAACGAGTCTGTTGCAATCACTCGTTCCAGAGACAAACTGAGGTCGCTGCAGCTGTTATCACGGGAGAATATAGGCATGCCTGTTACCGGCTTTGCCAGTAAACCGGGAGACATTAAGGACCTGTTGCAAATGGTCGGAGGTACTCCAGTGGTTATTAAACTGCTTGAAGGCACACAAGGGATTGGGGTCGTGCTGGCCGAGACGACAAAAGCGGCAGAGAGTGTTATCGAAGCTTTTATGGGATTAAAAGCGAACATCATGGTACAGGAATATATAAAAGAAGCTGGCGGTGCTGATATTCGTTGCTTTGTCATTGGCGATAAAGTCATAGCTGCAATGAAACGGCAGGCACAGCCCGGTGAGTTTCGCTCCAACCTTCACAGAGGAGGATCAGCATCACTGGTTAAGATCACGCCGGAAGAACGAAAAACGGCGGTGAAAGCGGCAAGAGCGATGGGCCTAAGAGTCGCAGGCGTAGATCTTCTGCGTTCGGAACGAGGCCCTCTGGTTATGGAGGTAAACTCCTCACCAGGCTTGGAAGGAATAGAGTCTGCAACCGGTAAAGATGTCGCAGGCATGATCATTGATTATATTGAAAAAACGGCAAAACCTCAGAGGACAGCTACACGTGCCAAAGGCTAAACACTCAAGCTTTAACATTGCAAACATAGATGTATTACCCGGAACCAGAGCAAGTGTCGAATTAGAGGCCGCCCGCCTTTATACACATTCTCCGCTGGGCGTGAATATTGAGGTATTGCATGGTAACAAACCGGGACCCGTGTTGATGGTCAATGCTGCCATCCACGGCGATGAATTAAATGGCGTCGAGGTTGTTCGTCAGCTACTGGAAACGATCGATCCGAAAAAACTCAAGGGTACACTGATTGCCGTTCCGGTCGTCAATGTTTTTGGTTTTATTCATAAATCCAGATACTTGCCAGACCGTCGGGACCTCAATCGCTGTTTCCCCGGCGCAGAGCGTGGTTCAATTGCTGGTCGTCTGGCCTACCAGTTTTTCAGCCAGGTGGTGAGTCGAACCACTCACATTGTTGACCTTCATACCGCGGCTATACACCGTACTAATTTGCCTCAAATAAGGGCGAATTTATCGAACAAAGCGGCGGAAGAAATGGCGACAGCATTTGGTACACCCGTTGTCGTTGACGCAGCGTTGAGAGAAGGCTCACTCAGGGCCGAAGCGGAAAAAATTGGTATCCCAGTGATAACCTATGAGGCGGGAGAGGCACTCAGGTTTGAACCTTATGCTATTACTGCAGGTGTTAAGGGGGTCAAACGGGTGATGCGTCATTTAGGCATGATACGTTCTAATAAGCGTAAGAAGTTTGTTGAGCCTGTTGTCGCCAGAGATACAAGATGGCTCAGGGCAGAGTCAGACGGTATTCTGCGCTCTCATATTGGATTGGGTCAACGTGTGAGTAAAAATCAGACCATCGCGACGATAAGCAGTCCCTCTGGCGGTAATGATATCGCTATTATTGCGCCTCAGGGAGGCATAGTAATTGGACAGCAAACGCTACCACTTGTAAATGAAGGTGATGCCATTTTCCATATCGCCTTCTTTGAAGAGCCCGATAAGGTGGTAGCCCAACAGGTTGAGAACTATCTCGATGAGGTTACTGATAGTGACGCAAACGAAATTAACTGGGGCGTAAGCGTAAGCTAGCATCCGACTAATAGGGCAGCTCGTCTCTGTGACAGGCTGCTCTCTCAAAACAAGTAAAACGGATACCGAGCCTTTAAATTTCCCGAGCCTTTGTACTCAGGCTTTTAATAACACACCACCTGAACTTTCTTTTCCCATCAGGTCGTCCGGATTTCTCAATGCGCACTTTTCCAGGGACAAACAGCCACAGCCAATACAAGAGTAGAGGTTTTCACTCAACCTTTGAAGACCCGCGATACGCTGCTCCAGCTCAATCCGCCATATTGCGGCCATTTTGGACCAATCCTCTTTACTGGGTGAACGTTCACGTGGCAGCTCAGACAAAACTCTCTTAATATCTTCAAGAGAAATACCGAGCTGCTGTGCTGTTTTAATAATAGCCACCCTTCGCAGTACAGATGTTGAATAGCGTCGCTGATTTCCAGCATTACGGCTGCTAAAAATTAACCCTTTTTTTTCGTAGAAGTGGAGTGCCGACACTGCAACTCCTGATCTTTTGGCTACCTGCCCGACTGATAATTCCACTGCGTTTATCCCCTGTAGTGCTGGCAACAGTTCATACCCCGGTGCTCGATAGACATACTCGTCAGAGTGTCACTATAAATGCCTTAACTTAAGTTGAGCTTTGAAGTTGCCACGATGCTGGACTGCCCGCCAGTCTCATTTGACTAAAAATCGAGTCACATTCAAAAATAGACCTGAGGTAGCGTTATTAGAATATCGCTGTCACTCACCAAGAAACACGATATCTGCCGCACTTTTTCGATCTGTCGTCTGAAACCAACAAACACCTCTTTACCTAAAGTTAAGTTGAGGTTTTAGAGTAAGTCTCATAGTACTGAACCGGAATGAGAAATATGGCTAATACCTCAATAAAAGCAAGAAGCTACCCTTACTTAACTGGTCAATTATTTGATGGAATAGCAAGCAGTATGCTTATGCTTGCCGTACCTTGGGCAATGTTGTCAGAGCCGGGTAATGGTCCCTTCGTCGCATTGACTGCACTCATTTGTACTGCGATGAGCTTTGTCGCCACTCCCTTCAGTTCAACAATGATTGATCGCTTATCGCGAAAGTCTATTTTACTGGCTACTCAGACGGTCAAAGTGACTGCTGCAATGATTACTTTTCTACTTTTCATTAGTGGTAATGACTCTATCTGGGTACTCGCTGTGTTTCAGATCGTGTTTTGGGTGGTTAATGATGTTGCATGGGTAAATCACAACGCTTTCATCCAAGAGAACTACCAGACTCAAGAATACCCGATAATCTCTGGGCACAGAGAGGTAGTCATGCAGGGAACCAGCCTCACGGCAGGCATGTTGGGCATATTGCTCTTGGAGAGCTGGACCATCATTGAATTTTCTGCCGTTGCTTCCCTGTTATCTATCATTGCACTCACTAGCTATTGGCAAACACCTTACCAGCAAAAAATAAGACGATCGTCACGGCAGGCTTTCTTTTCACAACTACTGGAAAGCAAAAACATACTCAAATCAGCGCCGGGTTTCTTCGCTTTTGTTGCACTCTCAAGCCTCTCTTATCCAGTGCTGACATTTCTCGTACGACTGGTACCTATTTATCTGGCTGAGCTTGGTGTTGACGGGGCATGGTTTGCCTCATGGAATATGGCATTTGCGATAGGCGGGTTGCTGATGGGGTTCTCAGTCAACATGCTGCTGAAACGTATCGACCATCAAAACGCGATGATAGTGTCAGTGTTGGTCATCTCAACCTTACTCTTAATGATTAGCACCTTGTTATCACCGCTGATACTGGTCGCATTTACCGTTGGCATCGGCTTCTTCAATGCCTTTAATCGGATAGCAAGAACAAATCTACTTCACGTCAGTATTCCGATAAAAATGAGGGGGCGTGTCGACGGCGGTCTGAAACTTTTTACGACGACGGCACAAAGCATTAGTTACGTGGTCATTGCTTTACTGAGTAGTTACGACATGACTCAATCTGGATTCATGATGGCTGGTTTAATCATGTTATTAGCCGGACTCGCCATGATATCCCTTAAGAAAAAACCTGCATCCACAGTGACATCTTTTACATAAGAATTGAAATAACACTAATGACAAGGAATAAGTGATGAAAATATTATCATTTGGCGCAACAAACAGTCGCAATTCAATCAATAAACAACTTGCTCACTACACAGCCAGCCTTGTCGGCAACGCTGACATTGACCTTATCGACCTCAACGATTTTGAGATGCCAATTTACAGTATTGATCGAGAAAATAGCACAGGGATCCCGGAGCCTGCTCACCGCTTTATCGAAAAAATTGCACAGGCTGATGCCGTTATAGTGTCTTTCGCCGAATACAATGGCACCTATACCTCTGCCTATAAGAATATATATGATTGGGCGTCGAGAGTAGAAGGTAAAGTCTTTCAGGGAAAACCTGTCATTTTCCTATCGACCTCTCCCGGAGCTGCCGGTGCGAGAAGTGTTCTAGACTTCGCGGTCGAATCAGCAGCGTATATCGGCGCCGACCTTAAAGCCAGTTTGTCTGTTGGTAAGTTCTATGACGTGTTTGATACTGACACTGGCAAGGTAAAAGATCCTGCACTGAGGGCGAACTTGAAGCAGGTCGTTGCAACACTGAATGTTCGCTAACTTAATTACCGGAAAATCTCACTTTTTAACAATATTATTTTTTACCAATCTTACATCTGGAGCAAGCAAGCGTCTGACAATTTAGCCATCATCTTTTGAGACTGGCCGGATATTCAATATCCGGCTAATCAAAACAATGTTGTTTAAAGACAGGATGTCTGAATGCACCAAGCTCCCTCGACGCCGTGGACACTGTATCGGTCAAGCATCTCTTATTTCAGTGGAAAAGTTGAAGCGTATCTTAGATACAAACAGATACCGTTCACCTACAAAGATATCGATTATTGTACACTGAACAAAATCTATATGAACACAGGGTTCAAGAAGATGCCAGCCCTTGAAGCAGAGGATGGACGCTGGTTGTTTGATTCCACTCCTATGATCCATTGGTTAGAACAATGCTACGGTGGCTCTCCCATCTACCCCAGCGATCCTGCACTCCGGTTTCTGGCTATTTTGATTGAAGACTACGGAGATGAATGGCTTTGGCGACCTGCAATGTGGTGGCGCTGGGTACCTGAAACAAGCAGGCGAGCACTGGGTTGGACAATCGCTACTGAGATCATTCACCCTTGGCTTGGTCGCCCCGCGGGTTGGTGGTTTGCCAAACGCCAACAAAATGAATGGTTGTGGAAGGATGGCGTCAACAAACACAATAGCAATGATGTCAAAGAGATGTTGTTTCGGGAGTTTGAGTTTCTCGAACCTCTGCTAGAGGAACAGCCCTTCATCCTTGGCAGTCATCCAAGTATTGCTGACTACGGGTACTTTGCCTCTATGTTCCGTCATTTTGGTAATGACCCAGTCTCAGCCGAAACCATGCGTATTCACGCACCCAACACCTATGAGTGGCTGTCCAGAATGTGGAATGCCAAACCGGAAAAACTACCCAAAAGCCAATCATGGATAAAGCCGGAGCAGCCGTATTGGAAGCCACTTTTAGACAGAATAGGTAACGACTACCTACCCTATCTCAAGCAAAATGCAGATGCGTTTGCTGCTGGTAAACGTCGGTTTGACTTTGTCGGTAGAAACCTGCGCTTTCCATCAACGAAAACGACCCGTTATCGGGTATGGTGCTATAGCCAGCTTCAAAAGGCATTCAATCAATTGACAGAACAAGAAAAGGCAACAGTGATTGAGATGTTTTCTGGTATTGAGGGGTTTACATCGTTTATCCGCGAAGCACGGATAGAGACCAATATGGATGATGATTTTGCGCTTCCGCGATACCCAAAAAACAAAAAGCGAGCAAGGTTCTCTTTATTTGTTTGGCTATTTGGGCAACCCAGAAATTAGTTCACACTACCCAGAACATACGCTATTTTTCGGTTGTCATGACGTTGCATTAAGAGGTTTCTGTTTTGCGGAGTGTTCTCTTTCTAACGATACTGCTCACTATTACATACATCTTTTCACCAAGTATTTCGTATGCTTGTAATTCCAGTGAGAGCCAATGCGTCTCCATCGATTTTAGTGATGGAAAAACAACGAAACGTTTCACCAGCAAGGTGAAGGGTTATCAATACATAGATTTTGAGTTTTATGCTTCAGCAGGCCAGATACTGTATGTTGATTTAAACGATGATATCGAGGGGAATAAAAACACCCTTGATGTACTGCTTTTTCATCGAGCGTTCAATCACTCTGTTCACCTGCCAAGCCAAATGGACACGGGGTTTTCGATGAGCTTAAACGGCACATATATCCTCCGCATTCTTCAGATGAGAACTTTTGCAAGACGCGGCCATACCAACGCCTTCGTCCTCACTTTGACACTCAACTAAATGCTTCGCTGGCTTACTTCGATACGACCTATCTACAGTTGTTTACCTGACAAGCATTATCAGGTGACTCCAGGAGAATCTGGCTCTTGCCTACTTGTTAGGCCTCAGTTTGCACAATAGAGAAGCTATTTTGATTGCAATCAACAACGTGAGTCATTAAACCTCCCCAAGCTTGTTTTTCAGGTGCCCCTGTAAAAGTAACGCCTTTTCCCTTGGAAACGAGATAAAATTCATTTATATCGTCTACTTCAAGACTGAACCCCAAGTATCTGCCACATTCAAACTCTCCCTTTTCCTCTAACTCTAAGAGAATTTGGACATTTTCGAGTTGGTAGCCAATAAAGCCCTCTGTCTCTGAACCGAACAGTTTATTCATACCTAACATGTTCGAATAGAAAAGCTCTGAATTCTTCAGGTTCTCACAGGGGATTCTTAGCGTCGAGAGTTTCATGCTATATCCAATTCTCCGATGGCCTAACCGTGTATTAGCGTGCATTTCGGGTTAAGCCGAAAATGAAAATGTAAAAAACACGATTGCAAGCTGATTTTTTATTAATAAAGTCATGAGGTTAACAGGTGAAATTATTAATGTCTAAGTGAAATTCATTTGTAGAAAACGAGCATTTAGATATCCGAGCCTAAGATGGCACGATATGTAAAATTAAAATTCCAATATAATCAGTTTTTTATTATTTTTTCCTACTTATTCGAGCCAAAATAGAGATTACATAACGTGCCATTTTTTTTACGTTTTTTGAGATTTTTGAGATTTTTGAGATTTTTGAGATTTTTAATGAAAAGCGTCATCCGAACGAAATGAGAAACTTTGTGATAGAGCGATTTCTTAATCATTTAGCAGTTAATCGTCAAGTTAGCGCTGCAACTCAAAATCAAGCTTTATGCGCCACACTCGATAGTAGAATCAGCAGCGTTGATTACCTCATTTCCGTTCTCCTACGATTCGTTGTTCGCTCATCAAAAGCTATGACGTATCGGTTGCTGATACCGTGTCAGAGTCAAGAAAGTAGACTTAATACCAAATTCAAATAGGGTTGGGAATCGAGAGCAGATATCGATAGGTGCCTTAAGAAATTCTTTCATAAGAAATAAAGCGATATCACTCAGATACCGCTTTGCGTTAAGAATTCATTTAACCTCTTCTCGATGATTGATGGCTATTGCAGATCAAATCTGTCATTAACCATTACCTTATTCCATGCCAATACAAAATCATCGACAAATTTTTGTGTAGCATCGCTGGAAGCATAAAATTCAGACACCGCCCTTAACTCGGCATTTGAACCAAAAATTAGATCGACTGGAGTTGCGGTCCATTTCAGCTTGCCCGTCGCTCTGTCGTGTCCTTCGTACACACCTTCCGCCGACGGGGATTTACTCCACTTTGTCGACATATCAAGGAGGTTCACGAAGAAGTCATTACTGAGCGTACCTGGCTTGTTGGTAAATACACCATGAGCCTGTCCGTGATAATTAGCATTGAGACTTCGCATACCCGCGACTAACACTGCCATTTCTGGCACGGTCAAGGTGAGCAAGTCGGCTTTGTCAACGAGCATTTCCGCAGGAGAGCGATAGCTACTTTTATCGAAGTAGTTTCTGAAACCATCTGCCGTAGGCTCAAGTACTGCAAACGACGCCACATCTGTCATTGCCTGAGATGCATCAGTTCGACCAGCGACAAAAGGCACGCTAACAGTGTAACCTGCATCGCTGGCCGCTTTTTCGATTGCTGCAGCCCCACCAAGTACAATGATGTCTGCCATAGATACTTTGACGGGCGCAGACTGACGATTGAAAGTTTGCTGCACCTTAGATAGGGATGTCAGTACCGTAGCCAATTCTTCGGGATCATTCACCTCCCAATCTTTTTGAGGTTCAAGCATGACTCTGGCACCGTTGGCTCCTCCACGCATGTCTGTACCGCGATAACTCGAGGCAGATGCCCATGCCGCTCTAACCAGTTCGGGCACTGTCAGCCCAGTTGCCAAAATATCGGCTTTTAACTCATTAGCCTGAGCATCGGAGATCATCGGATAGTCAAGATCTGGCACCGGGTCTTGCCATACCAAAACCTCTTGCGGAATTTCACTACCAAGATAACGGGCTCTGGGACCCAAATCGCGATGATTCAACTTAAACCAGGCTTTGGCAAATGCCAGTTGATATGCTTGCGGATCTTTACGAAAACGTTCTGCAATCGCCATGAACGCAGGATCTTTTTTTAGTGCAATATCGGTGGTGAACATGATGGGTGCGTGGCGTTTTGTAGGATCGTGGGCATCGGGCACCAAAAACGCAGCGGCTTTTGACGTGGGAACCCATTGTTTTGCACCAGCAGGACTCTCTGTCAGCTCCCATTCAAAATTGAAAAGGTTGTCGAGGTAATTGGTTGTCCATCGGGTTGGCGTGACTGTCCATGCTCCCTCTAAACCACTGGTGATTGCGTCTCCACCTTTGCCTGTGCCGCACTTACTGATCCAACCCAGCCCCTGTTCTTCGATGCCAGCTGCTGCAGGCTCGGGTCCAACACACCCTTCAGGCTTTTTCGCACCATGTGCCTTACCAAAAGTGTGACCGCCAGCGATTAAAGCCACTATCTCCTCATCATTCATTGCCATTCGACCAAATGACTCCCGAATATCCGCCGCCGCAGCCAATGGATCGGGATTTCCACCGGGTCCCTCAGGATTGACATAAATCAATCCCATTTGAACTGCAGCAAGTGGTCCTTTTAACTTGCCTTTGCTATCACGTCTTTCGTCTGCTAAGAACACCGATTCCGGCCCCCAATAGACGAAATCGGGTTCCCAGTCATCGGTGCGTCCTCCTGCAAAACCAAACGTTTTAAAACCCATGTTTTCGAGGGCAACATTGCCCGTCAATGCCATCAGGTCACCCCAAGACAAGCTGCTTCCATATTTTTGTTTGACCGGCCAGAGTAATCTCCGTGCCTTGTCTAAATTGCCGTTATCTGGCCAGCTATTAAGTGGATCGAACCGTTGTTGGCCTCCGCCAGTCCCCCCGCGTCCATCATGCACACGGTAGGTACCCGCAGCATGCCATGCCATCCGGATGAAGAAAGGCCCATAATTTCCATAGTCTGCTGGCCACCAGTCCTGAGACGTAGTGAGTACTTGATTAATATCTTGCTTTACTTGCTTGACATTAAGCCTGTTAAATGCGTCTGCGTAGTTGAAGGCGGCTCCCATTGGATTGGATTCCCCGCCATGATCACGCAGTGGGCTGAGATTAAGTTGTTTAGGCCACCAGAACTGATTTGTTTTGGCTTCGCCAGCGAGAGCGCCGCCTGTTATTAAACATCCTGAAATAGCAATTGCGATAAGTGTTTTACTAGACATTGAATTGCTCCTTTACCCTGTTTTTAATTGTCAACATGCATAATTTGCAGTTTATGGAATATGATCATCAAAAAGTTAAAGCGATTTAATACAAACTATTAACTTAAACAATGAATAATCATTTAAACAGTGGGGAAATAAAAACAAATATTGTCTTTTATGTAAGTGTTCAAAAATAAAATCTATTGGATGAACACATCGATCCCTATGAATATTTCACATCCGAAAAAGACGATTAGTTATATCTTCTTTCTTACCTCCTTAATATAAAAATTTATAGTACTTTCGTGTTATCCAGTGTTTTGAAAAATGCCTCGATATCTTCTACCTCACTCTTAGTCAACCTAATACCAAGTTGGTGCCAAGCCGTATCCTCAATTGCCTGGTCAAGTCTCTCTACCGCTCCATCATGAAAGTAGGGAGCGGTTCTAGATACATTTCTTAGGGTGGGAACTTTAAATATAAAGTTATCTGCTGAACTACCGGTTATTTCTGCTCGCCCTTTATCACTTGTATTTGGATATGGATTTACCAATCCCATTTTCACGAATAGTTCACCTCCCAACAATGGTCCGTTATGACAGGCATTACAACCCTTAGTAATGAAGGTAAGCAGTCCGTTTTTTTCTTGGGCACTAATGGCTGAAATATCTCCAGACAAATATTTATCAAATCTGTCTATAGTAATAAGTGTGCGTTGAAATGCAGCAAGCGATTCGAGGATATTATCAAAGTTAAGCGGTTTACTATCTTCTGGATAAGCAGAGATAAATCTGGGTAAATAGCCACTCGCCATTAATTTATCAACTGCCTTTTGTTTTGACGGCAATGCCATTTCATTAGGATTTAAAATAGGGGAACCTGCCTGATTAAATAAATCAGCACTTCGACCATCCCAAAATTGGCTGAACTGAAATCCTGCATTCCAAGTTGTTGGGCTATTTCTTCTACCTAAATTTCCCAAAGCACCTTTGGACGTTGATCGTGGCTCAGTTCCGCCAGTCAAAAGATTGTGGCATGTATTGCAGGACTGTACATTATTTGCCGACAAACGAGGTTCAAAATACAGTGCCCGACCTAACGCGATTCTCTCTTCAGTATCATTCTCACTTCCCGGCATAACACGCGGAAGTGCGCCAAAAAGCTCGTTTGCTAACGCATGAAGCGGCTCTTCAGCGAGCGACGGTGTTGTCCCGTCTATCGCTATAAACAAAACGCTAATTACAATCTTACTTTTCATCATCACAATCCAGAAAAGCAACCATAGCCGTTAATTATTATAGACACAGTTAATGTGTGCCTTACAAACGAATATAACGATAGCATTAATCGAAAAAATAGATTGAAATATAGTTTTTATTCGTTATTTTCGATTGTAAATATACGGAAAATATCACTTTTATTTGAAGATCATGTATTTCAACGAACTCAAAAGATGATTATTTATTAGTTAATAATCTGCTATTTAATAGTTAACAGTCTCATTTATTAGACATTAAATACGAGTTAGATTGAATGTTTTTAAAGGCAGATCAGAGGACGGTAACAACAGCCAGACTCGAGGAGTAAGTCAACGACAGGGGTGACAGATGAGGCTACTGACGTTTCCATTGCAATGCTGGCCCTACTATGGAAACGTATCTATTAGACAGTGAAAACCCGACTCAATTATCGGGTTTTCACTCGTTAATTTTTGACAGATTTTCGCCATAGTTATTCGCGTTTTTGTGTCATTCCAGACATCTTGGTACGACACAAAAAACGCTCTTTATGAACAGACTCTTGGTTTCAAAGGCCGAACCCTTTCAGCCTGTTTGCATGCTGACGATAGATGGTAACGGGATCTGTTTCTAGGAGACTGTGCAGGCCAAAAGTATGGTTAATTTGATCAAGGTGATTCATTTCATAGTCGTCTTTAATCACTTTGCCCAAGCGGCTACTGCAACGCCGAATTAGTCCGTCATTTTCATCACCAGTGATTATGCCTGTTGAAAAGAGAACGATATCAGAGGCATCCAACGCATTTGTTACTTTTTTCGTTCCCGACCAAGAAAAATAATAAACACCGTTTGTCGCTTTTGGTGACTGGTCCTCACAGCCCTTTGGCATACCTTGCGGATATTTTTTATTGAAATCCTCCGCACCAGCTGTGGTTAAGGAACCTAAAGCGCCTAATGCATCCTGCGGTCTATGCTCTTTACCTGACAATATAGAAATTAAGTTGCCCGCCAGTGTCACAGGTAGCGAAAGTAAAAACTCAGTGGTAGAACCTGACTCACCGAGACTGCGAAGAAAATCGGCAAACTCCGATCCCCTGTTGGCACCACCAACACTCGTTACCGAGGCAACCAAATCTGGCCTTACACTCGCTACATAACGCGATGTAGGAGATCCCTGACTGTGACCAATGAGGTTAACTTTCTCTGCACCGCTAAGGGCTAGGATCTCTTTTACTTCAGAAAGTAACTGCTCCCCTCTCGCCTCACTGCTATTGACCGCCGACAACCGAACAACATAAACATCCGCGCCGCCTTTTGTGAGTGATTGAGGGATGTTGAAAAAGTAATCAATCACTGTTATCCGATCAAAGCCAAGAAACCCATGAACCAGGACAATGGGATACTTAGTTTTTGTATAGCCTTGAGCGGATACGTTATTTATGCTGGTCTGCGCATAAAGAGTCGTTGTAAGAAATAACGTAGCGAAGAGCAATAGCAATCTTTTCATCTGAATTTTCTCTATTATCATCACCAGCAATCCTGCTGATATCTATGTAAATGATGTCTTTATTTCTACTAGTATTTACATTAGCTTATGCGAATAAATAGATATGTCTTAATTTAGATACGACATCTCAATGATTATTTAATACTTTCATTAACGTGACATTTACTATTAATAACAGAATGTTAGTGAAGAAATATCGACACCTCGATCAATATGAATATAGATTGAAAAGCTTATTAAGCAAATAAATGCATATGTAATTTCTTACAACTATGTCTCACTCTCAATATTGTTCAGAAGTTGAACTTTTTGGCACTGTTTACTCTCGTTAATCAGCATATGCAGTAGCTCGTCGTTCTGGTCAAGTAACCTGTTCTCACTCATTTCACTCACCACCAAATCGAACACATTTTTAGTGAAGATAATCATAAACATGTGCAAAAACGTGATAACGCTTTTGTTCAATAAATTGATGGCAACGGAGAGGGGCTCAAAAGTTTGTTTCTTTAATGCTGCTATTTATACGTTAAGTAATAAGGAATTATCCGAGAGAAAATTAAGATGGGATTATCGATTTCGATTTGTCTTTTCTCATGAGCTTGAGAATAGGTATCAGTCGAGTCGAACACCTTCACGCGTGTCGTATACGTAAAAGGTTTATATATATTTCCTACACATTTAGCCACCACACATCGAGCAACGCATAGTAAAACGTTGTTTATAATAAAAGACTAGGACTGCTTGTAAACAAACCACAGAGAAGCAGCACAAATACGCCATAGATTACTTCAGCCAACTGTTGTCTGTTTGCCGGATCAGTCAAAACGGATTTGGAAGGTCTGTCATGCTGAGAATTGTAATGAGGGATTCGTTAAATGAAGTACAAACGTTGATGGAAGCAGGGTGAGGAAGTCCGGTAAAATGTGTGTGTCATAATACCGGACAATAGCTTCTATTCGCCTTTTTTCAGCTCTGAAGTGGGTCGAGAATGCGCATAGCTGTTAGGTGACTTCTGTGCCGGATGAGAAGACCATGAACGTGGCGGTCTTGCTGCTGACTTGGCTGGTGATGTCCTTGCTACTGTAGCTCGATTCATTCTAATCTCCCTAAATTTATCTACTCTACGACGCATCCCGTATGGCGCGTTTTTCTGAGAAGATATGTAAACCTCATGTTACGAGGTCATGATTTATAGCTTCCGTTACCTCTATTGCCCAATTCGCTTTCGATTTTTGCGGCCAACTTTACGTAATCAAGTCTTTTATGATGAATTAATATACAAATATGTCGTTATCAGAATCTTACAAAAGCTAATGATTGCGTCAGCTTGCTGTCCGAAACCAATGACACTGATGAGCAAGCACAAAATGCGTTTTGACGAGGGGTTAACCGCACGTTCTCACTCGATTGCGACAAAAGACTATCTCAGTGATTTCTTTACATCTCTGATTGTACCGCTGACATACACAATGCAACTCATATTAGCCGTCGCGCTGCTACATCTGTTTACTGAATAAGTATTCGATCATACGCTGAAGCCAAATGTAACTCTGCTTCAACTATGTGATTAGTTCAATTTTTCATAAAAAAGAAATACTGGATAAACTGGCATAAAAGTTACTCTCAACGTGTCGGGCATTTTATAAGTAAGCCCGACATCTTATTTTGCTTCTTTTATATCTTGCCTTTCGCCCTACTTGTCGATTCCAGCAAAACATAGGTCTCTCAAACGGATGATGGAAGCCCTTACACAAACGGCTACAACGTCACGCAATAATTATCATGCATAGTGTTTGTCATAAAAAAGAAATATTAAATTTATGTCAAAACATATATGATTTTCCATATATAAAACGTGAATCGACGTTAGTAACGTTTGTGTGCAGCAATCAACATGGATTTGAAAGGTTTAACATGGCAATAAAGATCGGTATTAATGGCTTCGGCCGCATGGGAAGACTCACCTTCAGAAATCTATATGATCACGAAGATGTCCAAATAATTCATATTAATGACCCAGCAGGAGATGCACACACTCTGGCGCACCTAGTAAATTTCGACTCTGTTCACGGTAAGTGGACACGGGAAGCAACCAGTCAAGACGATAAAATCCTCATAGATAGTGATTCAATTTCTACCTCGTCGAATGCTGCTATCGCAGATACTGACTGGTCTGGCTGCGACATAGTCATCGAAGCCTCTGGCAAAATGAAAACCCGAGCCTTGCTCAGTCAGTATCTTGAGCAAGGCGTCAAACGCGTTGTCGTTACCGCCCCCGTCAAAGAAGAGGGTGTGTTGAACGTTGTTATGGGCGTCAATCATCATGAATATGATAGTGAACAGCATTCAATCGTCACTGCTGCATCATGCACCACCAACTGTCTCGCACCTGTGGTTAAGGTTATTCATGAGAAGCTGGGTATTCAACATGGCTCAATGACCACGATTCACGATATCACCAACACCCAGACAATTATCGACGCACCACACCCGGATCTGCGACGTGCACGTTCTTGCGGAACCAGTTTAATCCCGACAACAACGGGATCAGCGACAGCCATTACTCATATTTTCCCTGAGCTAAAAGGTCGACTCAATGGCCATGCTGTCAGAGTTCCTCTTACCAACGCTTCCTTAACCGACTGTGTGTTTGAAGTGCAAAGACCCACCACAGAGGCAGAAGTAAACGCTTTTCTCAAAGAAGCCTCCGAGGGAGAGCTTGCTGGTATTCTTGGATACGAAGAACGCCCGTTGGTTTCCGTCGATTACCGTACTGATCCGCGATCAGGCATCATTGATGCGCTCTCAACCATGGTTGTCAACGGCACACAAGTGAAGCTATACGTGTGGTATGACAACGAGTGGGGCTATGCATCGCGAACGGCAGAACTTGCGTTGATGGTAGGTCGTCAGGATCTGGGACAAATGTAAATGGTCAACACATCTCCACTTTCAGCGATATCGCCAAAACTCAGACAGTACCTCATCATTACGGGTAATTACTGGGCATTCACGCTGACTGACGGTGCTCTCAGGATGTTAGTGGTTCTTCACTTTCATGATCTGGGTTATTCACCACTAGAGATAGCTAGCCTCTTTCTTTTTTATGAATTTTTTGGCGTTGTCACCAACTTACTCGGCGGCTGGCTCGGTGCCCGAATAGGCTTAAACCGAACCATGAATATTGGTCTCGGGCTGCAAATTGCCGCACTCTCTATGCTACTCGTGCCGCAAGATTCCCTTACGGTTATATGGGTAATGGCAGCGCAAGCAATATCCGGGATCGCCAAAGATCTGAATAAGATGAGTGCCAAGAGCGCAGTAAAACAGTTAGTACCAGAGAACGCACAGGGTGCGCTTTATCGGTGGATAGCTATTCTTACTGGTTCGAAGAATACGCTCAAAGGCGCAGGTTTTTTTCTTGGCGGTGCGTTACTGACATTACTCGGTTTTTCAGGTGCTGTTTTCGCGATGGCAGCAAGCCTGTCACTGGTCTGGATTGCCAGCCTGTTGTCTCTTCGTGCCGAACTGGGCAAGGCAAAATCCAAGCCTAAATTTTCGGAAATTTTCTCGAAGAGTCAGTCAATCAATGTACTCTCAGCGGCACGAATGGCGCTTTTTGGTGCCAGGGATGTATGGTTTGTCGTCGCTCTACCCGTCTACCTTGCCAGTGAATTCGGTTGGGATCACTGGGGTGTGGGTGGCTTTCTTGCCAGCTGGGTCATTGGGTATGGCTTAGTGCAAACTCAAGCTCCCAAGTTGACGGGGAAACAAAAAAACCTCGTGCCGGGCCACCTCACCATTGCAGGCTGGGCAGGTACATTAGCCGTCATACCACTTGGTATTGCCGTGGCTTTACAAAGCGGCGGATCTCCTGAAGTTGCCGTTCTTGGTGGATTAATGCTGTTTGGCGTACTTTTTGCCGTTAACTCGTCATTGCATAGCTATTTAATTGTGAGCTTCGCAAAAAGTGATGGCGTGTCTTTGGATGTTGGCTTTTACTACATGGCCAACGCTATGGGGAGACTACTGGGAACACTTCTCTCAGGATGGATGTATCAGGCTTACGGCCTTGAGGCATGCTTGTGGACATCTGGCATAATGCTGACAGTAGCAAGTGTCATCTCTCTAAGGCTACCTGCCGAAAAAAGCGTGAGTACGCAGTAATCGTTAAGCGGGCAACATTGTTGTCCGCTTTTTTATTTTAACAATGAATGGTTTATGCAGCGCAGGTTTCTGCTGAAATAGAAACTTCCTCAGCCAATTTGTTCAGCGCACTGACATTGACAATTGGTCCCATCATTTTGATCTTCATCACCACCCCATGTGAAGCTGATATCTCCGCAGCCCTTGATGAGGATTCGTGACACTCATAAGCAAAAGTATTTACAGCGGCACTGAATAGATTGACCTCTTTTCTCCGGACAGATAAGTAGGCGCGCCAGAAAAGAGCATCGAGCACTTCATTTGCATTTTGAGCCCTAACAGCAAATCGCCATGTACTGTCCTCGCCGTAGAAGTCGAGAGGAAATCTAGTCTTTGGGGAAGCTTTTCGTTTCAATTGTCAGTCTCTTTATTTTGCCTAGCCAACTTATTCTGTACTCTTTTCTGGACACAAAAAATGGGTTGTCTCTCATTTCAGATATTCAGAAAGTTTCTACCTATCAATTTATTGACCTATTTGCACAGATAGACCAAATCAGTTTCTCTATTCTTTCATAATTCAAGGTATTTCTTTGAGAGTTGTGATTCTATGCATTTTCAAATAAAAGCACAGCGTTTTCTATTATTCTTTATTCGAAAGATGCCAAGTGTTCTTCATTTATTCAATTAGCGATGAATTTCACAGTTTTAGCCTGATTCTTCTTCAATTCGTCGTTTATTGAATTTGTCTCTAATTTTGGAACCCACAAACTAAAATACTGTGCAAATATTTACGAATAATGTCACCGAGGCTAAATAAATGGACAGATCTGACAGTTCAGATGTCACCAGAATATTTCATTTGGTCCGCCGCTTCTCAGATGTTTACAAATATCAATATATGTTGGCGATCGTTGACGCTTTTTCGGACAAGCGCTTCAAACACACCTTGGTTTCAGTCGAGGACGGTAGCCATTTTCCAAGAGCCGTAGCTGACAAGTTCTCATTCTTCGTTTTACAGACAAAAGATAACTCTCCTATTAGAGGTTGGCTAAAACTCAAACATTTAATAGCATTCGAACAGCCAGATATATGTATCAGCTATGACAGTGAATGCTTTGCAGCACAGTGGATAGCGAAACTAGGTGGTGTCCCTCATCGCTTTCATATTCAACACACATTTTACCCGTCTAGCGCTGACATGAAGGGTAGTTTGTTGAATGGGCTAAAATCGCGTTTTCTTGCCTACTCCGTTGAACAGGTTATCTCATCATGCCGTTCAAACTATCAATGGTTTAGATCCATCAGTAGGGTACCTGATCATAAACTTAGCCTTGTTAGGCCCGGAGTGGATAGTAAACAATTGCGCCCGCCTGTGTGCCTTGCCTACACAAACAATATCAACAAACCACGTTCTCATACTGGTATAACAAACGACAAATTCATTGTTGGTATCCGCGTTGAAAAGAATCAGATGTTTTTTTTAGCGTCTGTATTGAGATCATATGAGCAGGCGTGCAAAAAAAGCCAGGAGTTCAGAGAAAACACTATGGTGTTCATTCATGGCGATTCAGACAAGCTGGGTCGCATATTGAGTAATGTATTGGCTAAGCTCCCAGACATAACGAAAAATGTAAAACTTGCTGACTATGGCAATGACAGTTTCAATTTTTATTGCACGACGGATATCGTCATACAGAAATATGCTATTGCGTATCCGACAGAGGAAATGCTCAAAGCAATGAGTATGGGAGTACCTGTGTTAGGGTTCTGTAGCCCAAGAATACGGACTCTTCTGGATCGAAACGATATAGAGTCAGAGAATGTGATTTCTGTATTCAGCACCGCATCTATTGTGTCTGCAATGATGAAGCTGTTTTTATGTCCATTAGAGAGAGGGCGAATTGGACGACAATCCCGAGAACATATACAGCATTATTTCAATTTCAATATCTTTAAAGGACATTTCTCCGAACTGCTTAGCCCCCGAAGCGCAAGGCCAGAGGGCATAGTAAGTGAACATATTGACAACCACACCGCATGATTATTTTGAACAAGCCGCGATGATTCTTTTCTAATAGCTGACGTGGCGGCTTGTCCTCGTTAAGTCACACTTGCTGTGCGCTCTCATTTCTAAATTGCTCTCGCAGTTCCATAAGCACCTTACCCATCTCGTTACGGCCGCTGCCATCTCCCGCATCACCCCAAAAAGGATCCTTTTTAGTGTGTTCAATCAATTGCCAACTGCCCGTTTCAAGTAATTTATCTTTCAGCTCGTTATGCTGTAAGAATTTTTCTTTGACCGAACGTGACATGATATCTCTGCGGATCTCATACCAATCTTCCCGTACAAGGTGACCATAAAGCCGACTTAATCTGAATGCTTTTTTCGCAGATTCAGCAAACCTTACCGCTTCAATGACTGGCGGATGATTAAATTTCTGTGCCTGATAATAATGTTCAGCTGTCGGCCAGCTTACTCCTTCGATGAACAAGGGAGCGGGGAAGAAATTAGATAAAAATCCAAACTCATCCTCTGGCTCGTAGAAGTGGATTGTCGTGGTTTCCATTGACTGCCCCTTTTTATCACTACTTCCTAGAATAAAGCGTAGTACAGGATCGTCTTAAAAATTGGACGTAAATCTAAATTTTGCAATAGGTCAACTTTCACCTTTTATGTTGCCTTATCTTTGCACTCCTTACTACACAGACAGCACATTAATAGCTGATATTAATCAGAATAAAATGCGTGTATTTATTGGATATAGGCTGATATTTGCTTCACACCACGTTCAATCTGCTCTAACGAGCTATTGCCAAATCCAGCAATAAGTGTCTTCTCATAGTCAAAAAAATGGGCATGATTATGTAGAAGAAATTCATCCAAAGTTCGCACTGTAATATCAACAGCTGCCAACTTATTCTTTACTTCAATTGCAGAGCGTCCTTTCAGCCAGCCAAAAGTAATATGCATTCCCGCTGGTTGACTCATCAAAACATGGTTGCTGCCAAGTGAAGCCTTTAGACATGAAATAAAAAAATCATGCTTGCTTTTGTAGAGGTTTCTCATTTTCCTTATGTGGCGCAGATAATCGCCATTTTCAATAAACTCTGCCAAAGCAAGTTCCTGAAATGCTGGAGTATCGCCAGTGATCAATGCTTTAAGCATCAGGCACTGATCAACCAGGTGCTCTGGCACAACCAAATAGCCAATCCTCAAAGAAGGCAACATTGTTTTACTGAAAGTACCGACATAGATGACGTTCGAGAAAGCGTCTGCCATATTTAACGCCAAACCTTGAAGCGATGGGTGGGGTCGATGCGCAAACTGAAACTCACTGTCGTAATCGTCCTCAATGATCCACGCATTATTCCGACCTGCCCAGTCAATACAACTCAGCCGACCCGATGAACAGATACTGGTTCCCATTGGATACTGATTACTTGGTGTGAGGTATAAACATCGGGCTTTGACATCCTGTAACTGGCTAAGATCCAGACCGCTCTTTGGGCGGACATTAATCGGTTGTAAACGACATTCAATATGTCGAAAAATTTTCGTAGCATGTTGATAGCCCGGATCCTCAATCGCGACCCTATCACCGCGTCGTAAAATGGCTGATGCGGCAATAAACAGTGCCTGCTGAGCGCCCTGCGTAACGATGACATTCTCAGGCCCGCACTCGACAGAACGACTGGAGGCAAGATATTGGCTGACTGCGCGACGTAACGCCAATGTCCCCTGCACCGAATTCTGACCGGCGAAGATCGGTCTTGATGTATGGCGATTTAGAATTCTGCGCCATTTTAGATAAGGAAAAGCCTCAAGATCGGGGACACCGGGTCTGAAAGGGCGATTGCGTTGACTGGCTAGAATTTCCTCATTTATGGATGTATCGATGTTTTTTATTTCAGGCTGAATATCCGGGCTAACCGCAAGAAACTTTTCTGGTGCATTTAAGGTAACAAAGAATCCTGAGCCTCTCTTACTATCGATGTATCCCTCAGCTTTCAGTTGCTCATAGGCGGCGATCACCGTATTTCTGCTAATCGAAAGGTGGACTGCAAGTGCTCTGCTTGCGGGCAAGCGGTGTGTCGGACGCCAACATCCACTTAGCACTTTTTCCTTAATTGCCAAATAGAGTGCTTCTTGTCTTGTTGAGATTTCAGGTTTTAAAGATAAGTCCCCAATATCAATCGAAAGCAAATTGGACCCTTAGATAATCAAAAATTGGTACTTAATTAAGACCCAATTAAACCTTATTGTTCAACCAGGAAATAAAGAACATCAAAGGAGATCACAATAGTGACGACAAAGCCGCAATTGAGCAGAACCTCAAGAACCCAACTAAAAAAAGCCGCTCACAAAGTAAGCCTAGAGGTAGAACATCTGTACCAAACCATAGATGCGTCGAATATCGCGCATATAGCAATCAACGACAAACGTGGCCCATCTGTTATTCCCATGCTTGCCTGGCGTGAAGACGATAATATTTTTATACACGGGGCCAAAAACAGCCCAATGATCAGATACCTAAAATCCGGCGCTAATACATGCCTCACCTTTACACTTTTTGATGGCTGGGTTTTAGCGCGATCAGCTTTTCATCACAGTGCACATTATCGTTGTGCCATGGTATTTGGTCAGTTCACAACCGTAGAAGACAACGCAGAAAAATCCCGACTACTTGATATCTTTATTGACCATATTGCGCCGGGAAGAAGCAAGGAGGTCCGAACAAGCTCTGAACGTGAATTGACGGCAACTGAATTACTTGTCATGCCCCTCGCTGAAGCCTCATTAAAAATAAGCGACCGAGGCGTCAATGATGACATTGCAGATATGGATCATGATGTCTGGGCTGGCGTCCTTCCTTACCATACCCAGATTGGACCAGCCATTACCGATAGTAAAAGTCAGGTAAAGCGAGTGCCTGATTATCTCAATCTGGAATGATCACATCCCCCTACTTCTCTCAAGGCAAGGTTTCAGTAGTCAGAGAAATACGACTCAATCTTCAGATACCGACAATGTGGGTATTTGATCTGCTGAAACTCTTGTATGTCCCTGATACACTGATGCGGAATTATACGGAGAGGACAGGGATGGGAAAAATCAATACTGCCGCCATTGTTGGTGGGACGCATGGGAATGAATTTAGCGGCATTTATCTTCTAAAAAAATGGGATCAGTCGCCTGAACTCATTTCCCGAAAAACCTTTTCAACTGAAACCCTGTTTGGGAACCCAAATGGCTACCGAGACAACAAGCGGTATCTTGATTGCGACTTAAATCGGCAATTCACTGAGAAAGATTTGGCTGACCCTCAATTGATGAATTACGAGCAAAGCCGGGCGAAAGCGATAAACCAACATCTTGGCCCCAAAGGTGATCCTCGCATAGATTTGGTTATTGATCTCCACAATACCACCAGCAACATGGGGCCTACTCTGATCCTTTTGCAGCTTGATGCGTTCAACACGCAGCTAGCCGCTTACCTACTGGAAAAAATGAGTGAGGCAATCATCGTTGTGGAAGATCAGGTCGCGATGGAAGATCATTTCTTCCTGTGCTCGATTGGCAAACAAGGGCTGATTGTTGAGATTGGTCCGCAGCCACAATCTGTGTTACGTCAAGATGTACTGGATTGGATGGACGAGATGACCCAACACATTCTGGACTTTGTTGACCTGTTTAATGAGAAATCACTCCCTGAATTACCAGCAAGTTTCACCGCTTACCGATACCATGAAACGTTAAAGCTACCGATGGATGAAGCCGGAGAGCGCATTGGTATGGTTCATAAAAGTATTCAAGATGCTGATTTTACTCTGCTGAAGAACGGTGACCCAATTTTCACTCTCTTCACAGGCGAGGAAGTATGTTGGCAGGGAGACTATGAAGCTTACCCTCATTTTATCAATGAAGCCGCCTACTACGATAACAACCTTGCGATGTCGTTAGCGAAAAAAGTAGAGATTGACGTCATTCGCTAGCTGAAAATGACTCACATGATATCGATAACACGGCCTGAATATTGACAGGCCGTTTTTGTTTTAATGATGATGATTTTCTGTACAGTTTTTTACTACGCTGATTTACGGAAGATAATACTGTCTAATTTTATTTCTGATTTTGCTTCCACTTCTGGTCAACGCGACACAGCGTATACGATTGCGTTATCAACCCTAAGCAGCAGCACAAGCATTCTTGACCAATGTTTTTATAATCCGACTCTGCTTTGTTTCAGCATGGTTACAACTCAAACAAAAATACCATTATCTGAGACAAGTAACGAATTCATTGGTGATTAGGCCGTCTATTAAACAGTATTTTCACCAATAACGATGATTAGGGGTGGAATGACAACCTTAATCAATGTAAAACCCTTTTCTGATCGATAATCAAGTCGGAGTCAACTATGACAACCCCACACATTAACGCGAAACCGGGAGCTTTTGCTGAAACTATTCTGATGCCGGGAGATCCTTTGCGAGCAAAGCTCATCGCGGAGACTTATCTGGAAGATGCAGAGCTTGTGTGCGATGTCCGTAATATGTTTGGTTACACTGGCACATATAAAGGCCAGCGCCTATCAGTGATGGGACATGGAATGGGCATTCCTTCCTGTTCAATTTACGTACATGAGCTGATCAAAGAATTTGGTGTTAAAAACGTTATCCGTATCGGAAGCTGTGGTGCCGTCAATGAAAACGTTAATCTGATGGATATCGTGGTTGCGATGGGTGCATGTACTGACTCCAAAGTGAACCGCCTTCGTCTGAAAGGCCATGACTTTGCTGCAATTGCAGACTTCCATCTGCTTGAGACTGCTGTCAACCAAGCTCGTGAGCAGAAAGTGCCTGTAAAAGTAGGTAACGTATTCACCACTGACCTGTTTTACACACCTGAGAGCGATATCTTTGGTGTAATGGACAAAATGGGAATCCTGGGTGTGGATATGGAAGTTGCTGGCCTATATGGCGTAGCATCTGAGCTTGGCGCGAATGCGCTGGGTATCCTGACAGTATCTGACCACATTACCCGTGGAGAAGCATTGTCTGCAGAAGAGCGCCAGACATCATTCCATGAAATGATGAAAGTGGCCCTCGAAACTGCAATCAGCCTCTGATAAAAGGTCTTCACATGTCCAACTGAGTCATTTTGGGCATTGCTCAGACCGTAGTACCATCAACATAAAAGAGCTCAGGCATCTGAGCTCTTTTTTTGTTTTATTCTTCAGCAGGCAAGGGTTCGGAGTCTACTCTCTCTTCATAAGATTTACGTGTCGTGCTGCAAAGACTGTAGTTCACATGCCTGTGATTGATTTCAGCAAGATATTTTAACCAACATCGAGCATATTCCGATTGGGCTGTTCTCACACCGTTGACTTCGTCAATAAATACCTGCTCTTCCGGTTTTACTGGTTCTTGAGAGCCATCAAATAATGCTTTCATTGCACGACCAGACTCCTCAAGTATTCTTGCTTCCTTTATTGTAAAGCAACCTGCGCGCTTAAAGCCTTTAGGAAAATGCTTGTCATCAAAAAACTTTTGACCACTAAACATCTCTTCACTCCTCTAAAAGTCTTTTTGATCATTAATTTTGAGTCTTTTTATTACGCCTCAGCCCTACCCATTTAAAAGACAGATATTACTGACCACCTGAGAAAGCATGACTAATGTTTACTATTTGGTAGACAAAATTAGATAACACTATCAATTAGATAAACAACAGCTATCGCTCGAGTAGCGATGATTGTACGAGTGTACATATGAAGATTTTCTGAATGTTGGAGGCTTGGGCATTAAAGATAATTGAAATTTTCTTTACATTCTGTCCAAGGTAATAAACTCACTTATCTCATAACTAATACACCACGATGTCAAAACAGACGGTAAATTCATTATTTAGAAATATTTTACTGATATCTTCTGAAATTCACGCAATTTCAGTTATGTGTGAACTTAAAAAGCACTAGATATGTAGTTTGTTTTACCAACAGTATAATTTTGGGTTGAAAGAGAATTATGGCCAAGTGGGATAAATGGCTCAAAGACGGTAACACCGAAGCAAAACAGAAATTTAATAACAAATTCAATGATTATGATGACGATTTTGAAGGTGACAAACGTCACGACAAAAAATCGCGCCGTAAGCACAACAGAGATAAGAGATCGATCTTCGATGACGAGCGTGACATCTAATTAAACACATCACATACATCAGACCGTGAAGTTGTCATTATTTGCTTAACGTATTCGTCCATATCAATGGATAAATCAGGGCCAACACGCTCATTAGTGTATGAATGAAGTGTCTTCATCCGCAGTGGCCATTATGGCCACTGCTTGGTTGAGGGCTTATTTCTAAATAATCATCGTCAGCCTTCAATCAGTCTCTCCAACTGACTTCTTGTTTTCTTCCACCGGTCAGATAGTCTGAGCTCACTCATAGTGAATGTCGTTCTCTTCTTTAAGCATGCGGCGGCTGGAACGTCACTGATTGGAAGCGAATCAACTGCGGCTATCGTAGACTCGCGATTATTGCACATTAATAACAAATCACAGCCAGCATCCAAGGCTTTCTTGGCTCTCTCGGCGGGACCACCCATCACAGTCGCCCCTTCCATGCTTAGGTCGTCCGAAAAAATAACACCCTTAAATCCCAGCTTTTGCCTCAATATATCTTTGAGCCAATATGACGAACCACTGGCCGGATCGGCGTCATAATTTGAGTAAATGATATGGGCAGGCATCATTGCATCCAGCAATCCCTTCTTAATATGGCGCTCAAAGACCCGCATATCTCTCTCAAAAATGTTGTTCCTGTCATCAATAGGACTTTCTAGGTGTGAGTCTTCTAAAACTCCGCCGTGCCCGGGAAAATGCTTACCCGTCGTTGCCATTCCTGCCTGACTCATTCCGCGAATAAAAGCTTCAGTATAATCAGTCACTTTTTCTATATCATCGCTGAATGCTCTATCACCTATTGCACGACTTCCATGTCCACAATCCATTACTGGCGCGAAACTCAGGTCAATATCATGCGCGATTAACTCTGCGGCGAGAAGCCAAGCTGAGTCTTCGGCGAGAGTTAAGCCGTTGGGTTGCCCTTGATATTTCTGTGCTGGAGGTAAACGTGTAAATCCGTCCCGAAAGCGTTGTACACGGCCTCCTTCTTGGTCTACCCCGATCAAGATATCTTTTTTTGATGCTTTCCGGATAGATTTCGTCAAAGCTAGCAACTGTTGGTTGTCGTGATAATTTCGTGCAAACAAAATAACACCACCAACGATAGGATGTTCTAGTAACTCTCGCTCCTCAGCGTCAAGTTCACACCCTTCGAGATCGATCCATAACGGGCCCATCTTGTCTCCTTAATTCATGATTATTTGAGGATTTTATACCTAAATACTACGGATATGGAGGCTCTTCCATTACTTTCTGTCACAGTTCAGTGAACTCATCAATTCAGCCTTTTCGACGATACATACAACAAAAAAATATAAATGCTGGACTCTCTGAAGAATCAAAACCCATATCGGCAATAAGATGTGTGATTCTTACGCGTTTAATCAACAAGATATAGCGCTACCATTGTTTATATATTCAGTAAATGTATAAGGGATATGGTCAATGACAGTGTATTTGGGTCTTATGTCGGGTACCAGCCTTGATGGCGTAGATATTGTGGCTGTAAGACTTGAAAACGATCAGGTCACTCTTTTGGGGAGTTACTTTGAAAGTATACCGGAACAGTTAAGACGCGATACGCTCTCTATCGCAAACAATAACGCTGTTACCGCTGAACAACTGGGTGAGCTAGACCACAAGCTGGGATATTTTTTCGCTGACGCTATTAATCATGCCATTGACACCTTTCCGGTGAAAAGGGAAAGCATTGCGGCGATCGGCAGTCACGGTCAGACAGTCTGCCATCAGCCCGAAAAACCTTATCCTTTTACGATGCAACTGGGTGATCCCAATCTGATTGCTGTAAAAACTAAGATTACCGTTGTTGCCGACTTTCGTCGGAAAGACATGGCATATGGTGGTCAGGGTGCCCCGCTGGTTCCCGCCTTTCATCAACATATTTTCTCCAAGCCTGATACATCAACGGTTATTCTTAACATTGGTGGTATTGCTAATATCACGGTATTGAACCCTGACAATACCGTTTTTGGCTATGATACCGGACCGGGCAACATGCTTATGGATCACTGGATCTTCAATATTAAAGGGGAACGATTCGACAAAAATGGTCAATTCGCAACCTCAGGAAAGAGTATTCCGTCACTGCTGCATAATATGCTCCAAGACAGCTATTTCTCTCAGACTGCGCCAAAATCAACAGGAAGAGAATATTTCAACGCCGCATGGATAAAGCAACATCTGGACCGCCTTAATCAACAATTAAGACCTGAAGACGTACAGGCAACTCTTCTTGCGTTAACTGTACAAACATGTGCTGATGAAATTGCTAAATTCGGTAACGGTAAAGTGTATGTATGTGGCGGTGGAGCACATAACAGTGCATTGACTTCATCCTTGTCTCTGGCGCTGCCAAACTGGACAATATCTAGCACAGCGGAAGTGAACATCGATCCTGATTACCTTGAGGCAATGGCGTTTGCCTGGTTGGCTCACTGTGCACTCAACCAAATACCTGCCAACGTCCCTGAGGTTACCGGGGCGTCCCAAAAGTGCGTACTTGGCGCTATTTATCCGGCAGGATAAGCATCACTCGACAGGCGGCACATTGGATAACGCCGCCTGTCAGCTTATCAAGAGATATTTTGACTCGAGGCGCTCAGTGATTCATTACTCTTCTTGGAAAAGTTATCAACAAATTGCAGATACTGCTCGAACGGAAGAGGTTTTGAGTAGTAGTAACCTTGAACAATATCTATACCCATCATCTTGACCAGCGTCTCAGTTTCGCCATCTTCAACACCTTCAGCGACAGTAATAAGCCCTAGAGATTTCGCCAACTTAATAGTGGCTTCAACAATAATTTTCTGCCGTGTATTCTTTATGATGCCATCTATTAAAGAGCGATCAATCTTCAACTCACTAAATGAAAAGTTCGAGAGATAATTTAATGAAGAGTATCCTGTTCCATAATCATCGACTGATACCTGAACCCCGAGGCTTGCCAACTGTTTTATCAGTTCATTCAGAGAATCAGCATTCTTCACCAGAGTTTCCTCAGTGAGCTCCAAATTGACGCTACTCAGATCAACCCCCTGACGTTCCGCCAATGCGGTAACGTTAGCTACAAACTGATACTGCTCAACGTTTGAACCAGTAATATTGATAGAGATGCGATGGTTGTTCTGCACAGCCATAAGCTCCTTTTGGTGTTTAAAGGCATGCTTGACGACCCACAATGTTAAGTCATTTATAATTCCAAGCTCTTCAGCAAGCCTAACAATCACTTCAGGGCTGACAAATCCATGCCTAAAGTGATTCCATCTCAACAGAACTTCAGAACCAACCACTGTATTGTCTGATGGGTCAATCTGTGGTTGGTGGTAAAGCGCCAACTCATTATTATCAATGGCCTGACGAATATCCCTGACCAGGAATGACTTCATTGTGTTGTGATGGTAAAAATTCGGATCGAAAACAAATAACCTGTACTTGTTTTCTGTCTTATTCTGGCTCAAAGCGAGCATAGATTTATTAATCAATGTTTCATGGTCCCTACCGTCTTTAGGGAAAGAGCTCATGCCAATACTTCCTTGATAAGACAACAGGATATTCTCCACTTCCAAAAACCCATTCATCTGGCTTTGGACTTTTGCTACCGCTTGTTGGCAACTCTTCGGGTCTTTGTCCGTGATGATAAATCCAATCCTTCCATCACTAATGTAACCCAGCCTTTGTTGGCTCTTTTTAGGGCCCATCTCGATACAAAAAGCACCTACCTCAGCCAAGTATGTATTCAATCTATTAGACACTTCTTTTAAATAATATTGCTTTTCTTTTTGTGAAAGATAAGGAATCACCATAGTGTAATTAGGTATCAAGAAAGAAAAAAAACTGAACTGTTTATCTTTCTTAATGAGGTCACTGATTGTTAATTCTAACAGAGCATGATTCGGTAACTCACTAATGTTGTTATGCGCCAGTTCTCTAACAAGTTGTTTCTGTTCCTGCTGTGCGGTTAACGCAAGTAAAAGTGCCAGTACTAGTAGAGTCATTGTATTACCAATAATCATGGCAAAATCTGCAATGATTGAGTAATTAATTAGCCCGTGATCCAGCAAAGATGTCATAACAATACCCAGACACATAGGCAATGCACTTAAACCAATCATTAGACGAAAATGAATGGGAGCTTCTTTGGCATATATAGACAAGATAAGAGGCGACAAGCTTGCGAGTAGCACAGATACCAGCATCACGTTGACCGTAATACTCTCAGAAACCAAATAGCTTAATAATATAACAGTGATCGATAATATAAATAAGGAGGGAAGTAAGAACCTTACTTTTTTTAAAACAGGTCTTATGTATGTATGACGAGCTGACATAAGAATAAAAATAGGTAATGTTAATAGGAATATAAAGAGCTGGTAATGTTCGTAACCAATGTTAACAAGAGAGTGAATGACGGGTTCATCAGCCATATACGTACTCTCCACCATCAAAATGAAACAGATAGTGAGGGCAAGCTGATACATATGAATCAGCTTCTTACGCCAAAGCAGGTTAATGATACTTTGCATTGCAATAAGGAAGAAGACTGTAAATGTCACCACCAGCGCATTGTCTATGATCGTATCTGAAATAGTATCAAAGAATGCTTCTCTCACTAATGGGGGATTGATAAAGCCTTTTTCTGCCTCGACCAAGATATAGAGCGATGTATACTCTCCACCCTTCAAATCTACAGTGAGCTTTCTTACTTTGTTATTTGTTTTATCATTATATCGGTTCGGTTCTTTTACGCCTTCTAAAATATTTAATGTTGGCACATCCCCACTTACATATTGTCTAGTTACTGAATACATTCTCAGAAAATGCTGATTCATTTGAGGAGAAGAAATCACTAAATTTATCGGTTCATAAAGTGTATTTTTTATTTCTATCCTTAACCATAATTGGTTAAAAGAGTCTTGTAACCTAAAAGGGGAGAGACTTTCATAAGTGGAGAAACTATTATTTCCTATCAGTTCTTTATCTAATATATAGTTATTATTATTTTGGAAAGAATATGTAACTTCTACTGCCTTACTGTTATATTGAAAAACATCTACCGAAGGCAAATAATTTATACCAAGTATAAATATGGTAACACTCAACATGATGGGGACTATTTTTGGTACCCGCCTTGTGGAAGAAAAAATCTTGTTTAGCATAAAAAATGTCTCAGTAAGCTACTGTCTGCGTTATCTCAAAAAATTTATATTCGCGATGTGTTTCGGATTTTTCCGAACGATCATTTAATAAACAGAACGTTACTCATTCTAAATTTAGCATCAAAGCAGACACATTAGACTTGTTTTTTAGACATCTTTATCACAATTTTAAAGGCAACAGGATGTTTAACAATTCATACTGAACAAATGCGAATAGATAATACATTTGTTCAACTAAAGATTACTGGTTAGACTATCGCCTATGTCTACAGGCAAGCATACAGACCTATGAACAGTAAAAACTTTGATTCACTCCTCGGTGATACCGATCTGCTGACTGAAATATCCGTGCTTTACTACCAAAATGGTGCGACTCAGGAAGAAATATCGAAAAAATTTAATATCAGCCGTGCCAAAGTCAGTCGTCTACTGAGACGGGCCCGAGAAGAGGGAATCGTTGAAATTACCGTTAAATATCATCCAGTTCACAGCGCACAGCTTGAGCAGAGACTGGTTGAAAAGTTCAACCTCAAACGCGCGCTTATCGCGCTTGACCAGCCAGATCTTCATGAGCAGCGCAGTCAGGTTGCCGCGCAAGTTTCCTCCTATCTGGATGCCAACTTACAAGATGGTATGGTTGTCGCTGTGGGACAGGGGCAGAATGTGGCATATGTCGCCGACCATCCGGGTGTGGTATCGCACCGAAATGCACGGTTTGTTTGTGCCATTGGTGGAACACACCGCAGCGGAGATACGATCAATGCCGATCACATTTGTAGACGGCTAGCTAAAAAGTTTGGCGGAAGTAGCGAAACACTGTATGCGCCAGCTTACGTTGATAGTTCCCAAATGCGCGACACCTTTATTTCTCACCAGAATATCAGTGAAACCCTCACTCAGGCTCGTAAAGCTGAGTTTGCACTCGTCGGCATTGGCGATATGAATGAAAACAGCCATATGGTTAAGCTGGGGTTTTTCAGTGCTCAGGAGTTTGTAGAGGCGCGACTGAATGATGGTATCGTCGGTGATATTGGCGGCTTCGACTTTTTTAAGCTCAACGGAAAGCGGGCAGATACCTTGATACAGGATAGGGTGGTTGGACTCCAGATGGCCGATCTCAGACAAATTCCAAACGTCATCGCTATCGCCAGTGAAAGCAGAAAAGCAGTGGCTATGCTGGGAGCGCTTAAAACGGGTGCCATTGATATTCTAGCCACCAATGCAAACTGCGCATTGGCGCTTTTGAACATGGTTGAAGAAGGCTAAATTATGACTTTCAGAAGATCCGCCGAGCCTATTGTTTTAAGTGGGATCCCCTCAGTGTTTCAACTACATTTTCATTGACAAAAGGCAACAAAAAATAAAGTATTAGCCTATTCATTTGCTCAGGCCTGTAGCATTTGTTCAATTGTTGGATAAATGCGCAACGCATTCACGCTTTTAGGTCTGAGTATAACTGGCTTACATTAGATAGCCTCAGACATACCAGCCAAACAAAAGGTTTTTGAGATGAGCAATAAACTGGAACAACTTCGCAAGCTCACTACCGTTGTTGCCGATACCGGTGACATCGATGCCATTGCCAAGTACACGCCACAAGACGCAACCACTAACCCATCTCTTATTCTCAAAGCAGCACAAATTGCTGACTATGCGCCACTTATCGACGATGCGATAGCGTTTGCTAAAGCAAACAGCTCAGATGTCGAGCAGCAAGTGATTGATGCAGGCGACCGCCTGTCAGTGAATATCGGTAAAGAAATCCTCAAGGTTATTCCTGGCCGCATTTCAACCGAAGTGGATGCCCGCCTTTCGTACGACACCGAAGGCAGCGTAGCAAAAGCGCGCAAGTTAATGCGTATGTACAACGACGCTGGCATTTCAAACGATCGTATCCTGATCAAACTTGCTTCTACATGGGAAGGTATCCGCGCAGGTGAAATTCTTGAGAAAGAAGGCATCAACTGTAACCTGACCCTACTTTTCTCTTTTGCTCAGGCACGTGCATGTGCTGAAGCCGGTGTATACCTGATCTCGCCATTTGTTGGCCGAATCATGGATTGGTACAAAGCGAAAGAAAATCGCGATTTTGAGGCACAAGAAGATCCGGGCGTACTTTCTGTGACTAAGATCTACCAGTATTATAAGCAATACGGTTATGACACCGTTGTGATGGGTGCAAGCTTCCGCAATACAGGAGAGATTCTGGAGTTAGCAGGCTGTGACCGTCTGACGATCAGCCCTCAGCTTCTTCAAGAGCTGAGCGAAGCGGAAGGTGAAGTAACACAAAAACTGTCTGCAGATGTTGAAGTTGAACGTCGTCCTGTTGCAATGACTCACTCTGAGTTCCTGTGGGACCACAACCTCGATGCAATGGCCGTTGAAAAACTGGCTGAGGGTATTCGCAACTTTGCGGTTGACCAGGGCAAGCTGGAAGTTATGATCCGCGAGCGCCTGTAATCATTCTTACAGTTGATACTGAGCGGCTCACGAGCCGCTCTTTTGTTTGATTTATCGAATTCCAACAAATTTGAAACACAAGGTGAAACAAATGGAACGTAAAACGCTTGCCAATGCTATCCGCGCACTGAGCATGGATGCAGTACAACAGGCTAACTCAGGCCACCCGGGCGCCCCTATGGGTATGGCTGATATTGCAGAAGTTTTGTGGCGTGACCACATGAACCACAATCCTACCAATCCAGAGTGGGCTGACCGCGACCGTTTTGTACTTTCAAACGGCCATGGTTCAATGCTGATTTACTCACTTCTGCACCTGACAGGCTATGAGCTGCCAATTGAAGAGCTGAAAAACTTCCGTCAACTTCATTCTAAAACACCGGGTCACCCAGAATACGGCTATGCACCGGGTGTTGAAACCACAACAGGTCCTCTCGGTCAAGGTATCACCAACGCTGTAGGTCTGGCGATTGCTGAAAAATCATTAGCTGCGCAATTCAACCGTGACGGTCATGACATTGTCGATCATTACACCTATGCCTTTATGGGTGATGGCTGCCTGATGGAAGGTATCTCTCACGAAGCATGCTCACTGGCTGGCACACTGGGTCTGGGCAAACTGATTGCATTCTGGGATGACAATGGTATCTCTATCGACGGTGACGTTGATGGCTGGTTCACTGACGATACGCCAAAGCGTTTTGAAGCATATGGCTGGCAGGTTATTCCTGCAGTTGACGGCCACGATCCGGCTGCAATTGAAGCAGCAATTGCTGCGGCAAAAGCTGATAGCAGCAAGCCAACCCTGATCTGTACCAAGACAGTGATCGGTTTTGGTTCACCAAATAAAGCGGGCAGCCACGACTGTCACGGTGCGCCGCTAGGTCATGATGAAATCGCAGCAACCCGTGAAGCATTGGGCTGGGAGCATGGTCCATTTGAAATTCCATCTGATGTCTACGCTCAGTGGGATGCAAAAGAAGCAGGCGCAGCAAAAGAAGCAGCATGGAATGAAAAACTGTCAGCTTATGAAGCGGCGCATCCAGAGCTGGCTGCTGAGTTCAAACGTCGTGTAAATGGCGAACTCCCTGCAGAGTGGGAAGCTAAAACAGCTGCAATCATTGCGGATCTTCAAGCGAATCCAGCAAACATTGCTTCTCGTAAAGCATCTCAGAACGTACTGGAAGCCTTCGGCAAAATGCTGCCAGAGTTCATGGGTGGTTCTGCTGACCTAGCCCCATCAAACCTGACCATGTGGTCTGGTTCTCAATCGCTGACAGCTGATGACGCATCTGGTAACTATATCCATTATGGTGTGCGTGAATTCGGTATGACAGCCATCATCAATGGTATTGCTCTGCACGGCGGCTTTGTACCATACGGTGCAACCTTCCTGATGTTCATGGAATATGCGCGCAACGCTATGCGTATGGCCGCACTGATGAAGATTCAAAACATTCAGGTTTATACTCACGATTCTATCGGTCTGGGTGAAGATGGCCCAACTCACCAACCTGTTGAGCAAATAGCCTCTCTTCGCCTGACGCCGAACATGAGTACCTGGCGTCCATGTGACCAAGTTGAATCTGCTGTGGCGTGGAAACTTGCCATTGAACGTCGTGATGGTCCAACATCACTGATTTTCTCGCGCCAGAATCTTGCTCAGCAGGATCGCAGCGCAGCGCAAGTTGCAGATATCGCCAAAGGTGGTTATGTCCTTAAAGACAGCGATGGCAAGCCTGAACTTATCTTGATTGCTACTGGCTCAGAAGTGGGTCTGGCAGTAGAAGCGGCAGACCAACTGACTGCTGAAGGTCGCAAGGTACGCGTTGTCTCTATTCCATCTACTGATGTATTTGATGCTCAGGATGCTGCATATCGCGAGTCAGTGCTGCCATCTGACGTGACTGCACGTGTTGCGGTGGAAGCTGGTATTGCTGACTTCTGGTACAAGTATGTAGGCTTTGACGGTCGTATCATCGGTATGACCACTTTCGGTGAGTCTGCGCCAGCAGGTGAGCTGTTCAAGATGTTCGGTTTCACTACCGAAAATGTTGTCGAAACAGCGAAAGAGCTGCTTCAATAAGCCACTCTCTTATGTTAAGAAAAACCCTGTCCTTACCGGCAGGGTTTTTTATTTTGAGCACAGACAGACGTCACACCCAATGTGACAGGATTTACTCATCAAACACGTCTTATAGTATTTCTTCTTTGTAGATGTAAACACTAAGAATCTGATATGCGTTTTTTGATCAGCAAAATTTCCTACATCTCACGTTACGACATCTTGAGTAAACTGGCTATTGAGTCTCTCAACGTCCTTGTTAAGACGGCCTTATACATTCCCACTAAGTCCAATATTCAACAAAATCGTTTACTCACTGATGATGTTCT
Source organism: Veronia pacifica (assembly GCF_001707825.1). Classification (GTDB taxonomy): domain Bacteria; phylum Pseudomonadota; class Gammaproteobacteria; order Enterobacterales; family Vibrionaceae; genus Veronia; species Veronia pacifica. The sequence goes on along the minus strand of NZ_LYBM01000006.1, from coordinate 36,828 downwards.
CCTCTTGAACAGTCAGTCGGACACAAGTTTTAAGAAATCCGGATCATCTTTCAGGCTCTCAAAGTACGACTCACCCAGAAGTTCCTCTCTCAGGGTGCTGGAGAGCTCTATGGCTTTTTTAATGTCTTCTATCGCATCTTTTTTATGATCGAGTTTCGCCTTGGCACACGCACGTTGCCAATAAGCCAGCGCGTAATCTTGATCGTACTCCAAAGCCTGATCAACCAAGGACAGAGCCCACGAGTCATCATTCATGTCTAACAACATATCGGCTTTGTAAGTAAGAGCCTCGACATCTTTCGGGTTAATTTCAAGAATTTGATTGTAGATATTAATTTTTTCCTGACCGCTCTTTTCAAGCCCCGCCCGCATCCAGAGAGAGTGAATTAAGTTACTGTCTGATATAACTTTTTGTGCATCAACGATTTGGTTAGACCGTTCCTTTATCGTCATTTCAAGGTTGTTAAGCCTTTTTTCATATTCAAGGGTCATTTCTTCAATTCGTTTGAACGTTGTTGTCTCCATGTACTCATTAATATCACGGATAGACTTCCATCCCAGTAACACCAAAATCGATGCAGCTGCTGTAATGATATAAAAGATATTGTTTGTTGTGTCTGCGGTATATCGGATAGCCCTGTCTGAAGCCTCAAGTTTCGCATTAGCCACCTTTTCCGCGACATCCGCCCTTAACCTTTGTTGGTCCTGACGAAGCAATCTAAGTTCGTCAAGGATGTAGCGCTCAATAAACGGACTATAGAGCGGTTTTTGTAACTGCTCTACATCCTCATTTGTTGCTTTTGAAGCGTCAGCGGCTTGCACTGATCCGCAAAAGCTAAAGAATAGAATTACCGCGGACATCATAGATTTCATCGACATAGCAGTGACACTTGCCTCCCTTTCCTCTAATCAGATGACTCTGTGTAATACACAGCAATACTCTGACTATATATCTGTTGACACACACAAATAATAGATAAGCTCAGCATTGCGCTGATTCATCGCAGTCTAGCATGCGAGCGTGAGACGATAGGGTATTGTTTAAAAGGCAAAGACATGATTGCAGTTTGATAAGTCCATTTTCGCTGGTAATAAAAATATTGAAAACAGATGAAATATATTCTCTGATAATCATAAGCATAGAGAACATCAAAAATATGCAATTGGCTCGTGGAATCTATTGTCTAATGTCGAAAATGAAAAAAGACTCGGCGCTAAAGTAAAAAATAACAAACGATAGTTAATTCTAGTCATCAAAACATCATCACTATACTTTTCAAAACACTATTGATTATTCGCTGATTTCTTAATCACCCCCTTTGATTTGCCACTTAAAAAATCAGTAACGTATGACAATCGAGACAGCGAAGACATATGTATAGATTTTTTGACTTTTGAAGTATTACTCGTTAACAGCCTTGCCAGGATGCCTTAATAATCAGACATTGTCATTGCCAGTTATTTCTTCTCATTCAGACTGGTCAATGGAGAAAAACCATGAAGATAATGTCAGCAAACTATCAGCGAAAAACATCGATTAATATTGCGTTAACCGCCCTAGTAACTGGTCTTCTCGTCTCACAACCGACGAACGCTAATCCACCGCATTTTCCCAACTTAGTCAATGGCGGTAATCGTTGGTTGATAACAGCTTATAACGACCGTAGTCCTGTTCACCAGCAATGGGCTACTCAGGGACTATGTTTTATCCCAATCGGGACCAATGGCACGCACTCCACTTATTTTTGGTACTCTGACACCTTTCCAAATTGGAACGGATTTGTGAGTGAAGAAGGTGATGACATTTTCATGCATGGCGACTATGCCAATAACATTGGGCATGACAGCATGACTTGGGAAATTGTCACCCGCTCTCCAAGAATGGAAGGTACCGGTCACTGGGTTGAGTGGCGTGAAAATCCGGGCCTCGGTAATACTGTGGGCTGGATAAATGCTAAATTTCGCCAAGTGGGTAACTGCTTTTTCGGTGCCGAATTGATTGAACGGTCAGAGAGACTTGGGCTGACCGAGCCTGAGATTATTGAACAGGCCAAAGAAATTGCAGAAAAATATCGCTCTATTCCCTACCCCACAACCCGTAAAGGTGAGGAGATCTTACAACCCAGTGGGGATGGTTTAAAAAACTCGATAAAAAGTGTCATCAAACCCAGATAACTGCTATCTGATAAAACTCTCTGCAAACATCGCTCATCCGGGCGATGTTTGTTTATTTACACGAATAGAATATCGACCCGGCCAAGAAAAAGGGTATTCAATCCGTTTTTAGGCTGAGCCTCACGCATTTGAGCAACATTGAATGTACGATGAGTGAAGCAAAGTCAGCGTTATGACATAGACGCACTTCAAATTGTCCCCTATTTTAAACCTACCAAAATAGTCGCTCAGGCTTTTACCTATGTTGATATCGGCTCCTTCAGACTATAGAAAAGCAGCAAAACGTAAGCTGCCGCCATTTCTTTTTCAATACATCGATGGCGGCTCTTATCAGGAGCATACACTCAACAATAATTGTCGTGACTTGTCCGAGGTCAGACTCAGACAGAGAGTGTTGCGAGACATGTCTTCGATGAGTGTTGAGTCCAGCCTTTTTGGTCGTAAAATAGCAATGCCATTGGCTCTAGCCCCCATTGGCCTTGCGGGAATGTTCTCCAGAAGAGGAGAAGTACAGGCTGCTAAAGCCGCTGAAAATGTCGGTATTCCTTTCATTTCATCAACAGTGTCAGTTTGCTCAATTGAAGAGATCTCGACCAGGGTTCATCAGCCTATCTGGTTTCAGCTCTACGTTCTCAAAGATCGGGGATTTATGAAAAATGTACTGGAACGGGCACAAGCTGCGGGAGTAACTACCCTAGTGTTCACCGTTGATATGCCAATACCTGGCGCAAGATACCGCGATATCCACTCGGGTATGAGTGGCCCATTTTCAAAGACCAGACAACTCTTTCAGGCCATACGACATCCATTCTGGGCATGGGATGTCGGTGTCAGAGGCCGACCACATGACCTTGGCAATGTATCTACTTATAGAGGTAAATCAGTTCCGCTCGATGATTACATTGGCTGGCTGGGTAACAACTTCGATCCATCAATCAGCTGGCAGGATCTCGAATGGATACGTGACATGTGGAAAGGTGATCTCATTATTAAAGGCATTTTAGACCCTGAAGATGCCAGAGACGCTGTTCGCTTTGGTGCGGATGGCATAGTAGTGTCAAACCACGGTGGCCGACAGTTAGATAGCGTATTGTCGTCAACTGAAGCCCTGCCAGCGATTGCCGCTGCAGTAAAAAATGATATTACTATTTTGGTTGATTCTGGAGTTCGTTCAGGCCTTGATGTTGTAAAGATGCTGGCACTCGGAGCAGATTGCACACTGCTCGGGAGAGCATACATATATGCGTTGGCAGTGGCCGGACAAAAGGGCGTTGAAAATCTGCTTGAGCTGTATAAAAAAGAAATGCAGGTCGCTATGACCCTTACTGGCGCGAAAAAAATAGCAGACATATCGTCTTCGCTATTGGTGGACGGTTTTAAAGACGCCTCAAAATGATTTAACTGATGCGGCGCTCACTATGTTGTAGAGCCGGAGTGGTTGGGCTACATATACCTTTCAGTTGCGATCAGCTTAAAAAAATTTCACCTATCCTCATGTAGTTATCTCAAAATTCCCTCGCTAAGCTGGTTTGAGTTGGCATTATTAAGTAGCGTGCAAATACTGCAACGTTTTGTGGTGTGATACACGAAGGAAAACTATGAACTGCACAAACTGTGAAAATGGCCGCTTAGAGCCAGACTTTATTGAAGGTCAATTCCGCGCGCATACCTGCTCTGCCTGCGAAGGAAACTGGATTTTAATTGAAGATTTCGTCTGCTGGAAAGAGCGTCATCCCGATTACCAATTCGCTGAGAATATTGAATTCTCAGCGGATGCATCCGAAACAAAAAAAGCGCTTCTTTGCCCGGTTACCGGCAGTATTATGCGAAAGTTTCGTATTTCTGCCAGCAACGCTCATCGGGTCGATTACAGTAACGCTGTTGGCGGTATCTGGCTCGACAAAGGGGAATGGGAACTGCTCAAATCAGAAGGCCTTGCTGGGTCGCTGAATGCCGTCGTAACTCAACAATGGCAAAGCCGAATCAGAGAACAAAATGCCGAACAGCAGTTTGTCGATCTTTACAATGACAAATTTGGCGAAGATTCGTACCAAAAAGTAAAATCGTTACGCGATTGGCTCAATCAGCATCCGCAGAAGGCCGATTTACGTGCGTACCTTTTGGCCGATAACCCCTACTCTGCCGAAAAGTAAATAGGCTAAGGTACTCGGACAACGTCAATACGCCCTTATTGATCTCATGTTGTCCGGGTCTCGTCGAGCAACACTTACCATCTCTACCTATCTGTTGGGCATGCATAATATATCTTTACCTCGTTTCAATCCTTTTTGCACAGACAACACAAGTATTCTTTTTACTCTTAATTTAACCCGTCTTGTTGAATGAATTTATAGACTCTTCTGGCAGAATCTTCATTTATTCATGAAGTTACTTGATTAAGGAAATACCTGATGGAGAGACAGTCGAAGGTCAATAAGCCACTTATTCTCGCAGCCTGTTGCAGTTTTGCAGCAGCGGCTGCTCACCTGCTTTGTATTGTTTTTGGTGGCGATTGGTACCGATTTTTTGGTGCGGGAGAGGAAATGGCTACAATGGCAGAGCAAGGGCACTGGTATCCTACCGTAGTGACTTTGATAATATCCGGAATATTGATTGTTTGGGCATTATACGCCCTTTCAGGTGCTGGAATTATTAAAAGGCTGCCCCTTCTGCGTATTGGCCTCTGCGCTATCACATCTGTCTATTTGTTAAGAGGTATTGGTTTCATTGCCATTACACCATTCTTTCCGGAAAACGGTCTGACGTTCTGGCTGGTGAGTTCTGGTATTTGCTCAATAATAGGCCTTTTATATGCCATTGGCGTGAAACAACGTTGGGCAACACTGAGTACCACCACAGGCTAAATTCGTTATTACTCGTTTTTTTCCGCAACAGACCTAACAGACAGACAAAATCTGTAAATCTCCCTAATCCGTGGTCACATCTAACCAATGATGGCCACAACAATATTGGCCAGTAGCAGGACAGCCAGACCAATTAACCAAGGCTTCCAGTTCATCGCAGGAAACGTTTTCTTTCTATACTCCGCCGTACGGATAGCTGCCATAGTGATTGATGCAATAACCACCGGTATAAAACCAAATGTCATACCGAAAAAGGAGAAAGGGATACCCGAAGCCAACACACCAACACTTGAGTAAGCAAGAAGATTATTGATGAAAAAGCCTAATCCCGATTTGATGTTGCTTGACTTGTACATATTTATCACACCATTTTGAACATCGTTTTATTATGGCGCATTGGACTATATTTATGTCATAACGTCAAGACAGAAACCGTGAAAGAAATAATGATGACGTTTACTATTCACCACTAGGCTTTGATTTTAATGCCATTTCAGTGCAATCAGGACGCCATAAAAAAGCACCAGAAACCCGCTCACTTCAGCAAGGATCAGAGACCACATACTCAGTGAGATGATTGCTTTAGGGAGTTGGAAGGAACCAAGCGTAAACGGCTTTTTGAGCTGGTTATCTGTATCTTGTAGTACTCCATGTACGAAGTAGGTGAAAATGGCAAAACCAAAGTAAAAAAGGACCACGCCTGTCGCGATCAGTTCGATGTTGCTATCGAGTTGACTAATCTCAACAAATTTTGCCAGTAGAATAGCAGCAAAGGAATACAGCAACGATGTCCGGTGGCAAATATCCACGTAAGGATGAGCCTCTCCCTTTTCTGAATACATGATTTGCTGATATTTCCAAATCCCCGTCAAAAGACCCGTTAAAAAAAAGATCCCTGCCGCTAAAATCGATAGGCTCTCTGCTACCATCATCTACTCCCTGACTATTTTTATAAGCGTTTGTCTTTTGCCTAATTTAGTTAATTACTCACCTTTAATGAGGTTACGTCTTTACTCTAACTGCCATTGACTCAAAACCGTGACAAAGAGATAAGTCTTACCTGAAAGTCACTATCTCGAAAGCTAGCCAACACCTTATCTCACAAACAAAATTCTTATCGCGTCACTATTAAAAAGAGTACACTGCTGGTCGTCTTTATATCGCCCTGTCCGTCAAATGGAGAAAAATAATGATTAAACCTACCCTGACTTCACTTCTGTTATTGGCCCTTGCTGGATGCACACATTCACAAAGCCATGACAACACAGGTAACACGATGCCAGGTTCTGATCGTGACAAGCATGGTTGTATTGGTTCAGCTGGTTACTCTTGGTGCGAGAGTAAAAATGAATGTGTTCGTTCGTGGGAACTGGCTGATGATCAAGGGTTTGATAACACTCAAGCGGCATTCGACGCGTTCTGTAACAACAAAAAGTAACCAATAAATCCAAGCAGCAACTTGATTGTAAATTACAGTTGCTGTTAGCCTGCGCACTTAATTGAACAATGTTTTTAACGAGGTAAATATGCGTAAGCCCGTCTTTCTGGTGTCAGCAATTTTGATTTTGTTGCAGGGCTGCCATGGTGCGCAGCCTAGAGACCAACTAATAAACCATACTGCGGCACCAGACTCTCAAGAAGTCTATTTTGAAAAAACTGAACCTCTTTCAGAGCAAGAGGTTATTTCTAGAGTTGATGAACAATATGAACAATATGATCACGTTGGACTAAGAATGTCACGACCAACAGGTCAGCAAGACTACTATGTTGACGTTGAGGACATGTCGAAAATAGACGATGATGATGGCGAAAAAATTGTGGTGCTGCAGTATACCAATAAAAAAGACGCGTCTGATTTCGGTTACATCTGGTTCCCCTTATCAGAACAGAACGATTCTATTCCCGGCAGGATCACTGTTAATGATGGCAAAATACCTGACGATATAGATCCGGAAGATGAGTATTTTCTAAATCCTGACTTCTACATTGATCCATCGGCTCCGTCCTTCACTTTTATCAATAATGAGCAGGATGGTACGATCAACATTTCCGGTCAACGCGTTGATCAGTATGGTAATACATCAGATATCGCATTTACCTTCGACCCAAGCTTGCGAATTTTGGTACTTCAACAATCACTGTTAATGAGAACAAAAGAGAGGCAAGCCTGACCGGTACTCTGGGCGCGAAAACGTACAGACAGATAGAGCAGGTTGCAGACAAGATTGATACGCTTTATCTGGTCGATGTTCCGGGCTCAATTAATGATGAGGTCAACATGCACACCGGAAGTCTGATACGTGACCACAAGATCACCACAGTTGTGCCCAAAGGAAGCTTAGTTGCTTCAGGAGGAGTTGATCTCTTCTCTGCCGGATTTAAACGTCGTTTACAAAAAGGCGGTCAGTTGCATGTTCACTCATGGTGTGGAACCGATGAAGATGGCGATAACGTTATCCAAGCGGGCTCACTTCCAAGAGATGACAAAGAGCACTGGGCGCAACTGACCTACTTCGACAAGATGCTGGGCAAGAAAGATGGTCCCGCATTTTACTTCTACACCATCTACAGCGCCAAATGTGAAAATACTCATTTGATGTCTACCGATGAAGTACTGAAGTATCACTTGGCGACTGAAATCTTCGAATAACCGACAATACGGGCACTCTGTCTGAGCAAGGCAGCCAGTGTCCGTTTACCGGATCCCCATCTGTTGCTATTAGATTGTTGTTCGTTTTTTGTTACTACGCCGGAACCATGCGACCTGAAAGTCAGGCTTCGAATACTTCAGGGTGCACGTCGGTTTACAGTTAGGTCTGTCCCCTTTTGGCGATGCGACACCGGGCCACCCTTTATATCCGGCTATCGCCCACTCTTTGGATGGGACAAAGTTTTTAGACGGAGTGCTCCAACCTAAAGAGCCTGTCCCTTTATAAAAGTTTATCCAGCCTTCCATCTCTTTTTGCGTAAAGTCATTCATTCGGGACGTATTAGAATGTGCCTTGAAGTGGTCATGGCATAGTTTGCACATGGAGCCATAAATGACATGGTTCAGTGATCCTGCGTAACTACAGCCACCATCAACCTCAACCGTTGAACCACAAGGAGGATTTGCGCCTTTTGTGGCACAATCAGGTCGGAAGTTTTGGTATATCCAGGCATTATTGTGAAGGTGAATAATGTCCCATGCATAACCGCCTGTTATACAGCTATCAAGCGCATTACAGTGGTCAGTTTTCAAACTTTTTGACCAACCGCCAAATGTGGTTTGGGTATTTTTTACCGCTTTTTTTACTTGTTATGTCACGTCAGGACCACATACGACACCGCTTTTAGCCGCAGCTTTTGGTGCTTTACTGGTTTTATTTCTGTCCTGCGCCTGAATTATACCCATACCAAAACCACGTTGGTGTTGGACGACATGAGTCAATTCATGAGCCAATAAATGCCTACCGGAATGTGTATCGGGTTTATATTGACCACTAGAGAAGACGAAGACCGGTCAAGGACACCAGATTGCTTTTTCTTTTTCGCGCATTGTTGGCAAGCGCAAGGCGTTTTGGATGCTGTTGACCGAGTATCGTGAGAATGCGAGTTGTAGCTTAGCATAGAAACCTCCTACGCGAAGGCTAGGATCACTTACCTCTCATCACTGTCTACTTTTCAATACAAAAAGGAGAAATGTGCCTATCCTGTGTGTCCCTTACCCCCTGAGATAGACTCCTGGCCGCCAGATCTGCATCAGGGTCTGCACATTTTTTACGTCGGTATTCCTTTTTGTCCAATAACTGTCAGCGATAAACGAGAAAATAAGGTCAATATCGAGGTCATTTTTATCCGTACTAAAGCGGTATCCATCCATAGATCTTCTTCTAGAGTAGGATTTACTCAAATAATAACGATCAATGACCTACTTCAATGAATTACTCAACGTGGCATTGATGTACTGATGCGTCGAGGAAAATTTGACTATCAGAATGATGATGAACATTAAATTGTCCTCCACTCTCTGACAGTTGCCGGACCGCAAGCGAACGTCGCCCGGTCTTCTCAAACCAGTAGGGAGCCAGTGAACACTGAGCCGAGCCAGTGGCAATATCTTCATCAATCCCAATCGATGGCGCGAAATAACGCAGTACATATTCATCGTCTGCACTTTGCGCTGTTACGATCAACGCATGATGTTCACATTGTTGTTTCAGCCACGATTTATCTAGTTCGAACTGCATGACCTCAGACTCTGAGGCCAACACCAAAACAATATCCCGGGTGAAAAATGCTTCCACTGGCTGGATGGGAAGACAACCGACATCAATGGTTGCTTTATCGCCATCGCGCGAAAAGATAGGGAACTGAATCCGATATTGTTCACCAATTCTGGTCACATCAATATCGCCATACCGACTGGTAAAAGACATAGCCTCGATGCCATCACGATCCGTAATCGCTGCCGCCGCCGCAAGTGTGCCATGACCGCATAAATTGATTTCAGCAGATTGAGAAAACCAGCGGATCGCATAAGATTTCGATTCCTTCACCACAAATGCAGTAACAGGCTGTTCTCTCTCGCTGGCAAAGGTCAACATCTCGTTATCATCCGGCCAGTTATGCATTAACACTACCGCTGCCGGATTTCCTTGAGCCTGTTTTTTGCTCACTGCTCGATCATCGTATTCGTGACTGCAGAATACGTTATAAATGTCTGTGTTTATGGTTTTATTCCTTATTAGAGATTCTTCAACACCTCTTTAAACGCCTATAACCGGTGACTTATATCCAAGGGATAAGATTATTTCCAACACAGAAAAAGACTAGTTATGAGGCACTCTCAAACATACGGTGGCTATAACAGCTTTTTAGAATTGGCCACTACTTTGTCTACCAGCTGAATACGATCACTGTCGGTATCACAGATAAAGGCCCAGTATCCTTCAAGATTAAGCGCGTCCTGCAATCTTTTTTCAATTTTCTCGGGACTCAATGTGAAAAATTTTACTGAAAAAACAACGATAAAAGCCGATACGCCTACATCATCTGATAGCTCTTTCTGAGATACCCAAGCTTCTTTTACTTTGTTCTCACCGGAAAGTGCATCCGTTAACTTGCGCAGTGCCTCATCAGGAAGCTCAGGCGCTTTATATTCATCTAGAGGACGAAATTCTCTCGCTTCTTCAAAGATTTTTTCAAAGTATTCATATTTTTGAGTCGCTTCCTGCCACCACGTTTCAGCCTCTTCATCCCTGCCTTGCTCAATGAGAAAGTCGTACCCTAAATTAGCCGCATCTCTAATGAGCTCGCTGCTCTCCTGAGCTTGCTTGAGAAATGACAGTCCTGAATCATCGGATTGTTCAATAAGGATGGAACCCACAAACATTGCAGATTCCGGGTCTTTTGGATTGCGATTCTGATAGAGCATAAACAAAGGAAGTGCGGCGCTGTGCGTCTCAAATTCGTAAGTGAGGTAGGCGTACTTCCAAAGCTCTTTGTCACTCAATACCTCAGGCATTTTCTTACTAAAAGCGGCCAAAGACTGTCTACCGTCCGATACATAATTATATCTTTGCTTCCAAGACTCTTGGTTATTTTCAAGCCATTCTTTGTCAAGGAGAGCAACAATTTCATGATGTCTATCACCCAGCCATACCTTCGCTGAGTGATTGATGCATGGTTCAGGAGTTGTCGCATCTATCGCTAGCGCACTCATGCGATCTTTTAGAGATGGATGGGTATTTGAATAATGTGTTTCTTCTTTCATCGCCAAATCAATACGGTCTCTGAGCTCCTCTTCTCCAAGCGCATTGTCGACCAAAAACTTTTCTAACCCCAAAAATGGAGAGAAAGGGGGCGTTTCATATTCGTCAGCTTTTTGGTAAAAACTCGCCCAATACTTTTGCTCAATAAAAGGCGCCGTTGCATACACATTGACCAATGCACTTCCCGCAATTGCAGGCGACGTCAGCTTGGCAGCAATCGCATCCGCCTCATATTCATTATTTCTTGCTAGTGCAAAAGAATACGCCTCAAAGTTTGGGGCATACCAGTTAAAGAAAGCTCGCGTCATTCGCCCGCCCCAGGAGTCTGATTCATCGCAAGCCTGCATTACTTTCAACCAACTCGTTCGAACCCGATATATCCATCCAGAAAAACGGCTATGGTTTCCGGAAAGGTGACCAAACTCATGTGCAAGAATTGAGCGCATTTGCTCAGGATCCATGGTGAGCAACAACTGATAGCCTAAAATTAAGGTATTTTTATGCCAGCCCAGAATACCCAGCCTAGGGTGCTGGACCACACCGGCATTTAATTGATCATCCAGAATGACCTCATGAATTTTCAGAGAATTAAGCTCGCGACGAAGCTGATCAATTTCTTTGAAGAGCTCTGGATGATCACGTCGATTCAACTTCATTCCCTCAGGCGGTGACATTTTCACCCATAAAGCCTTCATCAATACCCACGCGGCAAGTACAAGTGGAATAATAATTTTTGTCTTTAGTAATAGGATGAAAATACCCGCACTAAAAAACGCTGTTCCAATCAGGCCACCTACCAAACCCAAAAGTAAAACCAGCATCAATAATATGATGCCGTAACCAAATAATGCATAAACAAATAACTTTCGGTTATAGGCTCTGGGGTTATTTTTAGCGTCAATTTCTGATTTTCTTACCAACGCAATAAAGTCATCTTCTGTATTAATTGTCATATCACCAGCCATGGATTGAACATAATTTGAATAGTCAGAACGAGTTAAACTAACGTCCTCTATTCATACTTGCTTTGCTTTGTTAGCCAGATAAAAACCGTGAACGTTTAAACCCAGTATTCAAAATAAAAACGATAGGCGTATAAATCTAATGAGCCATCATTTGACTCGCTGGAAATGGCTCTTTGCTCCTGTGACATTTACCTCGTCAGTAAACGCAACACTCTCCCACTTCAGTGTTTTAAGGCTCAGACCAAATTCTGACAGCACGCTTTGAGCCAGTATTGGTGTGATGGGTGAAATAGCAATTGCGATCTGACGGACAATGTTAGCCACGACAAAACAGGTCTGACGCACATGCTGACTGCCCTTTCCTTTATTCATTAACCAAGGAGAACGATGGTGGAAAAAGCCATTCGTCTCATCCAGTAATTGTTTTAAGGCAAGTGTGACCTCAAAGGGAGAAAAGGACTGGTAAGCAGTAGCAGCCTGCTGGATATACTCCTCAGCAGAGGATAAAAGCAGCAGACACTCATCGTCGAGAGCGATGGCATTGTCCTGCGAGATATGTCCAGCAAAATACTGAGTGATCAGTGTGTTGTTTCGCTTCACCAAATTGGCAAAACTATTCGCCAGATCGGCATTCACGGTTTCGATAAATTCAGACAAAGAGACATTACCGTCGCGGGATAACGGCTTTTGCCTGACCAGTGCGTACCGTAAACCGTCGGCCGTGAGCCTTTTTGCGAACACTTCCGGATTCACAATAGTGTCAGGGTTAGATTTAGAGATTTTTTCTCCCTCTATGGTCCACCAACTGTGGACCACCAGCTTGCGCGGCAAAGGAAGTTCCAGCGCAAGTAATAAACATGGCCAGTACAAAGCGTGAAATTTGAGAATATCTTTGCCCAGCACATGAACTGTGTTAGCGATATCTTGCTCTGAACCGTCTTGGGACGTTATCGCGGTGATGTAACCGAATAAGGCATCAATCCACACATACACAGTGTGTTCCTGATCATTGGGCACTTCCACACCCCAGTTGTTGTTGATACGCGAGACAGACAAATCCTCCAGAGGGCCAGCTTCGAGCTGCTCAATAATGGCTTCCTGATAATGCAATGGTGTGATGACACCTGGATTTGCGTGGTAGTAAGCCAGCAACGACTGGCGATAATGCTCAAGCTTAAATAAATATGTCGGTTCAGAAATCGTCTCCACTTCACGACCGTGAACCGGACACTGTCTGCCATTTAGATCGCGCTCTGAGTAATATTGTTCACACGCGACACAATACTCCCCAGAATAGGCACCTAGATAAATATCCCCCTTTGCCAAAAGCCGGGACCAGACCTCTGTGATATGTGCTTTATGATAGGTGTCAGTGGTACGAACGAACACATCAGGTTCAATGACCAAAGGTCGCCATAAGGCTGAAAACGCAGCAGATTTTTGGTCGACAAACTCACGAATATCCGTGTGATGTGCCTCGGCCGTTGAAGCTATCTTTTTGCCATGTTCGTCAGTCCCGGTGATCAGCACATCATTATGACCAGCGAGTCGCTGATAACGGTGACAAATATCAGCGAGGATCCCGCTATACGCGTGTCCGAGGTGGGGTTCACCATTGGCATAAAATATCGGTGTGGTAGTGAATGTTGTCATTTATCGTCTCCTTGCCGTGGTAGGTGCTGGAATGGAGACAATGCATGAACTGTCAACGAACCATTCCAGCAGAGTACAAAGTTGGAATGGTGTTGCTTTCAGTGATTCTTCAGAACAAGCAGCCCATCCCCCTCAGCATTCGCTGAGCAGGCATGCGCATCATTGGAGTGAAGTAAGTGCTTGATCTTTTCATCCTTCGAAATTAACAGGAGGTTGAATTTACCGCAACAGTAAAATGGGCCGTGTCCAACTGGATTTGCGAGCGAGGTTGTTTATTGGTTCCGTACAATCTGGCGGTATTGCTGAACACATGAATGTATGTGAACAGCAATAAGTTAATACTCACTACCATATAGAGTGCTGTTTAGCCTTTGTTATGGCGATCCATGAAGACATAAACGCACATTTGCACCGCGTTGATCATCATTATTCCTCAGCTCAAGACGGCCAGTGTGATTTTCCGCTATCGATCTGGCGAGCATCAGCCCAATTCCATTACCTGATGACTTAGTGGTATAGAAAGGCGTACAGGCCTCTTCAAGATTACTGAATCCCGGCCCCTGATCTATCACGTTGAAACACGCACCGTTTGTTGTCTCTACTTCCAGCCTGACAACCGAGGTTTCATCACTCGCAGCCTCGTAAGCATTATTGATCAAATGACAAAGTGCCTGTTTAACCTGACCACGATCGAAATGCGCGGTGTGTCTGCCTTCGGATGTGATCACCAACGATGGATATATTGTTCTAAGGTCTTCCATGAAAAGCTGAAGATCCACGGTCTCAATCGACGGGGCGGGCAATTTAGCCAGTGCGCTATACGCACGAATAAAGTCAGTCAAATACTGACTACGTTCGTTAATCAACTGTAACCCACTGGCGAAGTTTTCCCGCGAAAAAGGCTTATCCAAACGTTTGCTGAGGCTACGTGCGATCGTCCCAACCGGTGCAATCGTGTTATTAATTTCATGACTGATCACCCTGACAAATCGCTGCAATGCTTGTTTTTCCTGTTGGTAGAGTACATTGTCCACTTGTTTGAACAGATAGATATCATGTCGAACGCCATTTAACAGACAGGTATCCGCCTCCAGCAAAAAAGTGTGGTTATTGCCGTCAATATCGATAGTCACCGTTGAAGCCGATAGATTCGTTTGCATTACCTCTATCCAATCTGCAAAACCAAGATCGCGATAAACAGGCTCCAATGTCCGACGGGCATAACTGTTGCTCAAAATTAACTGCCTGTCAGAGTTAACGACAAATACAGCAGCATCAAGTTGTTCAATCAGTTGGCTGGTGAGCTGCTGATGCTCAATCGTCTGCCTGCGATCGTTTTCTAACCTGTCAGCAAGCTCATTGAGCATCTCAACAGTGTCATTCAAGCGGGTATCTGCGACCTCGACTCCGCGCAGGGTAAAATCACGCTCTACCATCGCATGAATCAGGGTATTAACGATATTGAGTTGCTTTTTATCACGATGAGTCATCTTGAGGGCAATGCCACAAATCAGCGAAACGTATAATAGCCAAATGAGGATAACAACTTGCTGCGGATAGTCATGGAAATACAGCAGGCAAGTAATGCCAGCCTGCATCAATAATGTTACCTGCCACAGAGTGGCTGTCGTAGGATTATAGAGGGGAAACTTACTCATACTTTGCCATTCTGCGATACCAGCCACTGCGTGATAAACCGAGTGATTTGGCCGTTTTACTCACATTGCCCTCAAAGAACGCCAAACGATGAAACAAAGCTTGTTCCTCGATATTGTCCAGTGTTGGCATTGCTTCATTTTCTGGCAGCATTGAAGAGTCAGAAACGGTAGATCGATGAAGGGACTGAGAGCTCTCATCTTCACTGCCAGAGCTCAATGTGAGACCTAAATCATCAGCAGTTATCTGCCCCTGCTGGCAGACAAATACCATCCTTTCCATCACGTGCCTGAGCTCTCGAATATTACCCGGCCAGTGATACTGGCAAAGCGCCTGCTTCGCCGAAGTGGTTAGTGCGGCAGCAGGCAGTGAATATTGCTGACTGAATTCACCAATAAACTTTTCTGCCAAAGGCAAAATGTCCTCCTGACACGCTCTCAATGGGGGGATTTCAATCTCCACAGTGTTTAATCTGAAATACAAATCCTGTCGAAATTCACCGCTTTCCATTAACGCAGGCAGATCCCCATTGGTTGCCGAAATAATTCTGGCAGACACTTCAAGCGTCCGACTGCTACCCACCGACTGATAACGCTTTTCTTCCAGAACGTGTAACAGTTTGGCCTGCCCACCTTTTGACAGGTTGGCAATTTCGTCAAGAAACAGCGTGCCGCCATCTGCCAACGCGATATTACCGATGCGATTGGCCTTCGCATCGGTAAACGCCCCTTTCACATGGCCGAACATTTCTGACTCAAACAAGGTGTCTGAGATTGCACCGAGATTGACGGCGATAAAGCTCTCGTTGGCACGCTGAGAATGTTGGTGAACGTATTTGGCGTAAAAGCTTTTTCCGGTCCCGTTTTCACCTCGCAGCAAGATATTCATATCACTCTTTGCCAACGCAGCAAGCTGCTGCAATACCCTTTGCTTCTTTGGCGAGAGGGAGTCAATGTGCGGCTGTGCTTCTTGCTGTTGATGCCGGGCATGTTCCTCACTAATACGCTGTAGCTTTTTCAGCGTTTGAGACTGCGACACCTGCTGCTTGATGGCATGGATCAGGCGGTCGTCATTCCACGGCTTTTCGATGAAATCACTCGCACCACGTTTCAGGCTTTCGACCGCGATATCTATCGTGCCCCATCCTGTCATCATAATTATGGGCAAATCAGGGCAAATAGCCCTGATAGCAGGAATCGCGTCCAAGCCTTCTTTGCCTGATGTGGTATCTGAATTGAAATTCATGTCTAACAATATCAAATCAGCGCTGTTAGACTTCAAGAACTCGCACACTGCCGGGATTTGGGTAAAACCCCGACTTTCGAAGCCTTCATCTTCGAGAAGGAATTTGAGACTCGCCTGAATATCCAGCGAGTCATCAACGATGAGTATTTTTTTCAAGTATTAGTCCATCCTTAAACTAGCCGACGGCGTCTGTTTCAACACCTCTCTGACTGGGATATAGAGTGCCAGTACAACAACGGCAGCTAATCCGATAAAAGTGAAGAAACCAGACTGAACAAACATACTGACGGGTATTTTCCCTTGAAATAGCTGATAACCAACAAAACCACAGGCAGCAAAGATGGCAGTCGCAATGCCAATCCCCAAACCTACATAATGCATATTCTTATTGATCATCAGCCAGACCACACGCCTGTCCGTCGAGCCCAACGCCCTGCGCAGGCCAATTTCATATCTCGCTTGATTTACCTGTGAACGTGCCATGCCGTAAATACCAATCAACGCCATAAACAGTGAGAAGCCACCAATGATCGCGATCCCTCCCATCGACAGACCAAATGTAGCCAACATGGCCCGGCGATTCTGGTAGTGATCAAAAATATTGGTGACGATAAGCTGCTGATCCATCGCTTTCAGGCTACGTTGGATGAATGTCATGGTCTGATTGATATCTTGCGAACGGAAAGATAAATCTAGCCAGGGGATGGAAGTTGACTGCGACAAGGGTAAATAAATTCTATGATCTGTATCTGCTGTTAAGCTGATCAGACTATCCTCAGCAAGACCAATTATCCTGACGTACTCACGTTCCAGAAAACTGTCTTCCTGTTCAAGTGGTCCAATCTCGATCCTATTGCCAATCACGTCTAGCGAGCCAAAGATTTCATTAGCCAGAGACGAGTTGATAATCGCAACCCGCTCGCTATTGAGATGGTCAGACGCTCCAAAATTCTGACCGCGTATAAGCCTGTCCGCGTCGAGAGTGCTGATAAATGTTGTTCGAATACGCTTGTTGATGTCGCGTTGTGATTGATAGATTCTCGTATCAATTTTCTCTGCGCCTCTTAAGATAGGCTCGTCTATCATCGGCGCCATCGCATTCGTTGACAGTCTCTCTCTGAGAGCGATTTGCAGTTCTTGGCTGATCTCTTCTGCACCACTACGCTCAAGTGAAATCGTGTAAAAGCCCTTATCCTTCTCCAGGTCAGTCGATGAGATCACGCTCGTCATTAAATAGACAACAAGGCTACCGACCATGATCAGGAAGCTCACAACGCCCAGCTGAATACCCAGCATGCGCTTAGAGGCCACGGTGTTAATTTTACTGACCGCACCGCGCGTTCCATCTCTCAGAATATCGCTGATATTAAAGTTCGCCGTTTTATTGGCAGGATAAATAACGGCAACCAGAATAATGATCAATGTCAGGCAGCCCGCCAAGATGCTAGTTGCTATATCGAGTTGCCAATGCCACCAATAAGGCAGGCGTGAGCCAATCAGTGCTGTTATCGCACTGCTGAGTCCCTCTAGGGTTAAAGAGGTCAGCAGTAAAGAAACCGAAAGGCCAACAACACACAAGAGTAGTCCGTCACTGGCAAGTTGACCGACAACTCGACTTTTACTGGCTCCAAGTGCCGCCCGGATCGCTGATTCTCGCTGATACTTCAGAGATTGAGCCAATAGCAGATTACTGATATTGATTGCTGCCACCACCACAACAGCGATGACCAATAACAAACTGGCAAGCATAATTTTTATGCCCATGCTGTCTGTGCTCTCTTCGACAAGGCTCAGTGACCGCACCTCAACCGGTGTAACCATCTCGCGTTGAATCTGGCTCACAGAAGCCTTCAATTCGTCTGTCATGCGTTCGGCGATGAGCTGTCTGACATTTTCCTCATGCTCGTCACTCCGGGCACGAAAATACAGTTTAATCTGATTGGACTCGGATAACGAACCCGTATCGGGTTTCCAGAGATGACTGAAAGTCGGAAATCGGTAGCCTTCCGGCATGACACCAACAATGGTTGTTGGGACACCATCTATCGTAACCCGTTTGCCAATCACCTCTTCTCGGCCTGCGTAAAAGTGTTGCCAGACCCAGTGACTAATGACAACAACAGGAGAATTAGAAGGGTCATAATCACTGTCCTTCAAGGCACGGCCAAGTATCGCCTTGACGCCACTGAAAGAGGAGAACTCTTTCGACACCGACATTCCCTGAACTTCTTCTCCAACTGTTCCTGTTGATAACCACACCGATTCAGGGGAAACGTAGGTAAACTCTCCCATTTCATCGAGCACACCGGATTGCTCAAGCCTCTTGATCTCATCATGATGAAATCTCACAAAACGTGGCTCGCCAACCTCTCCCATATATACAGTGTTTCGTATCTGTCGAATGATACGGACCGACTGCTCTCTCTCACTGTCAAGAGGCTTCACCGTGACCGTGTAGACGTAGTTGAACCCAACCATACTCACGGTCAGGCTACCAACAATGATAAACAGCATCAGCAGGGTAAATGAGGGCGCTTTCGCCAGACGTCGAAGGCTGTGTTTCACTTCATGTATTCCACCCATCACAATACCTCCGCCAGCACTTGTTGACGATCGTTCACGATTGCGCCATCACTCAGAGTTAAGGTGCGAGAAGCGTAACGGGTTGAATCTGTATCATGGGTGACCATGCAGATGGTTTTACCGGCAGCGTGAAGACGTTTTAGTAACTCCAGCACCTGCCGGGCATTTTTCGAATCCAAATTACCGGTCGGTTCATCTGCCAGAATGAGATCCGGTTCGTTGATCAATGCCCTTGCCACTGCAGCACGTTGCTGTTGCCCGCCTGAAAGCTGTGCAGGATAGTGATCACAGCGGTTCATCAGATTCACTTCCTCGAGCACCTTTTTACCGCGAGCGAGCATCTCTTCACGCTTTATCCCGTCCTGATAGGTCAGCGGGAGAATCACATTCTCCATTACCGTTAAGTCACTAATCAGATTGAATGCCTGAAAAATAAAACCAAGGTGATTAGCACGGATAAAAGCCCTTTGGTCTGACGAGAGATCTGTTGACGGCCTATCGCTGATCCAATATTCACCGCTGCTGGGAATATCTATTAAACCGAGAATTGATAGTAATGTGGACTTACCGCAGCCCGATGTCCCTGTGATGGCAACAAACTCACCCTCTGCGACAGAGAGATTAATATTGTTCAGTGCCTGTGTGGCAATGTCCTCTGTCTTGAATACTCGACTAATGCCTTTGAGTTCAATGATCTTTTTCATCGTTTCGTCCTTGATATCTGTTTAAGCCCTATTCTTATATGGGCTTAATAGCAAGGCGCATGCCAAGTTTAACATATTGTTTTATATGACTTTAATATCATCATGAATACATAGGGTTTCGATATCGACACACTATTCAAATTCAGTGTATCGATATCGAGACACCAGTAATATAGCCAGAAAAATCAAATCAGATAAATTGCGGCAAAAATCTCGGAATAAAAAAACAAAAGCCTACTTAATAAGCAGGCTTTAATAGAGAAGAGAAACCAACTGTCAGTGATATAGGAGAATCTGCTGGTCTGAGGCATATTCACGGGTATCCGAAATGATAATTTCATCGCCGACAGACAGGCCATCTTTGACTTCAATGTTGTTGATGGATCTCAGGCCAAAACGTACCCGATATTTATTTGCCTTATTGCCACTAATCACAAACACAGTATTCACCTGATTTGGCTGGCTATTGGCAGGGACCTTCACGTACAGGGCATTATTTCGTTCCATCGTTTTGATAATGCCCTGTACATTGAGCTGATTTCTCGCTTCATTTGGAAGCTCTCCAGTGAGCGTTACGTCAACCTTTACCTGTCCGTTTTTCACTATGGGTGACACACGGCTGACCAAACCCGTCATTTCAGTGCTAAAAGTATCGATGATGGTATTCTGACCGACCTTCACAAAAGGAGCTTCAAGCTCAGCAATCTGCAGCCTGGCAATCAACTGATTATGGTCAGCTACATTGGCAATCGCATGATTCGATAATACCTGCATGCCGAGCGTGACGGAGACCTGCTGGATTTGTCCTGTCATTGGCGAACGTATCGTCAGAGCATCAATGTTTGACTCCAGTGTCGAAATATCCAGTTTTAGGCCTGCGAGTTCAGCTAACTGTGCCTTTTTCACTGCTGCCAGTTTTTTGGTGTGTTTTTCAACCCGCGATTCTTGCACCCTGAGCGCATTTCGTGTTTTTGCCAATGCAAGCTGTTCTGAACTGAATTCCAGCTCGGATATATAACCTTTATCAAACAACTTTCTGTAACCTGGCAGCATCTTTTCTTTGCTATTCAGCTCAAGCGCCAAATCACTTTTCTCGGCTTCAAGCTCAACCAGTTTTACATCCATTACCGTTAATTCAGCATCGTGCTCGGAAAGTCGCTGATTTAATAGATTACGCCTCTGCGCCAAACGTTCGCGGGTCACGGTATTCTCAAGTCTGGCGATGACTTGATTCCTTTGAACAATCTGGCCCGGTTTTATCTGAATATCGACAACTTTGCCATCGGTATTCGCTGTGATCAGCTGTTGGTTATCGATCAACAATTTCCCCATACCACTCACCTGAATGTCGAACTTTCCCTGTTCAACAACAGCGCGCCTCAGGTCATTGCTATCTGCAAGTTGGCTGGCGTCACCAAGGTAACTTCTTCCCGCTACGACGCCTGATATGAGAACTGCTAACGCAGCGCCAAATAAAATCAGATGCTTGTATGATTTCCCTTTGGTTTCTAACTTGATATCCATTTCTTTACCCACTTAATATTCGCGATAGTCTGTGAGTTGAAGCAATGACAGTGCCAAAAATAAATGATTGTTATTATTGATTATTTTCAGGGAGCACTGAGGGGTGTAGCGATACCGGAACACACAAAGAGAATAGAGTGTGCCGAAATAGGAACACTGGTCGGGAAACGTGCTTGAGAAATAGCGGCGATAAAGACAGACAACGAGGCGACTACTTGGTCTCCAGTGTCTGTAAGTAGTTTCTCAGATTGACACCTCGGTTGGTGATACCCAATTTGTTACGTAAGCTGTTCCTGTGATTCTCAACTGTTTTTTTAGCAACATTCAACGTATTGGCAATTTCCTGACTCGACATACCACTTCGAATAAATTCAGCCACCTGATATTCCGACGGCGTTAAAACCGACAGCAATTGATTGTTCACATCTGGCTCAGCTAACAGCGATTCCATATTTGCCTGAACAATCTCAAGACACAATTTCAGGCTGGGATCTTCAAGCTCTGCCAGCTTTGATTTCACCTCTGGTAGGTGAACATCTCGAATCTCATGCTTGAGGTCATCAGTCATGTGCGCAGCACCTGCGCTGTTGAGCAAATTGAAAGATGACGATAACTCAGTGATCAATTGATAATCACGCTCTATCGCACTCAATTTACCCGCATCTGATAATTCCTGTTTTGCTTCGACTTGCAAACAAAAAACAGTATCCGAATTGTCGATATCAAAACGCGACATGGCAAAACTCAGGTTGGCAACATTGAATGTGAAATTCAGTGGTTGTTGGGTCATGTGTTGCCGAATGGCGGACAGCTGCTCTGCACCAACCAAAAAGATCAAATCATCTAAGTGGTTAAGGTTTAACGACACAACAGGATAATTAGTGTCTATAACAACCTCGTTGCTATCAAATGCAATGAAGTAAACATCTCTGTCGGACAGCAGTGCGTGGTACATGCTGGTTAAGTGGCTTTTATAATTATTGGTGCCTTCTTCCATTAACGTTTTTACCCTCTCATTTACCCTGCAAGCGTAGGTATTCATGTTAGACAATTCATCATAACACCTATATTTCACCTATATAAGCACTCTGCATATACCATCGACTTAACTGGTCGCTTTCGGGAACCAAAACAGATTGGAATATTAGCTATTCATTGATTTACCAAGATCAATGCGAGTGTTATCACCTTGTTAAATGCTTTCGACGAGATCTTTCGCACATTAAATACTCATGTAATACCTATATTAGTAGCTATGTTAATACTCAACTATTACCTACTAAGGTGTCGGAACGTATGATAGTAGAAAAATTCATCTCAAAAGCAGCGTGGTTTATTGGTGGCATCTTGGTTTTTGCTATGGCTACAACCTTGCCAGCTATGGCTGAAACCCGCGGTCCAAATGGTGAAAAAGCGACCCCTTACACCGATATATCACTGACTGAAAATCAAGTAGCAGCGGTTCGGGCAAAGAACCTGAAAGCTGCAATTCTAATGCATAGCACATCTGACTGGTCTAATGCCTTGATCGAAGGAGCAAAATCTACCTTCTCAGATCTGAATGTTGAGATTGTAGCAGTCACCGATGCAGAGTTTAACGCCAATAAACAAAAAACAGATGTTGAAACAGCCTTGGTGAGGAAGCCAGATATTATTATTTCTCTGGTCGTTGACCCTGTGTCAGGTGCTGCTGCATTCCGCCCAGCTATCGAGCAGGGCAGCAAGCTGGTCTTGATCAGCAATTTACCCTCTGGTTTTGAGCATGGTAAAGACTACGCCGGCATAGTCACGGATGATCTCTATCAAATGGGGAAACTGGCTGCGGATCTCATCGCAGACGCTGTCGATTCCGAGGGTAACATCGGCTTCATTTATCACGAGGCTGATTACTACGTTACCAATCAGCGTGACCAAGCCACATTATCAAGCATTGAACACTTCTATCCCGATATCCATGTGGTCGCAAAACAGGGGATCGCCAACGCCAATGACGGCGAAGTGATTGCCTCCGCAATGATCACCCAAAATCCAAATATCAAGGCGATTTATGCACCGTGGGATAGCATTGCAGAGGGCGTGGTTGCAGCGACACGAGCGGCCGGAAGAAAAGACATCAAAGTCGTTACCATGGATCTTGGCGCAGCCAATGCGCTCGATATGGCAAAGAATCGCAATGTATCAGGCATTGTCACCGACCTCCCTTATGACCTTGGCCAGACACTCGCACGGATGGGCTCGTTAGCAAAGCTGGGCGCATACACGCCTCCGTTTGTCACCGTTGGCGCAAACGCGGTGACACGCGACAACCTGCTTGACTCCTGGCAGCAAGCACTGAGAAGGCCCGCACCAAAGTCCATTCACAGAGCATTGGAAAAGTAACCGCGGGTATAGGTAATCATTGTGTCGGGAGAGAGAACATTGGACGTCGCAATTAAGGCATCAGCGATCAAAAAAAGCTTTGATGGCACCCCTGTACTGAAGGATGTCACATTCACGCTTAAAACAGGCGAAGTGCACGCCTTGCTCGGTCAGAACGGAGCAGGCAAATCCACACTCGTCAAAGTGTTGAACGGATTCCATTCCCGCGATGGCGGAACCGTTGCCGTCTTTGGTGAAAAAGTGGAGTTTTCATCACCTAAAATGGCGCAGGAGAAAGGGATTGCCATGGTCTATCAAGATCTGAGTCTGGTGCCCAGTCTCAGTGTCGCTGATAACATTTTTCTCAATCACCCTACTCAGCGGACATCACTTTTCTCTAATCGATCACGAGAAAAAATGACCATGCCCATTCTGGATTTATTGGGCGTTGATATTCAGCCCAGTGACCGTGTAGAAAACTTAAGTCTTGGCGAGCAACAGCTGATCGAAATTGCAAAGGCACTGGCCGTAGATGCAAAAATTATTGTGTTAGACGAGCCGACTGCATCCCTCTCTAACAGTGAAACCCAGAACTTATTCAATGTGATAGAAAAGCTGAAAAGGCGTGGGATCACCATCATCTATATCACCCACTATCTCGCCGATGTCATGCAGATATGTGATTCCGTGACTGTACTGCGGGACGGTTACACTGTGCTTGAAACTCGACCGTCTGACACATCTATCGCCGCGCTTGTTGAGGCTATGTTAGGCAACAAAACAGCCACCCAGTTTGACTGGCTTTCATCAAGACATTCACAAAAAAATAAAGTGCCCTTGCTCGAATTAAAGTCGGTCAGTAATCACTGTCTGACCGATATTTGCCTTAGTGTGATGCCTGGTCAGGTCGTTGGTCTAGCGGGCTTACTGGGTAGCGGACGCACTGAAATATTAGAGACCATCTATGGCCTTTCACCGCCAACGTCAGGTGAGATTCTGATTGGTGGCAAAAGCGTGCGCATATCATCACCCAAAGAGGCGATTAAAAATGGCATCAATATGGTGCCTGAGGAGAGAAGAACACAGGGTTTAGTGCTCGATTTTTCTGTATCAGACAACCTGCTAATGGCCTCTTTCGACCGAATCGCCAAATCGTCTGTGATCAATCAGGCATCAGGGCAAATCGTTGTTGATAGAGCAATGAAAAGACTGGGGGTCAAAGCAGAAAGCTCAGAGCAAGCTGTCCGGTTTCTATCCGGCGGTAATCAACAAAAGGTGGTGATAGGTAAATGTCTGTCTACTCAGGCCAAAGTCCTGCTGCTCGATGACCCAACATTCGGCATCGATATCAACGCCAAATACGAAATCATGAAAATTGTCGACCAGTATGTTGCTGAGGGATATGGCGTCCTTTTTGTGTCCAGTGAATACGCAGAAATCGGTAACTTTTGTGACGTTATTTATGTAGTCAAAAAAGGACGAATTGCTGAGCGTATCGAAGGCCATCAGATTTCTGAAGACGCGCTGTTAAAAGCAGTTCAATGAAAATAGGGAGTTAGCATGACTGAAAAAGTCCTGTCTTTACACGGACAGCTGAAGCAGGTTCAGTGGCGTGATTACATTATTTACTTTGTATTTATAGGGATCTTCGCGTTCTTCTCTATCATGTTGCATGACAAGGGATTTCTTTCATCGGTGAACCTGATGAATATCGCCCGTCAAACAGCCACGATAGCTATTATGGCTGTAGGGATGACCTTCGTGCTCAGCGCCGCTGAAATAGATCTTTCATTTGGTGCCACTGTCGCGTTGGCTGCCATCGTCTCTGCCCTTACTTTGCAGGAAACAGACAGTATTTTACTCGCCGTGACCGCGGCACTCACTGTCGGAACGATGATCGGCTTTATCAACGGTTTCTTCGTCACACAGATTGGTATTCCCTCGTTTCTGGTCACATTGGGCACAACTGGCATCATCACCGGTATTGCACGCTGGTCGACCTCGCTGCAAACCATCCCTGTCGATAACGATACGTATGCCTTTATCTTCGGCTCCGGAGATATTGGCCCCTTCTCTGTCCTCTTTATATGGACGCTGATTGTGACCGTCATCGGAGCATTTGTCCTCAGAAATACCACCTTTGGCAAACATGTACTGGCCACCGGCGGCAACAAAGTCTCGGCCATGTATTCAGGCATCAACGTCAATCGCATCAAGTTATATGTCCTGATGATCAATGGCTTTCTCGCCGCACTGGCGGGGATCCTTTACTCAGGTCGCCTCTATAGCGCCCGGTACACACTGGGCGAGAGTGATCTCATGTTGGTTATTGCGGCAGTCATTATTGGCGGAACCAGTCTGTTTGGCGGAAAAGGAACCGTTGTTGGTTCAGTGATCGGCGCATTAATTATGGGCATGGTAAACAACGGTTTGGTTCTGATGGGGCTCAATGTTGACCAGCAACTCATATTGCGCGGAATCATCATCATCGTCGCGGTGACCTTCACCATGGGTCAGATAAAACAATTGCGCAAGAAATAAATCCAATAGGAACTTTGGAGAAACAATGAAAAACAATAACGACATCATGAAACAGATCTCGGCATGGAGCCTGAAAGAGAAGATTGGGCAATTATTTATTCTGGCTTTTCCGGGTAAGTCGGCCGAGACAGCACGCACAATGATCGCTGAATACAATCTGGGCGGTTGTTACTTGAGTCAGGACAACGCAGAGACCTTTGCTGAAGCGGAAAATCTCAACAAAGAGTTACAGTCGATCCTCGATGCCCACCAGCGTCTGCCACTGCTACTGGGCGTTGATCAGGAAGGCGCATGGGGCGTACTGGTTGGTGAATCAACAACAGGCCCGGGCAACCTTGCTCTGGGTGTTTCGGATGATGTCAGCGGAACACAGCAAATGTACAAGGTGTTTGGTGACGAAATGCGTGCTGCTGGCTTCAACTGTATTCTCGGGCCTTGCTGCGACGTAAACCTAAACCCAAACTCCCCGATTATCGATACCCGCTCCTTTGGCGACATGCCTGAAAAAGTCAGCGCGCATTCAGCCGCGGCGGTCAACGGACTGAGTGCCGGAAACATTCTTTCATGTGCTAAGCATTTCCCCGGCCACGGCGATACGCAAGGCGATACTCACCGCGATATCCCACGCGTTGACAAAACATATGATGAGCTGAAATCAAACGATCTTGCTCCTTTCCAGTCAGCGATTGATGCAGGTGTTGATTTGATCATGACCAGCCACATACTGTATCCGAGGCTGGATAAAGATAACCCAGCGACATTATCAAACGTCATTCTGCAAGATGTGCTTCGCCGCGATATGGGCTTTGACGGCATCATTATCTCAGACAGCATGAATATGGGCGCGATTCAAAACCACTACGCCCCTGTCGATGCCGCTGTCAAAGCCATGAAAGCGGGTATCACCATGATCATGCTCTCTGAAGAACACTACGATCACTCCGACGCATATCTGGATAAGCAGCTTGCCATGATTCATGGTCTGATTGACGCTGTTGAGAGTGGTGAGCTGGATGAAGCCATCATTGATGACGCTGTGAGACGTGTGGTGCAGTGTAAACTCGACAAGCTTGTACCTCAGTCTTTATTTGGTGATATTGACATTGCTGCAAATCAACGCGTTGCCCAGTCGACGGCGCAACAGGCGGTTACCTGGGTGCGCGGTGGCGTGGCAGATGTTGCTGATAAACCCCTCTACTTGCTCAATGCCACACCCAGCGCGAGTTACCACAATCTTATGAATCCGAGAGGTATCGGCCCTAATCAGGCAGAGCCTGCATTTAGTGCATTCAGACAAGCCATAAAAAATATTCATCCTCACTGCCATGATGTCACCATTCAGGATCTCTCGAATTGTGTTGATGGCTATATTGTTGTCGTCACTGAAAATCACCCGCTCCCGGGTGAAGATTTTGATCAGGTTGAAGCAAAGCTGACAGTAAAAATGTTGAGCTCTGACTTCGCCAACCTTGTCGTGGTTGCACTGCGAAGTCCCTATGACCTTTTGACGTATCCCGACGTGCAACATTACCTATGCGCCCACTCACCGAGACCAGAAAGTGCAGTCGCTGCAGCCAATGTGTTGCTGGGTCGAGCAGAGCCGGGAACGGGTAACGCAGTGATTAACGTGAGCTAAACAAACACCAATATTCAAATAAGAATCACACCTGCTGCCTCACTGGCAGCGGGTAGGCACTTTGCTGTCTTTTTTCAGCAAAGTTATCACTAAAACCTCTACCCTACGAACAAGAGGAAAATATGTTTAACACCAAGAAAACAGCGCTTGGCTTCGTGATCGCCGCCGCGTGTGCAGCCCCTGTTCAGGCTTCAGGCGTGCAGGCATTTCTGGATTCATTGCGCGACTTCGAATCGGGAATCAACCCAGCTCTGGCGGATTTTTACCTCGAAAACCTCGACAATCCTGTTTACACCTATGCCCAGGTAACAGAACCGGGCAGACTGGTTCGCGATTGCTCAACCGGAGAAATGATTTCTGAGCCAACCACAATAAGTGACTTCTTTAAAAAGCTCGGTATCGACGGAATTTATAACCCTGACACCCCCAACGACCCAGCAATGTTCAGAGAGATGCAATATAACTCAATG
Source organism: Veronia pacifica (assembly GCF_001707825.1). Lineage (GTDB taxonomy): Bacteria > Pseudomonadota > Gammaproteobacteria > Enterobacterales > Vibrionaceae > Veronia > Veronia pacifica. The sequence goes on along the minus strand of NZ_LYBM01000006.1, from coordinate 8,701 downwards.
AATGCATGGGGCTTTATTGGCTATCAACTGGGTGAAGCCCTGCTGATTGATTCCGGTTATTACAGCCCAACCACTGCGGTCGTTGATGGTGTCGAGTATGACAGCTTCTACATGTTTGTTCCTGATTCAACGTGGATTGGCTGCAAAACAGAAGCACTGGCAGAAATTGAGGGTTCAGGCGGCAACAAAGTCTATGTGACTGACAACAACCTCTGGGAAGGCACATTTGTCGGTAAAAATGGCGTTAATTCACTGGCTGACCTCAGGCTACCGGAGAAGCAGGAACTGGTGATTCGTGACGCCATGCACTTTAACTATAAAGTGCTGACCAAGCTGTTGTCTGACGCCAATATGACGTGGGAACAGGCACTGAATAAAAGCTGGCCGGGAGAAGATGACAATGGGCGACCTATTGAGGTTAAAGCCACTATGTCAGGCTTACTCGCCGCAGCACACCTTCGCGGCGCATGGGGAACCGGCGCGCTGCTGACAAAAGACCAAATCACCTGTGATGAGCTTGGCACCTGCATTACCAAGTATGTGTATAAATTTGGCGGCTTTGACACCATTTTCGATGTACCGGGTGACAGCACGACACATGGCTCACCGTATCCAGAAGTTCTCACCGCAGGCTGGGGTAATGACACCGTCATCACTGGCGGCGGCAGCGATAAGTTAATGCTGAATGAGCAACAGGGCTCAACCACCACCGTCGTCGACTTTACTGTCGGTGATGACCTTGTCGTACTGAGTGGCTGGAATGCGGCTGACCCTCTCGCTAACCTTGTTGTTGCCGAGACAGGTGAAGGTGCGGAGCTTCAATTTGCTGGGCAGCGTGTAGTATTGAACGGTGTATCTGCATCTTCGGTTCAGGCAAACCCCGCCGACGTTATCGTGAAATCAAACATATACCCGCTGGCATGGCGTGGTAAGTCAGTGGTTGATAACTTTGATCCAAACATAGATAAGATCGAAGGCACCTCAGGTATTGGCTTCAAACACCTTAAAGCCTACCAGACTGAAAACTCAGTGATCATCGGTCCCCAGGCGCAGGACGGCGGCATTTATGCTTACTACGAACTGACTGGGCTGACACTGGCAGACTTGCGCCCAGATATGTTTGTTAACGTCACGGGCAGCTTTGATCGACTCGGCTTTATCGTTCCTTTGAACCACATCAACTGGGGATGGAACATGGAACTGGTTGTTGGCTCTTTTGATGTCAGCAAAACAGTGCTAACCGTACCCAGCAATAACCCAGTACCGTTTGCCAGCCTGCAACTTGTCCAGCAGGGCGCAGATACAGTGATCAGTCTTGTTGAACCGTATGCAAAGGGCGATAAGAAGAAAATTATCCTGAAAAATACAGAAGTTGGCTCACTGTCTGCAAATAATTTTGCCGGTTTCACTGGCGACTTTTCAGAAGTCACCGTCGACAATCCTGTCTTCTTTGACATCACTGTCACCGTTGATGGGCTGGGTGGTTCAGTATCACCAACTCCTGATGCAAATGGAGTGATCAAAGGCAAAGGTGGTACAGACTTTACCATCAACTTCACGGCTGATCAGGGTTATGCGGTCAAGGCCGTCATTGTTGATGGCCAAGTCCAACCAGCCTCAGGCTCCTATACCTTCACCGCACTCAGCGGCGCACATACGGTAAGTGTGTCGTTTGAAAAGAGTGATAATCCAACCCCAAGCTGTCCTGCAAACTGGGATCCAGATACTGTTTACACAGGCGGCGAGGAAGTGCTTTATCAACAAAATATTTATAGAGCGCAGTGGTGGAATAAAAATGTCACACCGGGTGGTCAATGGGGACCGTGGGATCTAATCGGCCCATGTGAGTAATCGTTTCTTCTCTGTAAAATTTCATCACTACGTGATGCTTTGGCAGTCGGGAGGCTGCCATTTTTTTGCTTTAAGCAATATTCACGGTGTCAGCAATCATGACATCCTGCGTGTAGTCTTTTAGAGACGCTGCCAACCCGATATGTTTGATTGGGCTAGACAGTAAAAAGCAGGCTAATCGGCAGCGTTAAAACGCGTGATATCCGCGGGAAAGGCCGCCAAACTGCTGCCACAGATCATCATCGGTTATCCGCGCAGCCAGCAATCTTGCAGACCCGGCGGCAAGCGTCCATCCATACATTCCATGTCCCGCATTGACGTAAAGATTTTCATAGCCCACCCGATCAATGATTGGCAAGCTTGTTGGCGTACAGGGCCGGCTGCCCTGCCACCTATCCAGAATGTGATCGTAATCTGCTGCGTCCGGGAAGAGAGCCCGCCCAAGCGCCAGTAACTCTGCCAATCGACCTTCAGTATGTTGAGCTGAGCCGGAGACTATATCTGCAAACCCAGCGAGACGAACCCGGTCACCGATTTTGCCAATAACAACTTTATTGGCCAGGTCAGTCACACTGCAATTGGGTGAAAAATTATTGGCGGGAAAAGTCAGACTATAGCCATTAACAGGGTAAATCGGTAAAGATATGGCAAGCGAGCGGAGTATGTGTTGCGCCCCACAGCCAGCAGCGACGATCACCTTGTCAGTATCAAACACCCCCTGATGAGTCACAATATGGGTAACGCGCCCGTGTACTGCCACGAGCCGAGAGACTGCACAGTTAAATTTAATGTCAAACCCTTTCATGTCTTGCAATACAGCGAGTAACGACTGACAGAAACGTGCCGCATCCCCAATATGGTCAATGCCTGAGTACAGACCCCCTGCAAGACTCGACGAGATATTTCTCAACGCGGGCTCTTTTTTCACACATTCATCGACTGAAAGAATCTGCTGCCTGAATCCCCATTCAGCTTTTCGTTCAACCCCCTGTTTGGCCCGCTCATAGTCGTCCTTGTTTCGGTAAACAACCAGTTTTCCACACTCACGAAAGTTAAATTCCAGATTGTTCTCTCGCCTCAGCTTCTCCATTTTTTCACTTGAAAATAACGCGAGACGATAAAGATGTTCACTGTTTTTCCGTTCTCTGAATGCCAGACCATTGAACAGAAATTTTGCACTCCAGCGGGTAAGCATGATTGATGGCTGGCATTTCACCGTTAACGCAGGGTCTTTTCCCGCCAGAATAACCGGGAGTTTTCTGAGTATTAAAGGAGAGGACATGGCGTCGACGAAGCTATAACTCAATTGGGCACCATTAGCATGACTGGCGCCTAATGCCACATCCGGCTCTTTCTCCAGGAGCGTGACCGCAAAGCCCTGTTTCAGCATCTCGTAGGCTGAGGTTAAGCCCACCACTCCACCTCCGATAATGGTGGCATGATCTGAGTATTTCATAGCGACCTCTCTTATCAATGCTGTCGGAAAATGCTTGTTCTAACGGCAGACACCTCCATCAATATAAGACGTAAACGTCAGCAGCAAAAGGGCGTGTTCAGGACAGATACAACACCCTTTGAAGATGAGAATCCACGACTTAATTGCCATATACCTCAGATTTAGCACCTTATTTTCGCCGGTTTTCGAAAATCGTCATAACTGGGTGTAGAATGACCCCCAACGGCTATAACGATGGCGGCATGGAGGCTGTATCAATATTTTTTCGGTGTTGTGGATGATTGGTGCGCTGGCTTCTTTTTGCCTTATGGCCATCGGAGGACGGGAGTTAAGCGAGCATCTCGACACCTTTCAGATACTTTTTTACCGCAGCGTCATTGGCCTTATTATGGTAGTGGCCGTCATCGCTTCCACCAGACAAACCCATTTGTTTACGACTCAGCGTCTCCACCTGCATACCTTTCGCAATCTTTTTCATTTTGGTGGTCAGTTTGGCTGGTTTAAGGGGATCGCATTATTACCGCTGGCGGAGGTTTTCGCTTTGGAGTTTACCGTACCATTATGGACAGCACTGATTGCCTGTACTTTTCTTAACGAAAGCCTGACCCGCGAAAAACTGATATCTATTTCACTCGGGCTTGCTGGGGTATTGATTATTGTTCAACCCGGTATCGCCATCATCAACTCAGCCTCTGTTATCGTGCTGGTCGCCGCCATCTGTTACGCCATCGCCCACTCATCAACCAAAGCACTGTCCAATACAGAACACCCGTTGACCATTTTATTCATGATGTGTCTCATTCAGCTACCGATCGGGCTACTTTTATCACTCCACGATTTTCAGCAGCCGCACGGTGTTGACTGGTTATGGTTAGGTATTGTTGGTTTCACGGCGCTCTCTGCCCACTATTGTCTGACAAAAGCGATGACTTATACCGAAGTGACTTTAGTCGTGACGATGGATTTTCTGCGTTTACCCCTAATTGCTGTGGTGGGTGTACTCCTATATGGAGAAAAGTTTGAGATCGCCTTGCTGGTTGGCGCTTTATTAATGCTGATTGGAAATTTGCTCAATATCTATGGCAATCAAACGCGCGCAGCAGACATACCAACGACGAAAAAATGATTCGATTGCACTAAAGAGCGGCATGAGAAAGCCACTTGAATAGACCTGACAACAAAATAATTCAACGTAAGGCGTGTTCAAATGAAAGCAGATATTCAGGAAAAAATAGATCGCTACCCAGAACATATTAAGCCACTGATCCTTGAGTTAAGAGACCTCATCTACGAGGTTGCAAAAGCCACTGATGCTGGTGAAGTTGAAGAATCCATAAAGTGGGGTGAACTCAGTTACAAAGTAAAAAGTGGTAGCCCGCTTCGAATTGACTGGAAAGAAAAATACCCGGCACAGTGTTTTATTTTTTTTCATTGTAGAACCAAGTTGATTGATGCATTCCGTGAGCTATACGACGACAGACTTTCTTTTGAAGGAAGCCGGGCGATCGTCTTACAGACCAACGAACCAGTGCCGCTAAACGTCATTCAGCATTGCATTGAGATAGCCATGACCTATAAACGTTGCAAGCACTTACCCTTGCTGGGTGCCTGATACAAAGCCATTACGTGTTAAGGCGGGAGCCTACACCACAAACAATCACAGTATATCTACCTTGCTTCAAGCATCGCTGTACTTATCTCAGCTGTGCTCCAAGCCTACTATTCGAACAAGATGCGCTGAGTAAAAATAGGTCAGCAAGCTTTAACACTCAACGTAAACAGTTCCTCTGTTAACAACAAAGGGACTTACACCATCAATTCTATCCACTCTTTTGTTTAAGATGGTATTTTCTAAGTTCCAGACATAATATATTCACCTCTTACCATCTACTCCTTCGCATAAAAGTATGCGGAATGTGATGTTATAAAAAACTAACTGACATTGAATTATTCATAACAGTATGCATTTTATCTTTAAAGTGCTGTTTTAAAAAATTATTAAGTATATTGCTAAAATATACTTAATAACTTATGCGGCAGCAGGAATAACTAAAGTCACGTGATATTGACTGATTAATGGAAAGGATCGGAACATTCAATATCTATTTGTAGACCTGCTCCTGCGGCAAAGCATAAAATATGTACAGAAATGATAATCAATATGGTGAAAAACCTCAGGGGTCACCTGAGGTTTTTACTTTTTTACAGTTTTATTTAATTTTTATAATTTGGAAGATCCCTTTGCCACGCTAATTGCCCCTCTCTGGTATAAGCATACCAATGCCATGATCCAGTTGTACTTCCTGGCATAGCAACAGCATACCCATCTTGAAACGCAAAATACTCACCCTTAAGGTAGTTTTGCGCAGACGACCAACCTGGCCCCCAATCACCCCAGTCATTGTAATAATTGAAGTTATCGACATTCTTACGGAAAGCATCCAATGAATGTATCCCAGCATACTTCTCTACACCATTAATTGAGGTAAAGTGTTGTTGGGCCCATCGTAGTGGTTCGCCATCTTCTATCTGCTGTTGACTCCATTGCTGATGTGGTGTGGTTGGAGAAAAGTTTGGCGAATTTTGAATTTGTTTGGCACGTGCTTGTCCGCTGTCGTAGGACCAAAGTGTTTGGCCGGTGTCGCCATCGATAAGCTCTAATCGACCGTAATTATCATAGCCCGGAGCATTCGACGGACCGCCAGTTAATATGGAGCCATCGCTATATCGGATAGCTTGTTTTCGTGCACCGAGTTTCTGACCGAGGTTTGCAAGCGCCGACCAGGAACTTTTTTCATAGCGTTCTGCAAAGTCAGGATAGTCTGGCTTGAGTCCATCTAATTTTCTTCCATCAGGCAAATCAACGGGTTTTCCGTCCACAGAAGTCGGTACATTTATGCGGTCATGACTAAACCAGTTTATGTTAAGTCTTGGGTAAATCGCGGCAAACTCTTTTGCTACAGCATTGTTATTTGTATCGGGACTCGGTATTTGCGATTCTGGGCCAACAGATCCAGAGTCAACAGGTGTGGGAGGCCTCGGAACTTGCGATGCTGGATCTTGAGGTGTCTGAGGTCTGCTGCCCTCGGCAGGGGTTGGCGGCTGAATTGCACCGGGGACTGGTGCACCAATAGGCTCCTCTATAGGGTCATCATCGATATATGGTATTTGATCGGCGCCCTGCGGTACATATGGTATTTGTGGTATTTGATCTTCATCCAGTGGTACATATGGTCTATCCTCACTTGACCCTAATATACTTAACTCAATATTGTTTGAGCCAGCTTCAATGTCAATATCAGAAGATGTCACTCCCTGAGAGCGGATCTGATCTCTTATTGTGTTAATTGCATTTCTTACAGGCGCGGGGTTAGCATTGAAATCCGCCCCTCCGAATGTTACATGCCCCCAAGCATGGGACGAATCCGCAGAACCACTAGCAAAGTTATAAATAGTGTCCCCTGTCCCATAAAGTTGTTGACCTACTCTGTAACCAGTCGCAGCTGCTGCCGCAATACCGGCTAAAGCCCGACCAGTACTGTCTCCTTGGGAATAGGCGGACATGGCTTTTGCAGCAGCGACTACTGCAAAGCCCCCCGCTCCGGCCAACGTCTCATAGCCATTTGCTACGGCACGTTTATTCACGTCTTCCCAATCTAAGCCATTGTATTCAGAATCAAATTTATCTTTGTTCACCATTCCAAACTCAAGACCAACGGTGCCTTGGTGAGTAGGAGCACCAGGGAATGCCTTAAATGTTGCCTCCACAGGCCGTAAAATTGTTTCATCATAAACGGAGCCACCATCCATTTTAGGCTCGCCATTTTGCCAATTGAAGTCCCACTGTATTCCTCTGTTGGTGATTAATTGCCCCCCAGCCCCCAGAGACGGAGCTATTATTCCTTGAGTTAATGCATTGACCGCATCTGAACTTAACCGAGAATTGCCGTAGTCCCAGCTGACTTCAGTGTGTTGCGCAACTTGAAATCCAAAACCTCCAGTTTCAGGGTTCAAATATGCAAGCAATTGTACTGACGGTCCTTTCCCTCCTACACCGCTAATCACACTGTTACCTGTACCATAACTGCTTTGAGTGCCGTATTGTGCAATAGCAAGAAGAGTCGGATTTCCACTTAACCATTCCGTTTTCAGAGGAACGGCCTCTCCCTCTTTCGTGTTTTTTACTAAATTCCTCAAAAATTCCTTATTGTTTGATGCATAATCTTTAAAGGCATTTCCTAATTTCTCTACATTTTCTTCTGTGATTAAACTTCCCTTACTGGCGAGTTCATTTGCTTTTTTCATCACACCTAAAAACGTTGAGGTTGCGGCTTTTTCATCACTTTTTTGCTGAGCCGCACTGGGGTTATATTCCGCTACTGTGCTGTTCCCAGTAGTAGTTTGATTGTCCGCAGATCGTTTTGCCTGACTCTTCCCGCTATTGCCGAAAATCGGCACCGGATTTCCTTTACCATCGACATTGGTGCTTTGTACATAGTCACCCAAACTCAAGTTTGGGTTAGACTTTTTGGCATTCTCGTAATTCTCTCTCAAATATTTCTCTTCTTGTTTTGTATAGTGTTTACTTACGTACTCGTTCACCTCTTGCTGGGAAGGCTGTGTTGATAAAGACTTACCTTGTCTGGGTAACTGCGACTGTTCTCTTTGCGATTTGTCATTCGGCAATGATGTAGCGGGGGGAGTTGACTGTTCTGTTGGTTTCTTTGCCTCTGAATTACTGTCTTTATTTACCTGAGCCTGAGCCCTGCGCTGTACTTCGTCACCACTCAGTCTTGCACCTTCATTCGTTCTCGGTTTGCCACGTTTATCTTTAACCTGATCACGAGCTTGTTGATCTCTATCTTCTTGGTTTTCATCTTTTACGTTTTTATCATCATTAGTAATGTTGTTTGCGGCATCCAGACGTTTAGATGATATCGCTGTTAAATCGGACATAATACTCTCTCACAGTTATAACCACCCTAAATTTTTTAGGGTGGTTGAGTTTTTAATGACAGTGATAAAGCTGACGTTGTTTTTTAAATTTCAATAAATTGTGTTTTTCAAAGAGACATAAATAATCATTAAAAGGTACCAAAAGGCATCAAGTAAAATTTATTTAATAAATAGCCCTCTCTACTTCAACCAATAAAATTGATAAAAAAAATATATCTCTTTTTTCTTATTACAGCTTCGATGGTGCCGTCCGGATAAAAAACATAGAAGTCGATTATTGTTTTTCTTTAAAATCTAATATGAAAAAAAACATATTCACTAATTTGTTTTATTATTTTTATTACTTTGTGATTCAACTCAAGTAAATTATTGAAAACATTTTCATAGTTTTATTGATTAAAAAAATTGATATTTAAATAAAGTAATAAAATACCATTT